>NZ_JAERRE010000010.1:147592-319003 GCF_016735645.1 Pseudomonas sp. B7
CGCCGATGGTCAGCGTGGTGACGCCGTCCAGCGCGGTGATGGTGAAGGTGCCGCTTTGGGTCAGGGCTGGAGCGTCAGGGCTGCTGCCGTCGCTGAGGTTTTTCTCGTAGACGGTGAGTTCGCCGCCGTTCACGTCGAGGCCGTTAATGATCACCGGATCGTCGTTGTTGTGGATCTGCAAGACGAGGTTGGCGGTGCTGGTATCGCCGTCGGCATCGGTCAGGGTGTAGGTGAAGGTTTCAGTGCCATTGCCACCGCCGTGCAAGGCTTTGAAATCGGCGTCGCTGGTATTGAGCGTGTAGGTGTAAGTGCCGTTGGCATTCAGCACCAGGGTGCCGTAAGTCCCGGTGAAAGTGCCCGCCGTGATCGGGCCGGCATTCGGGCCGGTTGGTACGCGGTCGGCGCCCTGCACGTCGTTGGTCAGGACGTTGCCGCTCAACGTGAGGTTGGTTTCCGACGCGGTGCTCGCGTTGCTGTCGTCCACGCCTTTTGGCAAGTCATCGACGATGTTCACGTCCAGCGTGGCATTGGCGGTGGTGCCGTTATCATCGACCACGGTCACGGCGAACTGCTCGTTCAGCACATTGGCGCCGTTGGCGGTTGGATGCGCTTCGTTATCGACCAGGGTGTAGCTGTAGCTGACAACGCCGGTTGCAGCGTTGAAACCAGTGATGATCAGCGTGCTGCCCAGTGGTGTGGTTACCGATTGCGGGAAGCCGGTGGCCACACCGTTGGTGACGACAGCGATGCCGCCGATGGTCAGCGTGGTGACGCCGTCCAGCGCGGTGATGGTGAAGGTGCCGCTTTGGGTCAGGGCTGGAGCGTCAGGGCTGCTGCCGTCGCCGAGGTTTTTTTCGTAAACGGTGAGTTCAC
The DNA here is from genome assembly GCF_016735645.1 of Pseudomonas sp. B7. Taxonomy (NCBI): domain Bacteria; kingdom Pseudomonadati; phylum Pseudomonadota; class Gammaproteobacteria; order Pseudomonadales; family Pseudomonadaceae; genus Pseudomonas; species Pseudomonas sp. B7. Next base: position 148,466 of record NZ_JAERRE010000010.1, read on the forward strand.
CGCCGTTGACGTCGAGGCCGTTGATGATCACCGGATCGTCGTTGTTGTGGATCTGCAAGACGAGGTTGGCGGTGCTGGTATCGCCGTCGGCATCGGTCAGGGTGTAGGTGAAGGTTTCAGTGCCGTTGCCGCCGCCGTGCAAGGCTTTGAAATCGGCGTCGCTGGTATTGAGCGTGTAGGTGTAAGTGCCGTTGGCGTTCAGCACCAGGGTGCCGTAAGTCCCGGTGAAAGTGCCGGCAGTGATCGGGCCAGCATTTTCGCCGACAGGCACGCGGTCGGCACCTTGCACGTCGTTGGTCAGGACGTTGCCGGTCAGCGTCAGTTGAGTCTCTGTCGCCGTACCATTGTTGTCATCGAACGCTTTCGGCACGTCGTCGGTAATGTTGACGTCGAGCGTGCCAGTCGCGGTGTCGCCATTGCTGTCGCCGGCGATCACGGTGAATTGTTCGCTGAGGTTGTTGGCGCCGTCGCCCGCTGCGTGGGTCTCGTTGCCGTTGAGGGTGTAGCTGTAACTGACCGTGCCGGTGGCCGGGTTGTAGCCGGTGATGGTCAGGGTATTGCCCAGTTGCGTGGTGATCGATTGCGGGAAACCGATCGGCACGCCGCCGACAATCACGTTGATACCGCCGATGCTCAGGCTCCTCAGACCGTCCGGCGCCGACACCGTGAAACTGCCGGTCTGGGTCAGCGCGCCAGGGTTGGCGGCGGAACCGTCGGGCAGATTGGCTTCGTTGAGATTCAATTCGCCACCGGCAACAGACAGCCCGGTGAGTGTGACCGGATTGTTGACTGGCGGTGGAGGCGGAACAATCGGGGTGGCCTGGCCGTCACCGTTGTCGATCACGGCGTTATGCCGCTCTTCGGGAAACTCCGGAATGCCGTTGAACCCGGCCGTCGGGAAACCGATGACCGGATCGACCCGGCCCGCCACTTCGGTCAGCAACACAAAACTGTGGCCGCCACCCAGCGCACCCGGCGCACCACCGGTGGCTCCGGGGCCGGCCGCGGTCGCTTCGGCGGTTTTGGTCGGGTCATCGCCGGCGGCAATGGCTTTCTGGATCTGTTCGACGTCGGTCAGTTGCGACTCGCTCGGGGTCACCGCTTCCGGGGCATTGACGTGGGCGGCCTGATCGGCGAGCAACTGCCCGGTCATGGTCAGGCTGCTGTCCCGACCGAGGGTCAGTTCCTGGCCATTTTGCAGATGGACGGCAACCGCCCCCTCCGCCCCGGTGATCAATTGATCCCCTGCAAACAGCCGATCGCCTTCGACCAGTGCGCGACGAGTGCCGTCCGCCGACTGAGCGAAAACCTGACCAATGACTTTAGTGACGGTCCCGATGAGCGTTGCCATGTGCATTCCTCCGCTGCCGACCACCGTCGGCGCTGGTTCGCGAAGCAGCCCATGGCTCAAGCGGGTTGTCGGGGCGACGCTCGCACCTCGACAGTTCGTTTCGCAGGTTGTGCAAATCCAGAAACGCCAGTGCCGTCAAGCACTTGGAATCTCTGTTAGATGCAGCAGGCCCACTAGCGCTACGTAACGGTGGTGAATCACCCGAGTGACAAAAAACTGTCGCTCATCAGCCGCTACGCGTCCCTCCCCTTTAGCAGTACTTCGCCGTATGTCGCAAAGTGAGTGGAACTTTCCTCAAGCCTTTCTGTGCTCCCTAAAGCGCATAAAACAAAGGCTTTCGAGTGGAACAATGTGCTGGATTTGGCGAACCGCATAAGTTTTTTTTGGCATAACCCATATGAAAATTTTTTCTTAGCTACGCTTCAGGATGTTCTTAGCTCTGTTGTTACAGGCATGAAACGCTTTTTACTAAAAATATCGTCAATAAATTGGCGACAGCGGAACACCATCAGGACTCAGGGAGATGCACCCATGCGCGTACTAACCCCCCTCTGCAGCGCGGTTTTGCTGGCCATGGCTTGCACTTCCCAAGCCCAGGCCATGAACCTCACCGAAGCGATTCAGAGCACCATCGCTACCCACCCCGAACTGGCCTCGCGCGTGGATGCGCGCCTGTCAGCTGATGAACAGGTGAAGGTCGCCAAGGGCGGCTTCTATCCGTCGGTGGATCTGAACGCTGCCTACGGGCGCGGCTATAGCGACAACACCAACACCCGGGCTTTCGGTAACCACCACACCGAAATCCTCAATTACACCCAGTCCGAGCTGCGTCTGCGGCAGATGCTGTTCGACGGTTTCAACACTGCAAACGAAGTCGAGCGCACCAAGGGCGTTTCCAACTCGCGCGCCTATTACGCCCAGGGCACCGCCCAGGACCTGGCGCTGCGCACCATCGAGGTCTACCTCGAAGTGCTCAAGCGCCGTGAACTGGTGACTCTGGCCAGGAACAACCTGCAGGCGCACTTGCGGGTCAACGACCAGATCGGCCTGCGCACCGAGCGCGGCGTGGGCAGCACCGCCGACTCCGATCAATCGGTCGCCCGTAAGGCGCTGGCGCAGAACAACCTCGACACTGCCGAAGTCGATCTGGCCGACGCCGAGTCGAACTTCTACAGCGTGGTCGGACGCATGCCCGATGAGCTGGAAACCCCCGCCTCGACCCGCGGCGAGTTGCCCGCCACCTTGCCCGAAGCCCAGCAGAGCATGGTCGAGAACAACCCGTACCTGAAATCCGCCCAGGCTGACGTGCAGTCGGCCGAGAGCCAGTATGAAGTTGCCAAGTCGCCGTTCTATCCACGCTTCGACGCAGAAGCCGCCGTCGGCGCCAACAACAACGTGCAGGGTGACGAGGGCCACGACAACGAATGGCGGGTCGGCGTGGTGATGAACTACAACCTGTTCCGTGGCGGCAGCGACAAGGCGCGACTGGCTTCCGACGCGCACCAGATCAACCAGGCGATGGACATCCGCAACAACGCCCTGCGCCAGCTCAACGAGAACATTCACCTGGCGTGGAACGCCATGCTCAACGCCAAGAAACAGACCCCGACCGCCCGCGAATACGCCGAGACCACCAAGCGTGTGCGCGCCGCGTATCAGGATCAGTTCGGCCTCGGCCAGCGCACCCTGCTCGACCTGCTCGACAGCGAAAACGAGCTGTACAACGCCAACCGTCGCTACACCGAAATCCGCTACACCGAGGAATATTCGATGTACCGCGTGCTGGCGAACATGGGCCAGTTGTTGAACAAGCAGCGGGTTGTGTTACCAGCCGATGCGATTGCCGCGACCGAGGTGAAGAACGAAGCACGCTTGCCTGAACTGAAGTAGTCCCGATGATGTAGTGCCAGGGGAGCGATCAATATGACCAGCATGCAACCCGGTAACACCGGGATCGATCCGCGGCTGAGTTTCGATGACCCGTTGCTCGACGGTCTGTTGATCCTCTGCAAACTCCACGGCGCGACGGTCAGTCGCGCCAGCCTGAGCGCCGGGCTGCCCTTGGACAAACAACGCCTGAGCCTGGACCTGCTGCCCCGCGCCGCAGCCAGGGCCGGGTTGCAGGCGCGCTTGCTGCGCCGGGAACTCAAAGACATTTCTCCGCTGAACCTGCCGGTGCTGTTGCTGCTCGGCAACGGGCGCACGGCGGTCCTGCGGCGTTTTGCCGAAGACGGCAAGGCGCTGATCCTGCCCAGCGAAGCCGACGGCGGCGAGCAATGGGTCAGTCGTGAAGAACTCACCGAACACTATAGTGGCCAAGCCCTGTTCGCCCGGCCACGGCATGAACTCGAAGACCTGCGCTCACCGTTGGTGCCACGGGTGCAGGCATGGTTTCGCGACACCCTGAAGCTGTCGAAATGGCTCTACAGCGACGCGATCCTCGCCAGTTTCCTGATCAACCTGCTGGGCCTGATGGTGCCGCTGTTCGTCATGCAGACCTACGACCGCGTGGTGCCGAACCAGGCCACGTCGACCCTGTGGGTGCTGGCCATCGGGCTGCTGATCGGCACCGGGTTCGAACTGGTGCTGCGGGTGGTGCGCGCGCACTTGCTGGACACTGCCGGCAAGAAGACCGACGTGATCCTTTCCGCGACTTTATTCGAGCGCATCACCGGCATGGCGATGAAGGCCCGGCCGGCGACCATCGGCGGATTCGCCCAGAGCATTCATGACTTTCAGGGCCTGCGGGAATTCCTTACCGCCGTGACCCTGACCAGCCTGATCGACCTGCCCTTCGTGGTGTTGATGCTGGTGGTGATCGGCCTGCTCGGTGGCTGGCTGGTGGTGATTCCGCTGCTGGCGTTTCCGATCACGATCGTGTTCGCGATGATCATTCAGGCCCGCCTGCGCGACACCGTGCAGAAAAGCCTGAGCCTCGGCGCCGAGCGCCAGGCATTGCTGATCGAAACCCTCGGCGGCCTGGAAACCCTCAAGGCGTGCAGCGCCGAAAGCGAGCGTCAACACAAATGGGAAAGCACCCACGGCGCCCTCACCCGCCTCGACAGCCATGCGCGTAATCTCTCGGCGCTGGCCACCAACGGCACGCTGTTCATCCAGCAGTTTTCGGGGATGGCGACGATTGTGGCCGGGGTCTACAGCATCATCGCCGGCAACCTCAGCGTCGGCGCGCTGGTAGCGACTTACATGCTCGGCAGCCGCGTGCTCGCACCGCTGGGCCAGATCGCCGGGCTGATTACTCGTTACCAGCAAGCGCAACTGACCATGAAAAGCACGGACGCGCTGATGTCCCTGCCTCAGGAGCGCGACGGCAAACAGCGGCCGCTGGAGCGCACGCAACTGCAAGGCGCGCTGGACGCCAACACGGTGACTTTCCACTACAACGGCCAGAACGCGCCGGCCCTGAGCAACGTCAGCTTCAGCGTCAAACCCGGCGAGCGGATCGGCATCATCGGCCGCAGCGGCTCGGGCAAAAGCACCTTGGCGCGGCTGGTGATGGGCTTCTACGAACCGGAAGAAGGCCAGTTGCTGCTCGACGGCCTCGACCTGCGGCAACTGGATGTCGCCGACCTGCGCCAGCAGATCGGTTACGTGGCCCACGACCTGCCGCTGCTGGCCGGCAGCCTGCGCGACAACCTGACCCTCGGTGCCCGCTACATCAGCGATTCACGGATGCTCGAAGTGGCCGAACTGACCGGCGTCACCGAGCTTGCACGGCAACATCCGCAAGGCTTCGACCGGCCGGTGGGCGAGCGCGGACAATTGCTTTCCGGTGGCCAGCGCCAAGCCGTATTGCTGGCGCGGGCGCTGTTGCTCGACCCACCGATCATGCTGCTCGACGAACCCACCAGCGCCATGGACAACAGCAGCGAAGACGTCTTGCGCCAGAAGCTGCACGGCTGGGTGCAGGGCAAAACCTTGCTGCTGGTCACCCACCGCACCTCGATGCTGAGCCTGGTGGACCGGTTGCTGGTGCTGGACAACGGCCGGATCGTCGCCGACGGTCCGAAAGAAGCGGTCATCGATGCGCTGCGCAAGGGCCGGGTCGGCTCGGCAGCGGTCTAGGAGTTGCCCCATGTCTGCTTCCTCACCTTCAAAACCGCGCGGTTATTTCGACAGCTTCGGTAAAAGCGCCGAAGCCGAATTCATGCCGGAAACCGCCGGTGCCTCGCTGCAGGATTCGCCACGCTGGTCGCGCATCACCGTGTGGCTGGCGGCGGCGCTGCTGATCAGTGCGCTGGTCTGGGCCAAGTTCGCCGTGCTTCAGGAAGTGACCATGGGCGAAGGCAAGGCGATTCCGTCGAGCAAGGTCCAGGTGATCCAGAACCTCGAGGGCGGGATCGTTACCGAGATCTTCGTGCGTGAAGGGCAAATGGTCAGCAAGGGCGATACCTTGCTGCGTCTGGATGACACGCGGTTTCTGTCGAACAAGGGTGAAAGCGAGGCCGATCGTTATGCCCTGACCGCGCAGGTCGAACGCTTGTCCGCCGAAGCCGAAGGCCGGCCGTTCAAGCTCTCGGACGAGGTGATCGCCAAGGCTCCGCAAGTGGCCGAGGACGAGCGTTCGCTGTACGAACAACGGCAACGGCGGCTGGCCAGCGAGCAACGCACCCTCAGCGAACAACTGCGGCAGAAGGCGCAGGAGCTGGCCGAGTTTCGGTCGAAACAGGGGCAATACAGTTCGAGCCTTGCACTGCTGCAACAGGAAATGAACATGTCGGAGCCGCTGGTGAAAACCGGGGCGGTTTCGCCCGTGGAAATCCTCCGTCTACGTCGTAGCGCAGTGGAAATTCGGGGCTCGTTGAATGCCACGACGCTCGCCATTCCCCGGGCCGAATCGGCGATCAACGAGATCAAAAGCAAGATCGACGAATCGGAGCAGACCTTCCGTTCCGAGGCGGCCAAGGAGCTCAACGAGAAACGCACCGACCTGTCGAAAATCACCGCGTCGAGCATCGCCATCGACGACCGTGTCAGCCGCACCACCGTGACCTCGCCGGTGCGCGGGGTGATCAAGCAGATGAAGGTCAACACCATCGGCGGCGTGGTGCAGCCGGGCAGCGACATGGTGGAAATCGTGCCGCTGGAAGACAACCTGCTGATCGAGGCCAAGGTCCGGCCGCAGGACGTTGCATTTCTGCATCCGGGCCAGAAAGCCATGGTCAAGTTCAGCGCCTACGACTACACGATCTACGGCGGGCTCAGTGCCAAACTTGAGCTGATCGGCGCCGACACCATCACCGATGACAAGGGCAACAGCTTCTACCTGATCCAGGTGCGTACCGACAAAAACCATCTGGGCGGGGATGTGAAACCGCTGTTGATCATTCCGGGGATGGTGGCGACGGTGGACATCATTACCGGGGAGAAAAGCGTGCTGGATTACCTGCTAAAACCGGTGCTCAAGGCCCGGACCGAGGCGATGCGCGAGCGCTAGTGATGATCCGGACTTTGCGGTGAATTGATCGTTCCCACGCTCTGCGTGGGAACGATCAGGGCGAGTCCGATCGGTCTGAGTCCGATCAGCCACCGTGATTCTTCTGGAAAGTCTCCTCCCCCATCGCCGCAATCTGCCCTTCGATCAACGCCTCGAACGGCTTGAGCAACGGCTCGAAAGACGCCGGCGCTTCCAGCGTCTGCAACGCCTGAACAATCGCCTCGATGGTCGACAGCGCCCCCGGCCCCGGCGCCTTGCGCAGCCGATACCGGGAAATCCCGCCTTCGGCCAGCGTCACCCGTGGCAACGCCGCCAACAAGGGATTGAGGTGCAACATCTTGCGCGCCTTGCGCCACGTGCCGTCCGGCACCACCAGCAACAGCGGTTCATCGGACGCGGTGTACGCCTGCATCGGTTGCGCATCGTCCGCCGGAAACAACAACCGCGCCCGATACCCCGGTCGGTTCAGCAGCGCGGGCAAATCCTCGAAAACCTCACCGACCATCAGCTCGGCATTGTTCAACCCGAGCGCTGCCAGCCGTGCGGTGTTGAGCGCGTGATTGACCTCGCTCGGGTGCTGCAACAGCAACACCCGGGTGCGGCTGTCGAGGCTGGGGATCAGCGGGCACAGGCAATGGGTTTGTGGGCGCAGGCAGCGCAGGCATTGGGGTCTGGACATGTTCTCAGGCCTGATTGAGCTGCGCTTTGAGCAGATCGCGGAAAGTCTGGATCAGCGGCTCGCGGCTGCGGCCACGGCGCATGATCATGGAAAACGGCGCCTGATAGCCGAAGGTGGCCGGCAGCAGCACCCGCAGGTCGCCCTTGTCGGCCCAGGCCTGGGCGTAGTGCTCCGGCAGGTAACCGATGTAGGCACCGGACAGCACCAGAATCAGCTGCGCTTCCATACTTTCCACCGTCGCGGCGCTGTGCTTGAAACCGTGGCGCGCCAGTTCGGCCTGGCTCCAGTAACCGCGCCCGACCATGCGTTGCTGGGTGATGACCTGCTCGGGAATCCGCCGTTCGTTGAACAACGGGTGACGGCTGCTGCAATACAGCCAGTGCTGCTCGCGGTACAGCGGCATGTACACCAGACCGCTCATGCGCGTGGAGAATGCGCCGATGGCCAGATCGAGGCGGTTGTCCTGCACGCCGAGTTGCAGTTCATACGGGCTCATCACCGACAGATGCAAATGCACCGCCGGGTGTTCCTGGCTGTAGGCGCCGATGGCTTCGGCGAACGGCAGGGCCTTGTCGCTGACCGTGGAGTCGATCACCCCGAGGTTGAGCGTGCCACGCAGTTCGCCCTTGAGCGCTGCCGCGTATTGCTCGAAACCTTCGAGTTCGGCCAGCAGACGCAGGGTTTCCTGATGGAACAGTTCGCCCTTGCTGGTCAGGCTGAAACCACCGCGCCCGCGATGGCACAGCACCAGACCGAGCGCGGCTTCGAGCTGGCTCATGTAGGTGCTGATCGCCGAGGTCGACAGGTTGAGTTCCTGCTGCGCGTTGGCAAACCCCTGATGGCGCACGACGCTGACGAAGATGCGCAACAGTTTCAGGTCGGGTAAAGCGTTGGCCATGTCTACTCCACTGATCGGGCAACGAGCATAGGCGAGAAGTCTATCTCCACCCCTTCCATTAGTTTAGAAATTTCTGAACTAAGTATTTGCCCGTAGCGATTCTTCCGCCCCACTACATTTCGCAGAATCGGCCCACAGCGGTGCCCGTGACCTTGCGAATGCGGTGCGCCGACATAAATAAAACAAAGACGATGAGGCCCTACCCGTGGACAAGATTCTTCACCAACCACTGGGCGGCAACGAAATGCCGCGCTTCGGCGGCATCGCCACCATGCTCCGACTCCCCCATGTTCCGACCGCTGCCGGCCTGGACGCTGCCTTTGTTGGCGTGCCACTGGACATCGGTACTTCGCTGCGCCCCGGCACCCGCTTCGGGCCTCGCGACATCCGCACCGAATCGGTGATGATCCGCCCGTACAACATGGCCACCGGCGCTGCGCCGTTCGACTCGCTGTCGGTTGCCGACATCGGTGACGTGGCGATCAACACCTTCAACCTGCTCGACGCCGTGCGCATCATCGAAGAAGCCTACGACAACATCCTCGAGCACAACGTGATCCCAATGACCCTGGGCGGCGACCACACCATCACCCTGCCGATCCTGCGTGCGATCCACAAAAAGCACGGCAAGGTCGGTCTGGTACACATCGACGCCCACGCTGACGTCAACGATCACATGTTCGGCGAGAAGATCGCCCACGGTACGACCTTCCGTCGTGCGGTCGAAGAAGGTCTTCTGGACTGCGACCGTGTGGTGCAGATCGGTCTGCGTGCGCAGGGCTACACCGCTGACGACTTCAACTGGAGCCGCGATCAGGGCTTCCGCGTGGTGCAGGCCGAAGAGTGCTGGCACAAGTCGCTGGCACCGCTGATGGCCGAAGTGCGCGAGAAAGTCGGTGGCGGCCCGGTGTACCTGAGCTTCGACATCGACGGCATCGACCCGGCCTGGGCGCCTGGCACCGGCACCCCGGAAATCGGTGGTCTGACGACCATTCAGGCAATTGAAATCGTTCGCGGCTGCCAGGGCCTCGACCTGATCGGCTGCGATCTGGTAGAAGTCTCGCCCGCTTATGACACCACCGGCAACACCTCGCTGCTGGCCGCCAACCTGCTGTACGAAATGCTCTGCGTACTGCCGGGCGTGGTCCACCGCTGAGGGTCGGGTCATGAACGAACGTGATCAGGTTCTGAAAGCGGCCGCCGATCTGGTGTCCGCCTTCGCCCGCAACGATCGCGAAGCCTACTTCGGCGCCTTCAGCGCCGATGCGAGCTTCGTGTTCTACACCCTCGAACAGCCCCTGCTGTCGCGCGATGCCTATCAGGCGTTGTGGGACAGCTGGCGCGCCGAGGATGGCTTCGAGGTGCTGTCCTGCACCTCGAGCAACGCCTTCGTCAGCCTGCAGGGTGACGTGGCGATTTTCATCCATGACGTGGCCACCGAGCTGCGCATGCAAGGGGAGCAACACTTCAGCCAGGAGCGCGAGACGATTGTTTTCAGAAAACAAGCGTCGAGCCTAGAACAACAAGGCCATTGGCTGGCCTGCCACGAACATTTGTCCGCAATGCCGGAAGGGCTGCCATCCCCTTAGCCAAGACAGGTGACGCTCACGCACGATGAGCGCGCCTTTATGATCGGAGCAGATCATGAATAACAACAACAAAGACCAAAGCCTTACGCAGATTGAAACCCACGGGGTCGAACAGATCCCGGACAACGAACGCACCGCCGGTCCCGTGGACTTGTTCCGCATGATCTTTGGCGGCGCGAATACCTTTGCCACCGCCGTGCTCGGCAGTTTCCCGGTGCTGTTCGGCCTGTCCTTTCAGGCGGGCGTCTGGGCGATTGTCTCGGGCGTGCTGCTCGGCTCGCTGATCCTTGCACCGATGGGCCTGTTCGGCCCGCTCAACGGCACCAACAATGCCGTGTCGTCCGGTGCACATTTCGGCGTGCACGGGCGGATCGTCGGTTCGTTCCTGTCGCTGCTGACCGCCATCGCCTTCTTCTCGCTCTCGGTGTGGAGTTCGGGGGATGCGTTGATCGGTGGTGCGAAACGCCTGATCGGCCTGCCGGAAACCGACCTGACCCTGGGCCTGGCCTACGGTCTGTTCGCGATTCTGGTGCTGACCGTGTGCATCTACGGCTTCCGCTTCCTGCTGTGGGTGAACAAGGTCGCGGTGTGGAGCGCGAGCCTGTTGTTCCTGCTGGGCATCTTTGCCTTCGCCGGTCCTTTCGATTCGCACTACGCCGGCACTGTCAGCCTCGGCCAGCCGGGCTTCTGGGCCGCGTTCATCGGCGCCGCGCTGGTGGCGATGAGCAATCCGATTTCCTTCGGCGCGTTCCTCGGCGACTGGGCCCGCTACATCCCGCGTGAAACCTCGCGTCAGCGGATCATGGCGGCGGTGGTTCTGTCGCAGATCGCGACGTTCATCCCGTTCCTGTTTGGCCTGACCACTGCGACCATCGTCGCGATTCAGGCGCCGGACTACATTGCGGCCAACAACTACGTCGGCGGTCTGCTGGCGGTGTCGCCGAGCTGGTTCTTCCTGCCGGTGTGCCTGATTGCGGTGATCGGCGGCATGTCCACCGGCACCACGTCGCTGTATGGCACCGGGCTGGACATGTCGAGCGTGTTCCCGCGACTGCTATCGCGAGTCAAGGCGACGTTGCTGATCGGCGTGCTGTCGATTGCCTTCATCTTCATCGGGCGCTTTGCGGCGAACCTGGTGCAGAGCGTGTCGACCTTCGCCGTGCTGATCATCACCTGCACCACCCCGTGGATGGTGATCATGATCATCGGCCTGGTGGTACGTCGCGGCTTCTACTGCCCGGACGACCTGCAAGTGTTCACGCGCGGCGAGCAAGGCGGACGCTACTGGTTCAGCCACGGCTGGAACTGGCGCGGTCTGGGTGCGTGGATCCCGAGCGCGGCGGTCGGCCTGTGCTTCGTCAACCTGCCGGGGCAGTTCGTCGGCCCGCTCGGTGAACTGGCCGGCGGCATCGACATCAGCCTGCTGGTGACCCTCGGTCTGGCGTCGGTGATGTACCTGATGTTGCTGAGCCTGTTTCCGGAACCGGCGCTGGTCTACGGCCCGAAGGATCCCCGGAGCAAAGGCGCGCATGCGCCGGCTGAAGCGGCGCTGCGCCAGGCTGCCTGATAAACGAATCGCCTGTGGGGGTCAGCCTTCTCCCACAGTGTTCCACCCCATAAAAAAGACAATCGGAGACACGCCATCATGGCTTTGGATTTATTCGTCGTCCTCATCTACGCCGCCGGCATGCTCTTGCTCGGCTACTTCGGCATGCGCAAGGCCAAGACCAACGAGGACTTCCTGGTCGCCGGGCGTAACCTCGGCCCTAGCCTGTACATGGGCACCATGGCTGCGACCGTTCTCGGTGGCGCGTCCACCGTCGGCACCGTGCGTCTGGGCTACGTGCATGGCATCTCCGGTTTCTGGCTGTGCGCGGCACTGGGTTGCGGCATCGTGGCGCTGAACCTGTTCCTGGCCAAGCCGCTGCTGAAACTGAAGATCTACACCGTTACCCAGGTCCTGGAAAAACGCTACAACCCGATGGCCCGCTCGGCGAGCGCGGCGATCATGCTGGCCTACGCGCTGATGATCGGCGTGACCTCGATCCTCGCCATCGGCACCGTTCTTCAGGTTCTTTTCGGCCTGCCGTTCTGGATCTCGGTACTGCTCGGCGGTGGCGTGGTCGTGGTGTACTCGGCCATCGGCGGCATGTGGTCGCTGACCCTGACCGACATCGTCCAGTTCATCATCAAGACCGTCGGCCTGATGTTCATCCTGTTGCCGATCTGCCTGTACCGCGTCGGCGGCTGGGACGAACTGGTGCTGAAGCTGCCGGCTGCGGCATTCAATTTCACCACCATCGGCTGGGACACGATCATTACCTACTTCATGATCTACTTCTTCGGCATTCTGATCGGTCAGGACATCTGGCAACGGGTGTTCACCGTCAAGAACGAAAAAGTGGCTCAGTACGCCGGTAGCTTCGCGGGCATCTACTGCATCCTCTACGGTCTGGCCTGCGCCCTGATCGGCATGGCTGCACACGTGCTGATCCCGGATCTGGACAACGTCAACAACGCCTTCGCCGCGATCGTCAAACTGTCGCTGCCGGACGGCATCCGTGGTCTGGTGATCGCCGCTGCCCTGGCCGCGATGATGTCCACCGCCAGCGCCGGCCTGCTCGCCGCGGCCACCACCCTGACTGAAGACCTGCTGCCGAAACTGCGTGGCGGCAAACAGTCGAGCCTGGGTGTGAACCGTCTGTTCACCCTGCTGACCGGTGTCGTGGTGCTGGGTATTGCTCTGGTTGTGAACGACGTGATCAGCGCTCTGACCCTCGCTTACAACCTGTTGGTGGGCGGCATGCTGATCCCGCTGATCGGTGCGATCTTCTGGAAACGCGCGACCACTGCCGGCGCCATCGCCAGCATGGGCCTGGGTTTCGCCACCGCCCTGCTGTTCATGTTCAAGGATGGTCTGGATGCCAACACGCCGATCTACTACAGCCTGGCTGTGGGTCTGGTGAGTTTTGTGGTGGTCAGCCTGATGTCCCGTCGCCCAAACGTGGTGGCCAGCGCGATCTAAGCTGAAGCCGTAGCAACAACTTTCTTCGGCGGGTGTGGCGTCGGTTGCCACACCCGTTTTTTTCGTCTGGAGAAAATGCTTGATGAAGATTGTTTCTCGCGATCAGTGGTTCGAAGTGCAAAACCTGAGCGACGGCATTCGGCTGATTCACGAGCCGTTCATCCGCCCCTTCTACCGCTGCAACCTGTGGCACGTTCAGGGGCGGGACAAGGATCTGCTGCTCGACAGCGGTTCCGGGCTGGTCAGCCTGCGCGAGCAACTGCCGTGGCTGACCGAGCGGCCGCTGGTGGCGGTGGCCAGTCATTGCCATTTCGACCACATCGCCGGGCATCATGAATTTGCCGAACGGCTGGTGCATCCCGCCGAAGCGGACATTCTGGCGGCGCCGGATGGCGAGAATGATCTGAGCCGGGCCTTCGTCGGCGACGACATGTTCGAAGCGCACCCGGATTGCCCGTTGTGCTATGCCGAATACCGGGTCAAGGCGGCGCCGGCCACCGGGTTTGTCGAGGACGGCGATGTGCTGGACCTGGGCAATCGCACGCTGCAGGTGCTGCACACGCCGGGGCATTCACCGGGCGGGATCAGCCTTTACGAAGCGGCCACAGAGACACTGTTCAGTGGTGACATCATCTACGACGGGCCGTTGATCGAAGACGCCTACCACTCGAATCTTGAAGATTACGCCGCCAGCCTGCGTCGCTTGCAGGCTCTGAAGATTCGCACCGTGCATGGCGGGCACTTCGGCAGTTTTTCCGGAGCGCATCTGCGCGGGATGATTGACGAATGGTTGCGTCGGCACGCCTGAGGCCTGCTGTACTCAGGTCAGCCCCACCACTTTTGAACATCTGCCATGAGAAGAGCTGCCGTACGTGCTGCCGTGCACCGGTTCATCCTGCGTCTGTTGGAAAATCGTGAATTCGACGACCACACCAGCCTTGCGCAACTGGGGCTGGAAAAAGCGGATATTGAAGATCTGATCTTCCACCTGGAAGATGAATTCGGACTGACGGCCTTCACCGCCGAAGAGGACCGGATGCTCAAGACCGCGAAAACCGCGAATGACCTGAGCCGGTTTCTGATGGAAATCGGGCGTCACTGAAAACAAAAGATCGCACCCGCCCGCCACTCCAATGGAGCGACGGCCGGGTGCGATCTTTTGTCGTTTAAAACCTTTGACCCTTCAAAGCGGGGCATTACCGCCGACGTGGCTGACGCCGACGCTGTTCGTCATCGGTGCGAATCGGGACCGGTTGCAGAGGCGGTTCGATCAAGCCGAGGGCAACACCCAAATCGTGCAGCCAGTTTTGAATTTTCTCTTTCATCGTCATGCCCCCTTCAGGGTGGTGCTGAGCGTCCGGAATTCTGAGGCCGCTTCGCACTGATAATAGTCCGAAGTCCTACGCAATGCTCGGCCAAATCCGCAATGATCTGTTACTGAATTGATCCAAATCCCTGACCGTTCGTTCAAGCCGTTTCCCGCACGTCTTCGCCAGCCACGGGATAGAGCGCCTGCTGCTGTTCGATCCACGCATTGAGGTTGGCACCGACCATGCCCCGGCGCCACATGAGCCATGTTGTCGCACTGGCAAAAGGCTCGGCCAGCGGGTGCACCGCCACGCTTTCGCGCCCCGGCAGGCTGGCGAGCATCGACTCCGACATCAGCGCCACACCGCTGCCGGCAATCACGCAGGCGAGCATGCCCTGATAGGACTCGATCTCCATCGCCCGGCCCATTGCCGCCTGATAATGCGCGAACCACGCTTCCAGCCGCGCGCGATAGGCGCAGCCATGACGGAAGGTGAAAACCGCCCGCCCCTCGACATCCTTGGCGCTGCGTATCGGCGGGTGATCGGCCTCGCTGATCAGCACCAGCCGCTCGTTGCACAACGGCACACCGTCAATCCCGGCCAGTTGCGGCGGGCCGTCCACCAGCGCGGCGTCGAGGCGCCCGGTGAGCAGGCCTTCGAGCAACTCGCCACTGGGCCCGGACTGCACCTGAAGATTCACTGCCGGATATTGTTTGTGATAGCGCGCGAGCAGCGCCGGCAAATGGATCGCGGCGGTGCTGTACAGCGTACCGAGCATGAAATCCCCCGCCGGCTGCCCGCCCATCACCGCCGCGCTGGCCTGATCGCGCAGGGCGAACAGTTTGCCGGTGTAGTCCAGCAGGACTTTTCCCGCAGGCGACAACTGCAAACGCTGACGCTCACGGACGAACAGTTCGACGCCCAGTTGCTCCTCCAGCTGTTTAAGCCGGGTCGACAGGTTCGACGGCACGCGGTGCAAACGTTCGGCGGCGCGGGTGATCGAGCCCTCCTCCGCCACGGCCTGGAAGATCCGCAATTGGCTGAACTCCACAACCTTTCTCCTGAACTGAACAAGTTACTCACTATTATTCAATTTTAAAGAAAGTCAATCAGTCCTAGCCTGACGGTCATTGAACCTGCAACGGAATTCAGACCATGTCCCCGCTGATTCGCTTATCCGCCTGTTTCATTGCCCTGATGATGGCCATGGGCATCGGGCGTTTCGCCCTCACCCCGCAACTGCCGCACCTGCTCAGCGAAGGCCAGATCGACCTGACCGCCGCCGGTCTGATTGCGGCGGCCAACTACCTCGGTTACCTGCTCGGCGCGGTGGATGCGATGTTTTCCCGGCGGCCGGATCAGGTGCAGCGGCGCCTGCATGGCGGTCTGTGGTTGTGTGTGTTGCTGACGCTGGCGTCGTTCTGGGCCAACGGTTTCTGGTCGCACTTGCTGCTGCGTTTCGGCACCGGTGTCGCGAGCGCCTGGGTGCTGGTGATGATTACTGCGCTGAGTCAGCCGCTGGCTGCGGCGGCGGGTCGTCCACGGTTGGGCGCGCTGGTGTTTGCCGGGCCGGGGTTGGGAATTTTTTTGACGGGGTTGCTGGCGCTGTTCTCACATCTGGCGCAGCAGACTTCCGCTACCCTGTGGTTGATTTACGCTGCTGTGGCGCTGCTGATGTTGCTGGGGATCGTACGGATCCTGCCGCAACCGGGCGTCGGTGTGCCGGCCACAGCGACTGCCGTGAGTTCGGCGAATCGCGGCATTGGGCGTTTGGCGGTGGTGTATGCCTTGTATGGCGTGGGCTACATCATCCCGGCCACGTTTCTGTCGCAGATGGCTAACGCGCAGTTTCACGGACAGTGGCAGGCCGATCTGTTCTGGCCGTGCTTCGGCCTCGGCGCCGCCATTGGCGTGTTGCTGGTGAGTTTGCGTCGGCACGATCCGCGAACCACCCGGCACTGGTTGATGGCAACGTTGTGGCTGCAGGCTGCTGGTGTCTTTGCCTGCCTGCTGGGCAGCGGCCTCGGCCTGGCACTGGGTGTGCTCCTGTGCGGCACGCCGTTCCTGGCCTGCATGCAACTGGTGATGCAACGCTCCAGGGAACTGGCGCCCCACGCCACCCAGCGCAACGCCGGCCTGCTCACCGCGTGCTTCGCCGTCGGTCAGCTCAGCGGGCCGTTGCTGGCGGCGGTCAGCAGCCACTTCAGCGGTGGCCTGCAACCGGCGCTGGTGATCGCCGGCAGCGGCCTGCTGATTGCCGGCGGTCTGGCGTGCAAATCGGTTACGGCTGACCGAGGGCTTTGCGCAGGCGCCGACGCACCCACTGTTCCGCGCTGACGAAGGTAATGCCGAGCAACACCAGCACGGCGCCGATGATGAAGTTCAGGCTCAATTCTTCGCCGAGCAGTACCACGCCGAACGTGACGCCGAACAACGGCGTCATGAAGGAAAAAACGGCGAGGTTGGCCGCCAGATAACGGCGCAGCAGCCAGAACCAGGTCAGGTAACTAAAGAACGACACCACCAGTCCCTGGAACAGCACGCTGCCCACGGCTACGACGGTCAGGCTGACGTGGGTGATCTGGCCGCTGAGCAGCGCGATCAGCAACAGGCCGATGAAGCCGACAATCAGCTGGTAAAAAAGCGTCAGCGTCACCGGCGCTTCCGACAGGCGCGAGGCGCGCACCACCACGGTGGTCGCGCCCCAACTGGCGCCGGCCAGCACGCCGAGGGCATCGCCCATCAGCATGCGGCGGTCGAGGTTGTCCCACGACACGCCGCCGGCAAACGCCACGGCAATCCCGACAAACGCCATGAAGATCCCCAGCCATTGCACCGGCCGCAAGCGCTCGCTCGGCAACAGGAAATGCACGCCCAGCGCGGTGAAAATCGGCGCGGTGTAGAGGAACACCGACATGTGCGCCGCCGTGGTCAACTGCAAGCCTTCGGAGATGAACAGGAACTCCAGACCGAACAAGGCACCGGCCAGCAAGCCGCCGCGCCAGGTAGCACCGACCTGATCCCAGCCGCCCTTCCAGCAGATGAGCAGTCCTACCAGCAACGCGGAAATTCCCGACCGCCCCGCCGCCTGCATCACCGGCGCAATGTCGGTCGCCGCCCACTTGATCATCACCTGCTGCACGCCCCAGATCAGGCACAGGCCGATCATCACTTGCAGGGCGAACCCGTCGGCACTGCGCCGACTGACGCTCACCTCGACACCTCGAACACACACGACATGGCAGTTTTTCCAATGGTCAAAGCAAAGCCCCGGCTCTTTGTCCGGGGCGAAGAAGAATGGCAGGGATTATCAACCAGTCGGACAGAAATTGCCGCCCGGCAAAGACATGCAATTGCCCTGTTGCGTCATGCCCGCCGTCAGCTTCGGCGAGCGGCCCGGAACCCGACCGTACAGGCCAGCGCCGTGGCAAACGTCCCCCAGGCCCAATCCATCAGCGACACCTGTGCTGACCAGCCGCGCAATGTCGCCCAGTTGGTCAGGTCATAGGTGCCATAAGCGACCAGCCCGAGCAGCGCGCCCATCCGGGCGGCGCGTTGCCAGGTCAGCGATGGCAGCACCACAAACACCACACAGCCGAAGACGTACAGGCAATAAAAAACCGCTGCCGGCACCAGCAACGGTTTTTCAAGCATCAGCGAACCGAGCAGTTCGCGATAGGTCGGCGCCATCAACACTCCGAGCCAGATACCGTCGAGCAGAAGAAACGCCAGCAATGTGGCAACGTAGGCAATCAGCGCTTTTTTCATCTGCCCGACCTCAAGTGAACCCATGCAACATGGGCCACGGGAGACTCAGGTTAGTTCAATGCGATCGGCGTGAATGACAATCTGGCCGTTCTTGTACAACGAACCGATAGCCTTCTTGAAGTTGCCCTTGCTGACACCGAACAGGCTGCTGATCAGTGCCGGATCGCTCTTGTCGCTGACGGCCAGGGTGCCGTTGCTTTCGCGCAACTTCGCGAGGATCTTCGAGTTCAGGCTGCTGGCTGCTTCCTGCCCCACTGGTTGCAGGCTCAGGCTGATCTTGCCGTCGGCGCGCACTTCCTTGATGAAGCCTTTCTCGCGCATGCCGGCCCGCATGAACTTGAAGATTTCATTCTTGTGAATCAAACCCCAGTGCTTGTTGTTGATGATCGCCTTGAAGCCCATGTCGGTGGCTTCGGCGACCAGCAGATCAACTTCCTGGCCCGCGCTGTAGTTGGCCGGGGTCTTGTCCAGATAACGATCCAGGCGCGCGGTGGCGGTGATGCGGCGGGTGTGCTTGTCGAGGTAGACGTGCACCACGCAGTACTCGCCGGCAGTCATCTGGCGTTTTTCTTCGGAGTACGGCAGCAGCAGATCCTTCGGCAGGCCCCAGTCGAGGAACACGCCGATGCTGTTGACTTCAACAACTTTCAAACTGGCAAACTCACCGACCTGAACTTTTGGTTTTTCAGTGGTGGCAATAAGTTTGTCATCGCTGTCCAGATAAATGAAAACATTGAGCCAGTCTTCATCTTCGCTGGGAATATCTTTAGGGATGTAACGGTTGGGCAAAAGAATTTCGCCGTCGGCACCGCCGTCCAGATATAAACCGAAGTTAGTGTGTTTCACCACTTGCAAACTGTTGTAACGCCCGACTAAAGCCATTTCCAATACCCTCATTGCGTGGGCGGCATTCTACCCGGTTTTGCCGGATTCGTCGGTCGCCAGATCGGACCGCCGAGTGAAAATCTGTGGGAGGCCTTGATTTTCCAGCATTTTGCGCCGCTCGTCAGGCCAGCGTGACGGCTTTTGCCTGATCCCGAGCCGGTCTGGCATACCGAAATCGAATAAATGTTGTTATTTAAAACAGCAGGTTAGCGGGATATTTCGAATAATTAATCGCGAATAATCCACCTGCGCACTGGGTTATTCCGGGGGATATTTACCAAGCAATTGTCAAGTTATTCCTGTACGATGCCTGGCCGAGTTACTTTTCTACAGGTTAATGGCCGCCATGCGTGTAAAAGCATCCACCAGCAAAGCAAAGCCAGCTCCAGCCGTTGAAACCAGCGAATCGATCAACGATCAGATCGCGGCATTCCTCAAGTCCGGCGGCGAGATCCAGCAAATTGCCAAGGGCGTCAGCGGCCAGACGTTCGGCCCGTCCAAGCAGATCAGCCTGGGCAAGAAGTAACACCCCCGCAGCACACCAGTCCAAAGGCGCTTTGAGTTTCGAAGCGTCTGGACCGGATCCCTCGCAAGACCTCTCTCGCGTTTAATCAAACATTCAAAACCGCAGAAATCGACGAACGGCCCTCGATGCCGATCATTCGCCGGTATCCTTGCACGCGTCTGGATCAAGCGTTTCAGCAGGTTTACCAGCCTGCACTCGCTATTCAAGGAGTGACGCATGCTCAAACCCTTCTGTTTATTACTTGTAGGCCTGCTGACAAGCCCGGCGGCGCATGCGCAGATTTTCCAGCGTGAGCTCGGCGACTTCGACCTCAAGCTCGGCACCACGCCCAGCCGCAGCATGGCCCAAGGGCTGGTCAAGCCTTCGGCGGTCGGTTCGTTCCACGGCGGCCTGGACCTGAGCCACGACAGCGGCCTGTATGTCGGCCAGTACGCACCGAGCATGGGCCTCACGCCGGGGAAGAATCTCGAAATCGATTCCTACGTCGGCTTCAAACAACCTTTCGATCAAACCCTCGGCTACGAAGTCGGGATGATCCATTACAGCTATCCCAAGGTCGACACCCTCGACAGCCAGGAACTGTTCGGTGGCCTGACCCTGCTCGGCAGCCGGATCGGCATCGCCCTGAGCAACGATCCGGATAAACAGAACAACACCCTGTTTGCCGACCTGGGCGGCAATCAGCCGTTCGGCATCGGGATCAGCATGAAATACACCACCCATCAGCTCAACACGCCGGTCTCGGTGGACGGCGGTTATGTCAGCAGTTTTACCGATTGGTCGGTGAAGTTTTCCCGGCCGTTCATGGGCATCGATCTTGACCTGATCTACAGCAATTCGAGCCTCAGCGGCAGCGATTGCTCGGCCTATTCCGGGCATAACAGTCAGTGCGACGGGCTGGTCACGCTCAAGGCCGAACGCCCGTTCTTTTGATGGGCTGAACTGCCGGGCCCCTCCTGTGTTCAGATGAGAATCAGACCCTCAAGGCTGGCTTTCGCAAGGATTCGCCCATGTCTAGCTGGTTCCAACGCCTCGCCGCTCTACTGATCCTGACCCTCGCCCTCGGCGCTTGCAGCCGTGTCGGCCTGGCCTATCGCAATCTCGATGTGATCATTCCGTGGACGCTCAGCGACTACCTGGACATGAACGGCGAGCAGAAAGGCTGGTTCAACGAACGCCTCAGGGAACACCTGAGCTGGCACTGCACCACGCAGTTACCGGGTTATCTGGACTGGCTCGATCGCCTGCAAACCATGGTCGAGAACAATCAGGTCACCGACACCGCGCTGCAGGCCCGCACCGCAGAAGCCAAGCAGGCAATCGCCGAAACCGCTCGGGAAATCACTCCGTCGGCGATTGAATTGCTGCAAGGCCTGGATGATCGGCAGGTCGCTGAAATGAACGACGCCTTTGCCAAAGACCTGCAAAAGCGCCAGCAGGAATACCTCAAGCCTCCGCTGTCGCAGCAGATTGCCGAACGTGGCGCGCGCATGGACAAGCGTCTCAACGATTGGCTCGGCCCGTTGAGCGCGGAGCAGGAGCAACGGGTGATGGCCTGGTCGACCGCCCTGGGCGATCAGAACACCCAGTGGATCGCCAACCGTGCTCACTGGCAGAAGCAGTTCAGCGCGGCGGTGGCGCAACGCAAAAGTCCCGAATTCCCACAACGGATCGAGACGCTTCTGGTCAATCGCGAGCGTTTATGGACAGCGGATTACCAAAAGGCTTACGCCAATACCGAGGCGCAGGCCCGTTCGCTGTTCGTCGATCTGATGGCCGACAGCACGCCGCAGCAGCGCCAGCGCCTGTTGAAAAAGATCGAGGGGGTGCGCAAGGATTTCAATGACTTGAAGTGCCTGAAGGCCGCACAAAAAAGCTGAGAACACCGAAAAAACCATGTGGGAGCGAGCAAGGTCGCTCCCACATTTTTTTGTGCAAAGCCTCAGGCAATCTGCGCCTTGGAGGCCACCTCATCGAACGTCAGCTCATCCAGCGCGTCTTCCTGATCATCCAGCACTTCGCGCGGATGATCGTTGCCGGGAATGCTGCTGTCGATCAGGCTCAGCAGGCTGGAGCCGCGCGGGGTCAGGCTGAAGTTGTTGCCGGTACTGCCCTCGTCTTCGCCACGGGGTTGGATGTAACCGCGCAACAGCAGCAATTGTTCATAGTCGCAGGCGAGCGTTTTCAGGTGATCCAGATTCTCGATCGGCTCGCCCGCCGCCGCTTTCTCCGCCGCATAGTCTTCGGCAAAAGACCGTGGTGCAAAGCTGTGGCCCGCGCCGTTCTGCACTTCATGCAGCAGGCGTTCAATCAAATCCCAGTTATAAGTCGTCATCCTGATTCAACCTCCGGTGCGCGTGATTTTTTTTTTGGCGCGTTCAAGGTTGTGACCGGAGCGCTGCGCCACCGTTCAGGATTATTCGGCGCCCCGACCGACCGGCGGTCTGTCGATTTTCCGGGGGGTTGAGCGACCAGTCTGAGACAGACGGTTTCAACCCCGCAGGAGAAATCATCATGAACGTTGAGAATCATCCAGTGGTGTCGCGAGAAGAATGGCTCGCCGCCCGCAAGCAGCATCTGGCCGATGAAAAGGCCTTCACCAGGGAGCGCGACCGCCTCAGCGCCAAACGCCGCGCCCTGCCCTGGGTGAAGGTCGACAAGGATTACCGCTTCATGGGGCCGAACGGCGAATTGAAACTCGTCGATCTGTTCGGTCAGCACAGCCAACTCGTCGTTTACCACTTCATGTTCGCCAAGGGCTGGGAGGAAGGCTGCCCGGGCTGTTCATTCCTCAGCGACCACATCGACGGCGCCAACCTGCACCTGGCCCATCACGACATTGCGCTGGTGGCGGTGTCCCACGCACCGTTCGCCGAATTCCAGGCGTTCAAGCGCCGGATGGGCTGGAAATTCGACTGGGTGTCGTCCAACGGTTGCGATTTCAACTACGACTTTGGCGTGTGCGCCCGCGCTGAGGATGTCGAAGCTGGCAAGGCTACGTACAACTACGAAAAGACCGACAGCGCCGAGGAAGAAATGCCGGGGCTGAGTGTGTTTTATCGCGCCGACAACGGTGACATATTCCACACTTACTCAACCTATGCCCGCGGCCTCGACCTGCTGGTCGGCGCCTACAACTACCTCGACCTCACGCCCAAGGGCCGCAATGAGGACGAGATCATGGAATGGGTGCGGCACCATGATCGGTACGACGGGGCAGCAAAATCCAGTTGCTGCCATGGTGACTGAGCCCCAAACACACTGAACTTTTCACCGGCCACAGCCCTCAACCGGTTAACCCGCCTTAACCGGAACTGAGGCCTGCCCCCATGAAAAACCTGCTCAAGCTCACCCTCGCAGCCACGCTTGCCTGCGCCTTGCCCGTCTGGGCCTGTACGCCGGAAGAAGCCACCGCCAAACGCGAGCAACTGGCCAAGGAAGTCGCGAAGCTCACCGAGCAAAACCCGGCCAAGGCCAAGGAGATCAACGCCGAGTTGCAGAAAATGGATCTGGGTACGGCCTCCGCCGATCTGCCGGACAAATGCCAGTTGATTGATCAGCGCTTGAAGGAACTGGGTTCGGCCGAGAAGAAAACCGAGGGATAGACCCGCGCAGACAACGGCAGGCTTTGGCATCGATCAGGCTGGATCGATACCAGAGCCTGCTTCCTTTTGTCCGGAAAATTGCACTGGTGCATTTATTATTTGCACAAATGCATATTCAAACCTAGGGTTACCCCCGAGCCTGATCGTAACCGGCCATCAGAGATGGCACCCCTTTAGCACTGATCGCTCGGCAATAGCGTTATCCCGCAAACGCGGAACGTTTGTTTTCATTCATGGAGGATTGAAAAATGTTAACCACTGAAACAACGGCATTCACCGGCAACACCCTGCCCGAATGTCTGATCGGCCATCTGCTCGACCCGCAACTGGTCGAGGTCGAGGCAGCTGCACAACAACGTGCCCTGGCGGCCGCCAGCCTGAACTTCACCATGCAACAACAGACCCAGACCAACTGGTGCTGGGCCGCCGCTTCCGCCTCGGTCGGCAATTATTACGGCACCGGGTCCTGGACCCAATGCGCCGTTGCCAGCGCCGCGCTGGATCGCAACTGCTGCAATCAACCGGGGCCGTGCAACGTGTATGGCTATCTCGACGTTGCGCTGAAAATCACCCGCAGTTTCAACGGCATGAATTCGGGTTCGCTGCAAATGTCGGCCATCCAGAACCAGATCAACATGGGCCGCCCGATCGGCCTGCGCTGTGCCTGGTACGGCGGCGGTGCGCACTTTCTGGCGATCTACGGCACCAACGGCAATTACGTGCTGGTCGCGGACTCGATCTACGGCTATTCGACCCGCTCCCTGAACTCGTTCCCCGGCTCCTACAACGGCGGCGGTAACTGGACTCACACTTACTTCACGGCGAAAAACCAGGGGGCGGCAGCATGAAACTGACTTATCCAAAGGCGCCTTCCAACGGCGTACAGACCTTGCGTCCGGCCCTGCAGGCCGCGTTGCAGACCCAGGGTTTTGGCGTCAATCGCCAGTTCGCCAGCGCCGCGCCCGCCGGGATCAGCCTCAGCGAGGCCTATCGCGGTTACTCGCTCAGTCTGGACGACTTGAGCCAGGGCAAAGGCCTGAAAAACGCCCGAGTCGGCGATTGGCATTACCTGGTGTTTTCCGGCGGTGTGTCGATTGCCGATGCGCAATTGGCCGAAGTACACGGTCACGTCGAGTTTGCCTCGTTGAACCACGGCAATCTGGCGAGCGCCACGGTCGATGCGCTGAAACTGGCCGAGCAATCGCCGCAGCTGAAGGGCAAAACCGTTGAACTGCGGATGTTGTTTGTTTCTGCGCTGCACCTTGTGGCGATCTGGCTGCATGCGGCGGGCGAAGACGTGTTGATCCCGATCGAGCCAACGCCAAAAGAGCTGGCGCTGACCGGGCTGTACAGCGAGGCCGCCCTGCTCGCACAGCTCAAACCGGCAGCCGATCAGGCCAAGGGGCGCTTTGATGCCGACACCACAGGCCTGCTGGGCAGCTGATAAACGCTGGCAATAAAAAAACCCGGACCATGTCCGGGTTTTTCTTTGCCTGCCTGAAACGGCTTACTCAGCCGCTGGCGCTGCCGGTTTGCGGCGTTTCAGTGGGGCCATGCCGTCGCTGCTCACCAGAGCGTCCGGTTTCGGACGGTTGGCGCTCTTGCGCTTGGTCGGGGTTTTGGCGGCAGTTTTCTTCTTGTCGCCCTTGGCGTCGGTCTTTTTCTTCTTCACGCCGACGGCTTTGCCCGAGGCCTTGACCTTTTTCGGTCCGCCGTAGGTGCCTTTGACTTCCTTGATGGTGCGGCGCTCGAAGCTCTGCTTCAGATAACGCTCGATGCTCGACATCAGGTTCCAGTCGCCGTGGCAGATCAGCGAGATCGCCAGACCGTCGTTGCCGGCTCGGCCGGTACGACCGATACGGTGCACGTATTCGTCGCCGCTGCGTGGCATGTCGAAGTTGATCACCAGATCCAGACCGTCGACGTCCAGACCACGGGCCGCCACGTCGGTAGCCACCAGGATCTTCACGCCGCCCTGCTTCAGACGGTCGATCGCCAGTTTGCGATCCTTCTGGTCTTTTTCTCCGTGCAGCACGAACGCCTTGTATTCCTGGGCGACGAGACGACCGTAGATGCGGTCGGCCATGGCCCGGGTGTTGGTGAAGACGATGGCCTTCTGATAGGTCTCGTTGGCCAGCAGCCAGTTGACGATCTGTTCTTTATGCTGGTTGTGGTCGGCGGTGATGATCTGCTGACGGGTGGTGTCGTTCAGCTGGCTGACCGCGTTGAGCTGCAGGTGCTCAGGGTTGTTCAGCACCTTGGCGATCATCTCGCGCAGTCCGGAACCACCAGTGGTGGCGGAGAACAGCATGGTCTGCTGACGGTTCGGGCATTCGTCGACCAGACGCTGCACGTCTTCGGCGAAACCCATGTCGAGCATGCGGTCGGCTTCGTCGAGCACCAGCACTTCGACTTCTTTCAGGTCGAGGTTGCCGGCGTTCAGTTGCTCGATCATCCGGCCCGGGGTGCCGATCAGGATGTCCGGCACCTTGCGCAGCATGGCGGCCTGGACCTTGAAGTCTTCACCGCCGGTGATCAGGCCGGACTTGATGAAAGTGAACTGCGAAAAGCGCTCGACTTCCTTCAGGGTCTGTTGGGCCAGCTCGCGGGTCGGCAGCAGGATCAGGGTCTTGATGCTGACGCGAACCTTGGCCGGGCCGATCAGGCGGTTGAGGATCGGCAGGACGAAAGCGGCGGTCTTGCCGCTACCGGTTTGCGCCGTCACCCGCAGGTCACGCCCCTGAAGCGCCAGCGGAATGGCCGCGGCTTGCACAGGCGTTGGCTCGACAAATTTCAGCTCGGCCACGGCTTTGAGCAGGCGTTCGTGCAGGGCGAATTGGGAAAACACGGGTGCTACCTCGAAGATATGCAAAAAATCAGCTGCATAGGTTACCGGTTTCGAGCGCTCAGGCCGAGTTTCTTTGTGAAATCCGCCGTAATCAGTGGCTTTTTTGTTGCTCGATTTGTCTCCAACGGTAATACACAGCGTCTTAAATGCTCTAATCGCCCGTCGCGTCTTACAGAAGAATCGTTTCACTCATGGATTTCAAACAGCTCTGGCTCAACGCCCAAGACCTCTGGGGTGCCCTCGAACAACACCCGCTCCTGCACGCCGGCCTGGCACTGCTCCTGTTATTGGTGATCGCGCTGGTACTCGGACGAGTGGCGCGTTATCTGATCCTGCATGCCAGCCGCATGCTCGGTCGCCAGCCCGCGTTGCACTGGATCAACGACTTTCGCCATAACAAGGTGTTTCAGCGTCTGGCGCAGATGACGCCATCGCTGGTGATCCAGTTCGGCCTGCACCTGGTGCCGGAACTGAGCAAGACCGCCACGGTGTTCCTCGGCAACGTGGCGCTGGCGTTCACCATTCTGTTCCTGTTGCTGTCGGTCAGCGCCCTGCTCAATGCGCTGCTGGACATCTACGCCCGCACCGAACACGCCCGCACCCGCTCGATCAAGGGGTATGTGCAACTGGCGAAAATGGTCCTGTACGTGTTCGGCGCGATCATCATCGTCGCCACCCTGATCGACCGTTCGCCGCTGTTGCTGCTGTCCGGTCTCGGTGCGATGTCGGCGGTGATCCTGTTGGTCTACAAGGACACCCTGCTGTCGTTCGTCGCCAGCGTGCAACTGACCAGCAACGACATGCTGCGGGTCGGCGACTGGATCGAAATGCCGCAGGTCGGCGCCGATGGCGACGTGGTCGACATCACCCTGCACACGGTCAAGGTGCAGAACTACGCGTGAGCTGAAATCCATTTCAACGTATCGTGAGCTCAATAGAATCCGGACAGCTTCTAACGTAGACGCCGCTGAATGCCTAGTCGCCTGAACACTCTCACCCTCTCCTTACTCCCTCTTCTCTACATCAGTACAGACCATTACCCAAAATCTGTTCCCTTATGCCGCATTGAACTCTTAAGCTGCCATTTCTCTGCGAGCATGCATTGACTTCAGTGAACGGTGCTTGACCAACCTCTTCCTTATTCGAACAGCAAAAACTCGCCCCTTGTTGACGCTGTTGCATCTGCCGATCTAAATCTCGACAGAAAACCTCCCGGCAAGGCTGCAAGGGCAGACGAAACGAATTGATCTCCTCAACCTTCCGCGACTCGCGCTTATACCGTCAGCCAGAACACATGCGTTGAAACCATTCGGCTCGACAACTCGCGGCTCGAGACGTGCCCTAAGACGTAACTCTGTGACGAGAAAGCCAGAGTGTTTCGAACTTATTTCACGGTGCGCTTACAGGTGTAAAAGGCCTCAGAACCGACCCGGCGCCATCAAAGGAGGAGACTATTTTGGTTTGCAGCTAGGAACCCAGGAGGAATACCCGTGCTTTGAGGATCGGTAGCGAGATGCCATCCAAAGTGGCGACGATTGAACAGTACCTTCAAAACCGCCATCCAAAAGGCTCGACTTTGAGCGGGAGGCTGGCTTGACGTGGTGGCCAATCAGAAAATCGGCCAGTTTCAGTATTTTTTCCCCCACTTGGAGATTTTTTTCGCAGATTTAACAGTCAGTGACAAGTGACCACTCATTAACTCTTGAAGAGGTTGATTAGCCATTTTTCAGTAATTGTTGTAAGCACGGGAAACGTGCCGAACCCGCCTATAACAGGGCTTGGAGAGCTATGTGCGACTCGCAGGGGCGGCGGCGCCCAAACTATTTAACAAGTATTGACATAAGAAATACGTGTAAGAAAACTATAAAATCGATATTTGATATCAAGAGCCACTGAAGCCACTGTCAATACATGGAAATGTTAAACCACACCCTAGGCTTTCTGCGCCCTCCAGCACACTCGCCCTCCCTACAAGCCGATAAACAAGATCCAAAAAAACAACTAAAAACACACTGTCAATATATGTATAAATAAAAATCCCCGCAACCCTCACCTATAAAATACTAGTTGCGAAATTTTAAGAAGCCATTACTCTTGCCGGGGTTCGAAATCACAATCTAACCTTCCTCTGAACTTCTTGACAAGCATCCGATCTGCAGGCACGCCATGTTCACAACAGTGGAATTGAAAAACCTTACACCTTTCACTAAGTGTTATGACGATGCGATAGAGGCGATGATATCAGTACCTACCGAGCCTCCAATTTTTTACCCTGTAAAATTCGAAGACTCAGATTACATCGAGGGAATGAAGATTATTCTTCAGCCGGACGGCACTCCATGGGTCGAGGGTAATCTTTTTCTTTTCTGGCGAGCAAAACAGCACCCAAAACTTTCAGACATAACGTTAGGTGCTGAGGCTGTCAATCTCAAAGAGTTCATGAATGTCATGCATGGCCAACGTCTAGACCATCTTGATTTCAAAGGTCGCGAATTTGAAAGGCCGACGTATATTTTCAAGGCTCACTTCAAACTTGACGTAGCACGCGGTGCGATAGATGCACAAACCGCCAACAACAAAATAAGGTCGGTAGTCCGTTATTACAGATGGAGAATGAAATTCCGATTTCTTAGACCGACCAAGCCCCCTTGGAAAGAAAGCATAATCTGGGTCAGTCATACCAACCGATTTGGTTTTGTAAGAACCAGGGAAGTAGTCACCACTGACTTAACGTTTGCCAAGAACACAGAAGAATCAAGCGACTACATTTATGACGGGGGAAAACTAAGACCCCTCGACAAGCAGCAGCAAGACGCGATGATACAGGCACTTCTTGAAACTTATAACACTGAAATGCTCTTAGCTTTTCTCTTAGCACTTGTTTCAGGAATGCGAATTCAGACGGTACTCACTATCCGCATCGGAGACGTATTCGAAGCAAGTGCCTTTGACATGAAAACCTACGCAATTAATGCAGGGGAAGATTGTCTTGTTGATACAAAGTATGACAAAAAACAGAAGATTCAAGTGCCTGGCTGGATGCACCACAGGCTTTTTACCTACCTTCAGTCTGAGCGATATCTCGGCCGAAAAGAAAAAGCGCTTGAAAGAGAGTCCGTTGAACAATACGTATTTCTCAGCAGAACGGGCAAGCCGCTGTACGTGAGCAAATTAGACAAAGACAAATACAAAAGTCATGAGAAAGGCTCAGCAGTTAGAAAATTCATTAAGGACACCTTGTCTCCGCTGCTCAAGTCACGCGGACACAACTTCACATTCAGTTTTCACGATTTAAGGGCCTCCCACGGCATGAACTTGGTAGAAGAGCGCAAAAAACTCCTGGCGGAGGGTGAGATCGGTCTACTGGAGCTAATCGATTTCGTAGCCAAACGGCTGCACCATTCAAATTCAAAAACCACCATGGGTTATTTGGATTACCGAAGGATCAACAAACTGGTTCACGAAGCTGACGCCCAATTCCAACAACATATAATCGAGCTGCTTGAAAGAGATTAACCATGGACAGACCGGTTATTGAAATTCGCATTGATGGTCTTGTCAATAATGCTGGCCTTCTGAAGGCAGCCCAAAGTACCCTTGCCAGCACGCCCATCGAAAGTATAGTCATAAGGTTCAATCATCGTCACGCATTCGATTTCGGTGCTTGGTGTTTTGCTAAACGCTTCGGAAGTAGCGCGACAAAGACAGTTGGTATATCTACCCACCTACCAAAGCGATTAGCGGCGCTGAAAAACATGGCCAGTCATGTAATTACTAAAAGTCTGACTGACAACACACCGGCCACTGGATACTCCATGATGGCCGATTGGGTTATTATGGCTAAATGGAGCGAGGAAAATGAACATCAAAACTTTTTGGATACCCCTGAAGAGTACCATGAGGCAGTCAAGGCATTTTCCGCATACTTGAACAATGACCACCGCCAATATTCCACTCGACGTCGTATGCGGTCAATATGCGTAAAATTAGGGGAAGAAGGCTTCGTTGATAGTGAACATATTTTCACGGCACAATTGCCGCCTATCAAACGCCCTAATAACACCACCACCGCCTTACAACCAGTTCCTTCAGAAAAAAAACTAAAGCACTACCTTCAGGTGTGCGAGCCATTATTTGTCGGACTAACAAACTTTTTAATTACAAGATGTAAATTTCCATACCAGCTTCATTTCAAGGATTATTTCGCCTGGATTGTTGCTGATAGAAGGTATCCATTAATCAGCCAAAAAGTATTGGCTAAAAATGGAGAGCTCACAGCAAATTCCACGACCTTCGACTATGGCGAAGCGAGAATGAGAACATGGCAGGAATACCTCAAGCGCACTGAATCAACCGAATCAGTCGCTCAAAGATCTTATTACGTGGCGAAAGAGGCCTATTCAGCTAGGATGGCTGAGGCAAACGGTTCTGACGATAACCAGTATCGAATTCGCGTAGGACGCATAGCCCATGACTCCTTCGTTTCGATGTTTGTCGCCGCGACTGGAATCAATGAGTCGCCATTACGGGCGTTACCTTGGGATGCAGAATTTAAAATCGAATCTGACGAGATTGGCTTCAAAGCTATAAAGTTTCGCGCAAACAACAAAACAATTATTATAAAAGTAAAATCAAGCTTCATTAAGCATTTCAAAAAATATATAAAACTTCGCAATTTTCTTTGCAAAGACATTGAGCACCCCTATCTTTTCATTGGATTCAATGGAAACACGATATCAAAAACCCGAATGCTCGACACAAACATATTGAGTCGTTTACATAATAGTTTGCAGCGTTTCGCAGATCCTAACCTACCCCTCTTAAGCTATAGAGCGTTCAGAGACTACAAGGACAATTTCATAGCAAAAACGCACGGGCATGAAGCCTCACGAAACATCCTGCAGCACAGCGAAAAAACTCAATTAAAAAGCTACTTAAAAGCAAACGAGCAAACAGCAGTCGACCAAATCAACAAATTTCACTCAGCAGTAAATGCATTTTTCGGTGTTCCACATCCCTGTGCTACACCACTGGGGGGTTGCGAGAGTGAAGGTACTCCCGAAGTAATTTCCGAAGGCTTAGTCACAGCAACGCCCGACTGCAAAAACAACGTGGGATGTTTGAATTGCGTAAACTACAAGGCTCATGCCAACCGAGAAGATGCGTGGAAACTGATCAGCCTTGAATACATCACCAAACAGATGATTCAGTCTAGTGCCGACATTCAACACTTCCATACAACTCACGGCCCCACACTCCAGCGGATTGATAGCCTCCTGAGCGGTATGGCTACTCTTGATCCAGACATCATAAACACAATCACCGAGTTGCGAAAAGAAGTCTATGAGGATAATAGCCTAACCGATTACTGGCAAAGGCACCTCGAGAGGCTTGTAAAACTCAAGGTAATTGCATAAAAGACATGAAAAAAAAATTAGAACACAAAGTTAAAGTGACCGACAACTGCACCGAACCGCAGTTGGAGACTGCTTACATTGGCATGGACTTAACGGCACTGTGCGGAGATACCGTGATCAGTTACGGCATTGATGGCCAACCCATCTATCTACATGATGCAGAATGGGACTTTCCTGCTCTCGCACTGACTCCAATTGACAAGACCTCATTCAACTTTTCTACCGTAGAGTCCCCAGCACCATTTAATCAGAAAAACATTCTCACCAGTCAACTAATTTTGGCCACGGAGATCTTTTCTCTAAATCGTAGCGGAGAACCTTTAAGAATAACTAGCATTAGAAATCCATTCAGGGCGGTTCTCTGTCTTGTCAAAATCGCAGACAAACGCAACATAACGATTCAAGAGCTGATCTCGCAAAAAAATCACCCTAATGATTTCGTCAAAGAGATTCCGATAGCACTCTGCGGACACCTATTAAAGCTGATTAGCAACTACCTTACTCTCACTGATAATGTGCTTAGCTTACGTCCCCACAAGGCCCTTCTTGCAGAGTTGCAAAAACGCTATCGCAAGACAATAAAAACTGGAAAACAGACTCCGGTTATACCAAGCCGTATATTGCATGCTCGTTATCATCATTACAATGACATCATCGTAGACTTCATGAGGTCTGCCGAAAAACTGCACGCCCTGGCTGAAGAGCTGTCTTCAAACCCTTATTACGGTCGAGATATATCCAAGGCCAGCAGATTCAATAAGTCCAATCATGGCTTCGCGAAGCCCTACCGAAAATCCAACTTCGAGAAAGCGATTCTCGATCACGACCTTGTCGCTTATTGCGCCAGAAATAAAATCAAGTCAACTAAAAATTTGAGCTCACACATTGGGCTAGCACAGCATTGTGCCAAAAGCCTAGTGCATATTTACACTCTAGTTCGCGACCATGAAGCCAAGCTACTGGGAAACAATTGCGTCCAACCAGCAGAAGGCTGGAGCTCAAAAGGGCTTTACATGATGGGCGTATCCACAAAGCTAACCGGTACAGTTAAAGACACTGCCTGGATTGCCAACGAGCTAATCGTTGAGCCAATTGCGGCGCTGAAGACTATCAAATCAATGATCTCTCCCTATTTGCCCGATAACTTCGTAGATGGTGACTACTTACTTATTACACCATCATATTTGCCATTTTGCGGAACAAATCCTGGAAAAACCGTAATCCGAGCAGACACTACGAGATATGAAAAACACCTTCCTCCTATTCTCATCGAAGAGGCTGACATACTTCAACTCGAGGCCATTGACCCACTTGCCGACTGGCGGTCAGACCCAAAATACAAGATCGGTAAGCCTTGGAAAATCGCGACGCACCAATTCCGCAGGACGATGGCCGTATTTGGTGCTCAAAGCCAGATGCTGGATATCCCAGAACTCAAACGCCTTCTCACCCACCTGACTGAGTCTATGAGTGTCTACTACCAACGAGGCTGTTCAGCGGGTGGCTATAACATGAAACTGATGAGCCCTGAACTTGCTAAAGAAATTAAAAATGCATTGCAAGATAGTCAATGGATTTCTTATCTCAACGAAGTGCTGTATTCAACAGAAAAACTGCATGGCGGACATGGCAACCGAATTATCCCTTCGGATAAAAATGACGACATTGATAGAATCATTTTTCGCCAGACTGCCGAGGAAACCAGGAATAAAGTCAAAAAAGGCCTGCTATCTTGGCAACCAACCCCTATGGGTGGCTGCACAAGCACTAAGCCATGTGATGACCGAGCACATGGCAATTTTGCGAATTGCTTCGGATGCGCCAGTTCAGTCCTCAAAGCTAGCCGCGTTGAATCAGTGATCGAGCACGCTAGGGCCGACCTTATAAATTTAGATCCTAAATCTTTCGAGTATCGAATGGAAAAACGCAACATCCAAGACTATGAATTCATACTTAGCCACTTAAACTAGAAACCAACATGACATCAAATAACATTAAGGGCACAGGACTTGAGGAGCTATTTGAGGCGCTCTTTCGCTTGTACAACAACAATCCAGAGCGTGTGCCTAAGGGTACGAAAATCACACTTAGCTCAGTTGCACTTGAATCAGGCAAAGATCCTAGCCTTATCAAAAAAGGGCGTAAAATTTATCAAAAACTTATTGAGGACATTAAATATTATGCTGCCATTCAGAAAGAAAAACTTTCGCAAAAAACAACTGATACAGCTGCTCTAAAGGCTCGAATTATACACTACCGTAGTGAATCCGTAAGATTCGAAGACCTATGGAAAGCCGCACTTGGCAGAGAGCTTATGCTTCTGGCCCAACTTGATGAATATGAGCTGCGCTGGAAAAAGCACTCCAATGTAGTGGACATTTCCGCGTCCGACAGAGCCGTGGAATAATTGCCCACCCTAAGAACCCTAAACATTCACCTACCAAAAAAATTTGGCAATCACAAAAGGCTACCTCAATGGAAGGCAAAAAACGCATAGAAGATCTTAGTATTAATCACGCTTTGCTCAAAAATCATCTCAACAGTTATAATCAGCTAGCCATGACTCGTTATTACGTAAAAACCGCCATAGGGGGTTGTACCAACACTCGCCCTTCCAATTTAGCTTTTACAGAGGCACTTGAATGCCAAACTGCGGATCGCCATCTATAGGGGATGACTTTAAAGACCAAAACTCCGCACGGGCTTAAAGCATCTAACGAGTGCTACTAGCTTTCTACTACCCACGCCTACTTTTCCCAATGACAACCGGGGTTAGGCGTGGGCGCTAGAGGGTCATAGGCTGTTACACAACAGTACTTCCGCAATCGCGCTCTTGTAGAGATCGGTTGGTCAACCTTACCTGATCGCTAGAATAACTAGGTACTACCTTGCGCGTCCAAGAAGCTAGGTACGTTCTTTTGGGGCTTGTTGAGCTTCACGGGTCGCTCGGTGTATCTGGGCTTCCCGCCGCATTTTTTCGCTAAATGCTTGGGCTCTGTCATATTCATCCTTCGATTCCTTTTCTAGCCGACGATGCAGAATGGGACAGTAAATCCATTCACTGTCAGATGCGTTACGATGAAGTGGCGCCACCATCAACACGAAGAATACGCTCAAACCCAGCCATACTGGAGTGCTTGACCACTGCTCTTCAACCCAGCCGACAATCGAGATCGCATCCCCGATTCCAGACCAGTAAAAATTTAGACTCGCGAGAACTAAGGCGCTGAAAGCGTAAAGCTGAATCCTATACAGCTCGGCATCCTGCGCAGCTCTTTCCTGTTGATAGCGGTCGTAGATCCCAATAAGAAATTCGCTTTGAGTTTCATGAGCCTCCTCCCGGATTTCCCACGGCCGCACGCAGTCAGTACGTCGAGTCCATCTTACTTGGAATTGCTCAGGCCTTGAAGAGACTAAACCGCGTACAAGTTTCGCTTCGAGATTTTTTAGGATTTCAATCGCTGTTTCGTATACCGATACTGTTAGGGGATATAGCAACGTGAAAACCAGCGATAGCAGACCGGAAAAGCAAACGAACGCAACCAAAAGCTTGATGCCTAGAGCGAAATCCGTTTTGAGCTCCACCTTCTGTATCCCAACAATGCCTGCGCTGGAGAAGTGCACCATCATTGAGTCGAAAAGAAGCAGAAAGCTGGCGATCAGAAGGAAAAACTTAACCTTGCTAGCGCTCTCCAACATTGAGAAAAACTTATCTTTGGCGAGGTCTTCCGAAGCTGACATCCTGATTCTCCTAGGCAGTTGCAAATGCGATGTTCTTTTTCGGGATAGAAGGGTGGCCAGGGTCGTGTCCCTCCTCTTCCGTACGACAAAATTCGAACGTGATGGAATCACAACCCGACCGACAGTTCGCTCATCCTTGACTCTACGAACCAGCTGCACACGTGACGTTTCGACAGATTTTGCCCTATGTCCAGAGACGATTTCACTCTCCTAGAGTCCGCCGAGGCGCGCAAACAGCCGTTGACAGTCACAAGGGGGTTTGAATGTTCCTCTTAAAGTTATAAGAAAATCTATCGCCATAAATAGACTTAACCGTTAATGTAAAGTCGAAACGACCACTTGTAATAGACATCAGTCTCAGTCGCGTCGAGGCACACTGGAGTGCTGGCGCCGATTTCGGTACACCGATTAGCGAAATTTCTTCGCCAGTTTTTAAGCTATCATTCGGACGCGGTTCGCTAATCGATAAACATCCTGGAACTAATCCCAGCTTTGCAGCGGCCTGAAAAAATTTACCATCACCCTCAATTCTTACCCCATCCACTATGACATCCATGCTTTCCATAAAAGCAGGCCCCAGCCCATTGTTGATAATGTGCAGTCCTAAATTTTCAAGTTTTTGCTCGTTTGTGGGGTAGGCATTGAGCCGCGGCTGAACAGCTATATGATTCTGTTCACGCTGCAGGTATAGTTGGCCAGCGGAGAAAAATAAGGCAACTAGCGCAATTGAAACTGTAGCAATATTAGCAACAGGTTGTTTCATTTGATTATAGACCATTTTATCAGTGAGTACATTTCTGGATACGGCACCCACGCCGCAACGACGCGCGCCCCCCCGGTACTGACGAACTAAAACACTACAGCCCCCAACATTCAAGCTTCACCATCATCAAAACCATTAAAGGATTCGAAATAAAATGGACTTCAGCTACTCAACCAAAGAGTTTTACGAACAGCAAATGATTGCGACTATTAACCACTTAGCCTCTGGAGACATACAAAGAGCCGGGCAAGCAGTATTCAGTTTTTTTGAAGGAAAGGAACATATTATAGGAAAAGAGGCCATCGTCAGCTCACAGCATATCTTTGCATTCTACAACCTCAGGGATCTGTCTGACGCCTGCCACACCAATAAAGCCCTGCTACCACGATGGGTTGCGGCGACCTACTGCTACTTTAAAGAAAAAGCTGCCTTACCGACTATAGCAGAGGAAATACTCCCAACCTGCCTGCAGCTACTAACGAAATTCAAAGATGACGAACTTGACAACCTTAACGCCTTAACACAAATGGCATTCTGGGACTTCCAATACGGTAAAAAACACCACAGAAATTTGCAAAAAATTATCACAACCCAAAAACTAAAAACAAAGACAGCAAAAAACTATCGCTCACTTTTCCTTACAACCGAACTAAACCCAGACCCCACCAACATAATTAAAAATATTGAGAACACATACAAGCAACGCAAGGCATTTACTCACCAAAATTTAGCAATTACGATCCTAAACTATTATTGCAAGATATCGAAAAAGCGCGAACACCTCGAAGAGCTAATCAAAGTTTTGAAAGGGCCAAACCTAAAAGTCGACATAGCGAATGGGAGAACCGACTTCCTACAACCATTGATAATGCATCTATACGGACAAAAAGAATATCACCTAATGCTTAAGTTTTTAGGCAGCCTGAAAAACTCCCAGCACAGCCCTCAAGGCCTATCAACACCGCATGCATTCCTGATATCGAACGCAGAAAAACTTTCACTGCTCTCTCCGCACTGGCTTGACATATTTGAAAACCAAGACAACTATGAAAGCTATGAAAAACTAACCAACTCAAAAAATAGAGCCACCAATACCTTCACTTCGCTATTAGGGGGCATTGAGAATGGAGCTGCCAACTTAGACCCTAGTCGAGCCGGGGCCCCGCCCGAGAGCTCGGATCTGGAATCTTACGCCGCTGCAACAATCGAACATTTCAAGTTAAAAGATAACGTATATGGAGAAATCAGCTTATTAACTCTAACGCCATCGCACAGCTTTCCAATTCAATCAGCGCTTTTCAGTCTTGGAAAACATTCACCACTAATATCTACAAGCCTAGAGGATCAAACTGAAGAGCCGGAGCAAAAGAATTTTGCATTTATGCTTTCAACCCATACCAGCTCTTACAACATCGAGAAAGAATTCATTGAACGTGAGTTCGGAGAAAAAGCCAAAATATTCACAAATCCCTCTCCACAAATTTTTGAAGAAACTCTCAATAATGCAGAGCTCAATGCATTCTACATTTCTGCACATGGTGAATACAATCACTGGAAATACGGCTCCAGTGATGAAATATTCTTTAGCGATGACTCAATAATCCCTATGAGCACAATAAGAAAGTGCTCCCTCAGAAGAAAAACAAAAAGCAACATCATTCTCAACATATGCGACGGCGCGACGTCTGCGATCAATTGCATCCCTTATAGCAGAGGAATTGCATCAACATTGGCTAACGGAGCACAAACCGTGATATCGCACCTTTGGCCTGTTAATCCCGTATATGCTTGCTCATTCGGATTAATTAATATTTTTCACTTAAAATCCGCGCCCGCAATCGATGCAGCAAGATTGACTTTCGACACCCTAAAACTGCCAAAGCAAGATATGCTGAATGAAATTAGAAAGCTCTCTGATTCCTTCGCAGGGCTCGCGACTTACCTAGACAGAACTGACTTCGAAATGTCACAGTTCAAAAACATTGGAAGTGTGGCCATCTATTCCTAGTTTTAATCATCTAATTCAGGTGAACCAAACCTGCCCCAGGGGAAGCTCTGCACTTAATTCACTATTGCGCAGAGCAAGCCGCCTCCCCTCCCCCCCAAAAAAAGCATAGAAATCGCGCGGAAGCATTTATTTCAAATTCCCCCTCGCCGCCATACTCTCCTATCGAATGAAAGCAAAAGTGCCAAAGCTTCCGCAAACTCTCTAGGCAGGGAAGTCGAGAATCAGCACCAATCTAAGCAGGGAAGGATAGTCGATGAAACGAGTAAGGGTGATTCGACATGGCGAGAGCGCCGCTAATGCCGGTCAGGCGAGCTGAGATCATGAGAGCATTCCGCTGCCCCCACGAGGATTGCAGCAAGCAATCACTGTGGCCAGGTCGTTTACTGAAGCACCTGAACTCATCGTGGTCTCTCCGTATGCCAGTGCCCAGTCGACCGCACAAGAGTCGGTCACAGTCGTCCCCTCCGCCGCGTTTGAGACCTGGCCAATCCAAGAGTTTACCTACCTAGAACCTGCTCGCTGCGTTGATACGACAGTCACCCAGCGTAGGGAGTGGGTCGAGGCCTACTGGATGAGAGCGACGCCGGAATATTCAGATGGTGACGGAGCAGAGTCATTCCTTGATTTTGTCGCTCGAGCACAGGCCTTCCTGGAGAGGCTTGCTGAGCATCCATCCACCCGCGCTGTCGTGTTCTCGCATGGCCAGTTTTTGAATGCTGTCGCGTGGTTACTTCAGCGCCGGCCTGAGCTTTTGGATGGCCACGCGATGACTGACTGGAGGAAATACGAGATCGAAAATCATATCCCGAACTGCTGCGGCTTCACCCTATCCCAGAGCGCTGGGGATACAGCATGGACACTCGGTAGGCGAGACTTCTGAAGGGTTAGACTGGCCTCACTGTGCTCGGCGATTGCGACGATGTAGGGATAGGCATATCGATGCCGATGACCACGACCTGATGCTTTTCGGCATCAGAGTCATCTAGCTCCCCGTGGAACCAGCTCGGGGACTCATAGCCCATGATCCGCCCTTCGAGCACGACATCTGGGTAACACGCAACAGCGTCTTCCAACGCTGAGCAATCAGATCTGGGAATCAGGACAGGCAGGTCAGGAGCGTACTTCCGCAACTCTTCAATCAACTCACCAACGTTCACATTGATGCCCTCGAATAATGGGCTGGCGGAGGCCTGTGGCGACGTCATTCAAGGCATACACATGGGAGTGGTCTTTTTCCAGTCGTGAAAGGCTTGCAGCTGAATGGATAGGCCCCTACCGAAACACCCCATATAAGAGACTGCAACATGACGCTCAAAGCCTCTTTCGCCAGCGTACCTCGTGCAGTGCGCTGCAAGCGCAATATCACCCAGCGAGACTTCGCTGACACAACGAGCCGTACCTATCTCTCAAAGCTTGAAATGGGCAAATCGAGCATCACCCTGGACAAGCTCGATCAGGTGAGCCGACGTCTAGAGTTGAACCCCCTCACCCTCCTCACCCTGACCCTGAGTGAAAAAACTGGATCTGGTCTCACAGCTACGAGCTGAGATCACAAGCCTGCAAGAGGATGACGGGCTGCCTGGGCATGACCGCGTGGCAATGACCATGCGGGCAATCTAATTAAATCAGGCAGCACAATAGGTGGTTCGGCGCAGATTACTACGGAAAGAAGAGAACCCGGCCGAGGGCTGCCTCTACAGTCAGGTCTTTCGGTTTCAACCGACCACAGCGGGAGGCTCTGCCGGATCGCTACCACCTACCGGAACAGCTGGCATGACCGGCGCCTTGGCATTGGCAGGTGCGTCAGGATAGAAAGCTTCGAACTTGTCATATGGGAAGAGTGACCGAATCTTATACACCGCATTGGTGAGGAATTGTGTCCTCTCCACATCGGCGTAGTCCCCACTGTATCTGCCCGAGAAGAAGTTGACCTCCCAGTGTCCGCTCTTGGGCTTGATTTCTCCCGCAATCCGGGCGGCCTGCATACCAGTCATGCTGGGATGGCCGAGCTCCTCAGGCGCCGGAATGTCTTCGGCGATGAAAAGCACGCCATCCTTCCCAATGGCCCAGATAAGCTTGCTCTTAGAGTCAGGGTCGTTGGCAGCCGCATCAGCCACCCTTTGGTAGGCCTCATGAACCTCAACCAAACGGATCTGCTGAGGATCCCAGAATTTTTTCGCGGTCGGGTTAGTACCCTTCCCGTTACGCGCAACCTCGTTTTCCTTAATGTGGTTGGGCGCACGCAACGTGCCATACATGCTGTTGAGATGGCTTTCGTAGTCATCCCGGCGCTGCTTGACCGCTCTGGTGAATGCTGGGAAGAAGTGCTGGTCATCCAGACCGGCGACTTTGCTCTCCTGACCAATGAATCCGGCCAACATCGCATCTGCATGAATCGGGTCAAGAATGTAAATCCCCGAAACCGCGTTGCCCAATGGGATATCGGTGGCATCCAAAAACACCCGGAAGGCAGGCTCTGAATTCCAGTAGACGTCAATTTGCCACTGCAGGCGTGCTAGGTTGCCAGTCAAGAAACCGAGCTTCTCCTTCCTCCAGCGAATCATCCGCTCTTCATCGAGGGTGTACGTACCTAGGACGTCACCGACATTTCGATTTGTGCGGTGCTGGCGAACATCGTCCCGGGCTCGAGCAATCGACGCCAGTTTTACCTCGTAATCGACCGCAGGAACGTCGATGCCGAGCATAGGGCAGATTTCATCCTCCAAGTATCCAATTACTTGGTCACGGATCCGCTCTGCTGTGCCGTGAGCGAATTTGAAATCGATGCGGGTCTTTCTATCTGCCGGGATGATCGAGATGTCTGGAACGATGATCTCATGCGGTTTTACCCACGTGGTTGCATCAGCCTCACGGATGGACATCGCTAGCCCCCAGCGACCTTTTGCGGCGTCAGGAGTAGCCGTTCCGAGATAGTCTTCAACCATGACCATTTCTGCCCGTGCGTAAGGGCCAAGGCGGTCATCATGCACGTATACCCACTTCGAACCATCTCGGAAGTCGTAACCCAGAGCAGTGATTGCATGTCCGGCTTTGACATGCTCTCCAGACTCATTGGGATCCACGCCGTATACGGTACCGGTCAAAATGACAGGCAGGTCGCTATTGATATGAGCAATGAGGTAGTCCCGGAAGGACTCTTGAGTCGATTGCTCGAGGTTAGTGTTGTGATAGCGCAGCCCCTCAACATCCAGCGTTCGCTGAATTTGCTTGTTGGTCAGCTCTTTGTTCGGGAAACCATTACTGGAGCCATCCACAAAATTCAAAGCAGCGGTGGTGATCTCGCTGCACGACTTGATGTCCTTGACCCCTCGGCCTGGCAAGCTATGCAGCGCTGTCCAAATGGCAGTGGTGGCACAAGCAGCCACAACCTTGTCCTGTTCCTGAAAGGCAATGGAATTGATCGTAAGCTTGATGCCGAAGAGATTCACATCGTAGGGCTTATCGATTTTTTTCTTGCCATCACCTCGGTCACCACTCACGCGCAGGCAGGTTTTACCCACGAATGTCCGAGTGAGTGGCTTGATCACCATGAAGCCGAGGTAGTGGGACTGCAGTTGCTCTACAGTCCTCACTGCGTTCTCATCGTCGTCATCGGCCAACACCACACCTGCATCTCCAGCAAGCAAGGCATCAAGCCGCTTGTGAGTCAGATCGCAGTTGAAGAAGTGAAGCCGAGCGCATTTGTAGCCATCGTTGCCGAAACGCCCCAGATAAAAGCGGGAGTAGTCTTCAAGGAAATCTCGGTCAATGTACTCATGCTCGAGCAGGATGCTCCCTACCGTCTTCTTGTCCTTCGGGATCTCGGGCATGAAGGATTTCAGATAGTTGTAGATGTAGGTGATCTGAGGTTTGTCGAAAATGTCAGCATGATCGTAGCCATAAGGCTCATGAATCAAAGCTGCCAGAGTCGCTTCCTCGAAGCTGGTGATAAGATATGGAGTCATTATGATCGCGCAAAAAAAAGCAGCCCATCAGGCTGCTTTCGAATGAAGAGACGTGTTAGAGGCTGCAGGTCTTGGCAAGCAGAGACGCAGTGACTTCTTGTTTAGCGAACTCACGTGCCAGACGGTTGTTGGTGTCGGCCATGCGATTACGAGCCGCCTTCAGGCTGGCTTCATGAGAACCGTTACGCCTACGGGTCTCTTCGATCATACGCTCCAGAGTCATAGCTCCATCCTCTAAGAATATTGGTTCCACGGTGCATCAACAATCCAATACGCGACCACTGACTCCACTGGACAACAACGTGGTACCGACGCGCTTGCGGCGGCGCGGATTATCGAATCCGGTCGCCAAGCTCCACAAGCAGTACCTTTCGTTAGCCGACAAGCGGCTTCACGACTGTAGTTCAGACCGAGCGAAAGCTCCAAGGTTCACGAACAAACAGCCTCAAGATCTGCCAAACGGTAGCGCCGTCACAGTTCTGCTCTTCCCAAGCAAGGCTGGACGCATCTCTCCCGCTAGGAGGCGCTGGAACGCCAAAACCTCCATCACAGAGGTGCCCTAGCTAGGCAAGAATCATTGGATAAATCGAGTATGGCACAAGGCAATCATACACTTAAAGTGTAATTTGCCTTTATTTTCGCACCATCATGGTGCAAAAGTGAGAATATTCTGCCCCTGCGACATTATGAGCCAGCGTGTAGCCGCCCCACCAGTAGAGACAAAAAGGAGTGGGG
This sequence comes from Pseudomonas sp. B7, assembly GCF_016735645.1. Lineage (NCBI taxonomy): Bacteria > Pseudomonadati > Pseudomonadota > Gammaproteobacteria > Pseudomonadales > Pseudomonadaceae > Pseudomonas > Pseudomonas sp. B7. The sequence continues at coordinate 191,034 of NZ_JAERRE010000010.1, forward strand.
AGTTTATTGAAGGGCCTCCTTCTTCCAGTACGGGCCCCTTCCTTTATAGATACGTCTATGGTCGCCTGGGATCAGAACCCGAGCCATTTTTTGAGCTTGCCGATAAAGGACGGTGCCTCGGCCTGCTCCCGGGCCTGTGGTGCCGGCTCACGAACCACGTCCTGCTCCGACCTGCTCGACTGCACTCGTGCTTTCGCTTCGGCATCACGCTTGCGCCCGGCATTGATCGCCGCCTGGGACATGTTGCCGGCCCACTCAATGCGGCCAGATCGCACCCAGTAATGAGAGCGGCACTTGAAAGACCAGTTGCCAATAGAAGGCTTGAGCGACACCGTTTCACCATCGAATGACATCTGCCAATCGGTTGGTGAGAACGGTGTAATCACCTTGTTGCCGCAACCACAGGCGCACAGGTGTGCTGCAGTTGCGAACTCCATCGCTAGGTAGAGCTCACCAGGCTCAAGCTTCTGCGGGAAGCTCTCGACGAACTGAGGTGTGAGACTCTTGATGGTCATGGGCGCTCCTCGCTGTTGCCCATCTCGTTGAGGTTGGTCGAGTAGGTGAAGTGGCCAGCCTGGACTTGGTCGACGTAGAACCCACAGAGTCGTTTCCAGGTGCCAACCGCGAGTACCGCGTTGAGCGCATTCAGGTCTGCGATCTGAATGTTTGAGCGATAGGCATCCTCTGCAGAGTTTTCGGTAAGCGGCATGGTGCGATTCGCGTGCTCGTGATGCCCAGGTGTGAGCGTCGTTACACGGCACATCCCCCAGACCTGTTGCGTATCGCCCACCAGATGTACACCCATGCCGACATCAAGAAGCGAGGTTCGCGTACCTCGGAGTGCTTTCACCACCGAATCCCGCACGGCAGCGTTATCGACGCTCAGGAACACGTAGTCGAAAGCTCCCAGCTCAGCGACATTCCCAGCAGTGATCATGCACGGATGGGCCGTGATGTTGCGGTGCATCTCCCCGTATTTCTCCTTGAGGTACTCGACCTTCTTCATGCCCCGTTGAAGATCGGTGAAGGAAACAGCGCCCGGGTAGCGAAACGCATTGTGCTGCTGGAGCACATCACCATCATAAAGATGGATCTCCGCTACTGGCGTCTTAGCAACTTGATCCAGGATGTAAGCTCCGGTACCACCCAGTCCAACCACTGCTACCTTCAGCCCCTTGAACCTCCCGGTGGGCGCTCCGATACCAGCGCGTGCCGACGCCGTGTCGGTGTAAGCGAAAACCGTATCCTCCACATCGGATCGGAACGGTGCAAACGTCTTGGCAGTGACGTCCTTATCTATCGCCTGAGCCTGGCCACTCAGAATCGAAACGTATATCGAGACCTTCTCGTAGTAATCGGCATAGTTGCCCGCCTTGGGCTTGGCCGAGAAATAGTGGTTCACGACCAAATCCGACAACAGCTGATTGGTACCACTGCTGTTGATGATTTGCTCGAGGGGACGCCCTTGCGAATCGCAAGGGCAGTCACCAATGAAATGTGCGGTATGGTCGCTCGGGCTGACTGCTACATCAGCGGTCAGATTGAGTGCCATGACCAATACGCCTTTGCATACCTTGCGCTGAGCGTTCACGTAGGGCACATCTCGAACCAAGAGATAACCTTCTTTGGTTTCCAAGTTGTACCCCTCGTTACGCAGGCGCAGGAGGTGAGGACTAAGACTTATCAGTTGGTGTGACATTGAAGTGCATCCCCTTCTTGATACGGACGTGTTGGCCATCGACCAGGTTGGTCATGGAGTTACCTTCGTGGCCTTTCGCAAACGTAACGGTGAACTGGGCGTTCGGATCCGGCACGGCTTCCGGGTAAGCCAGCCGCACCACTTCCCAGTAGCTGAGGTTGCGCGAGTGGACGAATACCGGTTGCGTGTTCACGAACACCTTGATGTTGATTTCCACGACAGCGAAGTGCTCGACACCAGGGCGTGCCAGATCAAACAGGTCGCGGTCTTCGATCAGCTCATCTTCATCACCTGGGATTACCAGGAAGATGTCGTACAGCTTCGGATCGACGCCGGCGAGCGCCTTTAAGGTGCGCCCAGAAATGCGCTGCGCCCCCCAGTCCTGTGCCCGCCCATCAATGAAGAAGCGGAACGTACGATCACTTTTAAACGCCAGGAACTTCTCGATGCCAGCCTGGCGCAGGTCAGTGGTCTCACCAGGGCTAAGCAGCTCCAAGTGGCCGTTGGTGAGCATCTGGAACAGCAGATATTCGTCCACTGGACGGAGTTCAGCAGCCTCCAAAACCTGCTGCCCCGTCGGAACAGGATCTGCGATCACCAGTGGCCGGTACTCCAGCGCATCATTGCCGAGCTGGATTTTGTACGGGCCGTGATCACGCACCTCGCGGCCCGCCAAGACGGCGGCTGCCACGTCCTCAACCTCAAAATCGTTCAATTGACTCATGGGGTGAATCCTCGTATCTGAACCAAATGAGCTGTTGCCTGCGCAGACAACACCACCGTCCTTAAAAAACGACCCAAGGGTCGCTGTCCGGCCAGACAACAGTGGACTTCAAAAAAAAGCCGCTTATCATGGATCATGAATCGCGAGCTGTTGTCTGGCTAGGCAACAGACTACTCCCGCCCGTTTGGGCAATGCAAGAGGTTGGAGAAAAAAATGGATTTGGCCGGGTTCATCGCTACCATGCGTGAACGGAAAGAGCTGAGCTTTCGTGACCTGGAGAGACGTGCAGGCGACTTGGATCACGCATACATTTGGAGACTGGAGAAGGGAGATAGAGCGGCACCCTCTGAGGAAGTCGTTGACCGCCTGAGTCAAGCGCTAGAGCTGGATGAGCGCGAAGTGGAGGTGTTCAAGCTGCTGGCCAAGTCGGTCACGGTTGAGGACTCCCTATACCGCCTGATGGTCTCGAGGGTGGACATCCCATGGCTGGATTTTGAAGACGTGGCAACAATGAGCTTCCGAGGTGAGCGTCCCAACACCGAGGATGCCTGGCTCAAACGGATCCAACTCATCCAGCAAATGTAACGGCGAGGGCTTTCATGGACGAAAACGTTGTCATCTCACGAGCTAGAAAACTGCTGAAAGACGCCGGTATCAACACAGCTCCAGTTGATGTCGAAGCGCTTGCGCTCCACTTGGGCTTCAAGGTCTCACGTGTGGAACTTGAGGAGGGTGAAGCAGGTAATACTTTCGAAAGGCGTGGACAGATGCACATCTGCGTCAACGAAAAGGACAGCCCGGTTCGACAGCGTTTCACGATCCTTCATGAAATCGCACACCATGTCCTTGAGCTCCCGTCCAAGCACGGCGAGAAGGTGCCTGGTGATGAGCTAGAGCGCTTCACCGGGCGTCATCCGGAAGAGGTTTCGTGTGACCTCTTCGCTTCCGAGTGCTTGGTTCCCTGGGCAATGATCCAGCCATTTACTGAGGAGCGAGACTTTTCCTTGGAGAGCCTTGCTGACCTGGCTGATTACTTCCAGGCCTCCCGCTCCTGCATTGCATCCAAGTTCGCACAGGCCTCTGAAGGCCATCTGGCTTTCGTTGTCGCTGAAGATGGCGTGGTCAAATACTCGATTGGCTCGAAGGCCATGCGAGATGCCCGGGTGTGGATCACTAAGGGGATCCCGCTCCCTCAAAACTCTGCAGCAGCCAAGGCGCACAGGGCTGGCATCAGCGGTCTTCATGAGGCAGATATCGAGGGGACTGATTGGAGCACAAGTGATGATGCTCGGCGGTTCGCCTGCTACGAACAAGCTACCTACCATGCCCCCACCAGACAGACCCAATCAATCCTGAATTTCGAAGAGATGGATACTCACCCTGTGTCGAACAGCCATCGAGAGAGACATGATGACGATGACCTTTTGGAAGAGCTTGATGGCCGTCCAGGGTGGTCAAAGTATCGGTAGCGCACTCAGGCAGCATAGTAATGCAGTTGGGCCAGTGGCGAGCTTGATGTCATTTCTAGCTGAATCACAACTCGCAACTCAGTCCGCAGGCACATGAAGGTGACGCAATAGCCCGCGAATGTAGAGAAACGCTTCCAGATCAAACGAAGAAATTGAAAAGTCTAAACCAGAAATTTGAATAAACTCATCTGAACAGCCCCCCATTTCTTACGCAACAGAAACTCCACCCAAGATGTACAGCAGAGCGTTATGGTGATTCAAGAATTGGGCCGCCGACGCCGTTTGCCGTTTGCCGTTTGCCGTTTGCCGTTTGCCGTTTTTTTAAAAACCAGCAGTCACTCGAGAAAGCTAAAGTCAATCAAACTATCACTTGAAGAGTCATTTTCTGGGTGCACAGTCCTGAACAGGGCATACCCTAAAATTTTCGGACTCCCCGGAACTACAGATGTTGACGAAATTATTGATGCGATAGCATTCATGTGCGAGCCGGAGGTGACAACATCATCCAGTATGATCACATAATTCACCTTAACGCCTTTGTAGCATGATCCACTCTCAACCCCCAAAGTAGGAAATTGATCATCCATATGTCGCCGCCCTTGAGTGCTGTGCGAGGATTGCTTGGGAAGGATTCGGCGGAAAACATCGAAATTAACGATATCAATATTATCGGACTCGTCTGAAATCCAACTACTCCACCATTCCGAGATCAACGCTACCGGGTTACTGAGATTGCACTCCTGCGGCACAGAAGGCGGCACAGGCACTAAAAGGACAGTACCGTGAACACCGAGTTCATTAAGCCACCTAACAAAATCCCGTTTATATATCCCAGCAAGACTCTTTAACGACCTCGCCGTATCATAGACCCCACCACTACCAAAGTGCTTCATTTTAAAGCTGTATTGATGGTGCGAAACCTCATAATTCTTCGCGTGCTTTACTATTTGTCGCAGATCAAGGGACGAATACTTATCTCGACTATCCCTGTAATTTTCAAAGTTAGGCACATATTCACGAGCATACCCAATAGAATCATCACCCAATAGCTTTACAGCTAAAAAATCCGGATCAAAAAGATTGTAGCCTTGATAAAAATCGTAAAAAACAAAAGCCAGCTTATTATGCAAAAAATCATCTATATGATTCTTTAGCTGCTGAAAATTCGATGCCGTCCTTGAGGGCTGTGATCGCTGAACTTGTGCTACCGGGTAGCGAGTACCCCACGCTGCAAATACTGACGGCGCCTTGATCAGGTGAGCAAAATAAATATCTTTAGGGCTATCACCAACAACAAGAAAGTTCATCTCTGAAACGCCCACTTCAAGCACGTCTGCTAGGCTTCTTCTGAGCGAATCAAAATCAACTAATGGCTTTTTCTGATTGCCAAAAACTAACCGCGAATCAATTTTATAACCACAGCACTCCAACACCTTAAGGCAATAATTTCTCGGAGAGTCAGAGACAACCGCGACGCTAAAATCTTTATCAACTGCGGCATTGAAGCTTTCAGTCAATTCCTTGCCGTACCCACACACATCGACTCTCGAACCACTCAAGAAACTTAAAACTTCTTCCCTACCCTTAACACTCGTCAGGTATGGCTGACAACTGAGCGTGTTAGCCAAGGTAAAATCCAAATCAAATAGAATCACCTGCATCGAAATTCTCCCTAATCACTTTTATTCTATCCTTGTTCTTTACAACCCATATATAGGACGACTCTCTAATATTATTCTCCAAGACATACACAGGTTTATTCTGTTCTAAGCAGATTCGAATCGCGTGCTGGGTGCCGCTCTTATCACCTGCTCTAGCGACGACAATTCCTCCAGAGGACAATGCAACCGTTGTTCTATTCCTATTTGCAAAGTACGAGCCAAACGAGCCAATACCGACTGGATACTCAGTGACGACAAGGTGGCGGGCTGCAATTTCATCTTGCAGGGCAGCATTGCTCTTTGGGTAGTGCATATTCAACGGCGTACCCAGAACGGCAATCGTGCGCCCACCGTTTTGGATGGCAGTCTCATGCCCTAATGTGTCTGAACCTTCAGCCAATCCACTGACCACAACCTCAAAGCCAGATCTGGCTAGGCGGCGCACGACCCGTCGCCCGTGGTCGCGGTGACCTTCATCGAATAACTCTCGAGTACCCACAAAACCAATAGTTTTTTCTACGGAGGCCAGTGCAAGATCGCCCTGGAAATAAAGAATTGGTGGAGTACCAGGATAATCCAGTAAAACTTTTGGATAGCGTTCATCCAAGCAAGTTACGACATCGTAAGCTGCTGTGAACTTCTTAATTTTCTCAAAAACCTTAAGGCCAACATCTTCTTCCACCGGAATCATGGTGAAGTGATCGTTATATATGTTCTCGAGCGACCCGGCCTGCAACAATGACTTTCTTAGATCATCATTGGCTTTGGCACTCCCAATGCCTATTTTTTTCGATAACACCAGTACAGCATGCATCCACGCGAGACGTTGGTGATCGTGGGTCAATTGATCCAAAAGCACAGGTGGAATCCTCTCCAATGCAGGCTGAATGACTATTCCCTTGCCTCCGCAGAAAACTGAGCGCCTGCCTTCGATAGTGGCAAATTACCATTGAGCTTGCGACAAGGGAAGCATGAAAGGTAGGCACGCTACCCGAGCGAGCACAGAATGCAATGTCCTCATGACAACAGCCTCTCAAGCTGTCGCTCAGGTCGGTACCTTGCTTGTTAGGGAATGGTCACATCCCAAGCTGATTGGAGAGCCGAGCCGCCCGCATGGTCTGGGTAAGCTTGGAGGCAAGCACCCTCTCCAGCAGGCCATCAACCAAGAACTGAACGTGCCGGCTGCGGGGCATATCAAGCAAGGAATTGCTAGATTGGGAGGAGATCCTGGGACGTCGATTTTTTAATCCTCACGCCTTAAGCAGGCATCGTCGCCTCCAAAATAAAGTGCCCCTCAATGGGTATGTATACGAACGACCGAAGCCTCGTTTGCAGATATGGTGACGCACCACTCAAGGATGAACCATGACCACGCATACCTCCAATAACGCTCAGAGGCGACTCGCAGTGTTGTGACGGACAGGCAACGACTGTTCACTCTCCTCAACGCGGGAATGCCGAAGCTAGGGATTTTGAATAAGCAGGAAAAGGTAAGCGCCTGGCTACGCATGCAGTCCCTCGAATAGCGGTGCGGGGTGACACACGCTCAAGCAAATGACTGTGAATTATTTAAATTATTGGCTATCGCCCCGTCATAATTCTCAACAATTTTGCGCGTATCAAAATCAGAGCCTAGCAGGCCATTTGGGTCACCAGTCATAGGCGGGCACAAGGCCCGAAGGGACGACGCCCCCACTAACGGCCCAGCGATTGCGACGCGCCTCTCAACTACGGAAGACGTCATGATGTCGTGCGCCGACCAGCTCCCCTCCCTGCTGTATTATCAGTTCGCTTTGGATACGAGCGATAATGGAGTTCACTGGGTCGAGGTTTCAGAAGTCTACATATCACCTCTACCCAAACCCAGCCATGCCCCTAGCAACGCTGCTGGTGTCGTACGCCGGCGAAACGACAGGTAAGCAAATGAAGAATGTCAGGCTAGTGCGTCATGGAGAAAGTGCGGCCAATGCCGGTGCAGCAACCCTTGATCACGCAAGTATCCCGCTCACCGAAAAGGGCATCGAACAAGCTAAACGAGTGGCGCAATCCGTAGGCCGTGCACCTGAGTTGATCATTGCCTCCCCTTTTTCTCGGGCTCGAACGACAGCGGATGCGACCATCTCCGTATTCCCTGACGCACCATTCGAAACATGGCCAATCGAGGAGTTCACCTACCTAGATCCGACTAGGTGTGTGAACACCACCGTAGGGCAACGGAAGGCATGGGTCGACCAGTACTGGGCAGTAGCAGATCCCTCCGACATTGACGGAAAAGGTGCTGAGTCGTTTCTGGAGTTTGTTGGCCGCGCACGATCTTTCCTAGATCGCCTAACCACTCACCAGGCACAAGACATCTTGGTCTTTTCGCACGGACAATTTCTCAATGCGGTAGCTTGGCTCATCGAGCGCCAGCCACTCCAGGTTGATGCCCAAGCGATGATCGAGTTGCGCAGGTACGAGATCGATAATCACGTTCCTAATGGTTGTGGGTATGTCGTGACCCGTGCTCTAGTCGATTCGCCGTGGACAGTGAGCAATTCAATCGACATAGATGGGGCGGTTAATCTCAACAAGCTCCAAGTAAGGTCTCCCATGCCATGAGCATCGAAGCAAAGTTCCTTCACCTCCAAGCAATCCATAACCTCCTCGCGCCATACCGCTACCTCTATTGCGTAGACCTTGAGGCAACCTGCGATGAAGTGGACGAATCGGAGTCAGCAAGAAAGCTTGTGGTCGTCTCCGATCAGATGGAAACGATTGAGATTGGCCTGGTGGTGATCGATTTGGAGTTACTTGAGATCGTCGATGAGTTCCAGCGTTTCGTTCGGCCTCAGATCAACCCTACCCTTACTGATTTCTGCAAGCAGCTCACATCCATTCAGCAATCTGACGTGGACGGTGCTCTAACCTATCAAGAGGTTGGCGACGAGCTGCGAACATTTGCTGCGAGTTATCCGGATGCAGCTTGGGCATCGTGGGGAGACTATGACGCACGACAGCTTGAGCGCGATGCTGGCTTTGCCGCCTGCCCTTCCCTGCTCGAAGGCCTGCCGCATTTCAATGCCAGGAAATGGCATGCAGGCTTATATGACGATCGACCTAAATCACTTGAGCAAGCGGTCGAGTCGTTGGGCTTGGTTTGGCAGGGTACCTATCACCGAGGAATCGACGATGCCAAGAACGTTGCATCCATCATTAAGGAAATGCTCGGCTGATTAGGTAAACCGGGGCTTGTCGCACCGAAGGAACGACCTGAAAAGATGCGTCATAGGTGTCAATATCCTCTGCCAGCGCTAGGTTAGGGGGAGATCCGTCACCCTTGAGCAAGTCTTTCCATTAATGATGTTCCGGATTTGGTCGACTTTCGCCCTAGTTCTCCCTGCAATTTCTTCAGAAGCATGACTGGTGGTTAAGTCGCGTATGGCCCGGATCTGAGAGACCGAGAGGCGGTCTGAACGGCTACATATCTGCGCGGCAGCCCACGCGTCATCCTGCCACATCTCGGTAAGAGTTATAGGAGGAAGGTTTTCTACTTGATGATCACTCACCACGTATCCAAGATGGCGTCACGTTCATCCGGCTGGCGGCAGCCAAGGCATCCTGCTTTTTCTTTAAAGCAGCTACCGCCTTGAGCGAGCATCTCCTCTTCTCAGCTTGAAGCTTTCCAAGATTTTGCTGGCAGGCGATGACCTGTCTTCGATAGGTTTCTAAGCTCATTGACCGCTCCTTGGATAAGGCTTGATCATAGCAATCCCTGCAGATCGCTCCTCCTCATTTTCTGCACAGCTTTCAATCTTCAATGGATGCGCATTGCATGGATGAGACCATCAGTTATCTGAAAGATCGCTTCAAGGAGGAGCAGGGTCGCTTCGATCACTTTGAAAACAAATGCGCAAAATTCTTGACTGCCGTTTCGATAGTAATTGCGGCAGTGAGCGCGCTGGCGGGGTTGAAAAGCGGCATTCTTTTCCAGCTGACATCTCCCCTCAGTTTCGTGATTTTTCTGTCTTTCGCCGCTGCCGCCATTTGTGTGGCTTGCTCATGGGGACATGCATTTAGCGCCTTGCGAATCAGTGAATGCCCAAGCCTTCCTTCGAGCCGTGGTACGGCGGAATACCTTCAAATTGTTGAACCAGAGCAGCAAAAACGCCATATCTACAACTGCTACATAGACACGCTCGAAAAACTAAAAGTCGCCATCGATGAAAAATCCAAGCCCTTAGAGCTGGCTTACAAAGAGCTTGTTTGGGGCGCCGGTTTTTTCATGCTACTCGCGATACTCACAACCATCAGAGAGCTAACTGCATGACTGACAAAAAATTACAGAATAATGAAAATAAGACCCCTCCTCCGCCTCCCACCACGGAGTATCAGCGAAAATCCGAAGAGCCGGTCGTCAATCGGCAGACACCTCCAAACAAGCGCTGATGAGTGGCGGGCAGCTCAGCCTAGGATTGCCATCAGTCCTAGGTTGCTCGGCTAAGGAAATTTTAGTGACTCAAGAAGAATGGGAAACCATAAACGCCGATGTTAAAAATCAAATGGCTAAGCATGCGGCGCAGTTTTGCACGCCAATTAGCATGTCGGAAGAGCCGGATTCGGGTGTGGCGTGGGGAAGTGGTGGGTACGTAAAGATCAGTGGAGAAACCTACTTGGTTACCGCTAGCCATGTGTTTACTGATCTATCGGAAAGCGGCGTACTCGGCCACTTACCCACTTCCGGTGGTGAATACATTGCAGTTACCGAACCGCCAGAGTTAGAACGTTGGCCAGTGGATGCTGCTACCGTCCGCGTACCTCCAATTCCTGAAGATTCGGACATGACCGCACTGCCAATAAAACGAGTTGCTGACCGATACGCTGCGGTAGAGAGTGAGCTATTATTCTGGATTGGCTCACCAGGATATAGACTAGAACGACACGACCCCATCAGCGCTAACAAACGTCGACATACGTTGTTTGGAGAGCTGAATACGTTATCTTTTCCATTTCTTGTGCAGGCCCTTCAAGGGGAGCAACCCAACCACGAGTGCTTCGATCCTGTTAGGCATGTCGCAATTCACTACCCGAGTTATGCGAAGAGAGAGCCTGGCGGTTGCCCTATTGCATTACCCAATGCCAAGGGTATGAGCGGCAGCCTGCTATGGAACACGAGATTTTTAGAGCTGTACGAGAAAGGAATTGAGTGGTCGCCTGAGGAGGCAGTGGTTTGCGGTGTGATTTGGGCGGCGCTCGATGACCCGGAGGTTCTGATCGCTACTAAAATAGAATTCGTCAGGGAAAGTCTGAAAAAATCTTTCGCCTAAGACGGATTTCTCATGTCTCAGCCGCTGTATGACTCTCAAGCGCGTGTCCCGTGAGCATTACATAACCGGGAAAGCCGCCATCAATTTCCACCATCCTGGAAGCATCACGGGTGGATGGCATTTCCTTTCCTGTTTTGATCGGAAGTCCGGCGTGGCCAAGGTGTCTTTGGCAGGTATCCATTATCCTGAAACCACAGGCTACTTTGGCGACCTAGGCATCACTGACGTCACTGATCTGCTAGCTGACCGTGGCTGGACTGCTGAAGGGCGACGTCTCTTCATGGCTGATCACTACAGAGCTGCTGCAGACATGATCGTCAGATGGGCCTTGAGTGAGTCCAGCCGCTGTAACGTCGAGATCGCCGAATGGTTTCCTGATGGGTCGGATAGACAACGACTGCTCGCTTTCCTCAATGCTGGGATGCCGAAGCTAAGGATTCTGAACAAGCAGGAGAAGCTATGCACCTGGCTACGCACGCAGCCCCTCGAATAGCGGCGCGAGGTGAGACACGCTGAGCAAATGACTGTGAATTATTAAAATTGTTGGCTAGCCATAAATATCGCCACGCCATAATTTTCAATAATTTGCGCGTATCAAAGTCGGAACCTGGCAGGCCATTAGGGGCACCAGTCATAGGCGGGCACAAGGCCCGAAGACACGACGTTCCCTCACGTACGGCCCAGAGATTGCGCACGTATCCTTCTCCCACGGAGCCACGATGTCATACGTCGACAGCTTTCTTCCCTGCTTCATTACCAGCGTAAGCGTCCCGGGTAGGGCTATTGCGTCCGCTTAAAAATACGCGGACACCATCGCCCTTAAAGCTGGAGTTCGGAAGGTGAATTCGCCGGACGCTTACCGACGAACGTCCTCCAACGTACTCTCTATTGCATCACGAGCAGAGACGGCTTCCTGTGCACCAAGAATGGTTCGTAAACGGATGAGAAGCGCTACTTGCTCACTCTCCCTGGGCTGAACTCACCAGCCTTCGGTTGAAACATCAGTCCTCTGTTACTCAGACCGAAGCGTCCGGGCCAAACCCGGCACCGCGTTTCGAAGTGCTACGACTGAATCGGGCCTCTATTCTGGTCGAAAGGGTGGATACAGCCCGAACCCACGATAGTCTTTGTACCCTTGATAGAAATGACGAAACAAAAACTCTGCCAATTGATGGGCCGTGTCTTTCCACCCCTTTGTATTACCGCTAGCGCCAATGATTGGCGTTTCCCATGGCCCGTAAAGGGACATGTATTGACCATCAGGAAATTCATAGCGCGCAGTACAGCTACCAATAACTGTAACGAATGAATCTAGTGCGGATTTAAAAACCTCAAGATATGGATAGGCCGATATCCATCCTGGATTTTGCAAATTGAAACTATTAACCACATAGTCATTAGCTGAACTTCTAGGGGCTCGACAATACATTCTCGCATCATTTAATTTGTCATTCACATACCAAAATCTTTCATACCAAATCAACGGTACTCTGTTCGAAGAAAAATCCCAACGCAACAGGAAGTCGATCGCATCTTCGATCGGAATATATTGAGAAACCAAATTTTTCGCCACATTTTCTGGAAGTGCAGCTTCATACTGTGAAGTCTGTACGCGAACAACCGCATCATTCACAATACCCTGCACACCAGGCAACCCGAGATACCACTCTTTTAATAACGGGTGTGAATTAATCTGCATTTCAATATCTTGCCAGGCCGCCAGCTTAACTGCGAAACTTCCGTTAGCCACCCGTGCGTTACTCAACCGCCAAATTTCATTCGCTAGATCAGTGCTCCGATCACAAGCGACATACACGTGGTACTCTCTGATTATGTTCGGAAAGCGTTCAGTCTTGCCGATTTCGGCAAGCACTTCTCCAATGCTAAAAGCTTGGGCATTTTTTGCCTGAACAGCAATCTGTTCACTCGAAAAATAATGATCGACGCCATATTGCGCCTGCCCCTTTCGCCCATAATGTTCAGGAGCACTAGGCATATTCATTATCAGAGGTGACACTCTTCTAACTAATTCTTCGAATACATCTTCATGCTTTGGACGGGGTAGTGTGTAGTGCAAGACGCTCGCTCCTTCTGAACATTCCTTCGCTGAGTTTATTACCAGCCGTACGGAATAGCCATGTCTCCTTGGCTGGTCGATAGATTGTCACCCTGAAAGCAGAGCCTCAATGACAGCGCATTATATTCGGATGGCTCCGAAGCAGGCAGGTAGCGGGAGAGGTCGTGGCACCCAGGCCATCCTTCCTCTATCCCGGATGTCTGACAGCTTGAGCGTGATGCCCAATTCGCTGCGTGCCCTTCCCAGCTCGCTGGTCTGCAGCACTTCAACGTGAGGAAAATGGCATAAATGCCTATACGACGATCAACCGAAGAGTCTTAAGCGAACAGTGGAGTCGTTGGGCCTGGTTTGGCTGGGTACCTATCACCGAGGGATCGACGATGCCAGGAATGTAGCGTCCATCATTAAGGAAATGCTCGGCTGATTAGACGAGCCGGGCTCGACGCCCGAAGGAGCGAAATTAACCGTCAAAGTAACTCGATTTCGGCAAATGGCAGGTTCGTCTGCGCAGATGCTCATATAAACCTATGTGGGCGACTCGCCCAGAATCTAAATAGTCTTTCGTCGGTATCGGCGTCAGTAAATCATCGCAAGTACGGTGTTCGATGATCGTAAATCAAGCGGGCCTTCAGTAAGCTATCGCAGCAGACGTCGACAAAGTGAGCGACGTGTTAGGAATATGGCAGGGCACATGAGTTCGCACGACCTCATCAAAGATCTGGAAAAGAAGCTGGCACTCTATAGGGACAATCACACGTGGCGCATCGCGCCCCCTAATCTCATCCACGAGAAAATCGCTCACTACGTAAGCATCGCAGAGCTCTATCCGAGATCTCTCAACAGAAAGAATGTGAAGGCACTGCTGGAGGGGCGGGACTCTTGGCCCACCGTGGAAGGCGCAGCGTTTTGTCTAGCTCACTCGGTAGACGTCGCCGAGTTGGAGCAAGCGCGAGTCATCGGATTTCCGAACGATGACCTCATCGTGTTGCCCAGAGTCCCCTCTTCGCCCGACATGCCGCCAAAGCTACGCCATCAACTTGATGCTCACAACGTTTTGTATGAGATCAAGTATTTCCATGATGAGTTCGAATCCCCTCATTTAAGGATTGAGCAGAGCTCAATAGATCCGGTTGATATGCCTCTTCTCCAGGAGAACCTTAAAACCCGAGGAGAAGGCTATCGGCTGAAGGTAAAACGCGAAGACGTTGGAGGTGTAGGTACGTATCTCTGGAAACGGTTGTTAGACACTTCAGAAAATCCAGATGCTGCCTTCGAAAAGTACGTCGCAAAGATGCGGTTAGCTGTGGGCCATTCGTGCATCTTCGAAATCGATTTCGATCAAGACATCGATATCCAGCAATACCTTGAATGCGCTTTTAACTTTATCGCGTCAGATAAAACTCTTTCTGAAAGCTGGGAAGAGTGCGCAGCTGATGTGGCCATCAATCACAACCGCATAGACTCAATCATCAAAATATGGCCTCCAATTGAATTGCCCGTGAAACCAAGCCTGCCGAAAGAAGTTAGCCAACGGACAGAGCGCTACTGTGAAGCGCTCGATATTTCGCTCGCAAATAGCATAATTTTTAACTTAGCTAGTCGACCGCCCACTACTTTGCTAGAAAGTGCAGAATGGTGGAGAGAGACTGGAGATTACCGCTACGCAAGGCGTGAAACTGCAAGTGAGCATTTGATCAGTTTGATCATCCACCATGAACTTAATCTGTATAGTCCTCGCGATAGCTTTCCTGTAACCCGCAAGCTGATCAAAATGTCTTTCCGCTCACCAAAGATAGCTGGCGCGCTCTTTAGTGATACGACTTACCCTCCCTACCTTTGCTTCTTACTCTCAAACGTTGAGACCAATCACCTTGGTCTGATACGAATCTATCACGATCTAGATCGACATCAGCGCCCAGTTTCGGAAAAAGCTCCTTACGAAAAGATGTGGAGCGACATTGTATGGGCCGAAGCACTCGAAGTCTTTAACAATAGTTACGATGAAAACCTCCACATTTCAGCTATTCCTAGCACAGTTGATCAATTGTGTGAGATGCTGGCTTGGTTTGCCTCTCATGAGCTTGGAGACAACGCCCGTCACAAATTGATCGACGACACCCGCCTTCCCAGTCTAAAAAATGCACTAAGTGCAATTATGTATTTTAATGAATCAGGATCTTTTAAAAACCTCGTCGCTGACTACTACACTTTATTCTGTAACAGGGTCATCCACCGCCTTTCGAACACCCGTCTAGCCAACGGAAAGATCCCCCTAGGTGAATGGTTCACTCTGTTTTGGTGTATGGATTGGGCGCTGGGTTCAACCAACCTGCAAAATGAAACCAGAAATGGCACGATTGAACCTTGTGACGTTTTGATTGATAGCTATCTGAGTATTCTTAATGAACGAGTTAAAGGTGATGCAAACGCGATCGATGATCCGCTAGCGTTTGACGAGTTTGAATGGCACAAGGTATACAAAAGCACTTCGCCAGAACACCGCGAGCGATGGATCAACGCATTGGATAATCAAGAAGCCATTGAGGTATCAAAAGACTTAAAAAAATCCAGAGATATCATATTTGCGGCACGCATGCATTTCCGATTGCTATTAAAACTTTACAATCACGTAGAGCATGAAGCAGAAAAACGCCGACTTGCAGAAAAAGTTATCACAATTATCAAACAATTCGGCTTTGGCCCGGGAAGATACTCTGGAGTCTTTGATTACCTGCATGATAACTCGGACTACAGCCCTGTCAGGCTGTGGCCAGCTTTGTGTAGCGCAGCAAATAGCTTCACCCCGGAAGAGTTTCAGAAACTGATCACCACTCTGCGTTGGCAGGAGGCCCCTCTGAGCGCTCTATTCGTCTTGCTCGAAGGTACCGCCCCTTTCAGAAACAAACAACTTACTATAGGTTTGATAGCTGAACGTAACCTCGAAGCCGCATCACCTAATTGGATTCCTGAAGCCTTCAACATCATTTTGAAAGCCGCCAACAACGGACAAATGAAAATAGCTAGAGAATACCTCAGCTTCGTAAAATCACATGCACACAGAACTTTCGAAAACAAAACAGCTGAAATATCCGCAAAACTTGACTTAAAAGATATATTTGACAACAAGAATCTGTCAAATGAAGAAAAAATTAACAACCTGCGCCAATTTTCCATTAACAGTGAAGAACGCCAAGTTATAAATGAGGTGCAAAGTTTCAAGCGATACCTAATAGCTTCACTGACCATTAACGTGGATCAGGCCAAAGCTCTAGAGATGTTCAGCAAAGCACTGGATACGGAGCGCACATTGCAGAATGCTACAGGCCTGATCAGAGTAGTGCTATCGTGGCAGAACATACTAGACCTACCTGCCCCGCTTGAGTTTTATTTAAAACGCTGGCTGGACACCTACGAAGCAACGCTGGACTCAGATCTCAAAGTTCAACTCAACGACGCAGAACTCAATTACATTCTACAGCTTTGCCTAGCAACGTCCCACCTTGACGATTTCAAACGATTTTGGAGCCTAGCATCAAACCAGCAGCGAATGGCCTATGAACTTGCGCCGCTGAGAGCGGAATACCTGAAGCGCACGGTGGGTCACGAGAAATCGCTTGCATACCTTCAAGAGCTTCGCAAAATTCATCAATCTCTACCTCAAGATGCACTTGAGGAACTCTCAGCTATAGAAGAAGGTCTGATGATTGACGGTGCTGTGGTGATCACTAAGCAACAGCCACCTGCGACGCCTGAGATTGATTCTTACCAAGATAAGCTCCGTCTTGCATGGCTCAGCATTCGCGATTTAGACGCGTACGATCAAAGCCAAATTTTCATGCACCCCACTGAACAAATTGATAACTACCTTCTTGAGCTAGTGGAGCAGGTAGGCCTAGAATTGCTGAAGCGTAATGGAAACCTCCAGCGAAAAAAAATCACTTCGCCTTCTAACACAACCATACTGTTGGACGACGAGGACATGATTAACGACTGGTTTGTATCGCTCGTTTGCCAACGCATGAATTTTGTTGGATGGACTATGAAAGATCAGTCACGCATTGGGCGCTCTGCAACTGAAAAAAGCGTTGGTGAAACTGATGGATGGGTAAAGGACGGTAGGGGCAATCAGGTTTTTCTATTTGAGGCATTCCGCCTCGGACACTACATCGACACCACTGTAATCAACAAGCACCTGCATAAAGTCAGCAATTACAACTCGGCAGGTATGAGCCCAATCTTCATCGTGGTATATGCCGCCTGCAATGAATTTAAAAGCTTATGTGCGGCCTATAAAGAACATGTCGAGAAACTTGAATATGAAGGTTTCGAGCCAGGACACAACAGCGGTTTGAGACAAAGAAAACCAAAAATCCCAAGTGTAAATGCGGAATATTTTGAAGAAACCCGACAAATCAATGGCAAAAAAATTAGCATCTACCATCACTTACTGCACTTCAAGCCACCACAGTAATCGGTAAAACCCCTGAACAGGTCGAAAACCAAGTGAACGGCCCGATAAGGCAGGCTAGCTTAGCTAGGCGAGCTCAGGCTAAGCGCGGCTGGACATTAAGTGGTAAGCACATCTTCATGGCTGATCACTACAGATACTCAAATGACAGTTACAAGCGGGCCCAAGACTGCTTTAGCTTTTCCGCCCCCTTATTCATCCTAGTGAGTGCGGCCCCACTTGTCTTTTCAACTCCCAAATGGCCACTACCTAGCCGTCGTTAGGACGCGATATAAGCAAGGCTTGGGCAAATAAGATAGGCAGATCTGACGGCAGAATTTCTTCAGTGCTAGCCATTAACTCATTTTCCGCCCACCATCTGATCTCACATACGACCTCTCGCTCCTGGGCGCTCCACCGTGCTGTCGAACATTGCTCAACAGCTGTACGCACCACATAGTAATTTTCAACTGCCAGCACACGCTCTCCGTCCGGCATTTGCCAGATGAACTCCTTATGTGCCAAACAACGACCCACCGACTGAGTGCGAAAGCCTGTCTCCTCATAAAGCTCACGAAACGCTGCCGCCTCAAAAGACTCACCACTACGTAGCCCGCCACCAGGCGTGGCCCAGTAGCACCTTCCAGCCATAGCCCCCGTTTTGTAGCAGATCTTGAAAAGCAATAGCCGCTGAGACGAGCTAACGAGCAAAATCCGTGAAGCTGAACGGCGTCGTGGCATACCCTTCCCCATCGGGCAGATAAGCACTACTCAATTACGCCCAAGACTTCACTACCCTTCATGCGCCGGACTTCGACTACATAGTCAGCGATGTTTGGAACGGCGTAATCAACTACCAACTCGACGACATCTTTCTCCGGCTTGCCGGAACGTTTCACTGGGTAATCTGGAATTCTACGAAAGATCTGCGTATCGCGATGATGCGGCATGGGCCAAGTATTGCCCGAGTTCATACGGCACAGCCATATACTCTCGGCGAAGGCCGGAATAAATTTCGCTGAATCTACCGTCAGGACATCATGTTCGAGCTTACGGTAGTCACGAGCGCCAAGCAGACGATGTAGCCTCTCCTCTTCAGCCCAGAAAAAGACTTTGTTGTTTATCAACTCATACCACTGTCGTGGTGTTGTCCCATCCGTGAGGGCCTGTATCAATCTGCCCTCAGGCATAGGCTTTTGATCACGAAGCACAATGTTGGAAGGGTGCCCTGCCCTCACATCCATTTTCTGGTTACGGTGCTCGCTCTCGAACCGGACGCGGTCACCACCTTCGATGGCGAGATGATCAAGGACGGCCGTTGCGCTCATCAGCCCGTGGGCACGAATACTTTCCCAAGCTCCGCGCTCAGCCATGTGGTAAACCCTAGGATAGAGCTCAATCAGCTTGTCCAGATCCATCTGTTATCTCCTGTCGGAACGTGCAGTCCAGTTGCGTCGATCGATCAGCGATCGCAAATCACTCGGGTCTGGGTCTCGGGTAAACCGCGTGTTGATTAGCGAAACGGGCGCCTGGGATACGCGTTCAAGCTCCTCCACGAACTTGATCGTATCTGAATGCAACTGTTCGAACCGACGAGCGTTACGGTTTGTAGCCTTGAGGTAATCCGCAAAGGTCAGGACGATGTCCGTCGGTGCGTTGAGGGCGCACGCTTTTCGGAATTGATCCCACTCGAACCAGCCAACCTTCCGGTTACGGTTTGTTGTAGACGTTTTCTCGGCTGCGTTTAAAGCGTCTGCCTCAAGATTTGCAAATTGTGCAATTTCATCAAAAGTCGTCGGATGTTTGAGCCTTCCCGAGATGTGGCCCTCGCTGCCATCGGGGTCGCCAACACGGATAGGCATCGGTCGAATCACCATGAGGATTTTTCGGACTCTGCTGGGGGATATCCCTGCCTCAGCGAGACATCCTGCAACGTTGGTGTCCCGAGAGGTCACGTACGGATAGTCGCCATGGAAAATGCTCAACCCACTGCCTTGAGTACCTTCCAGTAGGATGGATTGACCACTGCGGTAAGCCTCCTCCAGACGGTCGGATGTAGAGCCATGATAGTTTCCCGGAGTGCCCACATACGGTCGCAGCTCATCAACATCCTTGGCCAACCTGATCGTCGCCTTGCCCCGACTCAAAATGCGCCGTGCAGCCGCAGCACCGCTTCCACTGCCGGTCGAGGCGATGGTCGAGACCAGATGCACTTGTTCTGCGTCACGGTCTGCCTCTTCAATGATAGTTGCTTGGGGGTCAATGAATAAGCGATCTGGGCCGATACTACAAGCATCGATCTCCTTCAAAAGCCCTGGTAAATGAATGGTCATGCCGGGGCCTAGAAGCAGTCGCGCTGTCACGTCACGCGATCCTGAAGGCAAGTGATGATAAGTAAACGTGCCGACGGCACTCGCCACGGTATGCCCTGCGTTGGGGCCACCGACGCGAACCATCACATCGTATTCACGCGCGAGGTACGCAACGATATTGCCTTTGCCCTCGCTTCCGTACTGCCCACCAATGAGCACATCGACACACCTGATTTCAGGTGGTGTGTACAGATGCAAACGGGCGGCGACCCGCACAAGCGTGTCATTCGAATCCGAGCGTTCGGTGTATACGCGCACGTCAGCATCATCTTTGAGCGCCTGAATTTCGGCATCATCCCTCAGCTGATTGACATCGTCATAAGGCAGGGAATTGGCTTCACCCTCAACTCGTTTCGCGTAGCGCGCTTGAAGCGTTGGGTCACTGGCGTACAGGTGGACATGCACGAGGTCGGCTCCGAAGGCCTGTCGAAACTTCAGCACCTGTTCGAGCGTATTCAGGTGATCAACGACTAACGGTCGACCATCCTGTTCCCTCTCGCACATTGCATGGGTTTCCAGAAGTATCCACTGGTCGAAGTCGGCATCATTGAGTTCGCGTCGCCGATCAAGCATCTCTGGTTGTTCCATCCTCAGACGCCACTGGGAGTCATCAATGAATCGGCGATTGCTGACCACGGCGAAACTAAATTCCTTTTTCAACAAACTAGCCAATCCACTCTTGCCGCTACAGGTTTTGCCGCTAATCACCACAATCTGCCGAGTTTCCATGTACTACCTCTCCCAGATATTCATGATCTGATCTGCGATTTCCAAGGGTGTGTACTGTTTGGTGTCCAGAACTTTGTCCGCAAAACCGGCCAACGAACGGGCACTTTGCTCGTTCTGGTGGAGTACGCTTGCTTGGTAGTCTTCGATATGACTTAAACCACGCGCAACGCACCGTTGCTCCAGAACAGACTCTGGCGCAACGATGTGCACGTGCCTCACTACATCTCCGAAACGGAGCCTGAATAACGCGACTTGCTGGGGTTTGCGGACTGCATCCAGCAACCAACTATGAGCATCTGGTCGAGCTTCAATGGCCGGACTTGCGACAGACTCTATGAGCCAGGAAAAGTCAGTTGCTCTATCGAGAGAGTCACCGAGCTCTTGGAGGTTACGACGATCAATTGGCTCATTCTGGGCAGCCAGCTGAGTCCGCAGAAAAAAGCCACTGCTGATGGTGACAAACCCATGGCGTTCTTGTAGCGAGGCAGAAACTGACGTCTTACCACCGGCAATCGGGCCACTCAAAAGAAGTAGTCGCTTCACGTGATGACGATCCCTGTCTTGCGAATTCACGCTAAAGCGTAGCTGGCCCAGCTAAGTTGGTATGTTTTTTCCACACAAATCAGGCAGTAGCTCATCCGGCGAATTCACGCATCCGGAAAACGATCCCTTATCACGTCTGCCCCAGGGTTTTCATCGCTAACAAAGAGGTTAGATCTCAATAAAGGCGTCCGGCATAAACATTACTAAGTCTCTCTGCAGATATCTAATGAACCCGAACCCCGCTAGCCTGCTGCGTGCCCTTCCCTGCTCGCCGGTCTGACTCATTTCAATGCCAAAAAATTGCATGCAGGCTTATATGACGATCGACCGAAATCACTTAAGCAAACGGCAGAGTCTTAGGGCTTGGTTTGGCAAGGTACCTATCACCGTGAGATAGACGATGCCAAAAACGTTGCATCCATCATTAAGGAGATGCTCGGGTAACAAGTGAGCCGGGCCCATTGGCCCGAAGGAGCGAACACTCCCTTCCAGGTCATCATAAAACCCCTGCTACGCTTTGCTCTCCACCCGAACGGAGCCGAGTCATGGCCGAGCAATATTCCCTTCCAGACGTACTGGCAAGAATGTACGAAAACCAACTAGCGATCGAAGCGGCACTGATGGAACTCGTCCTGCTGGAGGAGCAGCGCGGGTCATCTGAAGCTTGCGACAATGCACGTGTTGCACTGGAAAAGATTGGGGAGAAT
This sequence comes from Pseudomonas sp. B7, assembly GCF_016735645.1. Lineage (NCBI taxonomy): Bacteria > Pseudomonadati > Pseudomonadota > Gammaproteobacteria > Pseudomonadales > Pseudomonadaceae > Pseudomonas > Pseudomonas sp. B7. The sequence continues at coordinate 212,768 of NZ_JAERRE010000010.1, forward strand.
GCCGGGCATATCAAGCAGGGGATTGCTAAGTTGGGAGGAAATCCTGGGACATCGATTTATTAATCCTCACGCCTTTAGCAGGCATCGTCTCCTCCAGAATAAAGTGCCCCCCAACGGGTATGAATACGAGCGGCCGAAGCCTCGTTTGCAGATATGGTGACGCACTCACTCAAGGATGAACCATGACCACACATACCTCCAATAACGCCCAGAAACGACTCGCAGTGTTGATCGACGCCGACAATGCCCCTGCGGCAATCGTCGAAGGCCTGTTTGAAGAAATTGCTAAGTACGGCGTCGCGAGCGTGAAGCGCATCTACGGCGACTGGACTGGCCCTCATCTCAGCGGCTGGAAGAAAGTCCTACTTGATCACTCGATTCAACCCATCCAGCAATTCGCCTACACCAAAGGCAAAAATGCCACTGACAGTTCGCTCATCATCGATGCCATGGACTTGCTATACACCCGCCGTTTCGACGGGTTCTGCTTAGTATCGAGCGACAGCGATTTCACTCGATTGGCTTCTCGATTACGCGAAGAGGGTTTGACTGTTTACGGGTTCGGCGAAGAGAAAACACCCAAGCCTTTCGTGGCCGCATGCGACAAATTCATTTACATCGAGTTACTCCGCGAGGAGGTCATTGCACCTATCAATGGTGAGACTAGTATGGCTTCTGTTGCGCCCCTTGATGTGGCCAAGCCAGTAGTTGCTGAGCCATCCAAAAAGCCTAAAGCACCGGTGGGCTTCATCGCCAAAATCTTGGACGACATTGCTGACGAGGATGGATGGGCACACTTAGGCGCGCTGGGCGCGAACATTACGAAACTACGTCCGGAGTTTGATCCACGCACTCATGGCTACAAAAAACTGAGTGACCTAATCAAAGGCTATCCGCACGCCTTTGAACTACAGGCCAGAGGCACATCAGGTGGCACGGCAGTGATGTATGCTCGTCACAAGCAGCCAATCAAATGACAGACATCCCCCCCTGATTGACGCCCTGCAAACTTTACTGTCACCCTGGCCCGCAGTGCTAAGTTGAATCCCATGCCTCCTCCCTTATTCGACCGTGACCGTAAGCGTGTTTCTCGTAAGCACTACATCACCGGGAAACCCGCAAACAAATTTCGAGCCGCTGACGGCACGATGGGTGGATGGCAGTTCCTGTCGTCGATCAACCAGTTGGCGAGACATCAGACTGTTTGAATAGTTGCAGGCTCTCGAAATACTCGATGAAATTTTTACTCATTAGGTGATTCGCCTTAATCTCCTCAATCTGCTGACTTATCCAGAAGTTCATCGTAGTTATGTATTGCGCCTTGGGCTCGTGATATTCCTTCTCACTGAGCCGAATAAAGGCTGGGGTCTGGTTTTCGTCAAGCCTCTCATAACGAATAGCCCAATAGAGGCCCGCCATCGTAGAGGATCTAGAACTCAAATATACCGCTGGAATAGAGATACTCTCCCTAGACGGAACGAGTTTTCTTTGAAAACATGTCTCTATAATCAGACGAGTGAAATAAGCCTGAACAAATTCACTCCTAACAAGCGGATTAGGATGCTTTAAGTCTGGAATGCTGAAATCATCTGCGTATATTTGAAAAAACCTATGAAACATAATTTCCTGACCGCACATCAACATATAGATGCCAGGCATTTGAAATAGGTTTTTCTTTACCATGTAAGTTATTGCGAGACTCACGCCCTCTAGATCAGCCAAGATCTCTCGCGCTTGCGATTTCAGTAAAAAATTCTCATCAGTATGCTCCGAGTGAAGTACAAATTTTGACTGAGACTCATCGACAGTAACAACATCCTCCTCGTCACCACCTACAACCTGAAATAAGTAGTGACGCTGCAGCAAATGACCTAGCTCATGAAAATAAAGCCATACAACCATTAATTCAAACATCAGGAACCTGGCGGCAAGCAGGTCATCCGTAAGCTTTTCGTGCCTACTTTCATCGTAGAGTGGTTTATAGCGTTGAAAAACTTCGGTATATTGACTTGAAGGTATTGGTGGTACGCCGGTGTCAAACACGAAACTTTTATTCTGGTACAAGTTGTTTAGATTTTTAACATGCGATGTTTCTTCGGCGATCTGCTGGGAGACCATCGGAAACACGAATGCATCCCTGTAAATCTCTCTTAGCATTCCCAAATTAATTCTTACGACAGGGCTCATCGGGTCAGAAAGTTTGGTAACCGCTGAAGCATTTGCGCTTGGATTTAAGGGTATTTCCCAAGTTAGATTTCCATTGTGTTTGGAGAAAACAACATCATTGGCCCACTCCGTAAGCTCTTTGATTACAGGGGTCGCCAGAGCCTCAACATAGTCATTGGATAAATGTTTACCCTCTTCAATGATGCCCTTGAGTTTTTCAATAGAAATACGAGGCGGAATCAATTTAATCACTCCTTTGATAAAAAGAGGGCCCCGCAGGGCCCATTTGCACTCAAACCAATATAATACTGCCATCACGGTCTCGTCAGCCAGCGGCGGAGCCGGGTGAAGCCTCAGTGTCCTGACCTTCGAGATCTGTAGGCGCGTTTGAAGGATCGCTAGCCGGTACAGGGCTGATCCAGTTTCTAGCCTGCTCCAGGTACTCCAGAACACCAAGCTGCAGACTGCCCCTATACCCATCCAGGGCAGACTCGTAATGCAGAAAATCGACTGCAGTTTCGTCTACTTCTGAGCGACCACTCCCGTACACGTGAATAGGGCCGTAATCCGTGCTCTTGGGGTCTTGACCGTAGTTGTCGACCAAAAGCCGAACCTTATCAGTTAGCACGAGCCACTGGAGAGCACGCTCAGAGCTAATCGACGAAGCAATGGTCAAGGTTGCAGAAAAATCTGAATACCTTGAATGGGCTGTGAAAAGCGCACATTTCAGCTTCCCGAAGTTAGGGTTCTCCATCTTTACCTCTGCAATCAACTTGTCGAGGTTGTCGAGTGCCAGTAGCTCAAGGTTTAACTGGGTGATAGCCATTGTGTGACCGAACCAGTGAGCCTTAGCGTAGGAGTCGACGATGGAGGCAACCAAGCGATTCAAGACCTCCATATTTTGCTTTTCCTTCCTAATCCGTGGGACGACGTCGATCACCACATAAAAGAAGTACGCTGCAATAAAACCTGTCAGAAGGTCTCCAACAATATCTTCGAAAGCCTTCGACTGGATGAACATCACGACCCCGGGCCAATTGATTAGCATGTAGTCGCTGGCCGTAAGCTTAATTTTGACCACACAGAGGCAAACTAAAGCCACGGTCGCCCAGGCACATAATTTCCGCTCAAACTTATCCTTCAGAAATTCGAACATATCCATATCTCATTAAAAAGGGCCCCGCAGGGCCCTGATTTGTACTCAAACAGTCTTACTTAGCCAACCAAGATTCCACAGTGTCGACACCGTATTCAGCTTTCCAGTCCTTCAGAATCTTGTGGTTGCCGCCCTTAGTTTCGACGACCTCACCGGAATGCGGATTTTTGTAGATTTTGACTTGGCGTGGCTTGCGGGTGCCTGCCTTGGATTCGATGGCTGCAGGAGCACGGCGCGAGGCCTGAGGGTCAAGAATGGCAATGATGTTGCGCAGGCTGTAGCCGTACTCGGCCAGCAGGTTACGAAGCTTCTGCTCGAACTCGATTTCGCGCTTCAGGCCATCATCATTTTTTAGGGTTTCGAGCTCGGCCAGTTGAGCGGCGAGCTGCTGCTCAAGGGCACGGAATTCTGCGAGACGAGACATTTGGAGCTCCTGTAAGGTATTGGGCCATTATCCGGTGATGGTCAAGGCTAAGTCTAGCAATCAGCAAGCTGAAAAGGAGCTTCAATGCATCTAGTGATGCTCGACACTTGCGTATGGCTTGATAAGTCATCACAAAAGGTCGAGCTTCCTATGCTTACCGCCCTGGAGCACTTAGTCCGCGATGACGCAATTAATATCTTGCTGCCCGACCTGGTTATGAGCGAAACAAGGACAGGCTTATCGAAGCCACACGTAAGCATCTCGCTAACGAGTTCCGGGAGGTGACAGGTGTGATTGAGTCATTCGATGGTATGGGAAAGAAGCTGCGCTCGACGTCCTGGATGACATGAATCAAAGATTGCCAATCCTATCGGCAGCGACTCAAGTGACAGTGAACCGTGTTCTGAAGCGGTTCGAGAACACCATTGAATTTCAGATTTCAGATACCTCGAAGATCAGGGCTGCAGAGGCAGCAATCGCCAAGCGGGCTCCTTCCCAAACAGAAGAATAGCGTTGCTGACGCGGTACTGGTTGAGGCCTTCTAGGAATTCCGCACACAACACGCGGATGAATACGAGAGCTTCCGTTTTGTCACTCACAATGTCACCGACTTTTCTGCAAAAGATCACCGAAAACCACACGATGATTTTGCAGAAATCTTTGATGACAAAACCTCGCTGTTCTTCAACTCGACCAGCCCCGCCATCGAGGAATTTACTAGACCTTGAAGAATTCCATTATGAGCACAACTTTGCCTGGGAGGATGAGACTCGTGGTCTTCAAGAGATAATGTCGGCCATGGACGAGCTGTTCGAAAAGGTCTGGTACAACCTACACATTTAAACGATGTACCACATCGAGGAAGGGGAAACAGAAATCGTCCCGGCAGGCACACCACACTACGGCAATGGCGTGATCCACGAGGATGTCTTAATCAGGGCTAAGGCTGCCGCTCAACGCGTTAGAGAACAATACGAAGACACCGGGCATCGGAGCGATTTCGAATGGGGGATGCTTAACGGAAAGCTTTCCGCATTGCGGTGAGTACTGGATGAGGAGTGGGACATGCTCGACACCTGAGAAAAACGAGGCGTTGTGACATCCTCTATCAACCCCAGCATTCCGGAGAACTTATAGCATTCCCCTCCTGTTTTGATGACGATGCGATGCTTCGATGTCCTTTGAAGTAGAAATCATTGCTGAGCCATAATTTGAAATAATCCAGTTTTGCCGCTTCACCACCGGTGGTGAAACTCGAATCACATGCAGTACACCGTCCAAAGCTGGTCGACCTACGTCGTGATGCGACTCTATGGTGACAAAACAAACCGGGAGGCCAAGATCTTGAAAAGCTCTGCAAGCTCTCGCGCATTTAGCAACGCATGGTGTGGCAGATCAGACAGTTTTACCTGTTCAAGAACTTCAGCATCTACGTGGGCGAAGAGGATCGTTAGGTTGATCGGTTGATTCATTATCTTGTCTGGCCAGGACTGATGACCCGCGAAAGCGAGATCACAGAAAAATCCCCAATCCCAATGTGGCGCATCGGAACACACCTCAAGCTCCTCGTCGAAGCTGCTTATGAATCTTCGAATCGAGGCTCGGGCCTCGACGAGCGACTGTCCATATCGCAGACAATCCAGATGCGGTAGGACGTTCCGGATGACTAAATCACTGCAGTCCCCGACCGAATAGGTATCCGTCAGCTCAACGTAGAACGCATTGTGATTGAAAGTGGGGGGCTCTCAGTCGTCACTCCAAGGATAGAATTTGTCCCCATATCTAGCGCGTAAAGCGCGATTACGCTCGATTCGCCTGATCCATGGATCGTAGTCATCGGGCAACGCTGCGAGCTTAGCGCTGATGATCATTTGCACCGCTTCGTCGCGCAGTAATCTGCTGGTCAGCTCGCGGTATTCACCGCGTGTAACCACACCATACATGGCGTAATTCTCTCTCACGTAGAGGTCGGTCAATCCTACCCGCAGGTGGCCATATCTTTCTACGTCGTCGGGATAGACGTCCTCAAGACTGAGGTGTCCCATGTTGATCTCCGGGTTAAATGCAACCGATCGCGCGCACCGTCATTGCAATCGTCCCTTCGCGCCAGCGCCTACGAAAGCCAGCCAACAGCAAGCGACTTAACATGCGCATGATAGGGTTCGCTCAGTTATCAATATTGAGAATTCGCCTTTGAACGCACCTGACGCAAGTGTCGATTTCAACAACCTGATCAACGCACCGAAGTTTTCCGACGACCCAGTCGGGCAGCGCCAGAAGAAACGGTGGCGACTACTAGCTGAAGACATTTTTCAAAGCACCACAATAAAGGCACTGCTCGAAGCGAGAGGCAAAGCGGAAGGCTACATCCACGGCCTTGTAGATGCCGGGCACCTCTCGACCAAAGACCACGAGCGTGATTACGTAATTCTGTGCATCGCTCAAAGGCGGCGTGAATTCCTACACAAATTGCTGAAAGAGTACGGTTACTGAAGAAATAAACTCACGCCTTAGCAGCAATCCCAAAGCGTCTCGGAGAATGTTTTTACGTCCCCACCAAGGCTCTCAGCTTGACTCGTAGCTCCTCTTGGGTAGGCGCTGAGTTAAGGCCCAGGACAGGATCAGTGCGAACCAACCGTCGATCGTGATCTGGCCAGCTGTCAAAAGGATCATCATCCAGGGCAATCCAATTCCTCAGGCCTGCCCTGGTTACTGCAGCACGGATCTGCTGATAGCGGCTGTGCATGTCGTACCCCTCAAGAGGCGCCCTGGGCATCCTTGAGTGCCATGTACTGCTCACGGTGAGAGTCTGCAACTCTGGCGGTAAGGCAGCGCGTGCACGACGGTAACCGAGGATGCGCACCCAGCTTGTCGATAAGCTGATTTTGACTTGAGGAAACTCCTTCAGAATCTCGACCAGGATTACGGCATGCATCATGAGTTGCCCGGGTGCACGCAACTCCAGACCACTCTGAGTACGGTAAACGTCGTCTGGGTGCAGCACTCCATCAAAATCGAGAAATAGAACTCGATCATTCGGCGTCAGACGGCTGCTTGTCGGGCCGTTCGAATCAAGCATGGTAAAGAACTCTCAAAGCCGGCCCTCCTGAAAGCAATCTGCTTCCCCTGAAGAGCACTGCCAGATGCACTCAATCAACTCCGTCAGTAGCTCGTCAAGACTGACTAGGCCATCCGCATATCGCTGCATCTCAGCAAGGTGCGAAGAGGAAGGCCTCACACCATCGAGTACCTGACAAGCAAGAACCTCAGCCACTGCCTTGCGACGTCGTTCTCGCTCGAAATCATCGGTCTGCACGTGCCACCTCTCCTTCGCTTAGAAAGCCTCCACCAAAGGGAAAGCTTGGCTATGACGTATTTACTTAAACGCCTTACTGAAGCGTTGGGAAAGAGTCACAGCATCGATCACTGCCCAGCTTTCCGGTTGGCTACTTTTCCGAATAAAGTTGATCGCGCAACCAACCATAAACACGCCCGCAGCGACTCCTTCCCAAGCCGCAGCCTTAAACGTCGCCGGAACGAGATAACTAGGGTTGACGCTACCCGTTACGAGGTGGATCGGATAAGGCGAAATGAAGCAACCAGCAACGGCCACCGCAACCATCAAGGGTACCGCTGCAACTAGCATTAGAACCGGTACTTTGATCTGGTACTGCTTCGCCGCGACAAGCTTGCCGCTCGAACCCTTTACTGCGTAGATGATGGCTTTGTTCTCAGTCTTGTCTTTTTTCTTCGTGAAGATGCCATACAGGGTCACTTGCTCCCCCGCCTCAATCTCTTCAAAAATCTTTCCTGGCAGCAATACATTCGGCAACACGTGCCCATCGATAACGATGCGCGCGGTCACAGTCCCCTGCTCAGTTGCAATCACTCGTGGCTTCTCGATCACTCCAGTGACCTGCCGGCAATCAAATCGAATCAAAACGATGCTCCTGCAATTTTTTAAGGCGTAGCTAATCGCACTGCCTGAATGGCAGCGTGGGTGAAAGTGTTGAGTCAGTTACGCTCGAAACGAAAAAACGGTACTAAGTGCTGCTGGCTTCCTTAAACCATCACCAAGTAATAGGTAGACCGTGCTTTTGGTTTCAAACAAGCATGGGTGGTCATGCGAAATTCCGAAATTGGTGCGCACCCAGTGGCCGGGAGAAAAACGTCGGCGGCTGTCCAGGACGATCTCATGGGAGTAGACAGCACTTGGTAGCAGCCCCATTGATGCGAGTCGATCCTGCTCCGCCGGAGTGAGCTGGAGATCAGCGATGATCCATTGCCTCACTAGGCAGAAAGGCTTCCCCGGAAAAGTCTTTTCGGCGAGCCCTATTATTTCTTCTTGCGCACCATGCCAACCATGAACGACTTCCCCACTTCCGTAAAAAAAATGAGCAATCTCATCAAGTGTTACTGACATGGCGCCTCCAGTGTTTGAACCATCATGTGCGTGCACTGGTGTAGATATGGCCCGTTCCGGTGATGAACTCGTAGACGGGGTTTTCCTCGGTGCCAGGCTGGATGCGAATTTCAGAGAGAAGCTCCATTGCGTATGACGCCTGCTCGCACTTTGTGGGTGGAAGTATGAGATGGATGTTCGTCACTATCAGGAATTCACTCTGCTCTGCTGCACGCATCAACTGAACGGTTTCCACATCCGAAACTAGGTGAGCAACCGGACTAAAGCCACCATCCTCTAACCCCATTCCCTCAATCAGAAACGAGTACTCGCACCGACTGATATCCATGGATTTCCAGAGCATTCGAATGCCGTCTGGAGTTCTAAATTGCCCCTGCAAATTGCTGCTATTGGTTACAAACACTGCGGATAAACCCTATTTCAAACCCTGCCAAGCTCTGAATAAGCTCAGCGTAAGGCAGCCTTCGATTGACCCTGCTCATGCTTCTGGCAACCGGATAGGGATGCTGCCGAAAGGCACGCGATTCCTTGGCGCTATGCATCCTGTTGAATGGCCATCATAAGCAAATATCCCATCATTAACAATTAGAGATATTTGGTGGGCCATTGCGAGTATGGCTCTATCCTTCATTTTGAGAAATTGAACGTGAAGGAAGAGCTAGCCGTCACGCTGCGCGCCATCCGGCAAATGAAAGGAGTGGGTTATGAGGCCCTGGCGGGAACCATCAGCCAGAGCAACCTTAGCTTGCTCGAGCAAGGGAAAATCCAGGCGACGCTACCGACCCTCGTCAAGATCGCCGAAACGCTCGACATCAACCTTCTGACTCTATTGGCGTTGTGCTTAGCGATCCGTGACAAAGAGGCTCCTGAACATTTGATAAAAAATGCGCAGAAAGAGCTTCAAGGCTTCATCGAGTCGGGCGGCCTAAAAATCATGGAGGATCAGATTCAGGACGGAGCATTGAAAAAGCGCTCTCGAGGAACTCGAGCGGATGCTCAGAGGGTGAGTGCCGTTGTTGAACTGAAAAAGCGGGGCCTGACACAGGCGGAAGCTGCGCGGGAACTAGGGTTGCCCACATCGACAGTTCAACGGTACTGGCAAAAGGAATAAGCCCTTAAAGGCAGAGCCTCTACCACGAAGCGCCTGATCATCGCCTTATCCATCAACGTTTCAATATGGAATGGAGCGCGTCAGCGAATCTCTGATAGGTGAATTTTTAGCTTCATCACCGTGATCTAAGCAATCACCGCCGCTCGCTAGGAAAAGCTAAACTTTCCGTAGAGTAAGGCGTTAAAAAATCAGAGGCCGCTCCTGCCCCCCCTCTGCGGAAACTCTCCGCACCAGTCTTCACTCCCCTCGTAGCAATGTGTAGGTGCTGGCGTGGCCTCAAGTAGATCATTCGCCCAGACCTCATCTGAAACCAATCGAATTTGATGTGTCCATCTCATACCAAAAAAAATGGACAAGGCCATTTGATCCCAAAGCGTTGATTTAGTGGGCTCTCAGCTGTCCATTTTTTTCTTAACTCACTATTAGAGGGATTCGACAAGACCATCGTTTCCATCCCGACCTGGCGCCTGATGTCCGAGTCGTTCAGAAACTGGCGCGGCATGCAGCAGTCCGGCGGGCGGCGGATCAAGCGCAGCCTGCTCATCGACGCCAGCGGTGTGCGCTTCATCCGCGACGACGAAGAAGAAAAACTCTCCCAGGTGCACCTGCTGACCGCTTACATGGGGCGCAAGAAAGCCGAGCTCAAGGCCTGGAACGAAGCCCAGGGCAACGTCGCGGCGATGTCGGCCAACCGCCGGCGCATGACCAACATCGGCACCTTCCGCGCCTATGCCTTGGCTTACCTGAAGAGCCATCCGGAAATCCAGCCGAACATGACCTGCATGGTCCGCCAGATGCAAACCACCGCCCAGGGCATTCCGCTGGAAATCTACTGCTTTACCACCACCACGGTGTGGGCCGATTACGAGCGGATCCAGGGGGATATTTTCGATTACCTGCTGGCGGTGCTGCCGGAGTTCGGGCTGAGCCTGTATCAGCAGCCGAGCGGTGGGGATTTGCGGTCGGGGTTGTTGCCGGCAGTCCTTGGCGCGAGCCACATTCCAGAAGCCGAAAAACATCTGATGTAGCGCTTTCTTCAAATGCAAAAAAAGACGCAACCTTGGTTGCGTCTTTTTTTTCCCGCCGATTTATCAGGCCTGCCGCTGCGGTGCCTTGTGCACCATGGTGTAGGCGTAATCGACGCCCATGCCGTACGCGCCGCTGTGTTCCAGCACCAGGTCCATCACCGCTTGATAAGTATCTTTGTGCGCCCAGTCACGCTGGTACTCGAGCAGCACTTGCTGCCAGGTCACCGGCACCGCGCCGGCCTGAATCATCCGCTGTACCGACATGTCGTGGGCTTCTTTGGTAGTGCCGCCGGACGCGTCAGTGACGATGTACACCTCGTAGCCTTCAGCCAAAGCTTCCAGAGCCGGGAAGGTCAGGCAGACCTCGGTCCACAGCGCGGCGATGATCAGTTTCTTGCGACCGGTGGCCTTCACCGCGTCAACCAGCGCCTTGTCTTCCCAGGAGTTCATCGAGGTGCGCTCGATCGGCTTCTGCTCCGGGTGTACCGCCAGCAGTTCCGGCCAGATGTAGCCGCTGAAGCTTTCGGTTTCGACCGAGGTGTAGATGGTCGGTACGTTGAAGATCTTGGCTGCCTTGGCCAGGCCGACGGTGTTGTTCTTCAGGGTCTGACGGTCGATCGACTGCACGCCGAAAGCCATTTGCGGCTGGTGGTCGATCAGGATCAGGGCGGAGTTGGTTGGGTTCAGCAGTTCACGGATAGACATGGCGAGTTCCTTTTGATGTCGATTCAAAGTTTCGATCAGGTATTGGTGAGTCGAGTCGCTTTGCCATCTGCGGCGTTGTTGTCTCGGCTTGGATGTCACTTTAGGGGCTGGCCGATAAAGGGACAATTCCCTAAAATCGAGAATCATTGATTCTAAAATAGGGACAATCATGGATCGCATCGAATGCATGCGCGCCTTCGTGGTGACGGTCGGCGAGAACGGCTTCGCGGCCGCCGCCCGGGCCATGGACGTGCCCCGCTCGAAAGTCAGCAAACAGATTCAGGCGCTGGAAGAAGCCATCGGTGTGCAGCTGCTGCAACGCACCACCCGCAGCCTGCACCTGACCGAAGCAGGTGCCGAGTATTTCGAAGCGGCGCGGGAAGTGATTGCGGCACTGGACGAGGCCGAGCAGCGGGCGCGGGACGGGGTGGGTGAATTGCGTGGTGTGTTGCGGGTCAACGCACCGATGTCGTTCGGCCTGCGGCGGCTGGGCAAGCTGATTCCGCTGTTTCACGAGCAGCACCCGAACATCGAACTGCAACTGGTGCTCAGCGACCAGCAGGTCGATCCGGTGCGCGGCGGGTTCGACGTGACCATCCGCATCGCCAGCCTGCCCGACTCGACCATGATCGCCCGGCAACTGGCGCCGGCCCCACGGATCATGGTCGCCTCCCCCGCTTACCTCGAACGCGCGGGCACGCCGCAGACCCCGCAGGATCTGCGCTCGCATCAATGCTTGAACTACGGCTATCTGCAGAGTGGCGTCAGCCTGCAACTGTGCAACGGCAAAGAAACGCAGCGGGTCAACGTGACCGGGCCGCTGCACGCCAACAACGGCGACCTGCTGGCGCAAGCGGCCGAGGCCGGCATGGGCATTGCGCTGCTGCCGGACTTCATCGTCGAAGAGGCACTGGCGGCCGGGCGGCTGGTGCCGGTGCTGTGCGAATGGCAGGCGCCGGCGATCACCATCAACGCGGTGTATTCGTCAGCGCGACGAGTGCCGCAGAAGACTCGGGCGTTTATCGCGTTTCTGGTGGAGCAATTGGCGCCGACTGGCGAATCCCCAACCGGCTGATCCACACCGCCGCCAGAATCACGCTGCCACCGAGGAACAACCGCCCGAGTTCTTCATGCTGATTCCAGATCAGCAGATTCAGCAGCAGCCCCACCGGCACGTGCAGGTTGTTCATCACCGCCAGGGTGCCGCCGTTGACCAGGCACGCACCCTTGTTCCACCAGTACAGGCCCAGTGCAGTGGAGACCAGACCGAGGAACACCAGCACGCCCCATTGCAGCGGCGCTTCGGGCAGGAAGTTGGATTTGCCGAACAGCAGGAACGCCGGCAGCGCCACCGCCAGTGCACCGAGGTAGAAGAAACCGAAACGTCGGTAGTGCGGCAGATCGCTCGGGTGCTTCGCCACCAGATGTTTGTACAGCACCTGCCCGGCGGCATAGGTGAAGTTGGCCAGTTGCAGCAGCAAAAAGCCCATGAAGAAGTCCGGGTTGATCCGGTCGTAGCGAATCACCGCCGCGCCTGCGACCGCCACCAGTGCCGCGATCAGCGCCCACGGGTTGAAGCGTCGGTTGAGCGCATCTTCGATCAGCGTAACGTGCAGGGGCGTGAGGATGGTGAACAGCAAAACTTCCGGCACCGTCAGCACCCGGAAGCTCAAGTACAGGCAGACGTAGGTCACGCCGAACTGCAACGCGCCGATCAGCAACATGCCGCGCATGAACGCCGGCTCCACCGAACGCCAGCGCGTCAGCGGGATGAACACCAGCCCGGCCAGCACCACACGCACCAGCACCGCGAAGTAGCTGTCGACATGACCGGCCAGGTATTCGCCGATCAGACTGAAGGAAAACGCCTGGATCAGCGTGACAAAAAGTAGATAGCCCATGCTCGCCTCGATTTCGAATGGCGGCGACGATAGCGGTTTTTGCCGGCCATCGCTAAATCCCGGGCAAAAAAAAGCCCGATCTCGCTAAAGCGTTCAATCGGGCTACAGCACTCAGGAGCAACAAGTGCAAAGGGAGGTTCGATGCGCGTAGAGCCTTGAAGGGGTTGCGCCAGGTCACTAGAACAATCGGCGATTATCTGGCGATTAACATATCAGGCGACCTGGGACAGTTTGGCGTTGGCCTGGTTGAGGCCTTTCTCCTGGAAGTCGCCGCCCAGGTTCATGCCTTCGGCGTGGATGAAGGTCACGTCATTAATGCCGATGAAGCCCATCACCTGACGCAGGTACGGTTCCTGATGATCGGCCGGGCCACCGGCATAGATGCCGCCGCGGGCGGTCAGCACGTAGGCACGCTTGCCGCTGAGCAGGCCTTGCGGGCCGGTTTCGGTGTATTTGAAGGTCACGCCGGCACGCAGTACGTGGTCGAGCCAGGCCTTCAGGGTGCTCGGAATGGCGAAGTTGTACATCGGGGCGGCCATCACCAGCACGTCGGCGGCCAGCAATTCATCGGTCAATTCGTTGGAACGGTCCAGCGAGGCCTGCTCGCTGTCGTTGCGCTGCTCGGCGGACTTCATCCATCCGCCCAGCAGGTTGATGTCCAGGTGCGGTACCGGGTTCACGGCGAGGTCACGTACTGTGATCTGATCGGCCGGATGCGCCGCTTTCCATTGACCGATAAAGGTCTGGGTCAGTTGACGGGAAACCGAGTCTTGCTGGCGGGCGCTGCTTTCGATGATCAGAACGCGGGACATGGTGTGTAGCCTCCATCCGAGAATGTTGTAAGTCGATGGAGTGAAGGTTAAACAGTGTCGTATCGATGAAAAAGCGCAAATAATTGCTGCAAAGCATCGAAAAATTCGTTTAGATGCAAGCCAAACCCTGTAGGAGCCCGCCCCCCACAGGGCCGTGACGCTATTTCGGGGTGCAGCTCAGCTTGATGCGCAGCTTGATGATGGTCCGGGTGAACTTGGCCGTGGCGTTTTTATGCTTGCCCGCGGCCACTTCGATGTTGCGCGTGCGCGGCGCTTCCGGGCCGTTGGTGAATACCACCTTGCAGGTTGCGTCGACGTCGCCGTAGTTGTTGACCTGTATGGAGCCGATGTCGTTATCGGTGTCGAACGCGTTGTAGTCGATCTTCAGGCCGTTGAGGTCCTTTTCCACATCGATCGGGTACGCGAACGCAGTCAGCGGAAGCAGCACCAGCAACACACAACAGAATTTTTTCATTCGGCAGTCTCCATGAGGGACCGCCAGCTTAGGACAAGAGGAGCTATTGATGAAAGCGCCCCGCGTGACCCTTGATCAATGGCGAACGTTGCAGGCCGTGGTCGACCACGGCGGATTCGCCCAGGCCGCCGAGGCCCTGCACCGTTCGCAATCGTCGGTGAGCTACACCGTCGCCCGCATGCAGGATCAGCTCGGCGTGCCGCTGTTGCGCATCGACGGTCGCAAGGCTGTGCTGACCGAAGCCGGCGGCGTGTTGCTGCGCCGCTCGCGGCAATTGGTGAAACAGGCCAGCCAGCTGGAAGACCTTGCCCATCACATGGAGCAGGGCTGGGAAGCCGAAGTACGGCTGGTGGTCGACGCCGCCTACCCGAGCGCCCGTATCGTGCGCGCATTGACCGCTTTCATGCCGCAGAGTCGCGGCTGCCGGGTGCGGCTGCGTGAGGAAGTGTTGTCGGGCGTCGAAGAAGTGCTGCTCGAAGGCGTGGCCGACCTGGCCATCACCGGCCTGAGCATTCCCGGTTACCTTGGCGCGGAATTGAGCGATGTCGAATTTGTCGCCGTCGCCCATCCTGACCATGCGCTGCACCGGCTCAACCGCGAGCTGAGCTTTCAGGACCTGGAAACCCAGATGCAAGTGGTGATCCGCGACTCCGGCCGCCAGCAACCCCGGGACGTCGGCTGGCTCGGCGCCGAGCAGCGCTGGACCGTAGGCAGCCTCGCCACGGCCGCGACGTTCGTCAGCAGCGGCCTGGGATTCGCCTGGCTGCCACGCCACATGATCGAGCGGGAACTGAAAGACGGCTCGCTCAAGCTGCTACCGTTGGACAGAGGCGGCAACCGCAACTCCAGTTTCTATCTGTATTCGAACAAGGACAAACCCTTGGGCCCAGCGACGCAAATCCTGATCGAACTGCTGCGCACCTTCGACACCCTGCCGCTGGACGCACCGTTCGCCGCCCCCGAACAAGCCTGACACGGAGTTCACCGATGGCGTATTTCGAGCATGAAGGTTGCAACCTGCACTACGAGGAATATGGCCACGGCGATCCGTTGCTGCTGGTTCACGGTCTGGGCTCCAGCACCCTGGACTGGGAAATGCAGATTCCCGCCCTGGCCGCGCATTACCGGGTGATCGTCCCGGACGTGCGCGGTCACGGCCGCTCCGACAAGCCCCGCGAGCGCTACAGCATCGCCGGTTTCAGCGCCGACATCGTCGCCCTGATCGAGCATTTGAAACTCGGCCCGGTGCACTACGCCGGGCTGTCCATGGGTGGCATGATCGGCTTCCAGTTCGCCGTCGATCACCCGCGGATGCTCAAGAGCCTGACCATCGTCAACAGCGCGCCCGAGGTCAAGGTGCGCAGCCGCGACGATTACTGGCAGTGGTTCAAACGCTGGAGCCTGATGCGCCTGCTCAGCCTCGCCACCATCGGCAAGGCCCTTGGCGCCAAGCTGTTCCCCAAACCGGAGCAGGCCGATTTGCGTCAGAAGATGGCCGAACGCTGGGCAAAAAACGACAAACGTGCTTATCTCGCCAGCTTCGATGCGATTGTTGGCTGGGGCGTCCAGGAACGACTTTCCCGGGTCACCTGTCCAACCCTCGTCGTCAGCGCCGACCGGGACTACACCCCCGTTTCGCTGAAAGAAACCTATGTCAGACTGCTGCCCGATGCGCGGCTGGTGGTGATCGCCGACTCGCGCCATGCCACCCCGCTCGATCAGCCCGAACGCTTCAATCAAACGCTGCTGGAGTTCCTCGCCACAGCCGATAATCACCCTCAGGATCACTGACCCATGCTGAAAAAACTCGCCCTCGCCGCCGGCACCGTGCTGTTCGCTGCCAACCTGATGGCTGCCACGCCGGCAAAAGCACCGCACGTGCTGCTGGACACCACCAACGGCCAGATCGAAATCGAGCTGGACCCGGTCAAGGCGCCGATCAGTACCAAGAATTTCCTCGAGTACGTCGACAGCGGCTTTTACAACAACACGATTTTCCACCGCGTGATCCCGGGCTTCATGGCCCAGGGCGGCGGCTTCACCCAGCAGATGCAGCAAAAAGACACCAAGGCGCCGATCAAGAACGAAGCCAGCAACGGCCTGCATAACGTTCGTGGCACCCTGTCGATGGCCCGTACTTCCAACCCGGATTCGGCCACCAGCCAGTTCTTCATCAACGTCGCCGACAACGCTTTCCTCGATCCGGGCCGTGACGCCGGTTACGCGGTGTTCGCCAAAGTGGTCAAGGGCATGGACGTGGTCGACATCATCGTCAACTCCCAGACCACCACCAAACAGGGCATGCAAAACGTGCCGGTCGACCCTGTGATCATCAAGTCGGCCAAGCGCATCGACTAAGCTTTACAGGGCATATCGAGCGGCGCTGACCTGATGTCACGCCGCTCACACTGATAAAAGGAGAGCCCGTGCTCCGGGCGGTTATCTGATGCTCTATCGCCGTTTCGAACAACTGATCGACATATTCCGCGACGCCCCGACGGCGTCTCCGCCGGACCGCGTTCTGCCCTTCTATACCTATTACCTGAAGCAGGTCTGGCCGAGTTTCGCCGCCCTGCTGATCGTCGGCCTGTTCGGTGCACTGATCGAAGTGGCGCTGTTCAGCTACCTGAGTCGCATCATCGACCTCGCCCAGGGTACGCCGAACGTCGACTTCTTCAAGGTGCACGGCGTCGAACTGGCGTGGATGGCGGTGGTAGCGTTACTGCTGCGCCCGCTGTTCCTGGCGCTGCACGACATGCTGGTGCACCAGACCCTGAGCCCGAGCATGACCAGCATGATTCGCTGGCAGAACCACAGTTACGTGCTCAAGCAGAGCCTGAATTTCTTCCAGAACGACTTCGCCGGGCGCATTGCCCAGCGCATCATGCAGACCGGCAACTCGCTGCGCGATTCCGCCGTGCAAGCGGTGGATGCGCTGTGGCACGTGCTGATCTACGCGATCAGTTCGCTGGTGCTGTTCGCCGAGGCCGACTGGCGCCTGATGATCCCGCTGCTGACGTGGATCGCCGCCTACATCGGCGCGCTCTATTACTTCGTGCCACGGGTCAAGAACCGCTCGGTGGAAGCCTCCGATGCGCGCTCGAAGCTGATGGGCCGGATCGTCGACGGCTACACCAACATCGCCACCCTGAAGCTGTTCGCCCACACCAATTTCGAACAGCACTACGCCCGCGAAGCGATCCAGGAACAGACCGAAAAAGCCCAGCTGGCCGGCCGCGTGGTCACCAGCATGGACGTGGCCATCACCACCATGAACGGCCTGTTGATCGTCGGCACCACGGCGCTGGCCCTGTGGCTGTGGACGCAATCGCTGATCAGCGTCGGCGCGATCGCCCTGGCCACCGGTCTGGTGATCCGCATCGTCAACATGTCCGGCTGGATCATGTGGGTGGTCACCGGGATCTTCGAAAACATCGGCATGGTTCAGGATGGTCTGCAGACCATCTCGCAACCGGTCAGCGTCACCGACCGGGAGCAGGCCAAACCGCTGGCCGTCGCCCGTGGCGAAGTGCGTTTCGAGCACGTGGATTTTCACTACGGCAAGAAGAAAGGCATCATCGGCGACCTCAACCTGACCATCAAACCCGGCGAGAAAATCGGTCTGATCGGCCCGTCCGGCGCCGGCAAATCGACTTTGGTCAACCTGCTGCTGCGCCTGTACGACGTCGAGGGCGGGCGGATCCTGATCGACGGCCAGAACATCGCCGAAGTCGGCCAGGAAAGCCTGCGCGCACGGATCGGCATGATCACTCAGGACACCTCGCTGCTGCACCGCTCGATCCGCGACAACTTGCTGTACGGCAAGCCCGACGCCACTGAAGCGGAGCTCTGGGAAGCGGTGCGCAAGGCCCGCGCGGATGAGTTCATCCCGCTGCTGTCGGACGCCGAGGGGCGCACCGGATTCGACGCGCATGTCGGCGAACGCGGGGTGAAACTGTCCGGTGGTCAGCGTCAGCGGATCGCGATTGCGCGGGTGCTGCTCAAGGACGCGCCGATCCTGATCATGGACGAAGCGACCTCGGCCCTGGACTCGGAAGTCGAAGCGGCGATTCAGGAAAGCCTGGAAACCCTGATGCAGGGCAAGACCGTGATCGCCATCGCCCACCGCCTTTCGACCATTGCCCGCATGGACCGACTGGTGGTGCTGGAGAACGGCAAGATCGCCGAAAGCGGCAACCATGCCGAACTGCTGGCCCATGGCGGATTGTATGCGCGGCTGTGGGCGCACCAGACCGGAGGGTTTGTCGGCATCGACTGATCCTGCGTCAAAACGTAAAAACCGCCAGAGCCCTTTAACCACGGGCTCTGGCGGTTTTTTATCGCCTGCTGGAAATCCCCTGAAACCCTGCTGTAATCAGCGAAGGCTCCGGAACGGAACCTGTCGTAAATCTGCAGGGAAGCATCACTCGATGCAGTCTCGATAGCACGCCTATCAAGGACTCTGTCATGTCTCTTTTCAAACGTTCAGTCACTGAGTTGTTGGGTACGTTCTGGTTGGTGTTGGGCGGCTGCGGCAGTGCGGTCATTGCCGCGTCTTCACCCTTGGGAATCGGCGTGCTGGGGGTCGCCCTGGCGTTCGGTCTGACGGTGTTGACCATGGCGTTTGCCATCGGCCACATCAGCGGCTGTCACCTCAACCCGGCCGTGTCGGTCGGTCTGGTCGTCGGCGGTCGGTTCCCGGCCAAGGAACTGCCTGCCTACGTCATCGCCCAGGTGCTCGGCGGGATTCTGGCAGCGGCCCTGCTCTACCACATCGCCAGCGGCAAGGAAGGTTTCGACATCGCCGCGGGCCTTGCCTCAAACGGTTATGGCGAACACTCGCCGGGCAAATACTCGATGGCGTCCGGCTTCGTCACCGAACTGGTGATGACCGCCATGTTCGTGGTGATCATCCTCGGCGCCACCGACAAGCGCGCCCCGGCAGGACTGGCACCGATCGCCATCGGCCTGGCCCTGACGCTGATCCACCTGATCTCGATTCCGGTGACCAACACCTCGGTCAACCCGGCCCGCAGCACGGGCCCGGCGCTGATGGTCGGCGGCTGGGCCATCGCCCAGTTGTGGATGTTCTGGGTCGCGCCGCTGCTCGGTGCGGTGGTCGGCGGCGTGCTCTATCGCTGGCTGGGCAAGGAAGACAACTGAAGGAGCCGGCGAGGATCAGGCTTGCCGATACGGCAAGGCGTTCCTCGCCTCTTCGGCATAGGCCAGCACACCGGCGCGCTCCTGGTGCAGGAAGTCTTTGACCGCAGCTTTCAAACCGGGATGGCGCAGGTAATGCCAGGAATGGGTGATCACCGGTTCAAAGCCGCGAATCAGTTTGTGTTCGCCCTGGGCACCGGCATCGAAACGTTGAAATCCATTGGCAATCGCATAGTCCATGCCCTGATAGAAACAGGTCTCGAAGTGCAGCCGGTCGAACTCGGCCAGGCATCCCCAGTAGCGTCCGTAAAAACTGTCGCCGCCCACCAGGCTGAACGCCATCGCCACCGGCCGTGAGTCCTGTCGGGCCAGGACCACGCGAATCGATTCCGGCATGCGCTCGGCCAGCAGGCTGAAGAATTCCCGGGTCAGGTACGGCGCCTGCCGACGCACCGCGTAGGTGTTGGCGTAACAGGCGTAGACGAAATCCCACTGCGCCTCGTCCAGCTCGCGGCCTTCCAGCCATTCGAACTCGAAGCCCTGCCCCGCCACTTGCTCGCGCTCCTTGCGCATCTGTTTGCGCTTGCGCGAGGCGAGCACGTCGAGGAAGTCCTGAAAGTCGCGGTAGCCGCGATTCTGCCAGTGATACTGACAGCCGATGCGCTGCAGCCAGCCCGGCTGCTCGGCCATGGCGGCATCGGTGAACGCGTCGGTGAAGTTGATGTGAGCACTGGAGAGCTCATCGATTTCCAGATACCCCGGCAGGCTCTTGAGCAGTTCGAATCCGTCCTCGACATTCGCTGCCAGCAACCGTGGGCCACTGACCGGACTGAATGGGACCGCGCTCAAAAACTTGGGGTAGTAATCGATGCCGGCCCGGGCGCAGGCATCGGCCCAGCCGTGATCGAACACGTATTCGCCGTAGGAATGCCACTTGCGATAACCGGGCAGCGCAGCGATCACGCGACCCGCCTCGACGTGCAGCAAATGCTCCGCTTGCCAACCGGTGTGCGGGCCGACGCTGCCGCTGTCTTCCAGCGCAGAAAGAAACGCATGGCGCAGAAACGGCTGGTTTTGCGGGACCAGAACATCCCAGTCGGAGGCTGGAATTTCCGACAGTTTGTGCAGACGTTGCAGCGGCATTTTCCTCTCCACTTTCGGGCGTGAACGCCCGGTGAGTATCGCTGATCGGCCGGGCGTTGCCCACGCCCGAATGCGCGACAGCGCTCTAGATCAATAGTTCACGGCAGTTTTGTATCGTCATCAACCTGCCATCATCGTGCCACTGCTCTGTCATAAACCATCGCGATACTGGCGCCTGTTTTTAGAGCGCCGGGTTCTACCCCGGACACTGTTTTCCGACCGTCAAACCGTCGGTTGTGCCCAGGATGGTTCAGCCATCCCCTTTTCATCTTCGGAGATTGCTATGCGTCTTGCTTCCACGAAAACTGCGGCGGCCCTGTGCGGTGGCCTGTTGCTGGCCATGAGTGTACCGGCCAGTGCCGCAGTCGACGCCAAACTGCTCGACATGCTCAAGGCTAACGGTTCGATTTCCCAGGCGCAGTACGTTGAACTGCAAACTGAACTGGCCAAGGATCAGAAGGCCCAGCAAATCGCGCAGCAGGCGCAGCAAGAGACCAACGAGCAAATCGCGGCGACCGCGAAGAAAACCAACGAGCTCAGCAGTTTCGACCAGAAACTGGCCTGGGCCGCCAAGACCCAGTTCAAGGGCGATGTGCGTATCCGTCAGGAAACCATCAAGATCGACGGCGAACCGAACAACGGCGGCCGCGACAAGGATCGCCAGCGTATCCGTGCCCGTCTGGGTGCGTACACTGAGATCAACCCGCAAGTCGACACCGGCATCCGTATCGCCACCGGCGGCGGCGACGACGCCCGTTCGACCAACCAGGACCAGGACAACTACTTCGACAAGAAGCAGATCTGGCTCGACCTGGGCTACATCGACTACCACCCGGATCAGATCAAGAACCTGCACATCATCGGCGGCAAGATGCTGCAACCGTGGGTGAGCATGGGCGACGTGATCTGGGACAGCGACATCAACCCGGAAGGTCTGGCCGTTACCTACAAGTATCCATTGGGCAGCAGCGTGGAGCTGTTCGGCAGCCTGGGTAACTACAATCTCAAGGACAACGTGGATGGCGACGGCGTGCAATTCCGTCATGACCTGCGTCTGACCGCCGGCCAGTTGGGCAGCCGCTTCGCCATCACCGACAACCTGAAACTGACCCTGGGCGGCAGCGTCTACGCCTACCAGAACGACGAAGACAGCCGTTGCACCGGCACCTCCACGCCGTGCGCCCTGGCCGTCAACGGCAACTCGGCGAACAACGAATTCCGTCTGTACGAAGGCTTCAGCCAGGTCGACATCGGCGGCCTGCCAATGCCGCTGTCGTTCTACGGTCAGTATGTGAAGAACAACGATGCAGTGACCGATCAGGACACCGCATGGCTGGTGGGTGCCAAGTCGAAAGTCTTCGGCCTGAACCTCGACTACAACTATCGTGATGTGCAGCGCAACGCTGTGGTCGGCGCCTTCACCGATTCGGACTTCGCCAACGGCACCACCGGTTCCCGTGGCCACAAGTTCAAGGTCGGTTACGACATCGACAAGAACTTCGCCATTGGTGCGACTTACTTCCTGACCAAGGCCGACTTCTCCAGCCGTACCCAGCGTGATGCAGACACCAACACCCTGCAGCTGGACGCGGAAGCGAAGTTCTAAGCAACCCGGCAACAGACTTCAAACGATGGGTTGTACATCCGGTTCCATCGTTTGAAGAGGCTTCAACAGACTGGCGCGACCGCAGCGATCCCCATCATCCGTTCGCTGCGGCCGCGCCAGTCTGTGTTTTCAGGGACTGTCCTTGCGCCGCAGCTCTGCCAACTGCTCGGCCAACGCGTCCACGCCCTCTTCAGGCTTTTGCGGCATCGCCCGCAGCGTCGCCTGCATCAAACGCATCTGGCGAATGAAACGCCGGCAATTGCGGCAGAACATCAGGTGATGACGCACCATCAGTTTTTCGCGAAAGCTCAACTGGCCATCGAGATAATCGCTGGATCGCGCCACTTGCTCCTTGCAGGTCAACATTCTCCCGTCTCCTCAAAATGCTCCACGGTCGCAAAGACCTTCAAACGTGCCCTGTGCAGCAGCACGCGGACATTGGAGAGCGAGATCTCCAGAAGATTACAGATCTCCTCCAGCTCCAGGCCCTGGCGCTCGCGCAGCGTGAGCACACTGCTCTGAAGTTCGGAGAGGCTGAGCAACGTATGCTCCAGGCATTCACGCAGCTCGCCTTCGGTCAGCAATGCCTCGGGTGTGTCCTGGTGCCAGGCGAACGGTGCTACCAGCCAGTGGCCGTCGCCGGGAGAAAAACGATCGTCATCGATGGTGCCGTGGGGGGACGGCAGATCATCCAGCAGCACTTCGCGACGATTGAGTTTGTAGCGGCTCTTGGCCGAGTTGGCGGTGATGGTCAGCAGCCAGGTCTTGAGGCTGGAGCGCCCCTCGAAACGGCCGATATTGCGCACCACCGACAGCCAGGCGTCCTGCACCACTTCTTCGACATGGCGCTGGCCGACAATCGCGTAGGCCACCGCGCGCATGGGGCTTTGATAGGTGCTGACCAGCTCCTTGAAAGCCTTCTGCTCACCGGCGAGCAGCCGCTCAAGCAATCGGGTGTCGTCAACTGCCATCCATCAATCCCCTGTTCCTGACTTCGAAAATGATAGCGGCAGGACTTCGCCTGCCGCCACTTTCGAAAATTACAGCGTTCGCGCCGATTCGGATGTAGGAAACGTCAGCGCGATTAAGAGGAAATGAACCCGCTGTTAGCGTTTACGCAGAATCACGCTACCAATCGAGTAACCGGCACCGAACGAACTCAGCACCGCCAGCGAACCGGCCGCCAGATCGTCCTGATATTTGTGGAACGCAATCACGGAACCGGCGGAGCTGGTGTTGGCGTAGGTGTCGAGAATCACCGGGGCTTCTTCTTCGGTGGCTTCGCGGCCCAGCAGCTTGCGCACGATCAGGTGGTTCATGCTCAGGTTGGCCTGGTGCAGCCAGAAGCGTTTTACGTCACCGACATTGAGCTTGTTCTCTTCCAGATGCTCGCCAATCAGTTCGGCCACCATCGGGCAAACATCCTTGAACACCTTGCGGCCTTCCTGCACGAACAGTTTGTCGCGGGCGCCGATGCCCTCTTCCGCTGCGCGGTTGAGGAAGCCGAAGTTGTTGCGGATGTTGTTGGAGAACTTGGTCAGCAGTTTGGTGCTGACCACATCGAACTGGTGCTTGGAGGTTGCCAGATCGGCGCGCTCGATAATCACGGCGGTGGCCGCGTCACCGAAGATGAAGTGGCTGTCGCGGTCGCGGAAGTTCAGGTGACCGGTGCAGACTTCCGGGTTGACCATCAGGATCGCCCGGGCCTGGCCCAGTTGCACGGTGTTGGCCGCTTGCTGGATGCCGAAGGTCGCCGACGAGCAGGCAACGTTCATGTCGAAACCGAAACCCTGGATGCCCAGCGCTTCCTGGACTTCGATGGCGATGGCCGGGTAGGCACGCTGCAGGTTGGAGCAGGCGACGATCACGCCGTCGATGTCGGCGGCAGTCTTGCCGGCACGTTGCAGGGCTTGTTCGGCAGCGCCGATGGCCATCTGGCAAAGCACCGACCATTCGTCGTTGGAACGCTCCGGCAGGCGTGGCGCCATGCGCGCAGGGTCGAGGATGCCATCCTTGTCCATGACAAAGCGGCTCTTGATGCCGGAAGCTTTTTCGATGAACGCGGCGCTGGACTCGGTCAGGGCCTGGACTTCGCCGCTGGCGATGGCTTCGGCGTTGTCCGCATTGAACTGGGCGACGTAGGTATTGAAAGACTGCACCAGCTCTTCGTTGGAGATGCTGTTGGCCGGGGTGTACAGGCCGGTGCCGCTGATGACGACGTTATGCATGGTCGTTTCTCTAATCTGTTCAGGCAGAAAGTGCTGGCACCGACGTGCCAACACGCAAAGGGTCCATTCCCGTATCAAGGGACGCAAAAACCAGGCATCGCTTTATTCCGCTGCGCGGCCCGGCAAAGGCTCTGGGACGCGAAAACGGCATTTATGGTGGCGAAGTTTGCCATAAACCCAAGGTTTTGGCCCCATTCCCAAGTACAACGCCTGACCAATGTGGGAGCGCGCTTGCTCCCACAAGGGGAATTTCGTCCCCCATGGTCATGCCTCGACCTGCGTCCATTGTTTGTTCAGGCGCTTGTCGGAGATCGGCACTTTCGTGCCCAACTGCTGGGCGAACAGCGAAACCCGATACTCCTCCAGCCACCAGCGATACAGCTCGAGCTGCGGATCGCGTTTGCCTTCCTGAGCATGTTTGGCGGCGCGGGTCTGGTATTGCGTCCAAAGGCCGGCAAGTTCGCCGCTCCAGACCCGATCCTTCTGCACCTGCGCGCCCAGCTTCTCGAAACGCTGCTCGACCGCTTTCAGGTAGCGCGGTAACTCCTTGAACCAGAGCATCGGCGTTTCCCTGACGAAGCCCGGATACACCAGATGGCTGAGCTGCTGCTTGATGTCGTTGAGCGCCACGGCCTGAGCCAGATCGATCTTGCCCTTGAAGCGTTTTTGCAGACCGTGCCAGAGCTTGAGGATTTCCAGCGTCAGGCGTGCCACGCGCTCGGCGTGCTCGGTCCAGCTGCCGCGCTTGCGCTCGGCCAGTGCCGCCAGCCCTGCGCCGTCACGCGGCAACGGGTCTTCGCCGTCGAGAATGCAGCTGTCGAGGCTGGCCAGCAGAATGTCTTCCACCAACGCATCGACGCGGCCCAGTTCGCGGTACAGCAGGCCCATTTCGGTCAGGCCCGGCAACTTGCCGCGCAGGAACTTGGCCGGTTCCGCCAGTTGCTGCATCAGCAGGCGTTGCAAGGCGCGACGGTGCTGGAACTCGGCTTCGGCCGGTGTCGAGAAACGACCTTCCTTGACCGTGCCGCCCTCTTCCACCAGCGCCGGATAGACCGTCATCGACAGCCCGGCGATCTTCTGCTGAGTCTTTTCCGCCACCGGCGCGAAGACCTTGGCCTCCACCGGTTGCTGACTTTTCGCACTTTGCGGCACGGCCAACGCAGCCTGGCTGGCTTCGGCGAAACGTGCGGTCAGTTCCGCCAGATCCCGTCCTTCGCCAAGGAACTTGCCCTGGCCGTCGACGATTTCCAGGTTCATCCGCAGGTGGCTTTCGACCTGCTGCGCCGCTTCCGCCCACGCCTCATCGCTGACCCGCGCACCGGTCATGCGCAGCAGTTCGCGGCCCAGCGCTTGCGGCAACGAACCTTCGGCAAACGTCATGCGTTGCAGCGCGGCCTTGATGAAGTCCGGCACCGGCACGAAGTTCTTGCGCAGGGCCTTGGGCAAGTTGCGCACCAGCGCAATGCACTTGGCCTCGATCAGCCCCGGCACCAGCCACTCCAGGCGCTCCGGCGGCAGCATCGGCAACAGCGGCGCCGGCACGCGCAGGGTCACACCGTCGCGCGGGTGATTCGGTTCGAAGTGGTAACTCAGGGCCAGTTCCAGATCGCCGATGTGCAGCGTGTCCGGGTAATGCTGGGCGGTGACTTCACTGGCTTCGCGAGCCAGCACGTCTTCCTCGCGCATGATCAGCAGTTGCGGGTCTTTCTGGCTGTTGACCCGATACCAGCTGTCGAACGTCGCGGTCTGGTGAATCTCCGCAGGCAGTCGCGCGTCGTAGAACGCGTAGAGGGTTTCCTCGTCGGCCAGAATGTCCCGGCGACGGGCCTTGGCTTCCAGCTCATCGAGTTGTTCCAGCAACTGCTTGTTGGCGGTCAGGCACTTGGCCCGGGACTGAATCTCGCCCCGCACCAGACCTTCGCGGATGAACAGCTCCCGCGAAACCACAGGATCCACCGGGCCGTAGTGCACCGGTCGGCGACCGACCACGATCAGACCGAACAGGGTGATCTGCTCGAACGCCACGACCTGGCCGCGCTTCTTCTCCCAGTGCGGTTCGAAGTGGTTCTTCTTGATCAAGTGCCCGGCCAGCGGCTCGATCCAGTCGGCGTCGATCTTCGCCACCATCCGCGCGTAAAGCTTGGTGGTTTCCACCAGTTCGGCGGTCATCACCCACTGCGGGCGCTTCTTGCCGATGCCCGAAGACGGGTGAATCCAGAACCGCCGCTGACGGGCGCCAAGGTAATCGCCGTCCTCGGTTTTCTGGCCGATCTGACTGAGCAAGCCGACCAGCACCGCTTTGTGCAGCTTCGGATAATCCGCCGGCTCTTTATTGAGGCTCAGCTGCAAGTCGCGGCAGATCAGACTCAACTGGCGATGGGAATCGCGCCACTCGCGCAGGCGCAGATAATTGAGGAAATTCTTCCGGCACCAGTTGCGCAGCGGACTGGCGGTCAACGCTTGGCGCTGTTCTTCGAAGCCACGCCACAGATTGACCAGCGCAGCGAAGTCCGAATCGGCGTCCTTCCACTGCGCGTGGGCCTGGTCAGCGGCTTGCTGACGCTCCGGCGGACGCTCGCGCGGGTCCTGAATCGACATGGCGCTGGCGACGATCAGCACTTCCTGCAGGCTGCCGAGCTTCGCCGCTTCCAGCAGCATGCGGCCCATGCGCGGATCCACCGGCAGGCGCGCCAACTGGCGGCCGAGCGGGGTCAGCTGACTGTTGCGATCCACTGCCGAGAGTTCTTGCAGCAGGTTGAAACCGTCGCTGATCGCCTTGCCGTCCGGCGGCTCGATAAACGGGAAATCAGTGATCTCGCCAAGGCGCAGATGGAGCATCTGCAGAATCACCGCCGCGAGGTTGGTGCGCAGGATTTCCGGATCGGTAAATTCCGGGCGACCGAGGAAATCCTCCTCGCTGTACAAGCGCACGCAGATACCCGGCTCGACCCGACCGCAGCGACCTTTACGCTGGTTGGCGCTGGCCTGGGAAATCGCTTCGATCGGCAACCGCTGGACCTTGGCGCGGTAGCTGTAGCGACTGATGCGCGCGGTGCCGCTGTCGATCACGTAACGGATGCCCGGCACGGTCAGCGAGGTTTCGGCGACGTTGGTTGCCAGCACCACGCGACGGCCCGGATGCGACTGGAAAATCCGCTGCTGTTCAGCCGGCGACAGGCGCGCGTACAACGGCAGGATTTCGGTGTGTTTGAGCTGGGCCTTGCGCAGCATGTCGGCGGCGTCGCGGATCTCACGCTCGCCCGGCAGGAACACCAGCACGTCACCAGGACTGCGCCGTTCGCTGCGCTCATAGGCGGCGATTTCGTCGAGGGTGGCGAGGATCGCCTGATCCACGGTCAGGTCGTCTTCGACACGGTTGCCCTCTTCGTCCTGCTCAAGCGTCAGCGGGCGATACCAGGTTTCCACCGGGAAGGTACGGCCGGAAACCTCGACAATCGGCGCGTCATCGAAATGCTTGGAGAAACGCTCCAGATCGATGGTCGCCGACGTGATGATGACTTTCAGGTCCGGACGACGCGGCAGCAGGGTTTTCAGGTAACCGAGCAGGAAGTCGATGTTGAGGCTGCGTTCGTGGGCTTCGTCGACGATGATCGTGTCGTAGCGCTCGAGGTACCGGTCGTTCTGGGTTTCCGCCAGCAGGATGCCGTCGGTCATCAGTTTGATCAGCGTATTGGAATCGCTCTGATCCTCGAATCGAACCTGATAGCCGACCAGTGCACCCAGCGGCGTGCCGAGTTCTTCGGCAACCCGACTGGCCACGCTGCGCGCGGCAATTCGCCGAGGCTGGGTGTGGCCGATCAGACCATGCTGGCCGCGACCGATCTCCAGACAGATTTTCGGCAACTGGGTGGTTTTACCCGAGCCGGTTTCACCCGCGATGATCAGCACCTGGTGCTTTTCCAGGGCCTTCTTGATTTCGTCACGCTTGGCCGCAATCGGCAGGCTGTCGTCGTAACGGATCACCGGCAGGCTGGCCTTGCGTGCCAGCACCTGATCGCAGGACGCCTGCATCCGCGCCACCCACTGGGCCAGCTTGGCCTCGTCGGGTTTCTTGCGCAGCTCAAGCAACTGTCGCCGCAGCCGGTGGCGGTCGGCGAGCATGGCGTGATCGAGGTTTTTCAGCAGTTTGTCGATGGAGGGCGATTCGTCGGTCATCGGGTACGCAATTCGGTCGTCTAGTGGCGCAAGGACGCGATTGTCGCAGAAAAGCAGCTACAAGCGGCAAGCTACAAGCCGCAAGTTGAAAGCGGCGTTTGACTTGAGGCTTGTAGCTTGCTGCTTGTAGCTTGCTGCTTGCTGCTTGCGGCTTGCGGCTTGCGGCTGCTTTATTCGTTATCCAGGCCTTTGCGCCGATACGGAAAGACATCAATGACTTTCCCCGCCCGAATCGCTTCCTGTAGCCCCTTCCAGTAATCAGCGTTGTACAACTCGCCATGCAACTGATCGAACAGCTTGCGCTGCGCTGCATCGGCAAACAGGAACGGCGGAAATTCCTCGGGAAACACATCCAGTGGCCCGATCGAATACCACGGTTCGGAGGCCATTTCGTCCTCCGGCGTACGCGGTGCCGGAATGTGGCGGAAGTTGGCTTCGGTGAGAAAGCAGATCTCGTCGTAGTCGTAGAACACCACCCGGCCATGGCGGGTGACGCCGAAGTTCTTCAGCAGCATGTCGCCGGGAAAGATGTTGGCCGCCGCCAGTTGCTTGATCGCCAGGCCGTAATCCTCCAGCGCTTCGCGCACCTGGGCTTCGTTGGCGTTATCCAGATAGAGATTAAGCGGCGTCATTCGGCGCTCGGTCCAGCAGTGGCGGATCAGCACGGTTTCGCCTTCCAGCGACACCGTGGACGGCGCGACTTCCAGCAGCTCCGCCAGGCACGCCGGCTCGAATTTGCTCAGGGGAAAACGAAAGTCGGCGAATTCCTGGGTATCGGCCATGCGCCCGACGCGGTCGACGCTTTTCACCAGTCGGTACTTCTCGATCACCGTGGCGCGGTCGACGTTTTTGGATGGGGAGAAACGGTCCTTGATGATCTTGAACACGGTGTTGAAGCCCGGCAGCGTGAACACGCTCATGACCATGCCGCGCACGCCCGGCGCCATGATGAACTGGTCATCGGTGTTGGCCAGGTGATTGATCAGGGCGCGGTAGAACTCCGATTTACCGTGCTTGTAGAAACCGATCGAGGTGTACAGCTCGGCGATGTGCTTGCCCGGCAGGATGCGTTTGAGGAAACCGATGAACTCCGCCGGCACCGGCACATCCACCATGAAATACGAACGGGTGAAGGAGAAGATGATCGACACCTCCGCTTCGTCGGTGATCAATGCGTCGATCTGAATCCCGCGCCCTTCGCGGTGCAGCAACGGAATCACCAACGGCCACTGATCGTCGTTGGTGTAGATGCGCCCCACCAGGTACGCGCCCTTGTTGCGGTACAGCACCGAGGAAAACAGCTCGACGCTCAGCTCCGGGTCCTTGCACACCCAGTCCGGCAGGTTCTCGCGCAGTTGCGCTTCCAGACGCAGCAAGTCGCCGGGCAAATCGGCGTAGGCCTCGCTGAAGCGGTAATCGGCAAAGATGCTCGCAAGCATGCCCGAGATCTGCCCTTGGGGCTTGTAGGTGCGGGTTTGCGCGGCCCGTGCCCGACGCAGGCTCGGGCGCGTGGTGTGGATGAACATGCAGCCGTCGCTGATCAGGTCGTGGCTGAACAGGCTGCAGAAAATCGAGTTGTACCAGGTCTCGGACAGCTCATCGTCGAAGCGCAGGTCGATGATGCTGATGTAGGCGCTTTTCACCAGTGGCCAGCAGGTGACATCCATCAAGGTGTCCGGCTCGAAGTACTCGCGCAGACGGGCGACGGTTTCACCGACCTTTTCTTCGTAGAGGTTGATCCGGGCCGCCGACGCGGTTTGCGTGTCCTGCCAGCGGGCCTGCTCGAAGCGCTCCCGGGCGCCGTCGGTGATCCGCCGGAAATGCTCGCGGTAATCGTCAAACCCATCGAGGATCAGGCGGGCGATGTCGGTGGCTGGCCATTGCTGCGGCATAGATGAGACCTCTGCGGGAATTGGAGAATCTGTGCTCGAAGGCCTGAGCTTAGCCACGGAAGCGGCTGCAGGAGAAGCGCAATTTCGGCCAAATCCTCTTGCGGGTTGTACAACGACACAGTTTTTATCAAAGTTTTTTTAATCGACCGTTCGGTCAATAAACATCCCCTCAGGTGCTCCCCAGCGCCGGGCGCCAGCCCGCGATTTCTCTGGGTTTCGGATCCAACTCAACGGCGACATCTCTAGCTTGCACTTTTGCCCGGCTTGTTCATTCCTGTCCATTCCATCTGCCAATAGCCAATGACTGGTCTTACCAAGATAGTGGCACTTTGATATACAGCCCGCCATCACCCGCCTCACAACAAGATCCTCGGCTCACGAGGACGACCTCTCCCCAAATGCCCAAGGAGCACATTGATGACTATCCGGAATCTGCGCATCGGTTTGCGCGCCAGTTTGTGTTTTGCCGTTCTGGCCAGTCTGCTGGTGGTGGTCGGCCTGTTCGGTCTGGGCCAGATGAAAACCCTGCGCGAGAGCGCGGCGGTGATCGAGGAAGCATGGATGCCCAGCATCGAAAGCATCCATGACACAGCGGCGAACATCGCCAGCATCCGTCTCGAATCCCTGCGCCTGATCACCAGCACCCAGGCTGCCGTGCGCGAACGCAGCAAAGGCCTTCTCACGGTGCAACGCCAGGAGTTGCTCAAGCGCCTCGACGATCACAAAGCCCTGATCGCCAACGATCAGGAACAGGCGATGCTGGAAGGACTGAGCGCGGACACCGCCAAGTACCTGAGCATCCTTGACCAGATCATCAAACAGATCGACGCCGGACAAAACGATCAGGCCTACGCGCGCCTGACCAATGAACTGGCGCCCCAGGGCACGGTGCTCGACAAAACGCTGGAGCAAATGATCACGCTCAACCAACAAGGCGCGGATACCGCCGCCAAGTCCGCGGCGGCGATGTACCAGCAGGCGCTGTGGATCGTCGCGATGATCATCGTCATTGCGCTGATTGCCACGTTGCTGCTGGCCTGGTTGCTGACCCGCAGCATCACCGCGCCGATCAATCAGGCGCTGAACGTGGCACGACGGATTGCTTCGGGAGACCTCAGCGGTCGCATCGACAGCAACGGCAAGGATGAAGCGGCGCAGTTGCTGATCGCTCTGGCCGAGATGCAGAGCAATCTGCGCTCGACCATTCGCGGCATCAGCGAGTCGGCCCAGCAACTGGCCTCCGCCGCCGAGGAAATGAGTTCGGTGATGGAACAGAGCACCCGCGGCCTGCAACAGCAGAATGACCAGATCGAACAGGCTGCCACGGCGGTCACCGAGATGAGCACGGCGGTCGATGAGGTGGCCGCCAATGCGGTGTCCAGTGCCGAAGCCTCCGAAGCCTCGAACGAGGACAGCAAGCACGGGCATGTGCAGGTCAGCGAGACCATCAGTTCGATTCAGGAATTGGTCAGCGCAGTGCTGGGTGCGTCCGAACAGGCCGAGGGCCTGGCGACTCAGGCCCAGGACATCAGCAAGGTACTGGAGGTGATTCGCGGCATCGCCGGGCAGACCAACCTGCTGGCACTCAACGCCGCCATTGAAGCGGCGCGGGCCGGCGAGGCCGGACGAGGGTTTGCGGTGGTCGCCGATGAAGTCCGCTCGCTGGCCCAGCGCACGCAGAACTCCACCGAAGAAATCGAGCTGATGATCAGCAGCATTCAGCAAGGCACCAGCGCCACCGTCGGCGCTTTGCAATCCAGCGCCGAGCAGGCCAGCCACACCCTGCGCCGGGCCAACAGCGCCGGCCAGGCCCTGGAGAAAATCACCGCGTCGATCTCGCAGATCAACCAGCGCAACCTGGTGATCGCCAGCGCCGCCGAGCAGCAGGCGCTGGTGGCGCGGGAAGTCGATCAGAATCTGGTGACCATCCGCGACCTGTCGACCCAGACCGCTGCCGGCGCCACCCAGACGTCTGCCGCCAGCCAGGAACTGTCGCGACTGGCCGTAGACCTCAACGGGCTGGTGACGCGCTTCGTGATCTGATCAGAAAATTAAATGCCCGATTAACGGTTGCCATCGCCGGGGCCCTCGGCAACACTCTCGTCCCGATCAAGGAAGGAGTGGCCCGTGAGCCCTGTCGATATATTCCGCATGTTGTCGCTGGCCGCCATCTGGGGCGCGAGCTTCCTGTTCATGCGCATCATCGCTCCGGCGATCGGTACGATTCCGACCGGTTTCTTCCGCGTTTCGATTGCCGCTGTCGGCCTGCTGGTGATCCTCGGGCTGATGCGCATCAGCTGGGATTTCAAAGGCAAGCTCAAGACCGTGATGCTGCTGGGCGTGATCAACTCCGGCGTGCCGGCGACGCTGTACTCCGTCGCCGCCCAGGTGCTGCCCGCCGGTTATTCGGCGATCTTCAATGCCACCACACCATTGATGGGTGTGTTGATCGGCGGTTTGTTTTTCAGTGAAAAACTCACGCTGGCCAAACTCGCCGGGGTGTTCCTCGGCCTGCTCGGGGTGGGCGTGCTGACTCGCGCCGGCCCGGTCGCCTTCGATCTGCAGCTGCTGATGGGTGCGGTTGCCTGTCTGCTCGCAACCACCTGCTACGGCTTCGCCGGGTTCCTCGCCCGACGCTGGCTGGATCAGGCCGGCGGGCTCGACAGCCGTCTGTCGGCGCTGGGCAGCATGCTCGGAGCAACCCTGTTTCTGTTGCCGCTGTTCGGTTACAGCGTCATCACTGCGCCGCCGGTGAGCTGGGGCGGCTGGAGTGTCTGGTTGTCGCTGCTGGGCCTAGGGCTGGGCTGCACCGCGTTTGCCTACATCATTTACTTCCGCCTGCTGAGCTCCATCGGGCCGGTGAAGTCGATGACCGTGACCTTTATGATTCCGCCGTTCGGCGTGTTGTGGGGGGCGCTGTTTCTCGATGAGCCGCTGTCGATGGCCCACGTGTATGGCGGGGTGTTGATCGCCATTGCGCTGTGGCTGGTGTTGAAACCGGCGGCGGTGAAACCGGCAGAAATCGCCACTCGCTGATTTGCAGATGCACGAAGGCCCGGGAGTTTCCTCCCGGGCCTTTTCATGCGCGGCGGTTACGCCGATTTACGGAACACGAACACCAGACCGACGATGATCAACAGCATCCCCAGCACGCTCAACGCCGCCAGGCGATTGCCGAAGATCAGGTAGTCCATCACCGCCGTCACGGCCGGCACCAGATAGAACAGACTGGTGACATTTACCAGATTGCCCCGCGCGATCAGTCGATACAGCAGCAACGTCGCCAGCACGGAAACCACCAGCCCCATCCACAACACCGGCACGATGAAACCGGCGCTGTGCTCGAAGTTAAACGGCTGGAACGGCACGAAAATCCCGCACAGCAGCAGACCGGCCAGATACTGCACCGGCAGCGTGCCGAGGGGATTGTCGGTGATGCGTTTCTGCATGATCGAGCCGAAGGTCATGCTCGCCAGCGCCAGCAGCCCGAACAGCATCCCCGCCAGCGACATCCCGGCCAGACCGATGCCCTGGTAAACCACCATGATCAGACCGGCCAATCCCAACGCCAGACCAAACATCCGGCTCGCCGAGCGCTGCCGCTCCATGATCACCACCGTGAGGATCGGCTGCACGCCCATGATGGTCGCCATCACTCCGGGCGTGACTTTCAGATCCAGCGCCAGCAGATAGAAGATCTGATAAGCCCCCAACAGCACCACGCCGGTGGCCATCGCATACAGCATCGGCTTGCCGCCCTTGGGCAGTTTCAGCTTGAGCAACGGCACCAGCAGCACCAGCCCGCACAGGGCAATGACAAAACGGATCAGCAAAAAGGCAAAGGGCGAAGCGTGGGCCAGCCCCCACTTGGAGAAGATCGCCCCGCTGCTCCACAGTAGAACGAACAGGCTCGTGGACGCCGCCGCGAGCGCGGACTTTTTCGAAAGGACAAACATGAATACCACCTGTAGTCAGGCAAATAGCCAACTCAGCCGAAGCTGAAATTCAGTAGGTTTTTTTTCAGGCGGGCACAGGGGTCAGCAGGAAACGCTGATCAGCCCGAAACACCAACGCCCGGCGGTGATACGACTGCGCACACCGGCGTGCTACTGACAGGTGGAGGGTAATGACTGATCTGCACAGGCTGCTGATTCCCGCACGGCACGACGCCAGCGTTGACCGCTGAATCGACTACCGCGTTGATGAGGGATGCAGGCATCTGGGCTGATCTTTTTTGAAGGGTTGAAAGGTGAGTCGTGGGACTCACGAGCGCCGACTATAACCAGCCCGCGACATGGATTGCAATGAATTGGACAAAGGGCCAGTAGCGACAGGCAGGAGGCAGGCGCATAGGCTCGTTTGCAATTGCAACGACCATTGATGGGGGACATGGAATGCGCGAGATCATATGCCAAGGGAACGTAATCATCTGCGGTATCAGTTGTACAAATCGCAAGCCAGGAAGTACGCGGGCATCACCTTCGCAAAGCTGCAGGAAGACCTGAAGCAAAAAGGGATCGTAGATGTCGATCACTCCAGAGTTCGTTTCGAAGCTATCGACGCTTTGGCACTGAATGCCTATGAACAATGGCTGGACCCTTATTTCTCCTGGCAGGAAGTTGTCAGGTGGAAGGCCAGAGAACCACTGGGATTCGATTTAGCAATCTGGTTTGATCATGAGCTATGCGGACTTTGCTTTGCGAATCCGAACCAGAGCCGATTGAGAGTAAAAATCGTGCGCCTGGAAGGAAAGCCGGGAAACGATCACCCGCTCAAGAGCCGAATCGCAACATTTGCATTGACCGCCGTGACGCACTTCGCGCGAATCGTAGGCAGCAAGCAAATCGAAATTCAGGAGCCTGTTCCCGGAGTAATACCGCTTTATCGGCAACTGGGGTTTGAGTTGGACTCGGAAGGTCGTCTTGTGAAGCCCATTGACTAAGTCTAGTATCGGATCACTGTTCATTAAATGATCAACGCCGGAGACGCCATGAAAGCTGTTGCTGAGAACAAAGCGCCAGGCGCCAAATTGACCAGGGCCAAAGGAAAGCGCTCTGCTGGAGAATTATCTGAAAAGGAGTTACTCCGAATCAGAGAGGCATTGGCTAATCCAGCAGCGGAGGAGCCGGGAGGTGTTCTCGCCGGCGCATCCTTTACCTTCCCCGCATAAAAAACCGCTCAAAAGAGCGGTTTTTTATGCTTTTAAATCCAGCCTCAACCAAATAGCCAATACCCCAGCAACGTCAACACCACCACCGCCAGCACCGGCCGCATTACGCGGTAGGCCTTCGGATTGCGGCGTTTCCACTGTTTGACCGCACCACTGAACTTGTCGCTGAAGTTCTTGCTCCACGCATAAGCCTGGTTGATCCCGCCAACACGTTCGTCGTCGAGGTTCTGCGGTGCCGTGGCACGGCCCAGCCAGGCGCTGATGAAGCGGTTGATGCGGGTCATCAGGCGGTTGCTCAACGGCCGCTCGATGTCGCAGAACAGGATGACGCGGGTTTGTTCGGTTTCGTTTTTAACCCAGTGCACGTAGGTCTCGTCGAACATCACGTCTTCACCGTCGCGCCAGGCGTAGACCTGACCGTCGACAAAAATCCGGCAGTCGTCGGAGTTCGGCGTCGAAAGGCCCAGGTGATAACGTAGGGAACCGGCGAACGGATCGCGGTGCGGGTTCAAATGACTGCCACCCGGCAACAGCGCGAACATCGCGCCTTTGACGTTGGGAATGGCACTGACCAACGCCACGGTTTTCGGGCACAGAGTTTCGGCCGAAGGCAGCGGTTTGTCGTACCACTTGAGGTAGAAACGCTTCCAGCCTTTCTTGAAGAACGAGCCGAAACCGGCGTCGTTGTTTTTCTCGGCGGCGCGAATATAACCCTCGTCGAACAGGTGCATGGCTTCGTCACGAATGGTTTCCCAGTTATCGCGCAGAACGTCCAGTTCCGGAAACTTGCTGCGATCCAGATACGGCTTGGACGGCACGCCCGAGAACAGGTACATCAAGGCGTTATACGGGGCGAACAGCGCCGAGTGGTTGACGAACTGCCGCAGCACCGGCAAACGCGCCTTGCCGCGCAAATGCACGTAGAGGATGCTGCCCACAAACAGCAGCAACACCGACACCTTGGCGGCTAACGAAAAGGTCATCAACAACTCCTTGAAATAAGACAACGCCACGCCATGTCATTTGCCCGAGATGGCGGCCGGCCATGATAAACACTACCGGCTCCGGGAAAAACCCGCCCGACTCAAGATTCAGTGTTAAGAATTGCGCAACAAAGCACTTATTAACATAACGATCCTGAACCCTGGCTGACCTGAATCAACACGCCACTTACTGCTGGTTCTCCTGATCGGTGAACAGATCACTGAACAGCATGCTCGACAGATAACGCTCACCGGAGTCGGGCAGCACCACCACAATGGTCTTGCCCTGCATTTCCGGCGTCTCCGCCAGACGCACCGCCACCGACATGGCCGCACCGCAGGAAATACCGCACAGGATCCCTTCCTCCTGCATCAGGCGCAGGGCCATGGCTTTGGACTCGTCATCCGTCACCAACTCGACCCGGTCAACCATCGACAGATCAAGGTTCTTCGGCACGAACCCGGCACCGATGCCCTGAATCTTGTGCGGGCTCGGCTTGATTTCTTGACCTGCCAGCGCCTGGGTAATCACCGGCGAAGACACCGGTTCCACCGCCACCGACAGAATCGGTTTGCCTGCCGTATTCTTGATATACCGCGACACGCCGGTGATGGTTCCGCCGGTCCCGACGCCCGCCACCAGCACATCGATGGCGCCATCGGTGTCATTCCAGATTTCCGGGCCGGTGGTCTTTTCATGAATGGCTGGGTTGGCCGGATTATCGAACTGGGCCGGCATGAAGTATTTGCCCGCGTCACTGGCTACGATTTCGTTGGCCTTTTCGATAGCGCCTTTCATGCCTTTGGCTGGTTCGGTCAGCACCAGCTCGGCACCCAGCGCCTTGAGCACCTTGCGCCGCTCGATGCTCATCGAGGCCGGCATGGTCAGCAGCAATTTGTAACCGCGAGCGGCCGCCACGAAGGCCAGACCGATGCCGGTGTTGCCGGAGGTCGGCTCGACGATGGTCATGCCCGGCTTGAGTTTGCCGCTGCTTTCGGCGTCCCAGATCATGTTGGCGCCAATCCGGCACTTGACCGAGTAGCCCGGGTTGCGACCCTCGATCTTGGCCAGAATGGTCACGCCACGGGGCGCAATGCGGTTGATCTGCACCAGCGGCGTGTTGCCGATGGAATGGGCGTTGTCAGCAAAAATACGGCTCATGGCTGGGTCCTTGTGCAGCGTTGAATTCAGCTCTCCAAGGTAAGCCTGTTGCCTTTTTCAGTCCAGTTCGGTCGAACGTCTGCGGCAGGCGGCAGTCAACCGCCTTATACCGTTCGGGATCTATTGCCATGAAGCGTCGCTACCGCTGGCCATTGTGGACTATTGCCACTGCCGTTGTTCTGCTGATCGCCCTGCACATCGCCCTGCCCTATCTGGTGCACGACTATCTGAATGACAAACTGGCCAACATGGGCGATTACCGCGGCCAGATCACCGACGTGGACCTAGCGCTCTGGCGCGGGGCCTACAAGATCAATGGCCTGAAAATCGTCAAGGCCGACGGCAAGGTGCCGGTGCCATTCGTCGATGCGCCGGCTATCGACCTGTCTGTCAGTTGGCACTCGCTTTGGTACGACCATGCTGTTGTGGCACAGGTGAAATTCTTTAAACCTCAGGTGAACTTCGTCGATGGTGGTGCCAACAAGCAGAACTCCCAGACCGGTCAGGGCACCGACTGGCGTGAGCAACTGGGCAAACTGTTGCCTATCACGCTCGACGAAGTGCAGATCAGCGATGGGCGGATCAGCTTTCGCAACTTCAACTCCAAACCACCGGTAAACATGAATGCAACCAACGTCGACGCCAGCATTTACAACCTGACCAACGTGGTCGACAAGGAGGGCAAACGCGACGCTCGCTTCGAAGGCAAGGCTCTGCTGCTGGGGCATGCCCCGCTGGAAACCACAGCCACCTTCGACCCCTTGAGCAATTTCGAAGACTTCGAATTTCGCCTGCGGGCCCGCGACATTGAACTCAAGCGCATGAACGACTTCGCCTCGACCTACGGCAAATTCGACTTCAACGCCGGCCGCGGCGACGTGGTCATCGAAGCCGCCGCCAACAAGGGCCAGCTCAAGGGCTACATCAAACCGCTGCTGCGCGACGTCGACGTCTTCAACTGGCACCAGGATGTCGAGAACAAGAACAAGGGGATCTTCCGCTCGATCTGGGAAGCGCTGGTCGGGGGCACCGAAACCGTGCTGAAAAACCAGGGCAAAAACCAGTTTGCCACCCGGGTCGAACTCAGCGGCAGCGTGCACCAGCAAGATATCAACGCGTTCGAAGCGTTTTTGCAGATTTTGCGCAATGGGTTCATCCAGGCCTTCAATGCCCGGTATGAACGGCCGAAGCCGGATGCGGGCTAAGTTTTTCGGTTGACGATGTAGTGCCCGGTATCCTCTGCCGCGATCAGTGCAGGCTTCTCCTGCAACGAATCCCAACCCAGACAGGCCAGGGCCAATGATCGCGGCACCGCTTCCCGACCATTACTGTAGCGACTGATGCTGCGGGCGCTGACACCCAACGCTTCGGCCGCCTCATTCAACGGTAGACCGGTGCGAGCGCGCCAATCCATGAAAATCCGTGTGTTTTCGTCGGGCGCATTTTGCGCGAGCGCGTCCCGGTACAAGGTATCGGCACCAATCTGGATATCCGGCTCCAGCCACTCCACGCTCCAGCCGTCGTCACCCAACTCAGCGCTTGCGAACACTTCAGCGTCCAGTAGCGGAGCGAGCCCAGGATAGGTTTGCAGATCGCGGCTCAAATCCAGGTTCAGCCGTTGGCCATCAATAAAGGTCAGCGACAGGCAAGCATCGCCAGCAGCCTGCACTGCGGCCAATCGTGGCCGCTTCATGGGTAACATCGTTTCCAGTCCTCCAGCAATTGCGTCTGATGGGCCGAAACCCACGCCAACGCTTCCTTGATGATCAGTGGCGGTGCCTTGCCCATCATGACCTCGACGGTTTCCAGGCTAAGCATCACATCCATTCCACCACCGGTCAGGTGAACATGGGGTGGCGGGTGATCCTTCTCGCGCAACTGAATGCGGTATTTTTCGCGAAATCGGTATTTGGTAGTCATGCCCGAAGGCTATCGCCAAATCGGCGATACCTGAAATACTGGCCTCGTGCCGAAACTGAGTCAACATGTGACGCCCCATTCAGAGACTGAATAAGCCGTCTGCGTTCACAGTCGACCGGGCCGCGCGTTATAGTCGGGCATCCGATTATTTCGCCCCCGCCCTGCCCGTTCAGGTCGGCGTTACCGTTCGAGGATTAGCAGATGAAGTTCGAAGGCACCCAGGCCTACGTCGCCACCGATGACCTGAAGCTGGCGGTCAACGCCGCCATCACTCTGGAGCGGCCGCTGCTGGTCAAGGGCGAACCGGGCACCGGCAAGACCATGCTCGCCGAGCAACTGGCCGAATCGTTCGGCGCCAAGCTGATCACCTGGCACATCAAGTCCACCACCAAGGCCCATCAAGGCCTGTACGAGTACGATGCGGTCAGCCGTCTGCGCGACTCGCAACTGGGCAATGAAAAAGTCCACGACGTGCGCAACTACCTGAAGAAGGGCAAGCTCTGGGAAGCGTTCGAGTCCGAAGAGCGGGTCATTCTGCTGATCGACGAAATCGACAAGGCCGACATCGAGTTTCCCAACGACCTGCTGCAAGAACTCGACAAGATGGAGTTCTACGTTTACGAGATCGACGAGACCATCAAGGCCAAAAAGCGTCCGATCATCATCATTACTTCCAACAACGAGAAAGAGCTGCCGGACGCCTTCCTGCGCCGCTGCTTCTTCCACTACATCGCCTTCCCCGACCGCACCACCCTGCAGAAGATCGTCGATGTTCACTACCCGGACATCAAGAAAGACCTGGTCAGCGAAGCGCTGGACGTGTTCTTCGACGTGCGCAAGGTGCCGGGCCTGAAGAAGAAGCCTTCGACCTCCGAACTGGTGGACTGGCTGAAACTGCTGATGGCCGACAACATCGGCGAAGCAGTGCTGCGCGAACGCGATCCGACCAAAGCCATCCCGCCGCTGGCCGGTGCACTGGTGAAGAACGAACAGGACGTGCAACTGCTTGAGCGCCTGGCGTTCATGAGCCGTCGCGGCACCCGCTAAGAGGCTGACGCCATGTTGCTCAACCTGTTCAATGAAATGCGTGCAGCCAAGGTACCGGTGTCGGTGCGCGAGCTGCTCGACCTGATCAACGCGCTGAAACAGCGCGTGACCTTCGCCGACATGGACGAGTTCTACTACTTGTCCCGGGCGATTCTGGTGAAGGACGAACGGCATTTCGACAAGTTCGACCGTGCGTTCGGCGCCTACTTCAACGGCCTGGAAAAACTCGACGACCACTTGCAGGCGCTGATCCCCGAAGACTGGCTGCGCAAGGAATTCGAGCGCTCGCTGACCGACGAGGAACGCGCGCAGATCCAGTCCCTCGGCGGCCTGGACAAGCTGATCGAGGAGTTCAAGAAACGCCTGGAAGAACAGAAGGAACGCCACGCCGGCGGCAACAAATGGATCGGCACCGGCGGCACCAGCCCGTTCGGCTCCGGCGGTTTCAACCCGGAAGGCATTCGGGTCGGCGATGCCGGCAAACGCCAGGGCAAAGCGGTGAAAGTCTGGGATCAGCGCGAGTACAAAAACCTCGACGACTCCGTGGAACTGGGCACCCGCAACATCAAGGTCGCCCTGCGCCGCCTGCGCAAATTCGCGCGTCAGGGCGCGGCGGAAGAGCTGGACATCGACGGCACCATCGACCATACCGCCAAGGACGCCGGACTGCTGAACATCCAGATGCGCCCGGAACGGCGCAACACGGTGAAGCTGTTGCTGCTGTTCGACATCGGCGGCTCGATGGACGCCCACGTGAAGATCTGCGAGGAACTGTTCTCGGCCTGCAAGACCGAGTTCAAGCATCTGGAGTACTTCTATTTCCACAACTTCATTTATGAGTCGGTGTGGAAGAACAACATGCGCCGCACCTCCGAGCGCACCTCGACCCAGGACCTGCTGCACAAGTACGGCGCCGACTACAAAGTGATCTTCATCGGTGACGCCGCCATGGCGCCTTATGAAATCACCCAGGCCGGTGGCAGCGTCGAGCACTGGAACGAAGAGCCGGGTTACGTGTGGATGCAGCGCTTCATGGAGAAGTACAAGAAGCTCATCTGGATCAATCCGTACCCGAAAGATACGTGGGGCTACACCTCGTCGACCAACATCGTGCGGGATTTGATCGAGGATCAGATGTATCCGCTGACGTTGCGCGGGCTGGAAGAAGGGATGCGGTTTCTGTCCAAGTAATCCGCAACGGCTCCCCCGCCAGCGGCGGGGGAACAATCAAAAGCGCTTCAGATATTCGATGTGTTCCCGGTGTGCCACTTCCTGCACCACCGGGCGCAACCTGACCTTCGACCCCGGCAGATACTGTGCCAGGCGGGCCAACGCCAACGGTGTCAACGCTCCCAATCGCGGATAGCCGCCAATGGTCTGCCGATCATTGAGCAACACGATCGGCTGCCCGTCCGGCGGCACCTGCACCGCCCCCAGCGGAATGCCCTCGGAAATCATCGGTTTACCCTGATATTGCAACGCCGTGCCCAACAGACGAATACCCATGCGATCGGCACGACTGTCCAGCGTCCAGGCACTGTTGAATGCATCGAACAGGCTCTGCCCGCTGAACTGACCGATCTGCGCGCCGAGCACCAGATCGAGCGGTGCGTCAAGGCGCAGATCCGGTCGATGCTCCGCCGGCACCTCGCGCACCAGCAAGGTTTCGCCCTGATAACTCAGCGAAGCGCCCTTGGCCAGCGGCAGGCCAAAACCATCGAGCCCGCCGAGTTCTTCGCGCACTACCGTGGCACTGCTGCCCAACACTGGCGGCGCGCTGAAACCGCCAGGCGCAGCCAGATAGGCCCGAGCCCCCAGCAACGGCTGGGTGAACGTCAAGGTCTGCCCTTTACGCAGTTTGAAACTGCGCCACGGCGCTAACGCCTCACCGTCGATCTGCGCGCCAAGATCGGCACCCGCCAATGCCAGCAAGCAATCTTCTTCAGCCACCACCGTGAACCCGCCGAGGGTAATTTCGATCACCGGCAAGTCCAGGCCATTGCCCAGCAGCCAGTTGGCCCAGGCCATCGACCGCCAGTCCGCCGCGCCACCCTGGGTCACGCCCAGATGCCGTACGCCAAACCGGCCGGCATCCTGCAACAGGCACAGCGGCGTACTCGCTTCAATCGTCAGTCGGCTCATGCTAGCGCCTCCAGAGGCGTGTCGTCACCGCCGAGGCGGATGAATTCGGCATGGCTTACCGCTTCGAAACGTACGGTATCGCCGGGTTGCATGAGGCTGTAGCCATCGCGTTCACGGTCGAACAACTTTGCCGGCGTGCGACCGATCAGGTTCCAGCCACCGGGGGACACCACCGGATACGCCGCTGTCTGACGCTCGGCGATGCCGACACTGCCGGCGGCGACTTTCTTGCGTGGGGTATTCAGACGCGGCGCCGCGAGGACTTCTTCCACCAGGCCCATGAAGGCAAACCCCGGTGCGAATCCGAGCGCGAACACCTGATATTCACGGGCACTGTGGCGGCGGATCACCTCC
Source organism: Pseudomonas sp. B7 (assembly GCF_016735645.1). Classification (NCBI taxonomy): domain Bacteria; kingdom Pseudomonadati; phylum Pseudomonadota; class Gammaproteobacteria; order Pseudomonadales; family Pseudomonadaceae; genus Pseudomonas; species Pseudomonas sp. B7. The sequence continues at coordinate 255,952 of NZ_JAERRE010000010.1, forward strand.
TCTACTGCCAAGCCGCTGCGTTGAGACAGCAAACTCAATTCCGGTCCGACGCTCAGGTCGTACCACACCGGCAGCACATGGCACTGGCCGCCGATACGCGCATTCGGCGACAGGTCGATCAGCGCTTCGGCGATCAACTCCCGCGCCTGATTCGGGCTCAACGCGGTCAGATCGTAATGCACCATCAACGTGGTGTACGACGACACCAAATCGATCAGATGTTCGCCGAACACCGCGCGCAACCGCTCGCTGGCGGCGAGCATCCACGGCATGTTGGCTTCGGCGATTTCATCGAACAAGCGCAGCATCAGGCAATCCAGCGCCACCACTTCCACCCGCGGATTCATGGCGCGCTCTGCTCGTTCAAGGCCTGACGAATGCGCTGCACGGCCGCCACTGAGCTGGCGTTGTCACCGTGCACGCACAAAGTGTTGGCTTGCAGGTGCAGCGCGCTGCCGTCGCTGGCGGTGAGGTTGTCGCCACGGGCGATGGTCAGCGCTTGCCCGATGATGGTTTCGCAATCGTGGTGCACCGCGCCCGGCAGTTGTCGCGAGACCAGTCGGCCGGCGCTGTCGTAGGCGCGGTCGGCGAAGGCTTCGAACCACAGCGTCACGCCGTATTCGTCGCCGAGTTGCTGGGCTGCCGTGTTGTCGCGGGTGGCCATCAGCATCAACGGCAAGCTGCGATCGTAAGCCACGACGGCCTGAATCACCGCGCGCAACTGCGCCGGGTTCGCCATCATGTCGTTGTACATCGCGCCGTGGGGTTTGACGTAACTGACTTTGCCACCCTGGGCACGGCAAATGCCGTCGAGAGCGCCGATCTGGTAATGCAGGATGTCCTGCAGTTCCTGGGCCGTGTAGGCCATGGAACGTCGGCCGAACCCCACCAGATCCTGATAGGCCGGATGCGCGCCGATCTTCACGCCGTGGCTCAACGCCAGGCTGACGGTCTTGCGCATGATGCTCGGGTCGCCGGCGTGGAAACCGCAGGCAATGTTGGCGCAGTCGATGAAGGGCATGACTTCCGCGTCCAGACCCATGGTCCAGCTGCCGAAGCTCTCGCCGATGTCACAGTTCAATAGCAGGCGGCTCATGGTGAACACTCCTGTAGCTTTTGTCTTTTTTTATCGTAGGGCGTTGTCGCAGGTTATCAGTTACTGCGCGTCCAGTTGCTTGCCACGGGTTTCCGGCAGGCTCAACGCCGCGAGGATCACCACTCCGTAGGACACCGCCGCAAAGGCACCGATGCCTACGCTCAGTGGCACCTTCTGACTGAGCAGGCCGATCAGCAGCGGGAACAAAGCCGCCAGCGCCCGACCGATGTTGTAGCAGAAGCCCTGCCCCGAGCCACGAATCCGGGTTGGAAACAACTCGGTGAGAAACGCGCCCATCCCACTGAAAATCCCCGAGGCGAAAAAGCCCAGCGGGAAACCCAGCCACAGCATCACGCCGTTGCTGACCGGCAATTGGGTGTAGAGCAGAACGATGGTGAACGAGCCGACGGCGAACAGGATGAAGTTCTTCTTGCGGCCCAACAGGTCAGTCAAATAGGCGCTGATCACATAACCGGCGTAGGAACCGATGATCACCATCGCCAGATAACCGCCGGTGCCGAGTACGCTCAAACCGCGTTCGTTTTTCAGAAAAGTCGGCAGCCAGGAGGTAATCGCGTAATAACCGCCGAGGGCGCCGGTGGTCAGCAGCGAGGCACGAATCGTGGTGAAGAGCATGCCGGGGGCGAAAATCTCGTAGAACTTCGAAGGGCTTTCCGGGGTTTGTCTGGCCTTGGCTTCGCGGTAGATCTCCGGATCTTTCACCAGACGGCGGACGAAAATCACGAACACCGCCGGCACGATGCCAAGGATGAACAGTGCGCGCCAGGCGTCTTCCGGTGGCAGCACCGAAAACAGCAGCGCATACAGAATCGCCGTCAGGCCCCAACCCAAGGCCCAGCCGGATTGCACCATGCCCACCGCCTTGCCGCGGTCCTTGGCCCGGATCACTTCACCGATCAGCACCGCACCGGCGGTCCATTCACCGCCGAAACCGAAGCCCATCAAGGTGCGGGCAATCAACAGCTGTTCGTAGTTCTGGGCAAAGCCGCAAAGGAAAGTGAAGAAGGCAAACCACAGCACCGTCAGTTGCAGGGTGCGCACGCGGCCGATGCGGTCGGAGAGAATTCCCGCCACCCAACCGCCGATGGCCGAAGCGATCAGGGTGCTGGTGTGGATCAGGCCGGCTTCGCCGGTGGTGATGCCCCACATTGCGATCAGGGTCGGCACCACGAAGCTGAGCATCTGGGTGTCCATGCCGTCCAGACCGTAGCCGATCTTGCAGCTCCAGAAGGTCCGGCGCTCCTGCTGATTGATGTTGCGATACCAGTCGAACGGGCCGGGACGGGCCGCAGTCTTGGGGAGGTCGAGGGTGTCGGGCGCACTCATGGCATGTCTCCGCAGGCTTTTATTGGTCTTGTTCGAAGCTCCGACGACGCCTATCGTGGGAACCGGATGCGTCGATTCTTGGGTGCGTCACCCGGTCGCGTCCAACGAATAAAAACCCGCCCAAGACATAAGAAAAATTTGTTGCCATGAACCTGAAGTTTCTCGAAACCTTCGTCTGGGTCGCCCGGCTGAAAAGTTTTCGCCTGACCGCCGACAAGCTGTTCACCACTCAGGCCTCGATCTCGAGCCGGATCGCGGTGCTCGAAGGCGAGCTCGGGGTGAAGCTGTTCCTGCGTGATTCACGCGGCGTCAGCCTGACGCCCGAAGGTTTGAAAGTGCTGGACTATGCCGAGCAGATGCTCGACACGATGCAGGCGCTGAAGCAGTCGATCGAAACCCGTTCGAGCAAGGTCGGCCGGGTGCGCATCGGGGTGATGGACACAGTGATCCACACTTGGCTCAGCCCGCTGGTGGCGCAGATGACCGATCTGTACCCACGGGTGGAAATCGAGCTGGTGGCGGATACCTCGCTGAACCTCTGCGATCAGCTGCAAAAAGGCTTTCTCGATCTGATCCTGCAAACCGATCTGGTGCGCCAGGAAAGCGTGCGCAGCCTGGAACTGGCCAGCCACCCCATCGGCTGGATCGTCGCCAGCAACTCGATCTACAACCGCGATTACCAAAGCCTCGCCGACCTGGCCCAGGAACGGATCATCACCTACTCGAAAAACTCCCGGCCGCACCAGGACATCCTGGCGTTGATGCAGGCCCAAGGTGTGTTGGCGCCACGGTTGAACTGTGTGAATTCGGTGTCGGCGATTACCCGGCTGTTACGCGACGGGTTCGGCATTGGCGCGTTGCCGCCGGTGCTGGTGGCCGAGGAGCTGGCGCGGGGCGAACTGACCCTGCTCGACATCGAACAGCGTCCGCCGAACCTGCAGGTGGTGGTGTCGTGGCGGGTCGGTGTGGAATGGGTCGAGGAGATTGTGACGCTGTGTCAGCAGGTGCTGGAGGAATATGCGCGCAAGGTGGGCAAGGATTACATCGCTTTAAGTTGATCGTTCCCACTGCGTGGGAACGATGCATCGAAGCTTAGAGCCCGCGCACATCCCGGTCTTCGATCGGCCGGCTCTGGCGCAGGCGCTTGCCGCCCAGCACCACCCAGTCGATCAGACGGAACAGGCACTCCAGGCCGAACGACAGCAGCAGCGCGCCGCTCATGCCCCAGATCATCGCCTCAGGCGTCAGCAGGATCTGGTAGCTGTAGCCATTCCAGGTTTCCTTGCGGATGTCCGGGTCGGCGGCCAGCACCACCTGCAGGAAGCGGATGTACCACGGGCCCTGCATCGCCTGGAATTGCTTGTCCAGCGCCAGCTGACGGTTGAGCAAAGTGCTCAAGCTGTCGGCATCGCTGCGAAACACCGGATCTTCGCTGGCACGGTAATGGGCGACCAGCGCCTGGATATCCCCTTTGAAGAACTGCTCGGCGGTGCCCTGGAAGCCGCGCAGACTGGTCTGCGCCTCGATCAGGTGCGCTTCGACCCGCTTGGCGTAATCGTTGATGAAGCCCGGCACCTGGACACCGATCAACAGGCCCGCCGCAAACAACACCAGCCGTAGATAACTGAGCAACATGGGGGTGCAATCCTTATTCGGTCGTGCCTTGGCTTACGCATTCGCCGCGTCGCCACAGGCTCCATTGGCCCGGTTCGTAGCGGGTCCAGGTTTCGTTTTCGGTCAAGGGTTCAGTGGCAATCACCGTCACCACGTCGTTGGGCGTGGTTTCGGCCTGGAAATCGACGATCACATCGACGTCCTTGAGCCGCGCCGGGCCAAACGGTGCACGACGGGTGATCTGCGCCAGTTTGGTCGAGCAATAGCAGAACAGCCAGTCGCCGTCGCTCAGCAGGCAGTTGAACACGCCCTTGCTGCGATATTCGGCGCAGGCCGCGACCAGATCCGGCAGCAGCACTTCTATATCGACCGGTTCCGGAAACGCTGCACGTACGCGGTTGAGCAAATCGCAGAACGCCGATTCGCTGTCGGTATCGCCGACCGGGCGGTAAAAACTCTTGATCGGGGTGAAATCGGCGAGCTGGCCGTTGTGCGCGAAGCACCAGTTGCGCCCCCACAGTTCGCGGACGAACGGGTGGGTGTTGGACAGGCAGACCTTGCCGACGTTGGCCTGACGGATATGACCGATGACCACTTCGCTCTTGATCGGATAACGCTGCACCAGATTGGCGACTTCCGACTCGCTGCTGGCCGCCGGGTCCTGGAACAGGCGCAAGCCGCGCCCTTCGTAGAAGGCAATGCCCCAGCCGTCGCGGTGTGGCCCGGTGCGACCGCCGCGCTGCATCAACCCGGTGAAGCTGAACACGATGTCGGTCGGCACGTTGGCACTCATGCCCAGTAATTCACACATGTGCGGACTCTCGTGATTACAGGCGCGGCTCGACCCGCATGCGCTGCGGATTGCTCGGTACCGGCGGGCGACCGTAGCGGTCATCGCCAGCGCCGCCGAACGGTTGATCGGCGTCACGCTCGTCTTCGGCACGGGCGGCTGCGCGAGCCGCTTCGGCCTGTTCCTTGCGAGCGTTCGAAGCGCGCTCGATCGGGAAACGGATCAGCACGAAAATCAGGTACAGGCCGAACGCGATCATGGCATACATGAGCAGTTCGGAAATGGCGCGCCAGGCGTTGTTGCCAACCTTGAACGCTAGATCCAGCGCGGTGATGGCGATAGCCGGGGCGAATTTTTCCTTCACCGGATCAATGATGGTCGGGCTGAACAGCAGCACCACCATCAATACACGCAGCGGCTCGCGCAGCCAGCGCCACATCCAGCGGGTCATGCGCATCCACACCAGCAGGCAGCCCACGGCGGCAAAGGCGTAAAGGCCCCAGGCGATCAGATAGTCGTTCTCGGTCATGGTGTCCATGGCAAGGCAGGCAAATAGGCGCTTATAGTAACGACTTTTCGCACGTCAGGCTTCCCCGCCGTCCGTGCGGCCCTTATTTGTCATGTCCGAGAGCTTTCCATGCCCGTATCCGCCAACGTCATCAGCGCCCCGATTGCCCACAAGGCCGCCGGTCACGACCCGTACGCCTGGCTGCAGGAACGCGACACCGACGCGGTGCTCGACTACCTCAAGGCTGAAAACGACTATCAGCAGGCGCAGACCGCCGATCAGGCCGAACTGCGTGAAACCCTGTTCGAAGAGATCAAGGGCCGGATCCTCGAAACCGACCTGTCGCTGCCATCGCCATGGGGCCCGTACCTGTATTACACCCGCACCACAGCGGGTGACGAATACGCCCGCCACTACCGCTGCCCGCGTCCGGCCGACGACAGCCTGACCCTCGACGAAAGCCGCGAACAATTGCTGCTCGACCCGAACGCCCTGGCCAATGGCGGCTTTTTCTCCCTGGGCGCGTTCAGCATCAGCCCGGATCACCAGCGTCTGGCCTACAGCGTCGATGCCTCGGGGGACGAGATTTACACGCTGTTCGTGAAGGAATTGTCCAGCGAGCGCGTCAGCGAACTGGAATTCCAGGACTGCGACGGCAGCATGACCTGGGCCAACGACAGCCTCACGCTGTTCTTCGGCGTGCTCGACGACACCCACCGCCCGCACAAACTGTTCCGCTACCGCCTGGACGGCACCGCCGCCGAAGAGGTGTTCCACGAGCCGGACGGGCGTTTCTTCCTGCATTGCTACCGCGCCAGCTCCGAGCAGCAATTGCTGTTGTCCCTGGGCAGCAAGACCACCAGCGAAGTCTGGGCGCTGGATGCCAATCAGCCGCAGCAGCCATTCACTTGCCTGGCGCCACGGGTCGAGGATCACGAGTACGACGTCGATCACGGCAAGCTCGATGGCGAATGGACCTGGTTCATCCGCACCAACCGCGACGGCATCAACTTCGCCCTGTATCAGGCGCCGGACACCGGCATCGCACCCAGCGAAGCCGACTGGCAGAACCTGATCCCGCATAGCGATTCGGTGATGCTCGATGGCGTGACCCTCAACGCCGAAGCCCTGACCCTGAGCCTGCGCGAAGGTGGTCTGCCGATCATCGAAGTTCGCCCACACGGTCTGGCGCCTTATCGCGTGCAACTACCGGACGCGGCCTACAGCCTCTACGTGCAAAACAGCCTGGAATTCGAAAGTGACCGCATTCGCCTGCGCTATGAAGCGCTGAATCGTCCGGCTCAGGTTCGGCAACTGATCCTCGCCACCGGCGAGCAGACTGTGCTCAAGGAAACCCCGGTGCTCGGCCCGTTCGACGCCGACGCCTACGTCAGCCAGCGCCTGTGGGCGACCGCGCCGGACGGCACCCAGGTGCCGATCAGTCTGGTGATGAAACGGGAAATGGTCGGCAAAGCGGTGCCGCTGTACCTGTACGGTTACGGCGCCTACGGCTCAAGCCTCGACCCGTGGTTCTCCCACGCCCGCCTGAGTCTGCTGGATCGCGGCATGGCGTTCGCCATCGCCCACGTGCGCGGCGGCGGTGAACTGGGCGAAGCCTGGTACCGCGCCGGCAAGCAGGAGCACAAGCACAACACGTTCAGCGACTTCATTGCCTGCGCCGAATTCCTGATCCTCAACGGCATCACCACCGCGCCACAGCTGGCGATCAGTGGCGGCAGCGCTGGTGGTTTGCTGATCGGTGCGGTGCTCAACCAGCGTCCGGATCTGTTTGGTGTGGCGATTGCCGAAGTGCCGTTCGTCGACGTGCTCAACACCATGCTCGACCCGGACCTGCCGCTGACCGTCACTGAATACGACGAGTGGGGCAATCCCGAAGAGCCGGAGGTCTACGAGCGGATCAAAGCCTACGCGCCGTACGAAAACGTCACCGCGCAGGCCTATCCCGCAACGTTGGTGATCGCCGGCTACAACGACAGCCGCGTGCAGTATTGGGAAGCGGCCAAGTGGGTGGCGAAATTGCGCGCGACCAAGACCGATGACAATCCGCTGCTGCTCAAGACTGAACTGGGCGCCGGCCACGGTGGCATGAGCGGGCGTTATCAGGGATTACGTGACGTAGCGCTCGAATATGCATTTGTTTTCAAGGTTCTGGGCATTGTCTGAGGAACTCCGCCGGTCAGTCAGGTCTTAATTCCGGGCACCGGGAGCCGATAAGCAGATCGGCCCCCGGTGGCGAGCCTGCCACCCGACACAACAAAAAGATTGCATGCCATGTCAGAACCAACCCTACTGAACAACGAAATTCGCGACTGGCTGATGGACTGCGGCCTGTTCGATCAATTGCAGCTGGCGGATTTTGCCGCCGCTTCGGGCTACTTCAGCATCAGTACCGTGGCTGAAGGCGAAGCGATCTTTCGCGAAGGCGATGCCGGCAGTTTCATGTGCATCATCCACACCGGCCAGGTGGCCGTGCAGAAAACCGGCGGCGACGGTCAGGTCGTGACCATGGCCACCCTGCGCAGCGGCCGGGCGTTCGGCGAAATGGCCGTACTCGACGGCGAACGCCGCTCGGCGACCTGCGTGGCGGCGAGCAACTGTCAGTTGCTCAACCTCGGCAAGGATTCGCTGGAAAAAATGCTCAACGACGCGCCGAAGATCGCCGCCAAGATCATCCGCGCCCTCGCCGTCTCCCTCTCCAAACGCCTGCGCATGGCCGACGGCCAGCTCGCCGCCCAGCAGATCTAGCCTCCCGGGGATTTGGGTTTGCTGTCGTTCTGTTCCAGGCCCGGCAATGGCTGATCCTTGGTCGGCGGGCTGGGCATTTCGATCGGCACCAGCGGCGGGCCGCCACTGCCGGGGCCGGCCTTGGGAATCGGCACCGGGCTGATCTGCGGATACGGGGTTGGCGTCGCCGTACCGGGCGAACCCGGTTGCGGTGTCGGACTGACGGGAATCGTCTGTTGCGCCTGTACGGCAGTTATCGAGAGCGCGGCCAGGGTAATGACCGTTAGAATGGTGCGCTTCATCAAGGGCTCCGTTGGCCTGAAGTCTGCCTTCAGGCTACTCCCAACGCGCCGGCTTGCCTTCCCCCCTGTAGAGATTTCCATGAAACGTTTCGTTCTGCTCGACACCACGCCGATCCCTGACAACGGCGGCGCCCTGTGCCTGTTCGAGTATGGCGAGGATTTCGTCATCAAGATCCAGGGCGGCGACGGCGGCCAATTGATGAACACCCGCATGCACGGCTCCGAAGACGCGCTGGCAGAGATCCCGTGCCGCAAGGTCGCCGGCCGGCCGAATTCGCGGGTACTGATCGGCGGTCTGGGCATGGGCTTCACCCTCGCCTCGGCGCTCAAGCATCTGGGCAAGAGTGCTGAAGTAGTGGTCGCCGAACTGGTGCCCGGGGTGGTCGAGTGGAACCGTGGCCCGCTCGGTGAAAAGTCCGGACGTCCGTTGCTCGACCCGCGCACGGTGATCCGTCAGGAAGACGTGGCCAAGGTGCTGCAAAGCGAGCCGAACGGCTTCGACGCGATCATGCTCGACGTCGACAACGGCCCCGAAGGCCTGACCCAGAAGGCCAACAGTTGGCTGTATTCCACCGCCGGTCTTGCCGCGTGCGCCAAGGCCATGCGGCCCAAAGGCGTGCTCGCGGTGTGGTCGGCCAGCGCCGACCGGCAGTTTTCCGACAAATTGAAGAAGGCCGGTTTCAAGGCCGAGGAAGTCCAGGTCTTCGCCCACGGCAACAAGGGCACGCGCCACACGATCTGGATTGCCGAGAAGCTCAAGGGCTGAGCTAAACTTGCCCCATAACCGTCATTAGTCTTCTGAAAAGGTGAACCCATGAGTTCGTCCACCCCGACCAACACTTCGAAGCTGGATCGCATCCTCGCCGACAACCAGCGCGACAAGGAAATGGGCTACCGCGACAAGGCCCTGAAGATGTACCCGCACGTGTGCGGCCGATGCGCCCGTGAGTTTTCCGGCAAGCGCCTGAGCGAGCTGACCGTGCACCACCGCGACCACAACCACGACAACAACCCGCAGGACGGTTCCAACTGGGAACTGCTGTGTCTGTACTGCCACGACAACGAACACTCGCGCTACACCGACCAGCAGTACTTCGGCGAAGGCTCGCTGAGCACGCCGAAAATCGCCAAGGCTACGCACAACCCGTTTGCTGCCCTGGCCGGGCTGATGAAAAAAGAAGACTGAGCCACCACTCCGATCGTTCCCACGCTCCGCGTGGGAATGCAGCCCGGGACGCTCCGCGTCCCAAAGCGGACGCAGAGCGTCCATTGAGGCATTCCCACGCAGAGCGTGGGAACGATCAGCACCGCAGATCCTGAATCTGCCCGCCCTCCCCCAATCCCCGTATAATCGCCCTCTTTTTCCCGAAGGCACCCCGCTCGTGGCAGACAAACGGTACAGCTGCATTGGTTTGTATAACCCCAAATCACCGGAAAACGTCGGTTCGGTGATGCGCGCCGCAGGCTGCTACGGCGTGTCGACCGTGTTCTATACCGGCAAGCGCTATGAACGCGCCGCCGACTTCGTCACCGACACCAAGCGCGTGCACTACGACATCCCGCTGATCGGCATCGACGACCTGAAAAAGATCCTGCCGCTCAATTGCGTCCCGGTCGCCGTGGAACTGGTCGATGGCGCCCGCCCGCTGCCGGAATACACCCACCCGGATCGCGCCCTGTACATCTTCGGCCCCGAAGACGGCTCGCTGGATCAGGAGATCCGCGACTGGTGCGAAGACGTCGTGTACATCCCGACCACCGGCTGCATGAACCTCGCCGCCACGGTCAACGTTGTGCTCTACGACCGCATGGCCAAAGGCCTGAATACCCGCTCCGGACCGAAATTCCGCTGAAACGCCGCACATCCGATGGAACGAGCTGACCGCCTGCGCAGTCAGCTTGTTTATCCATTACTCATTGCCTGGAGAAAGATCATGACCGAGCTCAAACGCGTCGAGCGTATCGAATCCACCCCGTTCCAGAGCCGTCCTGAGCAGAACGTCGAAGGCTGGGAGCGCATCGGCTCGCTGGCCGGCGGCGTGATCATGGTCGGCAAGGGCCTGCGCCGTGGCGGGGTATTCGGGCTGATTCAGGTGGCGATTGGCGGCGTGGCCATGGCCCGCGGCATTACCGGTCACAGTTCGGTGAAAAGCCTGCTGGAGAAAAGCCGTCAGGACATGAACAACGTGCGGGCGAAGATCGAGCGGGCCGGTGAAGAACTGAGCAAGCTCAAGGCCAATGCCGAGGCGGCGACCAACACTGCCACCGTGACCGGCAATGACTCGGTGAAATCGCCGAAAGCCGGGGGCTGACCGCTACCGGACCAACCCGGTATCAAGGACTTTGGACGACTCGCCGAGAATGCTTTCGGCGAGTTGCACAAATTCTTTTGTATCGACAGTCCCCAAGTGCATCGCCCCGCGCAGCACGTCATCCAACGACCGCTTGTTTCGGGTCTTCAGGCGAATCTCGCCGTCCAGCTCCTGCAACAACAGCACCGCTTTCGACAGCTGCGCCGGGCTGATCTGCTCGCCGCGCAGGGTCGTGACTTTCTGACTGTCCTTCGCAAGTTTCGCCTGCAAGCTCTGATAACGCTCGTCACTCATGCCGCCGGCACGGCGCACCAGTTCGATGGCGTAATACTCGGCAAACCCTTCGCTGATCCAGTCGCTGCGCTGCTCGTCGTTGATCCGCCCGAACACCTGCGCCAGCTCGCGCACCAGGGCGCTGCTGCCGCTTTCGCTGACCAGCGGCAACCGCGTGTTGAGGTAGATCGACTCCCGCGCCGCCAGACTGCCGCGCCACATCGGGTCATTGGCGCCGACGATCAGCAGTTTGCTCGGATGGCGGGGAAACACCGCCTGCACCTGCGGCCAGACAAACGTCAGCAGCGTCAGCACATCCATACGGCGCATGCCCTGACCTTGCGGCGACGCCACGGTGACTTCGGTTTCCCCCAGTCGGGTGCGGCGACTGCCGAGGTGGCCGGCGAGCATCCAGCCGGTCGGGCGGTCGAACAGGCGTGACGGATTGTCGATACGGAATTTGTTCTTGCCGATGCGCGGCCAGGCGGTTTCGACGCTTTTCCAGCCGTCGGGCAATTCGAAGTGCAGGCGCGCGACCAGTTCGATACCGTCCTGCTGATCAAGCCTGGCCGGCGGCACCAGTTCATCGCCGCGCATCAACGCCCAGGTCGGGGTCATGCGCGTGTCGAAGCTGCCGTTCTTGCGGCCGTGGCTGATGCGCACGCGATAGGTCAGGCTGGCCTTGTCCGCCGTCGGGCGCCACACCCCGCGCGCCGGTTTGCCCGGTGTCAGTTGCCACTGGCCGTCGGCCTTGAAGTCGCTGTAGTGGCTGCCATCGCCAAGATCAAAATCCAGGCTGCGCACCGCTTCGCCCTTGGCAAGGGTCAGGCGCACTTCGGCCTGATCGCTCTGCGGCAGCAGGCGTACCTGATAATCCAGATCGACTTTCTTCGCCGCCCACACCGGCGCACTCAGCGCCAGCAGCGTGACGATCAGCGCCCGGCGCAATCCCGTCGCCATACCTGCTCCTGGGTCAATCGTTAACCTGCGCGGAAAATCAGGTGATCTTCCCAGTCGTCTTCCGGCACGCTGCCTTCGGCGAGCATGCGCCCGGACTGGGAAATCCGTTCGTGGTGCACCGCGTCGCGATCACCGCAGACCAGGTGATGCCACAGCGGCAGATCCTTGCCTTCGCTGACCAAACGATAACCGCAGGTCGGCGGCAGCCATTTGAACTCTTCGGCCTGGCCCGGGGTGAGCTGGATGCAGTCCGGGACAAACTTCATGCGGTTCGGGTAATCGCTGCACTGGCAGGTTTTCAGGTCCAGCAGTTTGCAGGCTATACGCGTGTAATAGACGCTGTTGTCCTCTTCATCCTCGAGCTTCTGCAGGCAGCACAGGCCGCAACCGTCGCACAGCGATTCCCATTCCTCATGATCGAGTTGATCGAGGGTTTTGCGTATCCAGAACGGTTCGACTTTGGCGGCCATGGCTCAAGCATCAACATCAGGTGGTGAAAAGGCCGCCAGTCTAGTGCCCAAGGCCCCGTGATCCAAGCGCTGGCGACTGCCGGTTGTGCGGGGCTTGTCAGTTTTTGCGCGGCCAAGTAGCTTTGCCGGTCACACCAGGCCTTTGCCGGATGCCATAAACGCTCGACCGCGTTGCATCCGGTGATCTGCAGGCTTGCGCCACAACCCCATCGTTCAGCCCAACTGATCCCGCCGGGTTTCGCTTCCAACCTGTCCTCAAACGTAGCAAGGAATCTTTCGATGAGTGCCAACCCTCGCGTTGCCGAATACGCCATTCACCCGCAGTTCACTGATCGCTGGTCGCCCCGCGCCTTCACCGGCGAAGCGATCCCGGAAGAAACCCTGCTGAGCTTCTTCGAAGCCGCACGCTGGGCGCCGTCGGCGTACAACTCGCAGCCGTGGCGTTTTCTCTACGCCCGTCGCGACACGCCGAACTGGGAGCGTTACCTGGGCCTGCTCAATGAATTCAACCGCAGCTGGGCGCAGCACGCGTCGGCGCTGGTGATCGTGATTTCGAAAACCACCTTCACCGCACCGGGCGCGACCGAGGAAACGCCGGCGCTGTGGCACACCTTCGACACAGGTTCCGCCTGGGGCCATCTGGCGCTGCAAGCGAGCCTGAGCGGCTGGCACACCCACGGCATGGCCGGCTTCGATCAGGAGCTGACCCGCAAGGAGCTGAACATTCCAGAAGGTTATGCGCTGCATGCCGCCGTAGCGGTGGGCAAGCTGGGTGACAAGGCAACCCTGGCGGATTACCTGCAAGCACGGGAAACGCCGAGCCCGCGTCGTCCGCTGAGCGAACTGGCGGCTGAAGGCGATTTCACCCTCTAAGCCCCGTTTGATCGTTCCCACGCTCTGCGTGGGAATGCCTCAAGGGACGCTCCGCGTCCAGTGACGCGGAGCGTCACGGGCTGCATTCCCACGCAGAGCGTGGGAACGATCTCTAGTCAGTAACCGCGTGCGAAATCCACTTCCCCGCGCAACGCTTCGCCCGCCTGATACGCCCGCACGTTATCCAGAAACAACTGCACCATCATCGGCGGCGAGGTCGGCGCCGAGCTGTGCCCGGTCAGCAACAAGCCCCATGCAGTCCAGAACGGATGCCGTTGCGGCAACGGTTCCTGACGGCAGACGTCGATCACCGCGCCCGCCAGATGACCTTCCTTCAACGCTTCGACCAGATCCGCATCGACCACTGCGACACCGCGTCCGGCGTTGATGAACAACCCGGTCGGCTTGAATTGCTTGAACAGCGCCGCATCGTAAATGTCGTGGGTGTGCTCGGTGTTGGGCAGCAGGTTGACCACGTAATCCGCCTCGCCCACCAGACGCGGCAAGTCCGCCATCGAACCGACTTCGACAAACGGCGCCTGCTCGCGAGCGCTGCTGGCGATGCCGTACAACTCGACGCCGAACGGCAGCAGGAACTGCGCCACGCTCTGGCCGATGTCACCGGTGCCGACGATCAGCACCTTGCGCCCGACCAGACTCTGGCCGGTGCGGTTGTCCCACTTGCGCTCGACCTGGCTGACCAGCCGCGCCAGTACTTCGCGTTCGTGGCCGAGCATGTAGGTCAGCACGTATTCAGCCATGACCTGGCCGAAAATGCCGACCGCCCGGGTCAGGCGGTAATCCCGGCGCAGGCCGTCGGCCAGCAGCGGCGTGATCCCGGCCCAGGTCGATTGCAGCCATTGGGGCTGATGACCCTGACGCAAAAGGGTCGCCAGCAGATCCGGCTGGCCCAGCCACACCGGGCAATCGACGGCCTGGCGGGCCAGTTCGGCGGAGTCGCCGCTGGTCAGTACTTCAAGCTCCGGGGCCGCCTGACGCAGCAGTCGGGCGTATATCGCGTGGTCGTGTTCAGCAATCAGAACGCGCATCTTCAAACCTTTCGCAAACCGTGCAGGCGGCCGTCCACTTCGTGGCAGCCGTCGCCGTAAAAACCGTTCCAGGGGTTACCAGAGGCCCAGGACAGGGCCTCGCGGATCAGACGGGGTCGTTGCGTCGCAGCAACTCTTCGGGCAAGTGCTCGATGTACTCTTCCTCGGCCGGTGGCATTTGCAGGTGATAGCCCTGCTTTTCGAGGTTTTCCAAGACCACGGCGATGTCTTCGCTGGCCAGCTTGCGCTCGGGAGTCAGTACCAGATCGAAGGAATGCTTCGCCTTGCCGAACGCCGCCATCAGGCCTTCCGGCACGCGCTCCAGCGCATCGCTCTTGAGCACGTACAGGTACATGCCGCTTTTCTTCGAACTTTGATAAATGGAACAAATACGTTTCAAGGCTGTTCTCCGGCGGTGGCCAGGCTGTCGAGCAGCTTCTGGCCCATCAATTCGCGGCGCCAGCCACGCAGCGAATCAGGCAATTGGTAAGGGCCCTCGGGGAAGCCGCTTTTGACCAGCGCTTCGAGGGTTTTCTTGCGCAGCATCAGTTCCGGCGCGATGCCCAGACGTTCGGCTTCGGCCTGACCGAGCGCCCGCAGCTGTTTGATCAGCGCGGCGGCTTCGATCGGCAACGGCTCCGGCACGGCTGGCGGCCATTGATCAGGCCCCACACTGCCAGAGCGCTTGATCAGATCAAGCAGAAACTCGCCGTCCTGACGCACGGTACGCGGGTGCATGTCTTCGATCTTGCCCAGCGCGCTGAGGTTGTCCGGTTGGGTCCGGGCCAGCGGCCACAGCGAGTGTTCACGCACGATGCGATTGCGCGGCAGGTCGCGGGCGCGGGCCTCGCGCTCACGCCAGGCGCACAATTCGCGCAGCACAGCCAGTTGGGCGCGAGACAGCTTCCAGGCCAGTTTGGCCTCGCGATACACCTCGTACGGATCGGTCTCGCGGCGCAGGTTGGCGACCAGTTCGGCGCCGTCCTCCAGCACCCAGGCGAATTTGTCGTCGGACAGTTTCGGACGCAGTTGTACGAAAACCTCCGCCAGATGCACGGCGTCTTCGGCGGCATAGCTGATTTGCGTGTCGGACAACGGACGCTGCAACCAGTCGGAACGGGTTTCGCCCTTCGGCAGTTCGATGCCCAGCACTTCCTGCACCAGACGCGAATAACCCATCGAGAACCCGAGGTTCAGGTAGGCAGCGGCCAGTTGGGTGTCAAACAGCGGCGCCGGCAGGCTGCCGGTCAGGCGCAGCAGGACTTCGAGGTCTTCGCTGCAGGCGTGCAGGACTTTGAGCACCGCCGGGTTTTCCAGCAACGCGGCCAAGGGTTGCCAGGCGTTGATGGTCAGCGGGTCGATCAGGTAGGCGCGTTTGCCGTCGCCGACCTGCAACAGGCCGGCAATCGGATAGAAGGTGTCGACCCGCATGAATTCGGTGTCGAGGGCAACGAACGGCAGCTGCTGCCACTCGGCGCAAAACTGCGCGAGGCTATCGTTGTCGCGAATCCAGTGAATATCGATGGCCACACGGCTCTCCCTTCAAGAATGGCGCGCAGTATATATCGCCACCGGCGCTTTCCGCGCCTCTACAGGGCAAGAGCTTGATGAAATCTCCTGCCTGTGGGAAAGAATAGTCTTACAGAGTGAGTCTGCCGGCTCAGTCCTTGGCCAACACCCCGTCGATCACCGCGCCCCGGCAGCCGGCAAACATGTCCAGATCCGGCTGGTAGACCTTGCTCTGGACTTCCAGCAGACCGAGCATCGAGTGAAACAGGTTGTCCTGACTCAATGGCTTGTCGCGGCTCATTTGCAGGCAATGAGTGTCGACCGAGTAGGACTTCTGATAGCTGTCGGAGAACCAGGCCAGCATCGCCACGTGTTTCTGCTGCTCCGGCGCCAGCATGTACGGCGTGCCGTGGAGGAACAGGTTGTACTCACCCAACGACTCGCCGTGGTCGGACAGGTACAGCATGGCGGTATCGACCTTGTCCTGATTGCTGCGCAGCACATCGATCAGGCTCGACAGCACATGGTCGGTGTACACCAGCGTATTGTCGTAACCGTTGACGATGCTCTCGCGGCTGCAATTGTTCAGTGCGTTGCTCTCACACACCGGTGTGAAGTGTTCGTATTCCTTCGGATAACGCTTGAAATACTCCGGGCCGTGGCTGCCCATCTGATGCAGGACCAGCACGGTGTCCTTGTCCAGGTGATCGATGAAGCTTTGCAGGCCCTGCAACAGGATTTCGTCGCGGCATTCGCTGTTGGCGCACAGCGCCGGGTCTTTCAGATTGCTGACATCCTGCAGGGTGACGCGATCGCAGGTGCCTTTGCAGCCCGACTGGTTGTCGCGCCAGATCACGTCGATCCCGGCCCGTTTAAGCACGTCCAGCAACCCTTCCTCATTCTTTGCCTTGCTGGCGTCGTAATTCTTGCGGCCCATGTTGGAGAACATGCACGGCACCGACACGGCGGTTTCCGTGCCGCAGGAATGCACGTCGGTGAAAGCGATCAGGCCGGCTTCCTTGTCCAGTTTCGGTGTGGTGTCGCGGCCATAACCAAGGATGCCGAAGTTTTCCGCCCGGGCACTCTCCCCCACCACCAGCACCGTCAGGGATTTGCGCGGATGGTTCTGCACGGCGGCGTTGCGCTGGGCATCTTCGCCGATTGTGACGAACGGTTGATGCACCGAGGCCACCTGCTCACGCAGATAACCGGCCGAGGCGCCAATGTAGTTGCTCGGCACCAGCATCAAGCGAATTTCGTGGTGATTGCGAAACAGCGACGACAATCCTTGATAATTGGCCAGCGCCACGCCGCCAATGACCGCGACCGACGCGACACTTACCACAACTTTACTTAATAATTCGCGATGCCAACGGCGATAGTTGACTGGAACTTTCCACAACAACCAGGACGGCAAGACACCCAGAAAAAAGATATAAGCGAGCAACTTCAAAGACAGCAGGTCGCGAACTTCCGTGGCATTGGTTTCGGCAAAGTTGCGAAACATGCCGGCATCGATCATGACCCCGTATTGGCTCATGAAATAATCCACGCCGGCACTGACCATAAACAACAACGTCAACACCGGCTTCAACACGGGTCGAAACGCCAGCAACGTCAGCACGATGTTATACGCCGCGAAGATCATCACCCCGAACGCAATACGCAGGGCAATGCCCTTGCCGTCCGCAGCGGTGATATCGAACAGGTGCTGCCAGAGAACGAAATTGAATCCGGCCAAAAGAAAGGCGCTGGCAAACAACGTCACCCATTCCGGGCGCACGGCTTTTAACTTGAGCATGGCGAGGGGCGATTTCCTTGATAGAAGTGCCGTCGTCAATTGTGAAAATTTCATTGACTCAGACCGCACAAACTTTAAGCACGCAACCATCAATTTTTTGTGAAAAAGAAGCCAACGATTAGTTGGCCCATGAAATAACCATGAAACTTTTGAAGTATTTGAGAATGGTTCAGCTGTGGTTCAGTCGCTGGCGACGAGGGACCGTATCGAATTTCTCGATACCGCTCCCGACTTTCTGATTTGCCACCCCGCTCGCCTGCCCGCCTAATCGACCGCCCCTGGTTCAAAGGTCTGACGATGGAAAACGTACGCGCCACTGCCCGCCCCGCTGTCTGGCTGATACTCGGCATCATCCTGGTCGCCCTCAACCTGCGCCCGTCGATGGCGGCGGTCGGGCCCTTGCTCTCGGCCATTCGCGGCGATATGGCGCTGAGTTTCAGTCTCGCGGCATTGCTGACCCTGCTGCCGGTGATGGCGATGGGGCTGGCGATGTTTTTCGGCATGGAGGTCAGTCGGCGCCTCGGTGAACAGCGCACGGTACTGCTGTCGTTGCTGATCATTGGCTTGGCGACGCTGTCACGGTTGTTTCTCGACTCGGCGGGCGGATTGATCGCCAGCGCCGTGCTGGCCGGGATCGGCATTGCACTGATCCAGGCCTTGATGCCAGCGCTGATCAAATCGCGGTTTCCCGACAACGTGGCGCTGTGCATGGGGCTTTACGTCACTTCGATCATGGGCGGCGCGGCGCTGGCCGCATCGTTCGCACCGTGGGTGATGGTGGAGACCGGCAATTGGCGGGCAGGTCTGGCGGTCTGGGCGGTTTTGGCACTGCTCGCCATTCCTGTGTGGTGGACAACCCGCGCCACGTCACCTGACACCATCCGGACCGTCGTCAGAAAAGAATCTTTCTTCACGAATTCCCGCGCCTGGTTGCTCGCGATCTTCTTCGGTCTGGGCACCGCGTCCTACACCTGCGTGCTCGCCTGGCTGGCGCCGTACTACGTGGAAAAGGGCTGGAACGAACAAAACGCCGGCCTGATGCTGGGTTTTCTGACGGCCATGGAGGTGATTTCCGGGCTGGTGGTGCCGGCCATCGCCAATCGCAGCCGTGACCGACGTCTGGTGCTTGGGGCACTGCTCGGCCTGATCATCACCGGGTTCCTGGGGCTGATCCTCTGCCCGCAGCACCTGAGCCTGTTGTGGCCCTGCCTGCTCGGACTCGGCATCGGCGGGTTGTTCCCGATGAGCCTGATCGTGTCCCTCGATCACCTCGACGAACCACAACGTGCCGGCGGGCTGACCGCGTTCGTACAAGGTATCGGTTACCTGATTGCCGGGCTGTCGCCGCTCATGGCCGGGGTGGTTCGCGATCGACTGGGCAGCTTCGAGTGGGCCTGGTGGTCACTGACGGCAGTGATGGTGCTTATGTTGCTGATGGTGCTGCGCTTCAACCCACGGCATTACGCGCAACACATGGACTAATCTGGCCGAGCCGTCTGGATAAAGGCTTCTGGCCACCTTTTCCGGGTTTGATTGTGTACGTCGTGTTACTAAAACTTTCTGTCCCACAACTGACCGTGAAAAGTCCTACAGGGCTTTGTCCTGGCACCATCGTTCCGTTACGATCATGCGCACACGTTTGCGCGGATTCGGCGCAAGGAGCACAGCGAGACAGAACGGATGCTGAACAGTAACTTGCTTAGAAAGCTCGACATGCAGGATCTCATGGTGTTTGTCGCCGTGTATGAGCAAAGCAGCGTCACCGATGTGTCGGAGGCGCTGTTCGTCAGCCAGTCCACCGTCAGTTACTGCCTGAAAAAACTGCGCACCAGTTTTGAGGACGAGTTGTTCGTCAACACCCGCACGGGCATGCGCCCGACCTACAAGGCCAGCAGCATGTACGGCCATGTGCAGAAAATCCTCGAAAGCATCAACCTGTGCCACGCCGGCGCCCCGACCTTCGACCCGATGGCACAACCGGTGACCTTCAACATCTGCGCCCCGGAATACTTCGAACAACTGATCCTGCCGCGAATGTTGAAACGCTTCGACTTCGATGACTTACCGGTGATGGTCAACATGCACAAGTTCGAAACCGACGTGCCGATCGAAGAGTTGCGCGACGGCAGTCTCGATCTGGTGATCTGTTTCGGTCCGAACTTCCATCGCAGTCACGCCGACCTGAAATCACGCATGCTGTTGGAAGATGACCTGGTCTGCGTCTTCGACAAACGCGCCACACCGCTTGAGCCGCGCCTCAGCCTGCAAGCCTTCACCGAACGCCGGCATGTGTTCCCGACACCGTGGACGTCGACCACCAACATGGTCGACGGCTGGCTGGCGCGCCAGGCGCAGAAACGCCAGATCGTCGCCCGTTCAAACAGTTACAGCGCGGCGTTGAAGATGATCACCGGCACCGATTTCATCCTGACCCTGCCCCGGCGCATTCAGCGTTTGCTGACCAACGACGCGGTGTTCAATCACTGCGAGGCGCCGAACGGTCTGCCGGGGTTCACCCTCGACATGCAGTGGAGCCACAACGTCGATCAGGACAGCGCCAACCTCTGGTTGCGCGAGCAGGTCATCAAGACCTGCGCGGAGCTGGAAGCGGCCTGAGTCCTACACGCCGATGGCGACTTTGCTGTAGGACTCGCGGTCGATGTCGAGCAGTTCCACACTCAACTGCACCTCGACCCCGGCCGGCCATTCGCACAATTCCTGCAATACCGCCAACAGGCTCTGCGACAGTTGCTTCTTGATTTCCGGGGAACGCCCGCTGAGCAGCGCCAGCCTGACCGCGACAAAGGCGCGCTCGTTCATGGCGGTGCCGACCTTGAAGGTTTCAACTTTGAACGCACGGCTCTTGATATCGAATTCCGCCCCGAATTGACCGGAACCCACCAGGGTGTTGTTGAGCCGGATCAACGCAACATCGGCGTTCAGTTGCGGCAGGTTGGCGGTGTATTCCAGGTGCAGGTGCGGCATCTCGGTGCTCCAGTGGTTCGGCGGAAAGGTCGTACATATAACACAGCAATGCCTGACTCACTCCAGCGACGACATCACCGGCCGCTCACTCATGAATTGCTCCAGCCGCGAACGCAGCCAGCGCTCGCCCGGGTCGCTGTCAACGTGGCTGAGCCAGACCATCGACAGATCGAGGGTCGGAGTCTTGAACGGGAACGGCTCCTTGAACAGCAGTCCGGAAGCGGCCATGGCGTCGGCGGTGTAGTCCGGCAGGCTGGCAATCAGATCGGTGCCGGCCAGCAGCGCCGGCAACGAACTGTACTGCGGCACCGACAGCACCACCTGACGGGTGCGACCGATGTCCGCCAGCCACTCATCGGCGTAGCCACTGACATTGGCGGTGTGGGAAACCAGCACGTGCGGGCGGGCGCAATATTCATCGAGGGTCAGCGGCGTGTCGGACTTGTCGGCGCGCAGGATGCTCGGCTGAATGTGTCGCAACAATTTGCGCTTGGCATTGGCCGGCAGACCACGGGTCTGGCTGATGCCGACGGTGATGTCGCCGGCGGCCAACAGGTCGGGAATCCGCCAGTAATCGACGTGCTGCACCACAAACACCACGCTCGGCGCTTCCTGGCGCAAGGCGCGCAACAGCGGTGGCAGCAGGCCGAATTCGACGTCATCCGACAGACCGATTCGGAAGGTCATGGTGCTGACAGCGGGGTCGAAATCGCGGGTCAGACTGAGCGCCACCGACAGCGAGTCGAGCGCGGGTTTCAGGTGGCGATAAATGTCTTCGGCGCGGGCGGTCGGCTCCATGCGATGGCCGACGCGGATGAACAACGGATCGTTAAGCATGGTGCGCAGACGGTTGAGCGCCGAACTGATGGTCGGCTGGCCGAGAAACAGTTTCTCGGCGGCCCGGGTCACGTTGCGTTCGAGCATCAAGGTCTCGAACACCACCATCAGGTTGATGTCGGCCTTGCGTAGTTCATTGCGGTTCATCCATTGCCCCCCGATCCCCAGATTGCGGGCAGTGTAGAAAGGCCGCGGGGCCGGCGTCCATCGAAACGCTGCGTCATTGCACCGTCAACGTCTTCAGCCCCAGGCCCATGATCCGCGAATCGTCGTTAATACCCAGTTGCCGCGGGCTGACGGCATCCGGCAGCTGCAATTCGATATCGAGCCGGTCATCGTTCCCGAGGCGCTGGCTGAGCTGGGCGCTGATCGGGATTTCCAGGCGATTATCTTGAAACTGCGTCAAACGGGTATCCAGTACCTGCTGGCCGTTCAGACTGACGATCACCCGCTGGCCGGGGTGCCGGGGCTGGATGAATGCCAATGCGTCGATCACGATCGAACGCGCCGGCGGCAACACCCGCAATTCGATCTTCGCCTGTTGCCCTTCCGTCCACGTCCCCCAACTTTCCGGCGTCGACCAGCCGCTGGCCAGTTGTCGGTTTCGATAATTGAAAGTCAGCGCTTGCCCCGGGCGAGTGAGCGGAATCAGTGACATCCGCCGCCCCTCATCCTCCACGGACAGACACTGCACACAGCGTTTCCAGCCCGGCGCCAGCACCGCGACCCCATCCACGCGCGTCAGCAGATCAGTTTCACTGTTGATGGTTCTGGCGGCATCGACCAGCGCATCGTCGTCCAGCAGGTACAAAGAGTCCGCGTCGTATTGCCCCGAATCGAGCATCGCGCGTGCTTTCTGCTGTGCCCGCGCCAGCGCCGAAGTGCTCATGCGTCCCAGATAGACCGCATCGGTTTTCATCCCGTGAGTCGCTGCGAAACCGGCGATCATCTGCCAGCGCTCACCTTGATTCTGTGGCATCAGGCTGCGGACATTGGCATAACGCGCAGCGGCACTTGCCCAGAAAGGATCCGTCATCGGGCTGGCCCAGACCGACGAAGGCGCCACCCATTTTCCCTGCCGCAGCCCCATCCAGCCGTTGCGGCTATCGGCGACCTGGATCAGCAGCGCCACCGCGAGCAGACCGATGGCGATACGCGGTCGATAACCGCGCACCACCAGAAAAATCGCAGCCAGGATGCAGACGTACAGAACCGGCCAGAACATCCGGCCCGAGGCACGAAAGATATTGGCCAGCGCGACAAGACTTTTCGGCAGCGGATAACCGAAGTTCCACGCCCCGATGCCGATCTGATTCGACAGCGCGAACAGCCATAAACCGAACATCGCCATCAACAGCCATGGACGTTCGCGCACCTGATCCCGCAAGGGTTGGCGATTTCGAAACCAGGCGATCAACGCCAGCGGCATCAACAAGAGAACGCCCAGACCAAGGTAGTTGAAACCTTCGTAGTCCCCACTCCCCTTCGGCAGATCGGGCAGGATCAATGACCAGCCGGCCGGGTCGACAGGCGACAGCAGATTCATCCGGTACAGACCAAATCCACCGGAGGCCGCACCATCGGCAATGCTGAAATAACCGGCCTGCCAGCAACACACGCTCACCAGAGCGAAAAGCGTACCGCCCTCGATCAACCCCTGACGCCGACTCAAAGACTGATTGAAAGTCTTGCCCAGCAGATCCGCCACCCAGATCAGCGCAACCATGGCCAGCAGGTAGGCGTGCACCCATGCCGCCACCGCCAGCAAGACTCCCCATGCGAAACGGCGCCGGCGCAGGTTCGGCAGCAGCGCAAGGTATAGCGCCGCCAGGATCAGAAAATGACCTGCCAGAGAAAGGTGCCCGCCCATGCGCAGGAACATCACTGGCGAGAACACCAGCAGACCGGCACCCAGCAGTCGAATCAAGGGATTGGCCGTCATCAGCCCAATCAGCTTCCAGCCAAACCAGGCTTGCAGGACACAGCATGCCAGCAGCCACAACCCGAAATACTGGAAGGTGTCCGGCAACCAGGCACTGAACGGTTTGAACAACAGCGCCAGCAGTGGATTGGAGTCGGAAAAAATGATCGCACTGCCCAGCTCCAACCCATAGTACGGGTTGAGCCCGAGAGGAAATGTCCACGGCGCATGCCGGAAAAATGCCCAGCCCAGATAATGCGTCGCCGGATCGCCCTGCTCCAGCCAGGCGATGTTCTGGGGGTTCAGCGCCTGCGGCCCGACCACCAGAAAAAACACCAGAACACCCAATAACAAGGGCAATAGAAATAGAGCCGGCTGCTCGCGTGAATCCTTCATCGATACGTCCAGAAGTTATGCAGTACGAACGTGAACGCCGGAATCGTCAGCGCCACCGCACCGATACCCGCCAGATAATGCAGCCCGGCCATCTGCGCCGCCCAGGCCACGAACATCGCCAACAGAAAGCCGCCCGCCGAAACCATCAGAAAGCGCAGCAGGGTCTTGCCGTGCAGGCGCGCAGAAAAGCTCCAGGTGGTGTTGATCACATAGGACACCACCGTCGCCACGGCAAAAGCCACGCCGTTGGCCAACGGCGGCTGGGGACTGACGAAGTTGATGAACAGCACCGCCACCAAAGCATGCAGCGCCGTGACGAACAGGCCGGTTACGGCGAAGCGCAGGCCGCGCTGAATCAAAGCGGATCTCCGGGGTATCGTCACGGCTTGCGCGCCAGCACGAACACACTCAGACCGCCCACACGGTTGATGCCCATCAACGGCAACTCAAGACTGCACAGGGTTTTGAGCAGTGTATTGACCAACGGATGATGTTTTTTCAGCTGTGAACGCGGGGCCGCCTCTCGAGCGCCGCCGGGTAACAGGCGCGACGCCAGCGCAAGCGGGAAGACCGCTGCGAAGTAATAGGCGCCCCGCTCCACCGTCAATCCGGCGTCACCCGCCAGAGCCTCGAATTGCCCCAGGGTGTAGCGACGTTTGTGTTCGAGAAAATCATCGTGCCCGCTCCACATGAACTGGAACGCCGGCACGGTCATCAGAAAGCGACTGCCGGACGGTACCTTGTCGACGTACGATTTGAGCAGGCCGAGGTCGTCTTCGACGTGTTCCAGTACATCCATCAGCAACACCAGATCAGCGTCCACGGTGTCGATGGACCGGCGGTAATGCACCGGTTTGCCAGCAGTGATGGCGCTCGAATCGGCCGGGTAGCTGATGTCCACGCACCACGCTTCGCGCGCCGCCGTGTGGGTCAACAAATGATGGGAGAAAAATCCTGAACCGGCGCCGACGTCGAGAATTCGTTGGATCGGCGCTTCACCCAGCAAACGACGGGTCGCGGCCGCTTTGGAGCAGTAATACCAATGTTCGCCGATGCTGTCGCCGAGGATGTCGGTTTCCTTGAGATCCATCTGTCAGTCCTTGGATTCGTAGATGCGGCGCACCAGGAAAACCGGCCGGCGCTTCGCTTCGATATAAGTGCGGCCCAGATACTCGCCGAGCACACCGATGCCAATCAACTGCAAACCGCCGAGAAACGTCACGGCAACCATCAGCGAGGCGTAACCGGGCATGTCGACGCCATGGATCAGCGTGCGCACCACAATGAACATCGCAAAGGCGAACGACACCAGAGAGACCAGCGCTCCCAGATACGTCCAGATCCGCAACGGTTCGGTGCTGAAACTGGTGATGCCCTCCAGGGCGAAATTCCACAGCCGCCAGCCATTGAACTTGCTCTGCCCCGCCGCCCGCTCCGGGCGTTCGTACTCGACCTGGGTGGTGCGAAATCCGACCCAGGCGAACAGGCCTTTCATGAAGCGTCGGGATTCGGGCAGTGTCAGCAGCGCGTCGACCACGCAGCGATCCATCAGCCGGAAATCACCGACGTTTTCCGGTAATGCCTGTTCGGCAATTTTGTTGTGCAGGCGATAGAACCAACCGGCGGAAGTCTGCTTGGCCCAGGAGTCGTTGCGCCGACTGATGCGGTGGCCAAGCACCACTTCAAACCCTTCGCGCCAGCGCTCGATCATTTGCAGGATGACCTCGGGCGGATCCTGCAGATCGACATCGATCGGCACCACGATTTGCCCGGTGGCCGTCTGCAAACCGGCGGACAGCGCCGCTTCCTTGCCGAAATTGCGGCTCAGATCGACGATACGGATGCGCGAGTCGCTCTGCTGGCAGTTCAGCAAGCGCTCCAGCGTTGTATCGGAACTGCCGTCATTGACGAACACCAGTTCCAGTTCGACCAGCGTCTCTTGCTCGAAAACCTGACGAATGCGCAGGAGAAAACCGTCGAGGCTGTCCTCTTCATTGAATACGGGGATCACCAGCGACAACTTCACCGGGCCCGCGTGTTGCGTTCCGTGCGGATGGGTCAATGGACTGCTCTTTCTTATAGTGATTGTCGGTCGCCGAACGCTGTTCGACGCCATGAGCCGCTCCGTATTAAGCAGCAGCCCGGAACGTCATGCAAGGGTGAAACGAGGGCGTTCCGGCCAATCCGGAGGACGATCCCTGCGCTCTGGCCCGCGCCTTCCAGAAACATTCACGAACGATTGGAAACAAATCCCCGATAGCCAAACACCCTCGCTCCGCTAGGCTTGCGTCGAGGCGTCACACAGGCTGTCGCACATAAATCGCATGGAGCGAACTGAATGTATTTCGAGATTTACAGGCAATCCAAAGGCACCCCGAGCACCGGCAAGGGCCAATGGCGCTGGCGGCTACGCGCGGGCAACCACGAGACGGTCGCCAGTGGCGAATCGTATGTGAACAAGGCGGATTGTCTGCATGTGATCGAGTTGATCAAGAGTGTGCAGGGAGAGACCCCGGTCAAGGAGATCTGAGGACTGTCCAGGACGCCGGGCTGCCTGAGTTGGCAGCTCCGGCGACTTCTGAAGTTGCTTCAGAATCTTTCGGGAATGTGCCTGAAGGGATAATCCGACTCTTTGTATCCCCCCGGTTTCTGCCGCTTGGGCAATGTCACCTTCTCTCGCGGCACCTCTTTATAGGGGATGCGACTGAGCAGGTCGGAGATGATATTGAGCCGCGCCCTGCGCTTGTCGTTCGAGTTGGCCACCAGCCACGGTGCGTAATCGGTGTCGGTCGCTTCGATCATGTCGTCCCGCGCCCGGGAGTAGTCATACCAGCGGCTGTAGGACTTGAGGTCCATCGGCGACAGCTTCCAGATCTTGCGCCCGTCGACAATGCGCGCCTCCAGGCGCCGGGTCTGTTCTTCCTGACTGACATTCAGCCAGTACTTGAGCAGGATCACCCCCGAACCGACAACTGCGCGCTCCACCAGCGGCACGGCTTTGAGGAACTTGTCGACCTCCTTGTCCGTGCAAAAACCCATCACCCGCTCGACGCCGGCACGGTTGTACCAACTGCGATCGAAGATCACCACTTCGCCGGCCGCCGGCAAATGTGGCAAGTAGCGCTGCATGTACATCTGGCTCTTCTCGCGATCGGTCGGCGCCGGTAACGCGATGACGCGAAACACCCGCGGGCTGACCCGCTCGGTCAGCGCCTTGATCGTGCCGCCCTTGCCCGCACCGTCACGGCCTTCGAAGATGATGCAGATCTTGATGCCTTCGGCCTTGACCCATTCCTGCATTTTCACCAGTTCGATATGCAGGCGGCGCAGCTCGGCAAGGTAGTTCTTGTTCGACAGTTTTGTATGTTCGTCAGTTTTTTCTCGGGGCGAGTCTTTCTTCTTTCCCTTTGCCATGACCAGACCTCTCGGGTTGGAACGACAGCCAGGCTCGTTGGCAATGCATGACCTGGAACCGGAAAGTTTAGTCATTTATCGCAAAACGCAAGGAAACGTGCAGTAAGTCACAGACAACGTGCTTATTTCGAAAAAGCCTGTGCAGTTTTTGACGGAACGCCAATCGCCAACCATCCTCCTTCACGGCGCAGCGTCCGATGTTGGCCGTGGATGTCTCGCTGGATGCAAACCTGCCATTTGGATGTGGGGAAGAGGTCATGCACAGTTCGCTCTTGCGTGCCGCGTCGCTCCTGCTCGCCTTGAGCGCTGCACCGCTCTTGTTGCAGGCCGCCGATGCGCCTGCGGCCCAGGCGGCGACCACCGCTCCGGCCAAAGATGCCGTGTTTACCACGGAGCAGCTCGACCAAATGCTCGCGTCGATTGCCCTGTATCCCGATCCACTGCTCGCTCAAGTGCTGATGGCCGCCACCTATCCGGGAGAAGTCGCCGAAGCCGCAGCCTGGTCCAAGGCGCATCCGGACGCCAAGGGCGATAATGCGGTCAAGCAAGTGGCCAGCCAGACGTGGGATCCGAGCGTGCAGGCCTTGGTGGCGTTCCCGCAGGTCTTGGCGACACTGGGTCAGGATCCGGTCTGGGTACAGCGTCTGGGGGATGCCTTTCTGGCCCAGTCTGACGAACTCATGGCCGGCGTTCAGCGCTTGCGGCGTCAGGCCCAGGCGGCGGGCAATCTGCAGAGCAATCAATATCAGAATGTGACAGTGCAGAACGTAACGCCGCCCATCTCTGCCGGGACAACCAAGCCGGCCGACAACACGACCATCATCATTCAGCCCGCCGATCCGCAGGTGGTCTACGTCCCGACCTATAACCCGACCACCACTTATGGCACCTGGCCTTATCCCGCCTCGCCGCCGGTGTATTACCCGCCGCCACCCGCTTACTACCCGGGTCAGGCACTGGTAGCCGGGCTGGCCTTCGGTACGGGCGTGGCAGTCGTCGCATCGTTGTGGGGCGACTGTGATTGGGGCAACAACGATATCGACATCGATGTGAACCGTTACAACAATATCAACGGCAATAACCGCATCACCAACAACCAGAACAAGTGGCAGCACAACACCGTGCATCGCGATGGCGTGCCCTATCGTGACAACCGCAGCCGCGCCCAGTATGGCCGGCAGCTGGACGGTGCGGCTCAGCGTGACGCCTATCGCGGCGACAACGCGCAGCGGGCGCAGGCTCGGGAACGGGCGCGCAGTTCGATGGACAGGGCCGGTTTCGAACGCCCCGCCACCAGCAATCGGGAAGCCCGCAATCAAGTCCGCGAAGCGCAATCCGCCAATGTCGGCAACCGCATGCAAGGTGGTGCAGACCGGCCCAGAGCCGCCGACCGCGCTCAAGGCAACACGCGGGAAGCGCGGCAACCGGGCGCGAATCAACGTGATACCCGTGCATCTCAAGCCCGACCCGCAGCAGGCAGCGCACGGAACAACGCCTTCGCCGGCGCGCGCTCCCCGTCACAGACCCGAGTCCAGGCTGATCGCGGCCGGGCCAGCCAGATTTCTGCGCAACGTCCCAACCCCTCACGTGCCGCCGGACATCAGATCAGCCGGCCATCCGGCGCGGGCATGCGTCAGAGAGGAGGTGGCCGTCGATGAACATTCATTCTCTGCTCAGGAGCTGCCTGACCCTCGCGGCCGGCCTCGCATTTTCGAGCCTCACCTTGGCCCAGCAGGTATTTCCAACCCCGGAAAAAGCTGCTGAAGCTTTCGTCGAAGCCCTCGGCACGCAACACGCCGACCAAAAACGCCTGACGGAATTGCTGGGCGAGGAATGGCACAGCTTCATTCCCCGTGAAGGCGTGCAGCGCAGCGATGTCGATGCCTTCCTGCAGCAATACCGCGAACAGCACACCCTGGAAAAGACCGGCGACAGCAAGGCCGTACTCTCCGTCGGGCCCGATCACTGGACGCTGCCCATCCCGCTCATCAAAGACAAAACCGGCTGGCGCTTCGACATGAACGCCGCCCAGGTCGAAATCCGCGCCCGCCGCATCGGCCGTAACGAACTGGCGGCAGTGCAATCGGCGCTGGCCTATCACGACGCGCAAATGGACTACGCCTCGGAAGACCGCGACGGCGACGGCGCCCTCGAATACGCACAGAAAATCTTCAGCTCCCCCGGCAAACACGACGGCCTCTATTGGCCAGAAGACGACAGCGGCCAGATCAGCCCCCTCGGCCCCGCCTTCGGCCAGGCCATCAACGACGAAGACTGGCACGGCTACCACTTCCGCATCCTCGACGCCCAAGGCCCGTCAGCCCCGGGCGGCGCTTACAGCTATCTGATTGGAGACAAGATGAGCCGCGGGTTCGCCTTGATCGCCTGGCCAGCGAAGTATGCCGACACCGGGGTGATGAGCTTCATGATCAGCCATGAAGGCCAGGTGTTTCAGAAGGACCTCGGGCCGGATGGGGAGAAAGTGGCGAAGGCGATGAAGCGGTTTGATCCGGATGATAGTTGGGAGGTGGTGGATTTGGGGCAGAAGTAGTTGGGGTATCGAATTAGGCGGGATCGGAAACGAAAAAGCCCCGTAGCTTCTCAGCTACGGGGCTTTTTCTATGTATGGCGGAGAGATAGGGATTCGAACCCTAGGTACCGGTGAAGGTACAACGGATTTCGAATCCGTCCCATTCGGCCACTCTGGCATCTCTCCAACGGCGCGCATCATAACAACACTTTCGCTGAATGGGAAACCCCCAGACGAAATTTTTTCCGTGCTATCAGATGCTTGCGTCGATTAAAGCGGTACGCCCAGACGGTTGGCGACTTCTTCGTAGGCTTCGATGACGTCACCGAGGCCCTGGCGGAAGCGGTCCTTGTCCATCTTCTTCTTGGTGTCCTTGTCCCACAGACGGCAGCCGTCCGGGCTGAACTCGTCGCCCAGGACGATGGAGCCGTCGCTGAACACGCCGAATTCAAGCTTGAAGTCCACCAGCAACAGGCCGGCGTCGTCGAACAGTTTGCTCAGGACTTCGTTGACCTTGAGCGACAGTTCTTTCATGCGCGCCAGTTGCTCGGCAGTACCCCAGCCGAAGGCCACGACGTGGGATTCGTTGATGAACGGATCGCCCTTGGCGTCGTCCTTCAGGAACAGTTCGAAGGTGTACGGGTTGAGCTTCATGCCCTCCTCGACGCCCAGACGCTTGACCAGGCTGCCGGCGGCGTAGTTACGCACGACGCACTCGACCGGGATCATGTCGAGTTTTTTCACCAGCACTTCGTTGTCGGCCAGCAGTTTGTCGAATTGGGTCGGAATGCCGGCCGCTTCGAGTTTCTGCATGATGAAGGCGTTGAACTTGTTGTTCACCATGCCTTTGCGGTCGAGCTGCTCGATGCGCTTGCCGTCGAACGCCGAAGTGTCGTTGCGAAACAGCAGGATCAAGCGGTCAGCGTCGTCGGTCTTGTAAACCGATTTGGCTTTGCCGCGGTAGAGTTCTTCACGTTTTTCCATGATGGGCTCCGCTTGCTAAGTAGATGGGCTAGGCGATGTGGCGCCAGTCGAGCCCTGAATCTTGATCGGCCAGTTGCAGCCAGTCCGGGTCGCACCCGAGGGTGTCGACAAAACATTGCCGGGCCAGCTGCGGCAGGTTGTTCTTGCTGCTCAGATGGGCCAGGACCAGGTGTTGCAGGCCTTGCCAGCCCAACTCGGCCACCAGGAATGCCGCCTGATGGTTGTTCAAATGTCCCAGCTCGCCGCCCACCCGCTGCTTGAGAAAGTACGGGTAATGACCACGGGCCAGCATGTCGCGACAATGATTGGACTCGATCATCAACGCATCGAGGTCCCGATAGCCGTCCAGCACCCGCTCGCAGTATGAACCCAGGTCGGTCAGCAGGCCGAAGCGCCGCTGCTCTTGATCGCTGAATACGTACTGGGTCGGTTCCTGTGCATCATGGGCCACGGCAATGACCCCGATGTTCAGAGCACCGATCTGCAACTGCTCGCCACCGGTCACGAAACCGGCAGGTTCAATCGGTTTGCGCATCCCGCGCAGTGTGCCGCGACTGAGGTAGACAGGCAGATTGTAGCGCCGAGACAGCAAACCCACGCCATGCACGTGGTCGGCATGTTCGTGGGTTACAAGTATCGCGCTCAGTTGCGCCGGGTTCACACCCAGGCGCAACAGGCGTTTTTCGGTTTCCCGCAGGGAAAAACCACAATCCACCAGCACATACGTATCAGCACTGGCGATCAGCGTGCCGTTCCCTTGGCTACCGCTGCCGAGAACGGCAAAACGCATTGGATCAGCCCAGGTTGTCCTGAATCACGCTCAACACTTTGCGGGCCACATCGGCCGGCGCAACGGTGTTGATGTTTTTCTCGACGGTGACCTGAACGTTCTCGCCGACCTTGCTCAGGCGAACCTGATAACGCTCGGCGCGAGCTTCAACTTCTTCCTTGGTCGGCGCGCTGCCGAACAGGCTGCTGAAGAAACCAGGTTTCTCGTCTTTCTTCTCGGCCTTTTCGGACAAGTTGATGTAGTAGAGACCCAGGCTGCGGTTGATGTCTTCAACGCGCCATTCGCCCTGTTCCAGCGCACGACCGACGCTCGACCAGGCACGATCCAGGTCCGTACCGACGTTCAGTAC
Organism: Pseudomonas sp. B7; assembly: GCF_016735645.1. Taxonomy (NCBI): domain Bacteria; kingdom Pseudomonadati; phylum Pseudomonadota; class Gammaproteobacteria; order Pseudomonadales; family Pseudomonadaceae; genus Pseudomonas; species Pseudomonas sp. B7. Next base: position 287,807 of record NZ_JAERRE010000010.1, read on the forward strand.
CGGGTTGCCGCTGCCGTCTTCGCTCAGGCTGACACGGCTCGGGGTGTCGAAATCACGCGAAGCCAGCATCGATACCGAACCACCCTTCTCGGAGGTACGGCTCATGCTCGCGAGCATGTCGTCGACCAGCGCGGCGTCGAGACCGGTGTTGACCGAACGGTTGGTGAAATCGACATTGGCAGTGCTGCCGGCAGGACGCTCGGCGCTGACCACATAGACTTCACTGGTGTTGCGCTGCACGCCTGGCTCGATACGTACCCGCACGCGGGTTTCGCTGTCGGTGCTGACGCCGGCGGCGCTCAGACGCTTGGCCATGGCGGCGGACAGTTCGTCGGAATGCTGCCAGGTGGTGGTGAATTCGCCGGTTTGCGGACGCTGTTCATCCAGACGGAAACCGTTGTCCTGGAAGTATTGCACCGCCACTGGCCAGACTTCGGCCGGTGGATGCTGGGCCATGACCCAACGCGAATCACCGCTCTTCTGCAGCGAGTAGTCGCTGGCATCGGCAACGGTCGACAGCGGTTGAGGGCGCGGAACGATGTATTCACCCTTGGCGGTGTCGTCGGCCACGTTGCGCGGGATCGGCAGCAGCGGATCCAGGCGCTTGGAGGTGCTGACGTCCGGTGGCAGTTGCATCGGTGCAGTCTGTTGCGCTTCCAGGTAATCGCTACCACGGTCACGGAAATAACCTTCCGGGCCCCAGATCCATCCGCAGCCACTGGTGCTGGAGATAATCAAGGCAAGTGCGGAAAGTCCGGCCATTCGCTTCATGCGTTGTACTTCCTCAATTAAACCAGGACGTTGCACTGGCGCAGGGCCGAGCGCAGCGTTTCATGACAAGGAGCGCTCAGCCAGGTCAGCGGCAGGCGGATGCCTTGGTGCATCAGGCCCATTTCGACCAAAGCCCACTTCACCGGAATCGGGTTGGCTTCGATGAACAGGTCCTTGTGCAGCGGCATCAGTTTTTCGTTGATGGCCCGTGCGGTCTCGGCGTCGCCCTTGAGCGCGGCCTCGCACAGGTCGGCCATTTCGCGTGGCGCGACGTTGGCGGTGACGGAGATGTTGCCCTTGCCGCCCAACAAGATCAGCTCGACGGCGGTCGGATCATCGCCGGACAGCACGATGAAGTCCTTGCTCACGCCGTCGATGATCGCCTTGGCACGTTTCAGGTCGCCGGTCGCTTCCTTGATGCCGATGATGTTCGGCACGGTGGACAGGCGGATCACGGTCTCGGCCTGCATGTCGCAGGAGGTGCGGCCGGGAACGTTATAGAGAATCTGTGGGATGTCGACCGCTTCGGCGATGTGCTTGAAGTGCTGGTACAGGCCTTCCTGGGTCGGCTTGTTGTAGTACGGGACTACCAGCAGGCAGGCATCGGCGCCGGCTTCCTTGGCATTGCGGGTCAGCTCGACAGCTTCGCGGGTCGAGTTGGCGCCGGTACCGGCGATCACCGGAATACGACCGGCAACCTGTTTGACCACGGCTTTGATGACGGCGATGTGTTCTTCTACATCAAGGGTTGCCGACTCGCCGGTGGTGCCGACCGCGACAATGGCATGGGTGCCGTTCTTGAGATGGAAGTCCACGAGTTTGCTGAGGCTGTCCCAGTCAAGACGCCCTTGTGCATCCATGGGTGTGACCAGTGCCACCATACTGCCCGCAATCATGAAACCGCTCCTGCCGGAAAAAGAGAGCGGTAATGGTACTGGCGCCAAGATGCTTGCACAAGCGAAGTACTGTGCCGCCATTCCCCTTGGCGCCGCTTTTCGCTACCCTTCAGACTTTGATCGGTACTGATCAGCTTGTACGCCGGGTTCCAGTCTCCCGTTTCGGCCTCCCGGGCCCCGTTCCAGTGTCGTTGCCGTACGCTTGCTTGTTCATGGAGCCGTAGCGCCACACGAATCGGGTCTTCCGGACAGGCATTGCCCCGGCAATCAACGCCCTCTCCCTACCGACCGCTCATCGCTTTAGGAATGCTGCATGTCCACCCCCACAGTTCGCGAACAATTCCTTGTCATCAGTGCCCTCGGCGCCAATCCCATGGAGCTGACCAACGTCCTGTGCCGCGCCAGCCATGAAAACCGCTGCGCGGTGGTCACCTCGCGCCTGACCCGCCACGGCGAGTGCAGCGCGCTGGTGCTCGAAGTCTCCGGCAGCTGGGACGCCCTGGCTCGCCTTGAAGGCAGCCTGCCCGTGCTGGCCAAGCGTCATGCGTTCACCGTCAATGTGGTGCGCAGCGCCGCCCTGGAAAACCGTCCGCAAGCCCTGCCGTACGTGGCTTACGTGTCTTCGGCGTACCGTCCGGACATCATCAACGAGCTGTGCCAGTTCTTCATGGATCACAACGTCGAGCTGGAAAACCTGACGTGCGATACCTATCAGGCACCGCAGACCGGCGGCACCATGCTCAACGCCACGTTCACCGTGACCCTGCCCGCCGGCACCCAGATCAGCTGGCTGCGTGACCAGTTCCTGGATTTCGCCGACGCCATGAACCTGGATGCACTGATCGAACCTTGGCGCCCACAGAACCCAATGTAAGGAAGCTTTACATGGCCGTTGTCATCGACCAACCGGTTACGGATTTCGAAGCACCTGCCACCAGCGGGCAGACTGTCAGCCTGTCGGCCCTCAAGGGCAAGCAAGTGGTGATCTACTTCTATCCGAAGGACAGCACCCCGGGCTGCACCACCGAAGGCCAAGGCTTTCGCGATCAATACACAGCGTTCAAGGCTGCCAACACGGAAATCTTCGGCATCTCTCGCGATAGTCTGAAGTCCCACGAGAACTTCAAGTGCAAGCAGGAGTTTCCGTTCGAGTTGATCAGCGACAAGGACGAAGCCATCTGCCAGCTGTTCGACGTGATCAAGCTGAAGAAACTTTACGGCAAGGAATACCTGGGCGTTGATCGCAGCACGTTCCTGATCGACAAGAACGGCGTACTGCGTCAGGAATGGCGCGGCGTTAAGGTGCCAGGACATGTCGATGCAGTGCTGGCTGCTGCTCAGGCGCTGAACAAGGCCTGATGCTGTCGGCGCCCTTGCGGGCGCCGTTTCATTTTCAAAGCAGCGGCGCTACCGCCGGCTCCTTGCGCGGCCACGCATCCAGCACTGCCTTGAACAGGGTCGCCAGCGGAATCGCGAAGAACACGCCCCAGAATCCCCATAGCCCGCCGAACAACAGCACCGCGCAGATGATCGCCACCGGGTGCAGATTGACCGCTTCGGAAAACAGCAACGGCACCAGCACGTTGCCGTCCAGGGTCTGAATGATCCCGTAGACCGCCATCAGATAGATGAACTGATCGCTCCAGCCCCACTGGAACAGCGCAATCAGCAGCACTGGCACGGTCACCACCACCGCCCCGACATACGGCACCACCACCGACACGCCAACCAACAGGGCCAGCAGCGCCGAATAGTTGAGCCCCAGCGCAACGAACGCGATGTAGGTCACGCCACCACAAATCACGATCTCGATGACCTTGCCGCGAATGTAGTTGGCGATCTGCCGGTTCATTTCCTCGGCAACCCGGGTGATCAGCGCCCGTTCGCGCGGCAAATAGCCGCGCACCCACTCGCCGATCATTGCCCGGTCCTTGAGGAAGAAGAACACCAGGATCGGCACCAGCACCAGATAGATCATGATGTTCACCAGCAGCGGCAAGCTCGACAACGAGAACGTCAGCGCCCACTGGCCGAACTTGCCGATCTCGCCCCGCGCCGCTTCGATCGCTTGCAGCACCTGCTCGTCGGAAACCAGATGCGGGTAGCGCTCGGGCAGCAGCAACAGCAGCGATTGCCACTTGGCGAGCATGCCCGGCAACTCGTTGAACAGGGTGATCAACTGGTGCCAGAGCAGCGGCAGCACCACGACGATGAACACCATCAGCACGCCCATGAACAGCGCAAACACCAGACCGACCGCCGCCCCTCCGGGCACGCGCAGACGTTCGAGCGTGACCACCAGCCCCTGCATCAGATACGCCAGCACCATCCCGGCCAGCACCGGCGCAAGCATTCCGCCCAGTGTCAGCACCGCGGTGAAGGCGAGAAACAGCAAAACCGCCAGCACCACTGCTTCCTCATCGGAGAAGTAGCGCTGAATCCAGTCGCGCAACACTTTGAACATCAATTTTCCTTAGGTCATTTACGCGGTCGGTTTCAGGCTTTTTTCAGCCAGTAACGGTAGACACCCGCCTCGTCTTCTTCACGCAGCAGCGTATGACCGGCCAACTTGGCAAAGGTGCGAAAGTCGCGTTGCGAGCCTGCGTCCGTGGCAATTACCTTGAGTATCGCGCCGCTAGGCAGCTTGTTCAGCTCCATCTTGGCCTTGAGCAACGGCAACGGACAATTCAGGCCACTGGCGTCCAGTTCACAGTCATGGGCTACAGCGTCGGTCATGCGTCACTCCGGATCAGGTGGTCAGGCTGCCTAGAATATCTGGTCGCAGGCCCGGTGTCCGGCTACAGTAAGGTCTTTGTCGACTAAGGCTTTGTGCATGACATTTCTGCGCCCTACCCTGCTGACGCTCGCTTGCCTGCTCGCCTCACCGGGCTTCGCCGACGACCTGCCGTCACTCGGTGACGCCAGTTCTGCCATCGTCTCGCCACAACAGGAATATCAATTGGGTCGCGCCTGGCTGGCGTTGCTGCGCAGCCAGGTTTCGCAGCTCAACGATCCACAGCTCAAAGACTACGTCGAATCCAGCGTCTATAAGCTGGTGGAAACCAGCCAGGTCAATGACCGACGCCTGGAATTCATCCTGATCAACAGCCCGCAGCTGAACGCATTCGCGGCACCGGGCGGGATTGTCGGGGTCAATGGCGGCCTGTTCCTCAATGCCCAGACCGAGGGCGAATATGCTTCGGTACTGGCTCACGAGCTGGCGCACTTGTCCCAACGCCACTTCGCCCGTGGCGTCGAGGCTTCGCAGCGGATGCAGGTGCCGATGATGGCGGCGCTGCTGGCCGGCATCGTGATCGCCGCGGCAGGCGCAGGCGATGCCGGGATTGCTGCGATTGCCGGTACCCAGGCGGCAGCAATTCAGGAACAACGACGTTTCTCGCGCCAGAACGAGCAGGAGGCCGACCGCATCGGCATCCTCAACCTGGAAAAGGCCGGCTACGATCCGCGCTCGATGCCGACCATGTTCGAGCGTTTGATGCGCCAGTACCGCTTCGATGCCAAACCGCCGGAATTCCTGCTGACCCACCCGGTCACCGAATCACGGATCGCCGACACCCGCAACCGCGCCGAACAGGCTAAACCCGGCGGTATCGAAGACAGCAAGCGCTACCAACTGATCCGGGCGCGGGTGCAGTTGACCTATGAAGAAACGCCGGGCCTTGGTGCCAAGCGCTTCCGCGCGCAACTGGATGAGAACCCTAAAAACGACGTGGCTCGCTATGGTCTGGCGATCGCCCAGATCAAGGGCGGTCAGTTGAACGAAGCACGGGAGAATCTCAAGCAACTGCTGGAGAAATCGCCGAACGAGATCATCTACAACCTGGCGCAGGTCGATCTGGACATCACCAACAATAAGTTGGCCGATGCCCAGTCACGGGTTGACCGGATGCTCAGCCAGTATCCTGGCAACTATCCGCTGAATCAGGTGCGTGTCGATCTGCTGCTGAAACAGAACCGAACCGCCGATGCGGAGAAGGCACTCGAGGGCTTGTTGAAATCGCGTCCCGACGATCCGGACGTCTGGTATCAGGTCGCAGAAACTCGCGGGCTGTCCGGCAATATCATCGGCCTGCATCAGGCCCGTGCCGAATATTTCGCGCTGGTCGGCGATTATCGCCAGGCGATCCAGCAACTGGACTTCGCCAAGCGCAAGGCGGGCAGCAACTTCCCGCTGTCGTCGCGTATCGATGCCCGTCAGCGCGAGCTGATGGAGCAAGAGCGTATGGTCAAGGACATGATGGGTTAACCCGCGCCGAGGCAAATTCCGGACACAAAAAAACCGCCTCTTTCGAGGCGGTTTCTTTTCACTTCTTAGACAACTGGATCATTCAGCCAGTTTGAACGTGATGAAGCTGGCACGCCCCTGACGCAGAACGCGCATCGACACCGAACGGTTCTTCGGCAGCGCCTTGGCGATCTCGGCGAACTCCTTGGAAGAACCGATGGCCTGATTGTTCAGGTGGGTGATGATGTCGCCCGGTTGCAGACCGATCAGGGCTGCAGGACCGTCCTGCACTTCCTTGATCACCACACCACCTTTGAGGTCGTAGGTTTTCTTCTGCTCGGCGCTCAGCTCGGCAACCGATACCCCCAGACGATTGCTGTTGGTTTCAGCACCAGATTTCGGCAGAGCATCCAGTTCCTTGTCTTCATCTGGAATGGCGCCGACAGTCAGCTCGACATTCTTGCGCTTGCCGTCACGAATCACTTCGAGGTTGGCCTTGGCGCCAGCCTTCAACGCACCCACCAGATGTGGCAGGTCAGCAGACATGACGATCGGTTGACCGTTCATGCTCAGGATCACGTCACCCACTTGCAGGCCGCCCTTTGCAGCCGGGCCGTCATCCTGAATCTGTGCGACCAGTGCACCGGCCGGTTTATCCAGACCGAACGACTCGGCCAGATCCTTGTTCACTTCCTGGATGACAACGCCCAACCAGCCACGGCTGACTTTGCCGCCGCTTTTCAGCTGATTGGAAACGTCCATTGCCACGTCGATCGGAATGGCGAACGACACGCCCATGAAGCCACCGGAACGGGTGTAGATCTGCGAGTTGATCCCGACCACTTCACCGTTCAGATTGAACAGCGGGCCACCGGAGTTACCCGGGTTGATCGGTACGTCGGTCTGGATGAACGGCACGTAGTTTTCATTCGGCAGGCTGCGACCGACGGCACTGACGATGCCTTGAGTCACGGTGTGATCAAAGCCGAATGGCGAACCGATTGCCACCACCCATTGACCGGCTTTCAGGTCCTGGGATTTGCCGAGTTTCAGCACTGGCAGATCCTTGCCTTCGATTTTCAGCAGCGCCACGTCGGAGCGTGGGTCGGTGCCGATCAGCTTGGCTTTCATTTCACTGCGATCAGCCAGACGGACGAGGATTTCGTCGGCATCGGCGATCACATGGTTATTGGTCAGGATGTAGCCATCCGGCGAAATGATAAAGCCCGACCCCAGCGACTGCGCTTCACGCTGGCGATCACCACGCGGAGAACGCTGTTGCGGCGGCATGCCGCGCTCGAAGAACTCGCGCAGCATCGGCGGCAAGCCTTCCAGGTCGGGCATTTGCTGGTTCACTTTGCGATCCGGCAGCTTTTGCGTGGTACTGATGTTCACCACCGCAGGCGAGGCCTGTTCGACCAGCTGGGTGAAATCCGGCAGGTTGGCCGGGCTGGCCGCCTCAGCCGCATGGACTGCAGGAACAGCCTGACCGAGCACCAGCACCGTGGCGAAAATGGAGAGATAAGACTTCAAGCTTGGTATCGACATACAGCTCCCGTTACGACGAGCAGGGTTAAGCGATATGGAGCAAGGAACACCGGAAACCACAGGCCGGCATTTTTGTTCCGGGAACAACAAACAAGGCCAGAGCCGAGAGGCTCTGACCTATAAAAAATTTTCGGGTGTTTTGCAAATGAAAATGCTCAGCAAACATTTCACGTCTCGACGACGAAGTGGAGATAGCTGGAATCAGCTCACTGCTTGCTGGTTGCAGCGCCATCATTGCGCATCGACAGGGCAATCCGTTCGGCGGTCCCGATTGGAATCTCGCCGACGACCGTCACCATCATTTCGCCTTGAGGCGTAGTCAAACGACGGGATACGGCAACGGTCGGGCCCAGTTGAGTTCGGGTATCGGTGACGGTTGCGCCATTCAGCGGCTCCAGGAAAACAGAGAAGCGGGCAAGACCATCGTCATACATCAGGCTGTTGACCTGGGTCTTGGTTTCCGGATCCTTGTGCGAGGAACTACTGGTGAGTTCGAAGCCAGGAGGCAGCCAGTCAGAACGCCAGACCTGTGCGGTCTTGACCGCAGAAGCCTTGTCGCTGTCGAGAGTGACTGTCTTGCAATCGGAGTTGGCTTGCAGGTCTTTATCGGACGGAATTTCAGAAGTATCCAGCCGCGTGAACTGGAACCTCTCAAGCAACTGCCCCTTGTCGTTCAACAGCAGCGACTTGAGCGGCAGACCCGTTTCCTTGTCCAGATGCAGTTCGAAGCCGTAGCGGTGCTGATCACGGGGCGTCAGCGATACGATCACCGCTTCGCGTCCTGCCACACGTGACTTGCCAATGACGGCAAGCTCATACCAGTTCTTCAGCTTTTGGGGATCGAGAGGGCGAGCGGCGGAATTGGGAGAATCCCCAAGCCCCGCAATCAGAGTGCCGCTGACGCATTGAGTATGTCCATCAATGCGCACGACTTCCTGAGCCGAACCGTCGAGCTGAAGCAAACGCTCGCGGACCTGGCCATTCTGTACGCGATGCCAGATGTTGTGGGTAGAAAAGCTACCGTTACGCTCGTAAACGAATGTGCCGTGAAAGCTTTGCTGCTGCTCGGCCTGGCCCAGGCGGGTCAACCAGTCCTGAGCCTCGTCGGCGTGGGCTGGAACAATGAACCAGCCGCTGAGCAGAAGCGAAAGTAGAGGTATGGCGCGCATGATCCCCCTTAACGGTTTTCCAGGCTTGCTGCACGTGCATATGGCAGCGCGCTCTCGGTGCCTTTCAAGGCAGCCTGTTGAGCGTGTTGACGCAGGTAACCTGGCAGACGCTGATCGTGCCAGCCTGGCTGACCTTGCAGTACACCATTGGCCATTGGGCCAGTAGCTTCAGAACTCTCATTATAGCCTGCCAATACCGCCGGGCCTTTTACCTGAGGGGTAGCCAGCACTGGCTGATTGGATTGCTGAGCGAGTTCGACGCCAGCGATTTCGTCCTGATTGTACAGACGAACACCCGCCAGTACGGCAACGGTCACCGAGGCAGCTACGGCCAGACGACCAAGGCTGCGCCATGGGCCGCGGGACACTTTGGCAGGAGTTGCTTCGTCTTCCAGCGCAGCAGAAACGGCCGCAGCAAGATCCAGACGTGGGAGCAACAGATCCTTGTGCATGGCTGCCCGAGCGATCTGATAACGAGCCCAGGTTTCACGGGTTTCAACATCGTCCAGTGCATTGAGCACTCGACGCAATTCCAGTTCGTCCGCTTCGTTATCCATCACTGCGGACAGCGATTCCTGCAGGGCTTCACGACTCATGGCGTTCCTCTCTTGGCTGTCGCCGCTGTCTTTAGTTTTCCTGCAACAACGGCTGCAGGGCTTTATCGATGGCCTCCCGGGCGCGGAAAATCCGGGAGCGCACGGTACCAACCGGACATTGCATGACGCTCGCGATGTCCTCGTAACTCAGACCATCGAATTCGCGCAAAGTTAACGCTGTGCGCAAATCCTCTGGCAGTTGCTGAATGGTTCGATGGACGGTGCCTTCGATCTCATCCCGCAGCAATGCACGTTCAGGTGACTCGAGATCTTTCAGGCCGTGATCGCCGTCATAGAACTCTGCATCCTCGGAACTTACATCGCTATCCGGCGGCCGACGGCCGCGTGAAACCAGATAGTTCTTCGCCGTGTTGATGGCGATGCGGTACAGCCACGTATAAAACGCACTGTCGCCACGGAAATTTCCAAGCGCTCGATACGCCTTGATAAAGGCTTCTTGTGCGACGTCCTGGGCTTCATGGGTGTCGTGCACAAAACGCACGATCAACCCGAGAATTTTGTGCTGATACTTCAGCACCAGCAGATCGAAAGCTCGCTTGTCGCCACGCTGAACGCGTTCGACCAGCTGCTGATCCTCTTCCTGGGTTAGCATGAACACTCCTCGATAAACTCGGAGGAGGTTTGCATGACCAAACGACCGGACTTGCAAACATAGACTCGGGCTTTTCGCAAAAGTTCTCCCCCTCCAAGCAAGTTTCCTGCGGGCTCTGATTTGGCACGCACGAAAAACGCAGCGCGGGATGAACCGGCTGCGCGAATAATCTTGTCATCGGCTCGCCGGCAAGAACCCAACCGCAGGTTCCGCATTGAAGCCGACACTGTCCCTTGTTTCGGGCAACTGTCTATTGATCTTGGGCCTTTGGCAAAAGTTCCAAATATTTATAGACGTGCCGCGCCGACATTGTGCAACCGTGAGCTGAAAAAGCGTGTTTCATCTGCGATACAGTCGCTTTTTCCTAAAACCGATGAAAAAAACTTCCCGACAAAGCGTCCGTATTTTTTCGTCACGGTAGTTTCACAATGCCATATCGGCCCGACTATTGTGCCGCCCAACCCCTCTATATACTAGTGGGCTGTGTGGCTGTCTCGACTCGCCCATCCGCCTGTCCTGCGCCAACCCCGACCCGGGTCGCTTTGAGCGGAATCCTGAAATGAGCCAACAGTTTCAACACGATGTTCTGGTGATTGGCAGCGGCGCTGCCGGTTTGAGTCTCGCGCTGACCCTGCCCGGTCACTTGCGCATCGCCGTACTGAGCAAAGGCGATCTTGCCAACGGCTCGACCTATTGGGCACAGGGTGGCGTCGCAGCCGTGCTGGACGACACCGACACTGTCGAATCCCATGTCGATGACACCCTCAATGCTGGCGGCGGTTTGTGCCATGAAGACGCGGTGCGTTTCACCGTCGAGCACAGCAAGGAAGCGATCCAATGGCTGATCGACCAGGGCGTGCCGTTCACTCGCGACGAACAGTCCGGCACCGAAGACGGCGGCTTCGAATTTCACCTCACCCGCGAAGGCGGTCACAGCCATCGACGGATCATCCACGCCGCCGATGCCACTGGCGCTGCGATCTTCACGACCCTGCTGGCCCAGGCCAAAGAACGCCCGAACATCGAACTGCTCGAACAGCGGGTAGCGGTCGATCTGATCACCGAGCGTCGGCTGGGGCTGGAAGGCGAACGCTGCCTCGGCGCCTACGTACTCAACCGCAAAACCGGGGAAGTCGATACCTTCGGTGCACGCTTCGTGATTCTGGCGTCCGGCGGCGCCGCGAAAGTCTATCTATATACAAGCAACCCCGACGGCGCCTGCGGTGATGGCATCGCCATGGCCTGGCGTTCGGGCTGCCGAGTGGCGAACCTGGAGTTCAACCAGTTCCACCCCACCTGCCTCTACCACCCGCAAGCCAAGAGTTTTCTGGTAACCGAAGCCCTGCGCGGTGAAGGTGCCCATTTGAAGCTGCCGAACGGCGAACGCTTCATGCAACGCTTCGACTCACGTGCAGAACTGGCGCCTCGAGACATCGTCGCCCGCGCCATCGACCACGAAATGAAGCGCCTGGGTGTCGATTGCGTCTACCTCGACATCAGCCACAAACCCGAAGCCTTCATCAAATCGCACTTCCCGACCGTCTACGAACGCTGCCTCGGATTCGGCATCGACATCACCAAGCAACCGATCCCGGTCGTACCGGCTGCGCATTACACCTGCGGCGGAGTGATGGTCGATCAACAGGGCCGCACCGATGTGCCCGGCCTGTACGCCATTGGCGAAACCAGCTTCACCGGCCTGCATGGCGCCAACCGCATGGCCAGCAACTCGCTGCTGGAATGCTTCGTTTACGCCCGATCGGCAGCGGCGGACATTCTCGAGCAACTGCCCGACGTCTTGATCCCGCGCGCCCTGCCCGCCTGGGACGCCAGCCAGGTGACCGACTCCGATGAAGACGTGATCATCGCCCACAACTGGGACGAATTGCGGCGCTTCATGTGGGACTACGTGGGCATCGTGCGCACCAACAAGCGCCTGCAAAGGGCACAACACCGCGTGCGTCTGCTGCTGGATGAAATCGACGAGTTCTACAGCAACTATAAAGTCAGTCGCGACCTGATCGAGTTGCGCAACCTGGCGCAAGTAGCGGAACTGATGATCCGCTCGGCCATGGAGCGCAAGGAAAGCCGAGGCCTGCATTACACACTCGACTACCCAGACCTGCTGCCCGAAGCACTCGACACTATTCTGGTGCCGCCCACCTACGTCGGCTGAACTTGAGGCGTACCCGCAGGCGTCGGTGCAGATCCGCCGCCTGCGAGTCCCGCGTTACACAGATCGACCTGACCCGCCGTTCACCACGCAATCTAAAGCGCAGCACCACGATCAGTGGCAGCGCCAGGCTGTCCGGGCGCAACTGCACCGCTTGCCAGCCATCGGCCTTGTTCCACAGCTGCCAGCCATCCGCGTCCCGACGCAATCCGCAAAATGCCTTGGGATGACTCAGCAGTATCTGCCGCGGCAACACCCAGGCAGCATGGCCGAGACACGCGAAAGCCCCGAGCAAACCGGCCCAGAAAGAAATCGACAATAGAAACAGGGAACCCAGCGCGAATGCCTGGGCCAGAAGATACGCCGCCAGCAACTGCCGTGAGGCATGCCAGCGGCATTCGAACGTGTTACTTGGGCTGGACACGATCCAGAATCATGCGAACCATGCGTTGCAGCTCGGGATCTTCCGATTCGCTGCGCTCCATGAACCAGCCGAACATGTCCTGATCCTCGCACTCGAGCAGGCGGACATACAGCGCACGATCCACCTCGTTCAGATTGGCGTAGACCTCTTTCACGAACGGCACCAGCAACACGTCGAGTTCCAGCATGCCGCGACGGCTGTGCCAAAAGAGGCGATTCAGTTCAACTTGTTCGACCATGGAGCCCTCCTGAAATAGGCCGCAAGTATACAGGCCCGAAGCGGGCCGAACAGTCGGCTTTGGTCGGGCGCCATCGATCCTTTATCAACTACCCATTTCAACACCACCCCCTTATGATGTGCCCCAGTCTATTTACCCTGCGATGACCCATGGCCGATTCTGCTTTTTTCTGCACCCTGTCTCATGAAGGCGTTCTCGCGGTTCGCGGCGCGGATGCCGGCAAATTCCTGCAAGGCCAGCTGACCTGCAACATCAATTACCTGAGTGAAACCCAGGCCAGCCTTGGTGCCCGTTGCACACAGAAAGGCCGGATGCAGTCGAGTTTCCGCATCGTGCTTGAAGGCGACGGCGTGCTGCTGGCGATGGCCGGCGCGCTGCTGGAACCGCAACTGGCGGATCTGAAGAAGTACGCGGTGTTCTCCAAATCGAAACTGACCGACGAAAGCGCCTCCTGGGTGCGCTTCGGTCTGGATCATGGCGATGCGGCCCTGAGCAGCCTGGGTCTGGAACTGCCGGCAGAAACAGACAGCGTGGCCCGCCACGAAGGGCTGATCGCGATTCGCGTCTCCCCTAATCGTGCCGAACTCTGGGTGCCTGCCGATCAGGCCGACACCGTCAAAGGCAAGCTGTGCGCGCAATTGACCGAAGCCGAACTCAATCAATGGCTGCTGGGCCAGATCCGCGCCGGTATCGGCCAGGTCATGCCGAGCACCCGTGAGCTGTTCATCCCGCAGATGCTCAATCTGCAGGCCGTCGGCGGTGTGAGCTTCAAGAAAGGCTGCTACACCGGCCAGGAAATCGTCGCGCGCATGCAGTACCTGGGCAAACTCAAACGTCGCCTGTATCGCGTGAAACTGGATGCCGCTGAGTTGCCGGAGCCCGGCACCGCGCTGTTCGCCCCGAGCCACGGCAGTTCGATCGGCGAAGTGGTGCTGGCCGCCCGTACCGAAAAGAATATTGAACTGCTGGCGGTGTTGCAGGCCGAAGCTGCCGAAGCGGGCGACTTGCATCTGGGCTCGGCCGAAGGTCCGGCGCTGCACTTGCTCGACCTGCCATACGAACTGGATCGCGACCGCGAAATCCAGCGTTGATCGCAGCATTTGTTGCAACACCCTAGAGAAACGACATGAGTGAGCTGGCGGATAAGGTCCAACAGGATTTGGTTGAGGCCATCGATAACGATGACCTGGTTCTGCCAACGTTACCGGAAGTGGCCCTGCAGATTCGCAAGGCCGCTGAAGATCCGGATATCAGCGTCAGCGACCTGAGCAAAGTGATCGGCCGCGACACGGCGCTGTCGGCGCGCCTGATCAAAGTGGTGAACAGCCCGCTGCTGCGCGCCACCCAGGAAGTCACCGACCTGCACACCGCCATTACCCGGCTCGGCGTCAATTACAGCAGCAACCTGGCGATCGGTCTGGTGATGGAGCAGATCTTTCACGCCCGTTCCGACGTGGTCGAACAGAAGATGCGCGAAGTCTGGCGCAAAAGCCTGGAAATCGCCGGCGTCAGCTACGCCCTGTGCCGTCGGTATACCCAGCTCAAGCCCGATCAGGCCGCGCTCGGCGGACTGGTTCATCAGATCGGCGTGCTGCCGATCCTGACCTATGCCGAAGATCACTACGAACTGCTGTCCGATCCGGTAAGCCTCAACCATGTGATCGATCACATTCACCCGTTGCTCGGCGACAAATTACTGCGGGTCTGGGAGTTTCCGGAGCGTCTGGTGGAATTGCCGGGGCTGTATCAGGACCTCAAGCGCGAATCGCAGCAGATCGATTACGTCGACATCGTGCAAGTGGCCAGCCTGTATTGCCACAAGGACACCGATCACCCGCTGGCCCGCATCGATCCGTTCAGCGTGCCGGCATTCCGCAAGCTCGGCATCGACCCGGAGAACAAGGCGCTGTGCACCGATCTGGAAGAATCGCGGTCGATGTTCTACTGATCAACCGGCGACAAAACTCACCCGTACCTTCAAACCCGCCTGTTCACCATCGTGCAGACTGATCTGCGCCAGATGCGCGCGGCAGATCTCCCCGACAATCGCCAGCCCCAGCCCGGAACCAGCGACCTGCTGGTTGCGCCGGTAAAAACGTTCGAACACCCGATCCCGCTCTTCCAGCGGAATGCCCGGCCCATCGTCTTCAACCTCCAGCACCGCGGGCGCAGTGACCCGCAGAATCACGTTGCCGCCCGGCGGCGTGTGCGCCAGTGCGTTGTCCACCAGATTGCTCAGCAACTCGTTGAGCAATGTCGGCTCGCCGCGCAGCCACACCGGCTCGTCCGCTTCCAGCGCCAAGGCAACGCCGCGAGCATGGGCCAGCGGCGCCATGGCCATGCCCAGTTCCCGCGCCAGCTGACTCAGATCGAGCAACTGCGCCCCGCCCTCGGCGATCGCCCGGGCGCCGTTTTCCACCCGCGCCAGCGACAACAACTGGTTGGCCAGATGGGTCAGGCGATCCGTGCTTTGCGCCGAGGATTCCAGTGTGTCGCGCCAGGTCTGCGGCTCGTTCGAGCGCAAGCCCAGTTCAAGACGAGCCTTGAGCGCTGCCAGTGGGGTGCGCAGTTCATGGGCCGCATCGGCGATGAATTGCGCCTGTCGCTCGAATTGCCCGCGCAGGCGTTCGGTAAAGTGATTGAGCGCCCGCACCAGCGGCCACAACTCGTGTTGCACCTCGACCAACGGCAACGGCCGCAGGTCATCGGGCTGGCGCTCTTCCACTGCCGTGCGCAAACGTTCGATCGGCCGCAGCGCCGCACTCACCGCAAACCACACCAGCAACAACGCGCCAATCGCGAGCATGCCCAATCGCAGCAAGGTGTCGGCGGCCAGACTCCGAGCCATGCTGACACGCGCCTCGTCGGTTTCGGCGACGCGGATTTCCGCCATGCCGTTCATGTTCGGCTCGCTGACCGCCTTGAGCAGACTCACCACACGCACGTTCTGCCCCTGATATTTCGCGTCGTAAAAGCGCGCGAGGGCGGGATAGCTGTCGGTTCTCGGCGTGCCTGGCGGCGGGCCCGGCAGATTTTCATAGCCGGAAATCAACTTCTGGTTGATGTCGTTGACCTGGTAATAGATACGACCCGCGCTGTCGTAAGCAAACGTATCGAGCGCCACATACGGCACGTCGGCACTGAGACTGCCATCGCGCTGCGACAGACCGGCGGCGATGGTCCGCGCCGAGGCCAGCAGCGTGCGGTCATAGGCGGTGTCGGCGGCCTCGCGACCGTTCCAGTAGGCGCTCAATCCGCTGGCGAGCATCAACACCACCAGCAGCAACGCGAGGTTCCACAGCAACCGCCAGCGCAAGCTGCTGGGCTTATGCATCGCGGCTTTCCAGCAGATAGCCCAGACCGCGGAAGGTCACGATAGCCACCGAATGGCCGTCGAGCTTTTTGCGCAGGCGATGCACGTAGATTTCGATGGCGTCGGGGCTGGCCTCTTCGTCGAGACCGAACACCTGCGCAGCCAGCTGTTCTTTGCTCATCACCCGACCGGGACGGGCAATCAGCGCTTCGAGCACCGCCTGTTCGCGAGAAGTCAGCGTCAACAATTCATCGCCGAGGGTGAAGCGCCGGGTGTCGAGGTCATAGGCCAGCACACCGCAACGCTGCTGGCGTTCGCCGCCGAGCACGCTGCGGCGCAACAGGGCCTTGACCCGCGCCTCGAGTTCGGTGAGTTCGAACGGTTTGGCGAGGTAATCGTCGGCGCCGAGATTGAGCCCGTGGACCCGATCCTTGACGTCGCTACGAGCGGTCAGCATCAGCACCGGCAGATTCTTGCCCCGAGCCCGCAGGCGCGCCAGCACTTCAAAACCGTCCATGCGTGGCAGGCCGACATCAAGGATCGCCACCGCGTATTCCTCGCTGCCCAGAGCCAGGTCGGCAGCCACGCCATCGTGCAAGACGTCCACGGTCAGACCGGTGCTCTTGAGCGCCTGGGCAACGCTTTCGGCCAGCGGCAAATGGTCTTCGACGAGCAGGACACGCATGGATCTCTACCTCATTCAGGGATGGCCGACGCCATTCTTTGCGGCGGAGTTTACAGCCGCAACCGCCACTGTGAAGCCCGAAAACATGCGAAAGAATACTGAAAGGTTAGCGAAAGGTTGGGCCGTTAGAGTCGTTTCACCGAAGGTCCCGACTGCCGACCTTCGCCGTTTTGCCTGTACTTGCACCGTAGCTTCAAAACGTAGCTCTCGAAAAACGCCACGATGCGTTTTCGCCAATAAGAACAATAACGAGGTACTGCACCATGCTGTCGACACAGCTTCAGGTTGACCCGTTTCATTCTTCCTCTCGAATTTCCCCGTTTTCGCTTGTCAGCGCCATCCTCGGCTGCGCGGCGTTCAACCCGTCCGGGTCTGAGCCTGTTAGCCTGCGCGCGCGAAACCGCCGCACCTGAAACATCCCCAAAAACAACAACTCCCGTGGAGACACTCATGAACCGATCCCTGCGCCGTTTCGCCCTCGCCGCCGGTTGCGTGCTGTTCGCCGGCCAACTGATGGCCGAACCGAAACGTCCGGAATGCATTGCCCCCGCCTCCCCCGGCGGCGGTTTCGACCTGACCTGCAAACTGGCGCAAAGCGCGCTGGTCAACGAAAAACTGCTGACCAAACCGATGCGCGTGACCTACATGCCCGGCGGCGTCGGTGCGGTAGCGTACAACGCGGTGGTAGCGCAGCGTCCCGCCGATGCCGGCACGCTGGTGGCGTGGTCCAGCGGCTCGCTGCTCAACCTGGCTCAGGGCAAGTTCGGTCGGTTCGATGAAACCAACGTACGCTGGCTGGCCGCGGTCGGCACCAGCTACGGCGCCATCGCGGTGAAAAGCGATTCGCCCTACAAAACCCTCGATGATCTCGTGCAGGCGCTGAAGAAAGATCCGAGCTCCGTGGTCATCGGCTCCGGCGGTACCGTCGGCAGCCAGGACTGGATGCAGACTGCGCTGATCGCCAAAGCCGCCGGGATCAACCCGCGCGACCTGCGCTACGTCGCCCTCGAAGGGGGTGGCGAGATCGCTACCGCGCTGCTCGGCGGTCATATCCAGGTCGGCAGTACCGACATCTCCGACTCCATGCCGCACATCCAGAGTGGTGACATGCGCCTGCTGGCCGTGTTTGCCGAGAAACGCCTGGACGAGCCGGAAATGAAGGACATTCCTACCGCTCGCGAGCAAGGCTACGACATCGTCTGGCCGGTGGTGCGCGGCTTCTACCTCGGGCCAAAAGTCAGCGATGAAGACTACGCCTGGTGGAAAGACTCCTTCGACAAACTGCTGGCCTCGGAAGACTTCGCCAAGCTGCGTGATCAGCGTGAACTCTTCCCGTTCGCCATGACCGGTCCCGAGCTGGACACCTACGTCAAGAAGCAAGTGGCGGACTACAAGGTACTGGCCAAAGAGTTCGGCCTGATTCAGTGATCGTCTCGGTCTAGCGTCCATGGCCCTTTCAGCGGGGCCATGGCAGGAGTTCCCTCATGCTTATTCAACGCATTTTTGCCTCGGTGCTGTTGCTGGCCTGTGCCGGCCTGGCGCTGATGGCGTGGCCGTATCAGGCGGCTTTTTCCTACGAACCGGTCGGTCCTCGGGCATTCCCTCTGTTGATGCTGGGTCTGATGAGCCTGGCGCTGCTGTACATGGTGTTTCGCCCGGCGCCGATCAAACACAGCGATGACGAACCGCCGCTGGATCGCGAAACCCTGACCAAGATCGCGATCTGCGTCGCCCTGCTGCTGGTGTTTGCCGGCTTGTTCGAGCCGCTGGGCTTCATTCTCAGCAGCATTCTGATCGGCATTCCGATGGCGCGCCTGTATGGCGGGCGCTGGTTACCGAGCGTCATCGTCACAACGCTGATGGCGATCGGTCTGTACGTGCTGTTCGACCGCGTGATGGACGTACCGCTGCCCCTCGGCCTGCTCGACGTTCTGGAGAACTGATATGGATACTCTCGGTTATTTGGGTCAGGGCTTCGGCGTCGCGCTGAGTCCGTACAACCTGGTCACCGCCCTGACCGGCACGCTGATCGGCACCGTGGTCGGCTTGTTGCCGGGCCTGGGCCCGATCAATGGTGTGGCGCTGCTGATCCCGATCGCGTTCGCCCTCGGACTGCCGCCGGAATCGGCCCTGATCCTGCTGGCGGCGGTCTATCTGGGCTGCGAATACGGCGGCCGGATCAGCTCGATCCTGCTGAACATTCCGGGCGAAGCCTCCACCGTAATGACCACCCTCGACGGTTACCCGATGGCCCGCAAAGGCCTGGCCGGCGTGGCGCTGTCGTTGTCGGCGTGGAGTTCGTTCATCGGCGCCTTCATCGCCACCTGCGGCATGGTGCTGTTCGCCCCGCTGCTGGCGAAATGGGCGATTGCCTTCGGACCCGCGGAATATTTCGTACTGATGGTGTTCGCGATTGTCTGTCTCGGCGGCATGGCCGGTGACCGGCCGGTGAAAACCTTTATCGCGGCGTTGATCGGTCTGTTCCTGTCCAGCGTCGGCATCGACGCCAACAGCGGTGTGTACCGTTTCACCGGCGACAACATTCACCTGACTGACGGCATTCAGTTCGTGGTGCTGGTACTGGGCCTGTTCTCGGTCAGCGAAATTCTTCTGCTGCTGGAGAAAACCCACCGCGGCCAGGAAGCGGTGAAAGCCACCGGGCGGATGATGTTCAACTTCAAGGAAGCGGCGTCGGTGTTCGTGGTGAACATCCGTTGCGGCCTGCTCGGTTTCATCATGGGCGTGTTGCCGGGTGCCGGTGCGACCCTCGCCAGCGCCGTGGCCTACATGACCGAGAAACGCATCGCCGGTGCCAGCGGCAAGTTTGGCCAGGGCGACGCCCGCGGTCTCGCTGCGCCGGAAACCGCCATCGGTGCCTCCGCTTGCGGCGCGCTGGTACCGATGCTGACCCTCGGTGTTCCGGGTTCGGGTACCACAGCGGTGATGATCGGCGCTCTGTCGCTGTACAACATCACCCCCGGCCCGCTGCTGTTCCAGCAACAGCCGGACATCGTCTGGGGCCTGATCGCTTCGCTGTTCATCGCCAACATCATGCTGGTGATCCTGAACATCCCGATGATCCGCATCTTCACCCGCATCCTCGCCGTGCCGAACTGGGCACTGGTGCCGGTGATCGCGATCATTACCGGGATCGGCGTCTACGCCGTGCACGCGACCACGTTCGATCTGTTCCTGATGGTCGGCATCGGCATCTTCGGCTACATCCTGCGCAAACTGGACTTCCCGCTGTCGCCAGTGCTGCTGGGGTTCATCCTCGGCGGCCTGATGGAGCAGAACCTGCGCCGGGCGCTGTCGATTTCCAACGGTGCGCTGGAGATTCTCTGGTCGAGCCCGATCACCTTCGGCGTCTGGGTGCTGACCGCGATCATGTTGCTGATGCCGCTGCTGCGCATCTGGCGCAAACGCTCGGCCGCGCAACGCGCCGTTGCCGATGTCTGATCGGCTCTCCCTCAAAACCTGGTGGGGAACCCCGCTGGTCGGTCTGCTTGGCGGTTTCATCGCCAGCCAGATCGGCTGGCCGCTGCCGTGGATGGTCGGCTCGTTGCTGGCGATCATCCTGGTGCGCTGCCTGACCCCGTGGCAATTGACAGAAATCCCTGGCGGCCGCAAGTGCGGCCAGTGGATCGTCGGCATCGGTATCGGCCTACACTTCACCCCGCTGGTGATGGAGCAGGTACTCGGCCACTTCGGCCTGATCTTCTTCGGCGCACTGGTCACCAGCCTCTCGGCGGTGGTCGGCGTGTGGCTGATGCGCCGCACCGGCGAGGATCGCGCCACAGCGTTTTTCTCCAGCATGCCCGGCGGCTCCGGCGAGATGGTCAACCTCGGCGCCCGCAACGGCGCGCTGCTCAGCCATGTCGCGGCCGGGCAGAGTCTGCGGGTGCTGGTGGTGGTGTTGTGTGTACCGGCGGCGTTCAAATATCTGCTGGGTGACGGCACCCCGATTTCACACGCCGGCAGCGTCGATTGGCGCTGGCTGGCGATTCTTTTTCCGGCGGGCGGCCTGCTCGCCTGGCTCTGGCAACGTCTGCGTCAACCTAACCCTTGGCTGTTCGGTCCGCTGCTGGTCAGCGCGGCGGTGAGCATCGGCTGGGATCTGCACATCGGCCTGCCCAATGGCGGCAGCCAGATCGGCCAGTGGCTGATCGGCAGTGGGCTGGGTTGTCACTTCAACCGCCAGTTCTTCCGCCGCGCGCCATCGTTCATGGGGCGCACGTTGATCGGCACGGCGCTGACCATGTTGATCGCGACACTGGCGGCGTTGGGATTGAGTGCGCTGACCCATCTGGACCTGCGCTCGCTGACGTTGGGCATGATGCCCGGCGGGATCGCAGAGATGAGCCTGACGGCGGAAACCCTGCAACTGTCGGTGCCGCTGGTGACGGCAATGCAGGTGATGCGGTTGTTGTTCGTGCTGTTTCTGGCGGAACCGTTATTCAAATACTGGAACCGCCAGCCCTGAGCATCAGACCACCGGCGGCAGGCGCCACTCGATCGGCGCTTCGCCGTTCTGCTCGAGGAATTTGTTGGTGCGGCTGAAATGCCCGCAACCGAGGAAGCCGCGATAGGCCGACAGTGGCGACGGATGCACCGAGGTCAGCACCAGATGTTTGGTGGCATCGATCAGCTTCTGCTTGCTCTGCGCATGGGCGCCCCACAGCATGAATACCAGATGCGGTTGTTTCTGGCTGACCACCTCAATGATCCGGTCCGTGAAGAACTGCCAGCCCTTGTCCTTGTGCGCGTTGGCGTTGGCACGCTCGACGGTCATGGTGGTGTTGAGCATCAACACGCCCTGATCGGCCCAGCTCTGCAGATAGCCGTGGTTGGGGATGTCGATGTTCAGGTCGCGCTTCAACTCTTTATAGATGTTGACCAGCGACGGTGGCGCCGGCACGCCCGGTTGCACCGAGAAGCACAAGCCGTGGGCCTGGCCCGGGCCGTGGTACGGGTCCTGGCCGAGGATGACCACTTTCACCTTGTCCAGCGGCGTCGAATTCAGCGCGTTGAAGATCATCGGGCCCGGCGGATAGATTTCCTTGCCGGCCGCCCGCTCCTGCTGCAGAAAAGTGCGCAACTCTGCCATGTAGGGCTGGTCGAATTCGGCACGCAGTGCCTCCTTCCAGCTCGGTTCGAGTTTGATACGGTCGTCAGCAGTCATGGTCATACCCGGCAAAAACAATGGGGCGAACCCTAGGAAAGCCGACCACGCTTGTCAATTGATCTGACGCAGATCCGGCACTTTCCCACACAGCGATCATACTGATCGTTCAAATTCCCGATCGAGGTCACGATGAATCTGCACTTCGAAGAACTCACCGGCACCGACGGCGCGCGCATCGGCGTGGCCACGCTGGATGCCGAAAAGTCGCTCAATGCGCTGTCCCTGCCGATGATCCACGCCCTGAGCGACAAACTGAACGCCTGGGCCAAGGATCCGCAAATCGTCTGCGTGCTGCTGCGCGGCAACGGCGCCAAGGCCTTCTGCGCCGGCGGCGAAGTGCGCAGCCTGGTGGAAGCCTGTCGCGCCCATCCCGGCGAAGTGCCGCCGCTGGCCGCACAGTTTTTCAACGCTGAATACCGTCTGGACTACAGCCTGCATACTTACCCGAAACCGTTGATCTGCTGGGGCCATGGTTATGTGCTCGGCGGCGGCATGGGCCTGCTGCAAGGCGCGAGCATCCGGATCGTCACGCCGAGCAGTCGTCTGGCGATGCCGGAAATCAGCATCGGCCTTTACCCGGATGTCGGCGCCAGCTGGTTTCTGTCACGTCTGCCGGGCAAGCTCGGCTTGTTCCTTGGTTTGACCGGCGCGCACATGAACGGTCGCGATGCGATTGATCTGGACCTGGCCGACCGTTTCCTGCTCGACGAACAGCAACAGGAACTGATCGACGGCTTGTTGCAGTTGAACTGGCAGGAACAGACTGCCATGCAGCTCAACAGCCTGCTCAAGGCGCTGCAGCAGGAAGCCGTGGCGCAGATGCCTGAAGCGCAATGGCTGCCACGGCGCCAGGTAATCGATGATCTGTTGGATGTCAGCGATGTAACGTGCGCCTGGAAAGCCATCAGCCTGCATCGGGACAGCAACGACCTGTTGATTGCCCGTGCGGCGAAAACCATGAGCGAAGGTTCGCCACTGACGGCGCATCTGGTCTGGGAGCAGATCATCCGCGCCCGCCACATGTCGCTGGCCGAAGTCTTTCAGATGGAATACACCCTGAGCCTCAATTGCTGCCGGCATCCGGAATTCAGCGAAGGAGTCCGGGCGCGGCTGATCGACAAGGATCACAAACCGCACTGGCACTGGCCGGACATCGCCCGGGTGCCGGACGCGGTGGTCGAGGCGCACTTTCACAAAGTCTGGGAGGGGCGGCATCCGTTGGCGGATCTCTCCAGTTACTGAAATCCAGGCACAAAAAAAGCGGCGCTCAATGCGCCGCTTTTTCTGCGGGGGGTTACCAGCGGTTGCCGTGTCGGCCGTAATCGCCACGTCCACTGTGACGGTCGTAATTGCCACGACCCCGGCGGTCATCCCAGCCACCGCGACGGTGGTCGTCCCAGCGTCCGCGATCATGACCGTGCCAGCGACGGTTCTCGTAGTAGCGCGGGGCCGGTTGGTAGTAACGGGGCGCTGAATAATAACGGGGCGCCGGTTGGTAATAGCGCGGTGCTGGCTGGTAGTAGCGCGGCGCCGAGTAGTACGTGCTGCCGCCGCTGTAGTAGGTGCCGCCGCTGTAGTACGAAGGTGCCTGCGATGTGTAGACCTCTGAGCTGTAGTAGCCATCTCCGTAGGAATAAGGGACGCATCCGCCAAGGGAAAAAAGCATCACGGTAAACAGAAGAATTCGGCGATACATGGCGGCCTCCTGGACCGCGGGTAGCCACACCAGCGACGCTGGCAGGCGTCAGTCTTTTATTCGGCGACTGACGAAATATCTGACAGCGATTTCGGCATCCGGTGCGTTTCTGCAACAACTTGAAACAAGTGATTGATGAAACCTTGTTCATGCAGAAACGCCGTCATTCAGCCGCTGATTAGTGGTGCCCACCGTGGTATCCGCCGCCGTGATAACCCCGTCCGTAACCGCCGCGATAGCCATGGCCGCCGTAGTAATAGCGGGCGCCACCGTAGTAACGCGGGCCGTAATAACCACCGTAGTAATAGGGCGAGTAATAGCCGGGATAGTAGTAGGGCGTGGAGTAAACATCGTAGCCGCCGGCGTAGTAGTAACAGCCGGACAGCCCTAGACCGAGCACTGCTCCCAGCAGCACCCGACGCAGCAATTTTGAAATACGCATGGCGGCCTCCTGAAAGACCTGTGACAGCAGTCGGCACAGACCGGCTGACATCAGATTTGACTGGCTGACCGCTACCGAGTGCCCAACCCTCAGGGGCATCGGATCAGCGGCAGCGGACGCTGCATGACGGTGCAACCGCGCACCAACACAAAGCGCCCACAGGCGTTCGCCATCCGCCGTAACGTCACGAAAGCCCGTAACAGAGCGCCCGACCCGACTTGGCACGCCTCTCGCTTTAGCAAACTCGTGCAGGAGTCATCAAAGGTTCGCGGCACCACAATTTGCAATGGCTGACTAGGGTTCCGGCTCGCATCTGCGAGTGGCTGGTCCGAGAGTTGGCGACCTCCAGTTGAGGTTACACGGCGGGACAAAAGCCCGGGAGACAAGCCACCGTTCGCGGTGCCGCGTTGCCTTCCTGTCCGCCCTCGATCAACTGGAGAAGCCACCATGTCCCGACTACGTTTGCCCGCCCTGCTCGCCGCCGCGTTCGCCGCGCTGATCAGCACTCAATCGCCCGCCGCGCAGAAAGACCACTTCAGCGTCTGCTGGACGATCTATGCCGGCTGGATGCCATGGGAATACGCCGGTAGCCAGGGCATCGTCGACAAATGGGCGAAGAAGTACGGGATCAAGATCGATGTGGTCCAGCTCAACGACTACGTCGAATCGATCAATCAATACACCGCCGGTCAGTTCGATGGCTGCACCATGACCAACATGGATGCGCTGACCATTCCCGCCGCCGGTGGCGTCGACAGCACTGCGCTGATCGTCAGCGATTTCTCCAACGGCAATGACGGCATCGTCCTCAAGGGCGAAGGCAAGAAAGTCGCCGACCTCAAGGGCATGGACGTCAACCTGGTCGAACTGTCGGTCTCGCATTACTTGCTGGCCCGCGCGCTGGATTCGGTGGATCTCACCGAGAAAGACCTGAAAGTGGTCAACACCTCCGACGCCGACATTTCCGCCGCCTTCAACACCGAGCAGGTCAACGCCGTCACCACCTGGAACCCGATGCTTTCGGACATCAAGGCCAAACCGGGCGTGACCGAAGTCTTCAACTCCAGCCAGATCCCCGGCGAAATCATGGACATGATGGTGGTCAACAGTGCCACCCTCAAAGACAACCCGGCGCTGGGCAAGGCGCTGACCGGCGCGTGGTTCGAAGTGGTCGACTTGATGAACGCGAAAAACGCGGCGGGCAAAGCCGCGCTGGAGCACATGGCCAAGGCCTCGGGCACCGACCTGGCCGGATTCCAGGCGCAACTGGACACCACAAAACTGTTCGCCACACCGAAAGAAGCCCTGGCGTTCGCCACCAGCAAGCAACTGCCGGAAACCATGCGCAGGGTTGCCGAGTTTTCGTTCCAGCACGGTTTGCTCGGTGAAGGCGCGAAAGACACCAGCGCGGTCGGCATGGCGTTCGCCAACGGCGTGACCAGCGGCGACACCGGCAACCTCAAGCTGCGTTTCGATCCGACCTACGTGCAGATGGCCGCTGACGCCAAGCTGTAAGCCACGGAGGATTTGGCCATGCGCCTGATCAATCGCCACCCGGATCGCCCGAGTCGCCTGTTGCTGGTGATCCTGCCGTTCGCCCTGGTGCTGTTCGCCTATTTCATGGGCTCGGCCGAGCGCCTGGCGGACAATCCCAACGACAAACTGCTGCCCAGCGCGGTGCAGATGACCGACGCGGTGAAACGCCTGGCCTTCAACGCCGACAGCCGCACCGGTGAATACCTGTTGTGGCAGGACACCGCGTCGAGCCTGCGACGCCTGGCCATCGGCCTCGGCATCGCGGCACTGGCCGGGTTATGCCTGGGCATGGCCGCCGGCACCCTGCCGCTGTTCGGCGCACCGTTGTCGCCGATGCTGACGGTGCTGTCGATGGTGCCGCCACTGGCGATCCTCCCGATCCTGTTCATCGTCTTCGGCCTCGGCGAGCTGTCGAAAGTGATGCTGATCGTGATCGGCATCACCCCGGCCCTGGCCCGAGATCTGGAACAGCGCGCCCGGGACATCCCCGTCGAACTGCTGATCAAGGCGCAGACCCTTGGCGCCTCGACCTGGACATTGATGCTGCGTGTGGTGCTGCCGCAACTGTTGCCGCGTCTGCTGATCTCGCTGCGGCTGATGCTCGGTTCGGCGTGGCTGTTCCTGATCGCCGCCGAAGCCATCGCCTCCACCGACGGTCTGGGCTACCGGATTTTCCTGGTGCGCCGTTACCTGGCGATGGACGTGATCCTGCCGTACGTGGTCTGGATCACCCTGCTCGCCTGGCTGATGGATTGGGGCCTCAAATACCTGACCCGTCGGGCATTTCCCTGGTATGAGGGGGCCGCCAAATGAGCTTCATCACGGTGAAAAACGTCTGGCAGCAATACGCCGACCAAGTGGTGCTCGAAGGCTTGAACCTCAACGTCAACGAGGGCGAGTTCTGCACGCTGGTCGGTGCCTCGGGCTGCGGCAAGTCGACCTTCCTGCGCCTGCTGCTGGGTCAGGAAACCGCCAGTCGCGGCGAGATTCTGCTCGACGGTCAGCCCCTCGCCCACGAACCGGATGCCAGCCGTGGCGTGGTGTTCCAGCGCTACTCGGTGTTCCCGCACCTGAGCGTACTGGACAACGTCGCCCTCGGCCTCGAACTGCCTCGCGCGCCACTGCTTGGACGTCTGTTCGGCGGCGCCAAACGGGACGCCCGCGAGGAGGCCTCGGCGCTGCTGCACAAAGTCGGCCTCGGCCATGCGCTGGACAAGTACCCGGCGCAACTCTCCGGCGGCATGCAACAGCGGCTGGCGATCGCCCAGGCGTTGATCATGAAACCGCGCGTGTTGTTGCTCGACGAACCGTTCGGTGCGCTCGATCCGGGCATCCGCAAGGACATGCACGCCCTGCTGCTGGAGCTATGGCGCGAGACGCAACTGACGGTGTTCATGGTCACCCACGACCTGTCCGAAGGTTTCAGCCTCGGCACCCGTTTGCTGGTGTTCGACAAGGTCCGCCTCGACCCGCACGCCCCCGGCGCCTATGGCGCCCGCATCACCTACGACATCCCTTTGAACAGCGACCGCCGCGCCCAACGCGCCGCCGTCGACGCCCTGCCCGCCGAGCTGGCCGGCACGCTTCGTATTGCCTGAGAGGACTGCTCCCATGACTGATTCGACCCAACTGTTTCGACCCTTCGCCGAGGAAACCCTGCCCGGTGGCGGCCACCGTTCCTTCGTCCTGAAACGCGGCCAGCTGCTGCGCCTGACCGACCTGCGCGGTGGGGCCAACGTCAGCCTGACCTTACTCAACGCCAACGAAAAAACCGAACGCCTGAACCTGCCCGACAGCCTCAAATGCCAACACACCGCCAAGCTGACCGCCGGCCATTGCCTGTACTCGGACATGGGCCGCGTGCTGGCGGCAATCACGGCGGATACCTGCGGCTGGAGCGACAGCCTCGGCGGTGTGCTGTGCGCTGAAGAGGTCGCGGAAAAATACGGCCAGGGCCGCTATCAGGAACTGCGCAACGGCTTCTTTCGCAACGGCACCGACAACCTGCTGGTAGAACTGGGCAAGTGGGGCCTGGGCCTGTCCGACCTGCTGATGACCCTCAACCTGTTCAGCCGGGTCAACGTCGATGAAACCGGGCGCTTCCATTTCGTCGAAGGCCATTCGAAGGCCGGCGATTACATCGAGCTGTACGCCCCGATGGACACCCTCGTCGTCCTCACCGCCTTGCAACACCCGATGGACCCGTCGCCCGACTACGCGCCTAAACCGCTGAAGCTGAGCTGGATGAACGCCGACCCAAGCGTCGCCGAACACTGCCGTACCTCGCGCCCGGAGAACGAGCGCGGCTTTATCAACACCGACCGTTTGTTCGCCTGAGGATCATCGCCATGTCAGTTGCTATCGCCACTTCGCAAAAACAACCCGACGCTGCGGTGTACCGCGCCACCATTCCCGCCGGCGAACCCTGGCTGATGGAGGTCAAGGCCGGCCAGACTCTGCGTATCCTCGATCTTGAGGGCAACCAGGCGGTCGATACGCTGTTCTATAGCCTCGCCAATCCCCGCGAGCGCTACGACGTGCAACGCACTTTGCGCCGGCAGAACAGCGTGTACCTGAGCACCGGCAGCGTTTTGTATTCCAACCTTGGCAAACCGATGCTGACCATCATCGCCGACACCTGCGGCCGCCACGACACCCTCGGCGGCGCCTGCGCGCAGGAGAGCAACACCGTGCGCTACGCCCTGGAAAAACGCTACATGCACAGCTGCCGCGATAACTACCTGCGTGCCTGCGTCCACGACGGACGCCTGAGCAAAGGTGACATCGGGCCGAACATCAATTTCTTCATGAACGTACCGGTGACCGCCGACGGCGGCCTGACCTTCGAGGACGGCATTTCCGCGCCGGGCAAGTACGTCGACCTGCGCGCCGAGATGGACGTGATCGTGCTGATCTCCAACTGCCCGCAACTGAACAACCCGTGCAACGCCTACAACCCGACACCTGCGGAGCTACTGGTATGGAACTGACATTCGCCCGTCTGCGCCGCTGGTTGTTTGCCCTGTGCCAGGCCCGTTCCGGCCAGTGTCTGAAATCCCCAAAACACCCCTGAACCCTGTGGGAGCTGGCTTGCCAGCGATGGCGTCGGCACAGCCAACATTGATGATGACTGACACACCGCCATCGCGGGCAAGCCCGCTCCCACAAGGTCAATGGTGACTTTCGAAATTGTGATTTTGCCGTCGGGGACGACCCCGGCGCTCATCGAAAAACTGCGGGACGGCCCGCATCCCCTTCAGGGGTTTTGCCATGTTCGAAAAAGTCCTGATTGCCAACCGTGGCGCGATTGCCTGCCGCATTCTGCGCACCTTGCGTGAACTGCACGTCGAAGGCGTCGCGGTGTACTCCGAAGCCGATGCCGCCAGCCTGCACATCCTGCAAGCGGACGAAGCCCACAGCCTCGGTGAAGGCGCCGCGGCCAGCACCTATCTGGCCGTGGACAAGATTCTCGCCATCGCCAAAGCCACTGGCGCCACCGCGATCCATCCGGGCTACGGCTTTCTTTCCGAGAACGCGGCGTTCGCCGAAGCCTGCGCCAACCATGGCATTGCCTTCATCGGCCCGACACCGGAGCAACTGCGGGTGTTCGGACTCAAGCACACCGCACGGGCCCTGGCCAAACAGCACGGCGTGCCGATGCTCGAAGGTACCGAACTGCTCGACAGCCTCGACGCCGCGCTGATTGCCGGCGCGCAGGTCGGTTATCCGGTGATGCTCAAAAGCACCGCCGGGGGCGGTGGCATCGGCATGCGCGTGTGCCGTAACGCCAGCGAACTGAGCGAGTCGTTCGAGGCGGTGAAGCGCCTCGGCCAGAACAACTTCAGCGACGCCGGAGTGTTCATCGAGAAGTACATCCAGCGTGCGCGGCATCTGGAAGTCCAGGTGTTCGGCGACGGCCAAGGCGCAGTGATCGCCCTCGGCGTGCGCGACTGCTCGGTGCAGCGGCGCAATCAGAAAGTCCTCGAAGAAACCCCGGCACCGAACCTGCCCGAAGGCATGGCGGATGAGCTGTGTGCGGCGGCGATCAAACTGGCCAAAGCGGTGAATTACCGCAGCGCCGGCACCGTCGAATTCGTTTTCGACAGCGATGCGCAGCGCTTCTATTTTCTGGAAGTGAACACCCGGTTGCAGGTTGAGCACGGCGTTACCGAACAGGTGTGGGGCGTCGATCTGGTGCGCTGGATGATTGAACTGGCGGCGGGAGATCTGCCGCCGCTGAGCACATTGTTTGAGGGCCTGAAACCGGACGGCCACGCGATTCAGGCGCGACTGTACGCGGAGGATCCGGGGCGCGATTTCCAGCCGAGCCCAGGGCTGCTGACCGCTGTGGAGTTTCCTGCGGCCAACGGCATTCAACTGCGCATCGACACCTGGGTCGAGGCTGGCTGCGAGATCCCGCCCTACTTCGATCCGATGATCGCCAAAGTCATCAGCTGGGCGCCAACCCGCGAACAGGCCCGCGCCGAACTGCACCAGGCCCTCGGCGACAGCCAGCTGTACGGCGTGGAAACCAACCGCGATTACCTGCGGCAGATTCTGCTCGATACACCGTTCGCCAGCGGTCAGCCCTGGACCCGTTGCCTGGAAGGCCTGGTGTACCGGGCCAACACGTTTGAAGTGCTGAGCGCCGGCACCCAGACCAGCGTCCAGGACTACCCCGGTCGCCTCGGTTACTGGGCGGTCGGCGTGCCGCCTTCGGGGCCGATGGACAGCCGCGCGTTGCGCCTGGGCAATCGCTTGCTGGGCAATGCCGAAGGCGCGGCGGCACTGGAAATCACCATGAACGGGCCGCTGCTGCGCTTCAATTGCGATGCGGTGGTGGCGGTGACCGGGGCGCCGTTGGCGCTGACCCTCGACGGCGAAGCGGTGCCGATGAACACCGCGCTGTTGATCGAGGCAGGCAGCCAGTTGAATCTCGGCGGTTTGCAAGCCGCCGGCGCCCGCAGCTACCTGTGCCTGCGCGGCGGCCTGCAGGTGCCGGACTATCTGGGCAGCAAAAGCACCTTCACCCTCGGTCAGTTCGGCGGTCATGGCGGGCGAGCCCTGCGCGCCGGGGACGTGTTGCACCTGGCCCCACTGAGCGACCGCAGCGCCGGGCAGACCCTGGCCCCGCATCACGTCAGCGCGTTGCCCGCCGTGCGCCGGATCCGGGTGATCTACGGCCCCCACGGCGCGCCCGAATATTTCACCGAACACTACATCGACACGTTCTTCGCCACGCACTGGGAAGTGCACTTCAACTCCAGCCGTACCGGCGTGCGCCTGATAGGACCAAAGCCGGAATGGGTGCGCGCCGACGGCGGCGAGGCGGGGCTGCATCCATCGAACATTCACGACAACCCCTACGCCATCGGCGCCGTGGACTTCACCGGCGACATGCCGGTGATCCTCGGCCCGGACGGCCCGAGCCTCGGTGGTTTCGTGTGCCCGGTGACGGTGATCGAGGCCGATCTCTGGCAACTGGGTCAACTCAAGGCCGGGGACAAAGTGCAGTTCGTGCCCGTCGATCTCAAGACCGCACGCGATCTCGCCCTCAAATGGGACGCCTGTGGGAGCTGGCTTGCCAGCGATGGGGCCCGAGCAGACACCGCGTCAACTTCATCGCTGGCAAGCCAGCACCCACAGGCCCTCGTGTCGCCGGGGAT
>NZ_JAERRE010000011.1:0-287165 GCF_016735645.1 Pseudomonas sp. B7
AGACCGGCATTTCCAACTCCTTCCAGTCTTCGATGAACTGAAGCAACCCGCTTCGAAACCTACTTAACTCATTGAATCTCAAGGAGTTTTCCGTTTCGACTGCGCCGGAAGTGGGGCGAATTATAGAGACTCAGAATCTGCCGTCAACCCTTAATTTCGCTTTTCTTTCAATAAGTTGCGGACAGGCCAAAAAACACTCAAGACCCTCTATATAAAAGAAGGATTCAGCACCCCTTCTTTATAGAGAGAACTTTCAGAGCACTCCATCCTCTTTCATCGCAGCCACTGCTCCAGCTCCAAGACCCAGCACCCGCTGCAAAACCTCCAACGTATGCTCGCCCAACAAAGGAGGCGCATGGCGATACTCAACAGGCGTCCGCGACAACCTAATCGGACTGGCCACCTGCGGCACCATCCCCGCCAGCGCGTGAGGCAGCTCAATCGCCAACCCGCGAGACTTCACCTGTGGATCCTCGAACACCTGTGACAGATCATTGATCGGTCCACACGGTACACCCGCCTGCTCCAGCTGAGCCACCCACTCAGCGGTCGTCTTGAAGACTGTTGCCTGACGGATCAACGGAATTAGAACAGCCCGGTTCGCCACTCGCAGCTTATTAGTCGCAAAACGCGGATCGTCCGCCCACTGCGGCTGCCCCGCCACTTCGGCAAATTTACGGAACTGCCCGTCGTTGCCCACCGTGAGAATGAAGTCGCCGTCAGCCGTAGGAAAATCCTGATACGGCACGATGTTCGGATGCGCATTCCCCAGCCGCTTCGGCGCAGTGCCCGTCGTCAGGTAATTCATCGCCTGGTTGGCCAGACATGCCACCTGTACATCCAGCAGCGCCATGTCGATATGTTGCCCACCGCCATCGTGATCACGATGAGCCAGCGCCGCCAGGATCGCCACGGTCGAATACAGGCCCGTCAGGATATCGGTCAGCGCCACACCCACTTTCACCGGCCCGGCCCCCTCATCACCCTCGGGTCGCCCGGTCAGACTCATGAGCCCGCCGAGACCCTGAATCATGAAGTCATAACCCGCACGCTTGGCATACGGTCCGGTTTGACCGAAACCGGTGATCGAGCAATAGATCAGATCTGGATTGATTGCCTTCAGCGACTCGTAATCCAGGCCGTAAGCCGCCAGGCCACCCACCTTGAAGTTCTCGATCAGGATGTCGGACTTGGCTGCCAGCTCCCGAACCAGCTTCTGACCTTCGGGACGCGTGAAGTCGATCGTCACCGATTGCTTGTTGCGGTTGGCCGACAAGTAGTAAGCCGCCTCGCTGGTGTTCTCGCCATAGGCGTCTTTAAGGAAGGGCGGCCCCCAGGCGCGAGTGTCGTCACCATTACCCGGGCGCTCGACCTTGATCACTTCCGCCCCAAGATCAGCCAGAATCTGACCAGCCCATGGGCCGGCCAGCACTCGCGATAAATCCAGTACCCGTAGATGCGACAGCGCGCCCATGGTCGCTCTCCTGTTAATAGAACGCCTGCAGGCCGGTCTGCGCACGACCGAGGATCAGCGCGTGAACGTCGTGAGTACCTTCATAGGTATTCACCACTTCCAGGTTGACCAGGTGACGGGCCACACCGAACTCATCAGAGATCCCGTTGCCGCCCAACATGTCACGCGCCATGCGGGCGATCTCGAGAGACTTGCCGCAAGAGTTGCGCTTCATGATGGATGTGATTTCAACCGCAGCAGTGCCTTCGTCCTTCATGCGACCCAGACGCAGACAGCCTTGCAGTGCCAAAGTGATCTCGGTCTGCATGTCAGCCAGCTTCTTCTGGATCAACTGAGTGGCAGCCAACGGACGACCGAACTGCTGACGATCCAGGGTGTACTGGCGAGCGGTGTGCCAGCAGAACTCGGCAGCACCCAGCGCCCCCCAGGAGATGCCATAACGTGCGGAGTTGAGGCAGGTGAACGGACCTTTCAGTCCACGCACATCCGGGAAGATGTTCTCTTCCGGCACGAACACATTGTCCATGACAATTTCGCCGGTGATCGAAGCCCGCAGGCCGACCTTGCCGTGAATCGCCGGAGCGCTCAGGCCTTTCCAGCCCTTCTCCAGAACGAAACCACGGATGTCGCCGGCATCGTCTTTGGCCCAGACCACGAACACATCGGCGATCGGGCTGTTGGTGATCCACATCTTGGCGCCGGTCAGGCTGTAGCCGCCTTCCACTTTGCGTGCACGCGTAATCATCGCGCCCGGGTCGGAACCGTGGTTCGGCTCGGTCAGACCGAAGCAGCCAATCCACTCGCCGGAAGCCAGCTTCGGCAGGTACTTCTGTTTCTGTGCTTCGGTACCGAATTCGTTGATCGGCACCATCACCAGCGAAGACTGCACGCTCATCATCGAACGGTAGCCAGAGTCGACACGCTCGACCTCACGGGCAATCAGGCCATAGCTGACGTAGTTGAGGCCGCTGCCACCGTACTGTTCGGGGATGGTCGCGCCCAACAGGCCAACCTCACCCATCTCACGGAAGATCGCCGGATCGGTCTTCTCATGGCGGAAGGCTTCGAGAACGCGCGGCGCGAGGCTCTGCTGGGCGAATTGCTCGGCAGTGTCGCGGATCATGCGTTCTTCTTCAGTCAGCTGTTGATCCAGCAGCAGGGGATCGATCCAGTTGAAGCTAGCTTTGCCGCCCATGAGTGAGTCCTCGC
Source organism: Pseudomonas sp. B7 (assembly GCF_016735645.1). Taxonomy (NCBI): domain Bacteria; kingdom Pseudomonadati; phylum Pseudomonadota; class Gammaproteobacteria; order Pseudomonadales; family Pseudomonadaceae; genus Pseudomonas; species Pseudomonas sp. B7. Next base: position 2,684 of record NZ_JAERRE010000011.1, read on the forward strand.
AAATCGGGTGAATTAACGTGGCATTGATCCTAGGCCCGCTTCGCCATCCCGGCAAACGAGGTTTTCGCATCCTGTTGTGCTAATTTCTCACTCCGAAACGTCGCGAAATGCCGATTGAGCGATGTATTAGTGAGGTTGACGTACATGCGCCGCAAGATACCCAGCACCACCGCCCTGATCAGCTTCGAAGCCGCCGCCCGTCACGAGAGCTTTACCAAGGCCGCCGAAGAACTTTCCCTCACTCAAGGCGCCATTTGCCGACAGATTGCCAGCCTGGAGGACTTCCTCAGCGTCGAACTCTTCCGACGCTCGCGTCGCGGAGTGAAGCTGACCGAAGCAGGTCTTTCTTACAGCCGTCGAGTAGCGACCCAGCTTGATGCCGTTGAGCGTGACACCCTGTCGGTCATGGGCCAGCAAGGTACCAACGTGATCGAACTCGCTGTGGTGCCCACCTTCGGCACGCAATGGCTACTGCCAAGGCTCAAGGATTTCCAGCTCAAGCACCCCGAGGTTACGGTCAACCTGACCAACCGCACCCGCCCGTTCCTGTTTGCCGACACTGACTTCGATGCCGCCATCTATTTTGGCGATGCCGACTGGTCCGGTACCGAATCCCACAGGTTGATGGGCGAGAATCCGATGCCGATATGCAGTCCCGCCCTGCTCGGCAACAAGACGCATCTGACACCTGATGAGATCGCCGATCTGCCGCTGCTCCAGCAAACCACCCGCCCCTACGCCTGGCGACAGTGGTTCAACTCGCAACACCTGAACATACCCCGCGACATGACAGGTCCGCGCTACGAGCTATTCTCCATGCTGGCCCAGGCCGCCATGCACGACATGGGCCTCGCGCTGATCCCACCGTTCCTGATTCAGCGCGAACTGGCCGAGAAACGCCTGGTCATTGCCAACCCGAACGCGCTCTCCAGCATCAAGGCGTATTACTTGATGATTCCGGAGCGAAAAGTCGAATCAGCGTCACTCAAGGCTTTTCGCGACTGGTTGGTGAGCCAGGCACACAGCTACAACCTAGAAGAATAAAGGGCTACAGCGATTGCTGACCCCGTAGTCAGAAAAACCAAAGCCCTACAGATATAACTATTTGTCGCAAATAGACAGACTGTATCCGAAAGTCGTACAGACGTCCCACAAGCGCCTGCCGACGTGGCTTTGCGCCCTCATTCGCGACTCATTGCGGCCTATTCACGTCACCGATGAGAAAAATCTTCAAATTCTTCCAGACTCCTTGAAAGGCACGGCCTGCAAGGGATTCAACTGGCCATCTGCGACATTCGGTCACGGGATGACTTGTAGTTAATTTTCCGTCACCCGTCATAATCCCTTGAAGGGTATAAACTTCGCCTGCAAAATGCCGCGCCCCGCCCTGATTTGGCGGGATCGTGCTGATCGGCCGCCCCAGTCGCACCATCCGTAGTGCATGGGTTTACTCAATAAGATCACGCAGGAGATTTGACGTGCACATTGGTGTTCCTCTCGAAACCCAGACCGGTGAAACACGGGTTGCTGCAACCCCGGAAACCATTAAAAAGCTGATCAGCCAAGGTCATAAGGTCACTGTGCAAACCGGCGCCGGCGTTAAAGCCAGCGTTGTCGACAGTGCCTATGAAGCGGCAGGCGCAACCATTGGCAGTGCCAATGACGCGTTTGGCGCCGAGCTGATTCTCAAAGTGGTCGCGCCAAGCGATGCCGAACTGACGCTGATCAAGCGCGGAACGGTGCTGGTGGGCATGCTCAACCCGTTCAACAACGACACCATCGCGAAGATGGCCGAGTGCGGGATTACCGCGTTCGCCCTGGAAGCGGCGCCACGCACCTCCCGGGCCCAGAGCCTCGACGTGTTGTCGTCCCAGGCGAACATTGCCGGCTATAAGGCGGTACTGCTGGCCGCCCACTACTATCCGCGCTTCATGCCGATGCTGATGACCGCTGCGGGCACCGTGAAAGCGGCGCGCGTGCTGATTCTGGGGGCTGGTGTGGCCGGGTTGCAGGCGATTGCCACGGCGAAACGTCTGGGTGCCGTCATCGAAGCGTCCGACGTACGTCCGGCCGTGAAGGAACAGATCGAATCCCTCGGCGCCAAGTTCGTCGACGTGCCTTACGAAACCGATGAAGAACGCGAATGCGCGGTCGGCGTCGGCGGTTACGCACGCCCGATGCCGGCGAGCTGGATGCAGCGTCAGGCCCAAGCCGTGCACGAGCGCGCCAAGCAGGCTGACATCGTCATCACCACCGCACTGATACCGGGCCGCAAGGCACCGACGCTGTTGAGCGCGGACACCGTGGCGCAGATGAAACCCGGCTCGGTGGTCATCGACCTCGCTGCAGCCCAGGGTGGCAACTGCCCGCTGACCGTGGCCGATCAGGTCGTGATCGAGAACGGCGTGACCATCGTCGGCCCGACCAACCTCGCCGGTGAAGTCGCCGCAGACGCCTCGGCGCTGTATGCACGCAACCTGCTGGACTTCCTGAAGCTGGTCTTCACCAAAGAAGGCCAGTTCGAAGTAAACCTCGAAGACGATATCGTCGCCGCGTGCCTGATGTGCCGCGACGGCCAAGTCATCCGCAAAAACGCCTAAGCAGGGATTCAGACGATGGAAGAGCTTATCTCCCCCGGTATCTACAACCTGATCATCTTCGTGCTGGCGATTTATGTCGGTTACCACGTGGTCTGGAACGTTACACCCGCGCTGCACACGCCGCTGATGGCAGTAACCAACGCCATTTCGGCGATCGTGATCGTCGGCGCCATGCTCGCGGCTGCACTGACCGTCACCCCGCTGGGCAAGACCATGGGCACCCTCGCCGTGGCACTGGCCGCGGTCAATGTGTTCGGTGGCTTCCTGGTCACCCGCCGCATGCTTGAGATGTTCAAGAAGAAAGCCCCGAAAGCAAAAGAAGAGGCGCCTAAGTAATGAGCATGAACCTCGTCACGACGCTCTACCTGATCGCATCGATCTGCTTCATCCAGGCCCTCAAAGGCCTGTCGCACCCGACCACGTCGCGCCGCGGCAACCTGTTCGGCATGCTCGGCATGGCGCTGGCAATCATCACCACGATCGGCCTCATCTATAAGCTGGGCGCTGAGCTGGCGACCGCAGGCATCGGTTATGTAATCGTCGGCCTGCTGATCGGCGGCACCGCCGGTTCGATCATGGCCAAGCGCGTTGAAATGACCAAGATGCCGGAACTGGTTGCGTTCATGCACAGCATGATCGGCCTGGCAGCGGTGTTCATCGCCATTGCGGCCGTGGTCGAGCCGCAGTCGCTGGGCATCGTCAAGCAACTGGGCGACTCGATCCCGGCGGGTAACCGTCTGGAGCTGTTCCTCGGCGCAGCCATCGGTGCAATCACCTTCTCCGGTTCGGTGATCGCTTTCGGCAAGCTGTCGGGCAAGTACAAGTTCCGTCTGTTCCAGGGTGCACCGGTACAGTTCAGCGGTCAGCACAAGCTGAACGCGGTACTGGGTCTGGCGACGCTGATCCTCGGCGTCACTTTCATGCTGACCGGCAACCTCGCCGCGTTCGCACTGATGCTGGCCCTGGCGTTCGTCATGGGCGTGCTGATCATCATCCCGATCGGCGGCGCCGACATGCCGGTGGTGGTGTCGATGCTCAACAGCTATTCCGGCTGGGCAGCGGCGGGGATCGGCTTCTCGCTGAACAACTCGATGCTGATCATTGCCGGCTCCCTGGTGGGCTCCAGCGGTGCGATCCTCTCGTACATCATGTGCAAGGCGATGAACCGTTCCTTCTTTAATGTACTGCTCGGCGGTTTCGGCAATACAGCAGACGCCGGTCCTGCCGGCGAGAAAGAAGCCCGTCCGGTGAAATCCGGTTCGGCTGACGACGCGACTTTCCTGCTGACCAACGCTGACACCGTGATCATCGTTCCGGGTTACGGCCTGGCGGTGGCTCGCGCGCAGCATGCCCTGAAAGAGCTGACCGAGAAGCTGACCCACCACGGCGTGACCGTGAAGTACGCGATCCACCCGGTGGCCGGTCGGATGCCTGGCCACATGAACGTACTGTTGGCCGAGGCCGAAGTGCCGTACGACCAGGTGTTCGAAATGGAAGACATCAACTCCGAGTTCGGCCAGGCCGACGTGGTGCTGGTGCTCGGCGCCAACGACGTGGTCAACCCGGCCGCCAAGAACGATCCGAAATCGCCGATTGCCGGCATGCCGATCCTCGAAGCGTTCAAGGCCAAGACCATCATCGTCAACAAGCGCTCGATGGCCAGCGGCTATGCCGGCCTGGACAACGAACTGTTCTATCTGGACAAGACCATGATGGTGTTCGGCGACGCGAAAAAAGTCATCGAAGACATGGTCAAAGCGGTCGAGTAACCCTCGCCGGCAACACCGAACGCCCCGACTTGTCGGGGCGTTTTTGTTTGCGCAAACCGTCGGACAATTTGCCGCGTTGTTGCAGATCCAGTAACGGTGTTTTACTTGAAACCCGCTAAATAGACGCCTCGTTTGCGACCTTGGTAGCGGGACAGGCGCTCGCGAAATTCACTAGACTGCGCATCCTGCTACTCGCTGCCCGAGAAAATAATCCATGTACCGTGACCGTATTCGCCTGCCTTCGTTGTTGGATAAAGTGATGAGCGCCGCCGACGCCGCTGCGCTGATTGAGGACGGCATGACCGTCGGCATGAGCGGCTTCACCCGCGCTGGCGAAGCCAAGGCCGTGCCCCATGCGCTGGCCGAGCGAGCCAAGGTCACGCCGCTGAAGATCAGCCTGATGACCGGCGCCAGCCTGGGCAACGATCTCGACAAGCAACTGACCGAGGCCGGCGTCCTGTCCCGGCGCATGCCGTTCCAGGTCGACAGCACCCTGCGCAAGGCGATCAACGCCGGCGAAGTGATGTTCATCGACCAGCACCTGTCGGAAACCGTCGAGCAACTGCGCAACCAGCAACTGAAACTGCCAGACATCGCCGTGATCGAGGCCGTGGCCATCACCGAACAGGGCCATATCGTGCCGACCACTTCGGTGGGCAACTCGGCGAGCTTCGCGATCTTCGCCAAACACGTGATCGTCGAGATCAACCTGGCGCACAACGCTAACCTGGAAGGTCTGCATGACATCTATATTCCAACCTATCGTCCGACCCGCACCCCGATCCCGCTGGTAAAAGTCGACGATCGCATCGGCAGCACCGCGATCCCGATCCCGCCGGAGAAAATCGTCGCCATCGTCATTACCCAGCAGTCGGACTCGCCGTCCACCGTGTCATCGCCGGATGTCGATACCAAAGCCATCGCCGATCACCTGATCACCTTCCTCAAGCAGGAAGTCGATGCCGGGCGCATGACCAACAAGCTCGGCCCACTGCAGGCCGGGATCGGCAACATTGCCAACGCGGTGATGTGCGGCCTGATCGATTCGCCGTTCGAAGAACTGACCATGTATTCCGAAGTGCTGCAGGACTCGACCTTCGACCTGATTGATGCGGGCAAACTGAGCTTCGCCTCGGGCAGTTCGATCACCCTTTCGGAGCGGCGCAACAGCGACGTGTTCGGCAATCTGGAGAAGTACAAGGACAAGCTGGTACTGCGTCCCCAGGAAATCTCCAACCACCCTGAAGTGGTGCGACGCCTGGGTATCATCGGCATCAACACGGCCCTTGAGTTCGACATCTATGGCAACGTCAACTCCACCCACGTCTGCGGCACGCGGATGATGAACGGCATCGGCGGCTCGGGCGACTTCGCGCGCAACGCACACCTGGCGGTGTTCGTGACCAAGTCGATCGCCAAGGGCGGCGCGATTTCCAGCGTGGTGCCGATGGTCAGCCACGTCGACCACACCGAGCATGACGTCGACATCCTGGTGACCGAGGTGGGCCTGGCCGACCTGCGCGGCCTGGCGCCACGGGAACGCGCCCGGGTCATCATCGATAATTGCGTGCACCCGGATTACCGCCCGGCGCTGAACGATTACTTCGAAAAAGCCTGTGCGATCGGCGGCCACACCCCGCACATCCTGCGTGACGCCCTGAGCTGGCACATCAATCTGGAAGAAACCGGACGCATGCTGGCGGTGTAATCCGCACAGATTTTCCGCTGGCGCAAACACAGTTTCGTCAGCGGAATTTTGAAAACCGCCGCAGCCGTCAAAAACTGTACTGCTGTACCGGTCGTTTCCTACGGCTTTTACCTACTCGAATCATCGAACTGGGTAAAAATGCACCAAATAAGCGCAGACAGGTACAGTTTGCGCAATTTTGACCCGTACACCCCCTATAAACAGTTAACTGGTCACTCACAATACAGGTGAACTGTATCTAGAGAGTCTGGCCAAACGAGAGGATCATGGGCACCAGTTAAACCACTACCTAATCCCGCCACAAGCGGAAGGATGTCAACCATGGAACGTACACTCAGTTCCGAACTGTTCTTCGAAGACAAAGCTGTAAACACCCAGGCTTCCCTGCCTCTGCGCGTAATCGCCAATCTGATGCTGTGGCAGCGCCGCATCTCCAGCCGCCACCAACTGGCTCGCCTGGATTCGCGTCTGCTGGCCGATGCCGGTATCAGCGAAGCACAACGCTACGAAGAGCTGAGCAAGCCGTTCTGGCGCTAATCAGCGTCGCTGGCTCTGGTCGCTAGACCCACCGCCAGCAACCCGAATTGAACACACAAGACCCGTCGCGGGAAACCGCGACGGGTCTTGTCGTTTCAGGGCAGAAAAATCTGAATATCCAGCCCGAAACACCAGACAGGAACAGTTCCCTAAAAATAGATTAATAACAAGTACAGTTACGCAAAATGTGTTCAGGCCAGCATCCTGACCACTGTGCGGATTCCCCACGGAGGCCTAAGATCCATGCAGAACGTGGCGAATGCTGTGCGACTGGCGTCTGACCTTCAGACACCGAGCCACCTCTCAATACGGTTTATCCACAGGAGTTCTCCCATGTCCCGTCTTCGTCTGCTCAGCGCCGCAGCCCTGCTGGCCGTCGCTGCCAACGCCAGCGCCACCAGCTTCATCGTGACCACCGACGCCGTGGTTGGCGCGCTGAAGTCCTCTTCCGATGCCACTTCCGATGTCACCTCGTCCTTCCGTGACGACAAGATCGTGCTCGCTGCCCGTGACGACGCTGCCAGCTTCGTAGCCAGCGAAGGCGAAATCCGTGGCGTGAAACTGGAGAGCGCTCTGGATCACATCCGTCATCAGGCTCCGCAACTGAACGCGACCGACGCACAGTTGGCCCAAGCCATCCTGACGATCTAAGCGACAGAAACATCGCGGGGCACGCCGGTCGTGTCCCGATGCTTCGGCGCTGGCTCTAGTCCGGGCATTGCGCTAGCCTTGGGACTCGCCAACAACTGCCGAGTCTCATGCGTTTTCTTACAAATCTGCTTATCCCCTCTGTACTGATCACCGCCTGCTGGGTTCCTCTGGCAGACGCCTTCGATGTGTCCACGCAGAACACCGTTGTCAGCGTCTGGGCCACCGGCATGGTGTCTTCCGCGCCGTTCGACCGTAAACTGATCGTCGCCGCGCACGACGATGCCGCAGCGTTCGTTGCCAGTGACGGCCAGATGCGCGGCGCACAGCTCGAATCCGCCCTGCATTACCTGCGCAAGAGCCGGCCAAAACTTCATGTCAGCGACCTTGAACTGGCACAGGCAATTCTCGTCCAATAGTCATCCCTGTCCTTTCGGAGTCGTTCCATGCGTAGCCCGCTGATTGCTGCCACCCTTGGCCTGCTGTTGTTGGCCGATATGGCCCAGGCGCACACCCTGGTAGCCACCAGTAACATCATCGTCCGCGCCTCCCAGCGCACCATCGATTTCACTTCCGACACCACTACGTCGATTCGCGATTCGAAAATCATCCGCGAAGCCCACGACGACGCTGCCAGTTTCGTGGCCAGCGACGGTGATATCCGTGGTGCAAACCTGGAAGCGGCCTTCAATACCTTGCGCACCCGCGTACCGGAAGCCCGCGACGCCAGTGATCAGGTACTCGCCGAAGCCATCCTCGCACTGTGAGGTCACTCGGCGCCTGGCTGCTGGCCGGGGCGTTGTTGCTGCTTGGCAACAGCGCCCACGCCGGCCTGCAATTGCGGCTCAAGACCGATGGCTTGAGCCCCGCCCAACAACAGGCCAGCCAGGCGCTGCTCGATGAAGCCATGCAGGCATTGCCGCCGAGCTTCATCGAACGCCTGGACCGGCGCATCGATGTCGGCTGGACCGACGACATGCCCGGCAACGCCTATGGTCAGGCGACGCTCGTCTCCGAGCTGGACCTGAACCGCAAACTGCTCGCCAGCCTCACCGATGGCAGCGCGGCCACTCAAAAAACCAATCGCCCCCACGGCACTGTACGCCGGGAACTGCTGGCCACGGTGCTGCACGAAATCACCCACATTTACGATCGCGCGCGCTTGTGGCCGGCGGCCGAACGCACGCTGATCCAGCGCTGTACCCGCCGCAACAACAGCGCCGGGCTGATCGGCATTCCCGATGAGTGCCGCGGCCAGAACGGTCGCCGCTTCACCCTCAGCGATGATCCACGCCTGCTCGACCTCGCCGGCTGGCAGCAATACGTCGGCCGTCGTGGCGAACGTGAACAGCACAACCGGCAGATCGCCCGCAGCCCCGACCTCTACGAAATCTCCAGCCCGAAGGAGTTTGTCGCGGTCAACATGGAGTATTTCCTCCTCGACCCGAGCTACGCCTGCCGCCGCCCGGCGCTGTATCGCTATTACCAGCAGCACTTCGGCTGGGCACCGCCGGCCAAGGATGCGTGCGCCAAAACCTTCGCCTTCCTTAACGCCGGCAACGACTTTGCCAAACAGCCCCTGGGCCAGGTCGATCCGGAGCGCGTGTACGCGGTGGATTACCTGTTGGCCGAAGCCAACCAGAACTGGGTCAGCCGTTGGGGCCACAGCATGCTGCGTCTGGTGATCTGCGCACCGGGCCGACCGCGCGGGCCGGACTGCCGACTGGATCTGGACCAGCATCTGGTGCTGTCATACCGCGCCTTCGTCGGTGACGTACAGCTGTCGAGCTGGGACGGGCTGGTCGGTAAATACCCGTCGCGTCTATTTGTGTTGCCGCTGGCGCAGGTGATCGACGAATACACCAAGACCGAACTGCGCAGCCTGGCGTCGGTGCCTCTGAATCTCTCGCGCAGCGAAATCGAGGGCGTGGTCGAACACGCCGCCGAAATGCACTGGAGCTACGACGGCAATTACTTCTTCCTCTCCAACAACTGCGCGGTGGAAGGCCTGAAACTGCTACGCAGCGGCAGCAACAACGCCCGGCTCACCGGCCTCGACAGCATCATGCCCAACGGTTTGCTGGAAGTGCTGAAGGGCCGAGGCCTGGCTGACACCAGCGTGCTCGATGATCCGAAAGAGGCGTTGCGCCTGGGTTATCGCTTCGACTCGTTCCGTGATCGTTATCAGGCGATGTTCGATGTGTTGAAGAAGCAATTGCCGATCAAGCAGACAACCGTTGAAGAATGGCTTTCGCTGTCCGCCGAAGAGCGTCGCCCATGGTTCGAACGGGCTGACCTGCGCACCAGCGCCGCGCTGCTATTGCTGGAGCAAGCCAGCTTTCGCCGCCAACTGTTGCTGGCTCAGGATGAGGTCAAGCAACGCTACCTCGGCGCCCGGGAGCTGGAGAACGGTGGCATGGACAAGGCCAACGCGACCTTGCAGCAGATCCTCGCCAACAGCGGCTTCCTCAGCCGGCCGGCAGAACTGCTCGACTCCCGAGGTTATGGCCTGCCGCAACCGAGCGAGTTCAGCCGCCTGGAAGCCGAAAGCAGCCAGCGCCAGAAACAATTGCTGGCACTGACCGGCGATCTCGATAAGGAAGTACGCGCGTTGCTGGAGCCCAAACGAGCAGCCGAGATTGCGGCCAGCGAGGCCAACGTAAAGCAGATCGGCGAGCATCTGCGTAAATTGCACAAGGCCTCGGGCGGACTGGAGTTGCCCTGAAAAACAACGGCCCCGAAAACAAAAGACCGCAGCCTGTGAAGGCTGCGGTCTTTTTTATTGCCTGACGATCAGTACAGAACGCCATCCAGCACTTCGTAAACGATCCCAGTGCCCACCGCGATCAGCACGATGTCACCGCCGGCGCGACGCCATTCATAACCCGGGTAATACGGCAGGCGACTCAACGCCCGATTATCCAGCCGCTCGCCGTAATAGCCATGGGGCAGCGGTCGGCCACGTACCAGGTGGATGCCTGGAGGGGGCGGCGCACCACGAACGAAGTAGCCATGATTGTCACGGATCACCTGACGCACCGGGCCGAAGTCCCGAGGCGGCGGGCCGCCGCGATTGTCGTAGTGGCCCTGCTGCGGGCCGCCGTGGTCGTGATCGTCGCGCGGATCGGCGCTGGCCAGCAGCGGCGCTGCGCTGATCATCAGCACGCCCAGACTGGCAATCAGACGTTTCGGCATTTTCATCGGATCTTTCCTCATTGCACTGACAGCAAAAAGGGGTTCAGAACCTGGCTCTGAACCCCTCGGTCTTGCTCAATTAGTCTGTGCCGCGAGGCCCTAATTCCTCTGTATCAGGAACTTTACCTTCAGCTGACGCGAGCCTTACGCACGCCTTCGGACAGCGCCGAGCACAGGCTCAGCACGCCGTCGATGGCCTGGTCCGGTGTGGTCGCGTTGGCGATGTGATCGATCAGTGCCGAACCCACCACCACACCGTCGGCCAGACGCGCAATGGACGCGGCCTGCTCCGGCGTGCGGATACCAAAACCGATGCTGATCGGCAGATCGGTATGACGACGCAGACGCGCCACCGCTTCTTCGACGTGTTCCAGAGTCGCCGCGCCGGCACCGGTCACACCGGCAACCGACACGTAGTAAACGAACCCGGAGCTGCCATTCAGCACTTTCGGCAGACGCGCATCATCGGTGGTCGGCGTGGTCAAACGGATGAAGTCGATGCCCGCCGCCTGGGCCGGGTCGCACAGCTCCGAGTTGTGCTCCGGAGGCATGTCGACCACGATCAGGCCGTCCACGCCCGCCTCTTTGGCTTCGGCGATGAAGCGCTCGACGCCGAACTTGTGGATCGGGTTGAAGTAACCCATCAGCACCAGCGGCGTGTCGCTGTTGTCCTGGCGGAACTCGCGGACCATTTGCAGGGTTTTCGTCAGGTTCTGCTTGGCGCCCAAGGCACGGATGTTCGCCAGCTGAATCGCCGGGCCGTCGGCCATCGGGTCGGTGAACGGCATGCCCAGCTCGATCACGTCGGCACCGGCTTTCGGCAGGCCTTTGAGGATCGCCAGCGAGGTGTCGTAGTCCGGGTCGCCAGCCGTGACGAAGGTCACCAGGGCGGCGCGGTTCTGTTCCTTGAGTTCGGCAAAGCGGGTTTGCAGGCGGCTCATCAGTGTTTCTCCTGCTTGGATTGCTCTTGTTGAGAGTGTTCCATGTGGTGCATGACGGTCTGCATGTCTTTGTCGCCGCGACCGGACAGGTTGACCACCATCAGGTGATCCTTCGGCAGTTTCGGTGCGCGTTTGAATACTTCGGCCAGGGCGTGGGCGCTTTCCAGTGCCGGGATGATCCCTTCCAGGCGGCAGCACTGGTGGAATGCGGCGAGGGCTTCGTCGTCGGTCACCGAGGTGTACTGGACGCGGCCGATGTCATGCAACCACGCGTGCTCAGGGCCGATGCCCGGATAGTCGAGGCCGGCGGAAATCGAGTGGGCGTCGATGATCTGACCATCGTCGTCCTGCAGCAGGAAGGTGCGGTTGCCGTGCAGCACACCCGGTACACCGCCGTTGAGGCTGGCCGCGTGCTTGCCGGTCTCGATGCCGTAACCGGCGGCTTCGACACCGATGATTTCAACGCTCTTGTCGTCGAGGAACGGGTGGAACAGGCCCATGGCATTGGAGCCGCCACCGATGCACGCCACCAGGCTGTCCGGCAGGCGGCCTTCCTGGGCTTGCAGCTGATCGCGGGTTTCCTTGCCGATCACCGCCTGGAAGTCGCGAACCATGGCTGGATAAGGGTGCGGACCGGCCACGGTGCCGATCAGGTAGAAGGTGCTGTCGACATTGGTCACCCAGTCACGCAGCGCTTCGTTCATTGCGTCTTTCAGGGTGCCGGTGCCGGCGACCACCGGGATCACCTCGGCGCCCAGCAGCTTCATGCGGAACACATTGGCCTGTTGGCGTTCGATGTCAGTGGTGCCCATGTAGATCACGCAGTCCAGACCGAAACGCGCAGCCACGGTGGCGGTGGCCACGCCGTGCATGCCGGCGCCGGTCTCGGCGATGATGCGTTTTTTGCCCATGCGCCGCGCCAGCAGGATCTGGCCGATGCAGTTGTTGATCTTGTGCGCGCCGGTGTGGTTCAGCTCTTCGCGCTTGAGGTAGATCTTGGCGCCACCGCAGAACTCGGTCAGGCGCTCGGCGAAATACAGCGGGCTCGGACGTCCGACATAGTCACGCTGGAAGTAGGCCAATTCTTCTTTGAACGCCGGATCTTCCTTGGCCGCTTCGTATTCGCGGGCCAGGTCGAGGATCAACGGCATCAGGGTTTCGGCAACGTAACGGCCGCCGAACGAGCCAAACAGGCCGTTGGCGTCAGGGCCGTTACGCAGATCGGAGGTGTTCGAAGTCTGGGTCATGGTTCGCTCCAGCGGATTTCACGAGAAGACAATGGCGTTCACTGTACCCCTGACCTTCCAGGCTGAAAACCGATAAGATCGCCACAACCTGTCAGGAAAACTCACAGATATCATGAGCCATGACCTTCCCCCGCTGAACGCCCTGCGCGCCTTCGAAGCCACCGCCCGCCTGAACAGCGTGAGCCAGGCTGCGGAGCAACTGCACGTCACCCACGGCGCGGTCAGCCGCCAGCTCAAGGTGCTGGAAGAGCATCTCGGTGTCAGTCTTTTCGTCAAGGACGGTCGTGGCCTGAAACTCACAGATGCCGGCATTCGCCTGCGCGATGCCAGCGGCGAGGCGTTCGACCGCTTGCGCAGCGTTTGCGCCGAACTGACCCAAAGCACCGCCGACGCGCCGTTCGTGCTCGGTTGCTCCGGCAGCCTGCTGGCGCGCTGGTTCATTCCGCGACTGGGACGCTTGAATGCCGATCTGCCGGACTTGCGTCTGCACCTGTCAGCCGGCGAAGGCGATCTCGATCCACGACGCCCGGGGCTGGATGCATTGCTGCTGTTCGCCGAGCCGCCATGGCCGGCAGACATGCAAGTCTATGAGCTGGCCAGCGAGCGGATCGGCCCGGTCATGAGCCCGCTGTTCAGCGGCTACCAGCGCCTGCAATCAGCACCGCCCATCGCCCTGCTCGACGAACCCTTGCTGCACACGACTTCACGCCCGCAAGCCTGGCCGAGCTGGGCGCAGCAGAGCGGCCTCGACGCCAAGGCGTTGAAACTGGGGCAAGGTTTCGAACACTTGTATTACTTGCTGGAAGCGGCCGTCGCCGGCTTGGGCGTGGCAATCGCGCCAGAACCGCTGGTGACCGAAGACTTGAAGGCCGGACGCCTGGTTGCGCCGTGGGGTTTCAGTGAAACCTCGGCGCAACTGGCGTTGTGGCTACCCAAGCGCGCCGCAGACGGACGCGCCCGGCAATTGGCGCAGTGGCTCAGAAACGAGCTGCGCCAGGCGGATCACTCGCCGCGCTTGAACAGCAGATAAGCGGCCAGCAGACCCAGCGCACCGACCGCCACACCGGCAGTCGTCCACGGGTGTTCCTGCGCGTAATCGCGGGTGGCGATCCCGGTCTCGCGGGTTTTGACTTTGACTTCTTCGTAGGCATCGCTGAGCAGGCTGCGCGAATGTTTCAGCGCACTTTCGGCATTGCTTTTAAGCGCCTTGAGGGTCTTGCGCGACTCGTCAGAAGCGTCGTCCTTCAGGCTTTCCAACGACTTGAGCAGACTCTCGATCTCCGCTTCCATGCTTTGCAACGAGGCTTTGCGTAACGAGGTGTTGGCCATGGTGGCTCTCCTGCATTGGTGATGAGTGGCGTGTGTTGGTTGGGACTTCAGCGTTTCTGGAAAGTGCAGAAAATCTGAACTTCCTCTCGCCCGGATCGCCGAAATCAACACGGCAAATCGCTGCTAGGCTCAATTGCACACTTCAAGGAGAACACCATGAGTGACCATCACACCTACAAGAAAGTCGAGCTGGTCGGTTCGTCCACCACCAGCATCGAAGACGCGATCAACAATGCGTTGGCCGAGGCCAACAAGAGCATCAAGCATCTGGAATGGTTCGAAGTGACCGAAACCCGCGGCCACATCAAGGACGGCAAGGCGGCGCACTTTCAAGTGACCCTGAAAGTAGGGTTCCGGATTGCCAGCAGCTGAGTTTGGTCTACGCTTCTGAACTTGCGCGCTGGCCGAGTGCCATAGGAATGGCAATGCGCTACGAGGTGAGCGCATCGAGCGAATGGCTCGATGCCCGCCTTAATTAATCCGACCAGGGAGTGCGACCGATGAAGAAGTTGATATTGGCAGTAGGTTTGTTGAGCCTTGCGGGTGGTGCGTTTGCTGCCGGCAAGCCTTGTGAAGAACTGAAGGCAGAAATTGCGGCCAAACTCGATGCCAAGGGCGTTTCCGGGTATTCCCTGGAGGTTGTCGACAAGGGTGCAGCCAGTGGCGGCAAAGTCGTCGGCACCTGCGAAGGCGGCGCCAAAGAGATCGTCTACACCCGCGGCTGATCACCTCGGAAAAACAAAAGCCGACGCTATGCGTCGGCTTTTTTGTGCACGGCTATCGGGGCTCAGCCCTTCATCACCTGCGCCAGCAGCTCGTAGGAGTGCAGGCGATCGGCGTGTTCGTACAGGTCGCTGGTGAAGATCAGCTCATCAGCCTGGGTCTGTTCGATCAGCACTTCGAGTTTCGCGCGGATTTTCTGCGGACTGCCGACCATCGCCAGACCGAGGAAATCCCCCACCGCCTCACGCTCGTGGGGCAACCACAGGCCGTCCATGGTTTTTACCGGCGGACGCTGCACCAGACTTTGCCCACGCATCAGCGCGAGGATTCGTTGGTACACCGAGGTCGCCAGGTAGTCGGCCTGTTCATCAGTGTCCGCGGCCACCAGCGGCACGCCGAGCATCACGTACGGCTTATCGAGTACCGCTGACGGCTTGAAGTGATTGCGGTAGACGCGAATCGCCTCGTGCATGAAGCGCGGAGCGAAATGCGAGGCGAAGGCGTAGGGCAAACCGCGCTCGCCGGCCAGTTGCGCACTGAACAGGCTGGAGCCGAGCAGCCAGATCGGCACATTGGTGCCGGTGCCCGGCATCGCGATCACGCGCTGATCAGGGGTGCGCGGCCCGAGATAGCGCGCCAGTTCAGCCACGTCTTCAGGGAAATCATCGGCGCTGCCGGAGCGCTCGCGGCGCAGGGCACGGGCAGTCATCTGATCGGAACCCGGTGCACGGCCCAGGCCGAGGTCGATCCGACCCGGATAGAGGCTTTCAAGGGTGCCAAACTGCTCGGCGATCACCAGCGGCGCATGGTTGGGCAGCATCACACCGCCAGAGCCGACCCGGATGGTCGACGTGCCGCCGGCCAGATAGCCCAGCAACACCGAGGTGGCGGAACTGGCGATGCCATCCATGTTGTGGTGCTCGGCGACCCAGAACCGGGTGTAGCCGAACTTTTCGACGTGCTGTGCCAGATCCAGCGAGTTGCGCAGCGACTGGGCCGGGCTGCCGTTCTCGCGCACCGGCACCAGGTCGAGGGTGGAAAACTTTACGTCGGACAGTTGCTTCATAAACCTGCATCTCCGATTGAGGGCGCAGGTGTGTTCTTGGCGAACGCAAACCTGCCCAATTCATAAGCGTGTTCTGTGCAATGAGGGCATATACCCGAGTTTCAATAGCCGATCCGAAATTTCCTACTAAAAAAGTCAACGATTTACTTGGGCTGAACTTTGTTCCGGCGTCTATCCTCAGAAGCCTTGCAGGCAAAAACCACGACGGCGCGGCGTTTCGCGCCCGATTTGAAGGAGGCACACATGGCTATCGTGAAGAAGGCATCCGCGCATTGGGAAGGTGACCTGAAAACCGGCATCGGCTCGATTTCCACCGAAACCGGCGTCCTGCGTGAAGCGCCCTACGGCTTCAAGGCGCGCTTCGAAGGCGGCAAGGGTACCAATCCGGAAGAACTGATCGGCGCTGCCCATGCGGGCTGTTTCTCCATGGCGTTCTCGATGATTCTCGGTGACGCCGGGCTCAAGGCCGACAGCATCGACACCCAGGCCGAGGTCACGCTGGATCAGGTGGACGGCGGCTTTGCAATCACCGCGGTGAAATTGATCCTCAAGGCAAAAATTCCGGGAGCGACCCAGGCGCAGTTCGAGGAGCTGAGCAACAAGGCCAAGGAAGGTTGCCCGGTGTCCAAGGTGCTGAATGCGAAAATCAGCCTGGACGCTTCGCTAGTGAGTTAAGACGATTCAATCGCTTGAGCCGAATCAGAACCCGCCAGGCAAAAATGTGGTCGAATAAATGACAGCAGCTTTCGCGCATCTTCATGCGCGCTGCTTAGATGGAGCTTCAACCATGAAACGTTTTGCCTTGGCGGTTATCTGTGGCGTGCTGGCAACGTCGGCCTTCGCAGCGCCCAAAGACTGCGAAGAACTCAAGCAAGAGATCGAAATCAAGATTCAGGCGAATGCCGTGCCCTCCTACACCCTGGAGATAGTCTCCAAAGAGGAGGCTGAGAAACACGACATCGCCATGATCGTCGGCACCTGCGACAACGGCACCAAAGCCATCATCTATCAGAAGAACGACCGCTGATACGCCTCAGATGATGCAGTTGACTTCGCGATCCTCGGCGACGATTTCCCGCTTGTCGTTATACAGGCGGGCACTCGGGGTGAAGGCCAGAGAACGGCCTTCCAGCCTGTAGCGCTGCCCCGCTTCGAAATGATCGTAGCGGATGGTCAGATAACACAGGCGCTCCACCGGGCCGGTCATCAGGCTGCCACCTCCCCCGAACACTTCAAAATCGAAGCGCACCCGCAACTCGTGGCTGCCGGGCGTTACCTGGAAGAAACGCCCGTCAGTCAGCCGCTGGTTGTCGAGACGCTCGGCCATCAGCAACTTACCGCCCGGGGACGGCGTGGAGAATTCGACCCAGGCCATGTTCGGATCGGCGGGGGGCAATGGTGTCTGGCAACCGGCGAGCAGGCCGGCGGCGAGCAACAGCATCAACGTGCGCATGATGAATGTCCGTGAGTTCGGACATCCAGCATAACGCCGATCAGGTTCGCTGGCAGCCTGCCGGCGTGCCCTGGCCCACCACGTTGCGTTGTTGATCGTAGAGTTTGGCCCACGGGCGGAAACCGATGCTTCCCGCCTGCAACTGATAACGCTGGCCGGCGTTGAAATCCTTGAATTTCACGCTCAACTGACAATCACGCCATAGCGGCTCGGCATCCGGGCCGATGTTGGTCGCCTCGACCGGAAATTGATAACGCACCCTCAGCTCATGGCTGCCGGGCTGCACTTCGAAGTAACGATGATCGACGGAAGCCTTGTTGTCGACTTCCAGCGCCTGGAGCGCCGTGTCCTGTTGCCGGGCATCCAGATCGATCCAGGCTTGCGAGGGGTCAGGGGTCGGCATTCCGAATCCGGCACAACCGGCCAGCGTCAGCACGCTTCCTGTCAGTATCAACATGCGCATAGCGGAGCTCCAATGGGCGGGATAGTCTTGGGCAGACTTTCCGGGGGATTTCTTATTTTGATCAGGCCGCTTCCAAGCCATGGGTTACTTGATCGCGTTTTGCGGGTTTTGTTTCCGGGTGTGATGATTTTGTTGCTCAACGGTTGCTCAAGCCTGAGCTATTACGGCCAGCTGGCCAGCGGTCAGCTGCAGCTTTTGCGGGCGCGGGAGCCGGTGGCCAAGGTGATCGCAGACCCGGCTCGCGATGCCAAGCTGCGCACTCACCTGGCCCAATCCCAGAAAGCCCGGGCCTTCGCCAGCGAACACCTGCACCTGCCGGACAACCAAAGCTATCGCCTTTACGCCGATATCGGTCGGCCGTTTGTCGTGTGGAATGTGTTCGCCACCCCGGAGTTTTCCCTGAGCCCGCAGAACCATTGCTTCCCGATTGCCGGTTGCGTGGCCTACCGCGGCTATTACAGCCAGAGCGCGGCGCGGGGCGAAGCTGCGATTCAGCGCCTGCAAGGCATGGACGTGTCGATCGGCGGCGTCGAGGCCTACTCGACCCTCGGCTGGTTCAACGACCCGATCCTCAATTCGATGATGGGCTGGGGCGACGAGCGTCTGGCGACGCTGATCTTCCATGAACTGGCCCACCAGCGTTTCTATGTGAAGGACGACACCGAGTTCAACGAGTCCTTCGCGACCTTCGTCGAGCAGGAAGGTACGCGGCAGTGGCGAGCGTTTCGCGGCTTGCCCCCGGAAAACGACTCGAAGCTCAAGCAGCGCGATCAATTCATTCAGTTGATCCTCGATACCCGTTCACGCCTTGAAAAACTCTATGCACAACCATTGGCGACAGCGCAGATGCGCGAACGCAAGGCGGCGGAGTTCGAACGGTTTCGACACGACTACCGAATGATGCGCGATGGCCAGTGGGCCGGAGACAAACGTTATGACGCCTGGGTCAATGCGCCGTTGAACAACGCACGGCTGTTGCCGTTCGGGCTATATGACCAATGGGTACCGGCGTTTGCGGCGTTGTTCGGGCAAGTGAAGGGAGATTGGCCGCAGTTTTATGCGCGGGTCGAACAGCTGGGTAAATTGCCGGCGGACAAGCGCAAGGCAGCACTGCGTGAGCTGGCTGCCCTTCGCCCGGATTGACGATCAGCGCTGCAAAAACGCCTGATGCAGCTCCGCCAGCGTCTCGAAGTGATACGCCGGTGCTTCAGCGCTCAGCTCTTCATGGCTGCCAAAACCGTAACCCACGGCCGCCGCGTCCAGACCGTTGCTGCGAGCACCGATCAGGTCGTGTTTGCGGTCACCGATCATCAACGTACTGGCCGGGTCCAGTCTTTCCTCGGCGATCAGGTGGGCAATCAGCTCGACCTTGTTGGTACGGGTGCCGTCCAGTTCGCTGCCGTAGATCACCTTGAAGTGTTTGGCGAAATCAAAGTGCCGGGCGATTTCCCGGGCGAACACCCAAGGCTTCGACGTCGCGATATACAACTGCCGGCCCTGGCTGCCCAGGGTTTCCAACAACGGCGTGACGCCGTCGAACACCCGGTTCTCGTACAGGCCGGTAACCTTGAAGCGCTCGCGGTAGTAATTCACCGCCTCCCAAGCCTTGGCTTCGTCGAAACCATAAAACTGCATGAACGCTTGCAACAGCGGCGGGCCGATGAAGTGTTCCAGTCTGGTCAGATCCGGCTCGTCGATGCCGAGTTTGCTCAAGGCGAACTGGATGGAACGGGTGATGCCCTCACGCGGGTCGGTGAGGGTGCCGTCAAGGTCGAACAGTACGGTCTGGTAATGCATGAAAAATCCCGGGCGGTAGAAAGAAAAGTCAGAGCTGGTCGTAGCCTTCAGCCAGATGCAGGTCCTTGAGCTTCACGTAGTTCGCCGCGCTGTAGGTGAAAAAGGCGTTTTCCTTGTCGGTCAGCTGGCGGATCTGTTTCACCGGACTGCCGACGTACAGAAAGCCGCTTTCCAGATGCTTGCCCGGTGGCACCAGGCTGCCGGCGCCGATGATCACGTCGTCCTCGACCACCGCGCCGTCCATGACGATGCTGCCCATGCCGATCAACACGCGGCTGCCGACGGTGCAGCCGTGCAGCATGACCTTGTGGGCGATGGTCACGTCATCGCCGATCAGGAGCGGGAAGCCGTCCGGGTTGAACGGGCCGGCGTGGGTAATGTGCAACACGCAGCCGTCCTGCACGCTGGTGCGCGCGCCGATACGGATGCGGTGCATGTCGCCACGGATCACGGTCAGCGGCCACACGGAGCTATCTTCGCCGATTTCGACGTCGCCGATCACCACCGCCGAGCCGTCGACAAAAGCGCCTTGGCCCAAGCGTGGGGTGTGATTCTGGTACTTGCGAAGGGACACGATTAGTTCTCTCTCTGTCGCCGATAGCTGCGGTGGGTGTCGATTGTAATTAAGATGGGCGCATGTTTCTTCCAGCCAAGGTGCCAACCGTGAGCGTGAACAACCCTCTTCTGCAGTCCTACGACCTGCCGCCGTTCTCCGCGATCCGTGCCGAACACGTGCAGCCGGCCATCGAAACCATCCTGGCCGACAACCGCGCCGCCATCGCCGAAATCCTCAAGACCCAAGGCCAGAACCCGACCTGGGCCGGGCTGGTGCTGGCGATGGACGAACTCAATGATCGCCTGGGCGCTGCCTGGAGTCCGGTCAGCCACCTCAATGCCGTGTGCAACAGCGCCGAACTGCGTGAAGCCTACGAGTCGTGCCTGCCGGCATTGAGCGCCTACTCCACCGAAATGGGCCAGAACCGCGAACTGTTCCAGGCCTATGAAGCCCTGGCCAACAGCCCGGCAGCCGCCGGTTTCGACGTGGCGCAAAAAACCATTCTGGAACACGCCCTGCGCGATTTCCGCCTGTCGGGTATCGACCTGCCGGAAGCCGAACAGAAACGCTACGCCGAAGTGCAGAGCAAGCTATCGGAGCTGGGCAGCCGCTTTTCCAACCAGTTGCTCGACGCCACTCAGGCCTGGACCAAGCACCTGACCGATGAAGCCGCCCTCGCCGGCCTGACCGATTCGGCCAAGGCGCAAATGGCTGCTGCGGCACAGGCCAAGGGCCTCGACGGCTGGCTGATCACCCTGGAATTCCCGAGCTACTACGCGGTGATGACCTACGCCCAGGACCGTGCGCTGCGTGAAGAAGTCTACGCCGCCTACTGCACCCGTGCGTCGGATCAAGGCCCGAACGCCGGCCAGAACGACAATGGCCCGGTGATGGACGAAATCCTCGACCTGCGTCAGGAACTGGCAAAACTGCTCGGTTTTTCCAGCTTCTCCGAACTGAGCTTGGCCACCAAAATGGCCGAGTCCAGCGATCAGGTGCTGAGCTTCCTGCGTGATCTGGCCAAGCGCAGCAAACCGTTCGCCGCCCAGGATCTGCAACAGCTCAAGGCTTACGCCGCCGAGCAGGGCTGCGCCGATCTGCAAAGCTGGGACAGCGGTTTCTACGGTGAAAAACTCCGTGAACAGCGTTACAGCGTCGCTCAGGAAACCCTGCGCGCCTACTTCCCGATCGACAAAGTGCTGGGTGGTCTGTTCGCCATCGTTCAGCGCCTGTACGGCATCGAAATCGCCGAACTGAAAGGCTTCGACACCTGGCACCCGGACGTGCGCCTGTTCGAAATCAAGGAAAACGGTCAGCACGTCGGCCGTTTCTTCTTCGACCTCTACGCCCGCGCCAACAAGCGCGGCGGTGCGTGGATGGATGGCGCCCGCGACCGTCGCCGCACCGTCGACGGCGTGCTGCAAAGCCCGGTGGCCAACCTTGTGTGCAACTTCACCCCGGCCGACAGCGGCAAACCTGCGCTGCTGACCCACGATGAAGTGACCACCCTGTTCCACGAATTCGGCCACGGCCTGCATCACCTGCTGACCCGCGTCGAGCATGCCGGCGTTTCCGGTATCAACGGCGTGGCGTGGGACGCCGTCGAGTTGCCGAGCCAGTTCATGGAAAACTGGTGCTGGGAGCCGGAAGGTCTGGCGCTGATTTCCGGCCACTACGAGACCGGCGAGCCGCTGCCGCAGGATCTGCTGGAAAAAATGCTCGCGGCGAAGAACTTCCAGTCCGGCCTGATGATGGTGCGCCAACTGGAATTCTCGCTGTTCGACTTCGAACTGCACGCCACCCACGGTGACGGCCGCAGCGTCGCGCAAGTGCTGGAAGGCGTACGCAACGAAGTCTCGGTAATGCGACCTCCGGCCTACAACCGCTTCCCGAACAGCTTCGCGCACATCTTCGCCGGCGGTTACGCGGCGGGTTACTACAGCTACAAATGGGCGGAAGTGCTGTCGGCAGATGCCTTCTCCAAGTTCGAAGAAGACGGCGTGCTGAATGCCGACACCGGTCGCGCCTTCCGCGAAGCAATCCTCGCCCGCGGCGGCTCGCAGGAGCCGATGGTGCTGTTCGTCGACTTCCGTGGCCGTGAGCCATCGATTGACGCACTCTTGCGCCACAGCGGCCTGAGTGAGGACGCGGCAGCATGAGTGAGGCACCCGTGAAGACCAAAAAACGCTTTATCGCCGGGGCGGTCTGCCCGGCGTGCAGCGAGCCGGACAAACTGATGATGTGGAGCGAGGACGATGTCCCGCACCGCGAATGCGTGGCGTGCGGCTACAGCGATACGCTCAATGCCCAAGGGCTGTCGGTACCGAAAGAACTGGGCACGCGGGTCAATACCAGCGCGCTCAAGCCGGCTCCGGACAAAACGGTTCAGGCGGTGCAGTTCTTCCCGAATCCGAAGCTGAAGAAAAAGCCCGACGAGCAGCACTGATCCAGAACCACCTTCCACGATTCGTCGGTGGAAGGTGGTATTGGCTTACCACCTGTCCCCCGCACTTGCTTCGTAGGCTGGCCTTTTGCGCCACGCCTCGAAGGAAGCTGCCATGCCCGACACCAATCCCCTCCTGCAACACTGGACGCTGCCACCGTGGCCAGCGATTCACGCCGAGCATTTACTGCCGGCCGTCAACAGCATTATTGCCGATAACCGACGCATCATCGCCCAGGTGATCGCCAGTCAGACCGAACATCCCGGCTGGGATGATCTGGTGCTGAGCATCGACGAGGCCGACGCGCGCCTCGGCGAAGTCCGCTCGATTCTCGAAACGTTGTCGATGGTCAGATCCGACGATCCGGTCTGGCTCGTGGAAAGCGCCAAGGCGCATCTGGCGATCAATCAGTATCGCTCTGAAAAAGCCCACAATCGCCGGTTGTACGAGACCTATCAGCGTTTGGCGCAGAGCTCGATCGCCGGCAGTTTCGATGAGGCGCGCAACATCGCACTGTCGCGAATTCTGCGCCGATTCAAGCAGTCGGGCATTGAGCTTCCCACTGAACAGCAGCAGGAGCTGGCGCGGTTGAACCGCGAGATCGGAGGCTTGGAATTCGTATTTCTGGACAACCTCGAGCGCTGGGCCGAGGCGTGGAGCAAACGTGTTGACGATGTGGCACTGCTTACGGGTCTGCCGCCGGCGATGAAGGATCGGCTGGCACTCGCCGCACGCCAGACCGGCCATGACGGCTGGTTGATCCGCCTGGACCAGAACACCTTCCAGCACATCCTTAAATACGCCGAGAACCGCGCCTTGCGGGAGGAATGCTATGTGGCCTACATGACCCGTGCCTCCGATCGAGGGCCGCTGGCCGGCCGCTTCGACAACGCCCCGGTACTGAAGAAGCTGCTCGCCTTGCGTCAGCAGAAAGCCCGTTTGCTCGGTCATGAAAACGCCGCGCAACTGAGTCTTGCCAAAAACAGCGCCGGGACAACGGCATGGGTTAGTGGTTTTCTACAGCGTCAGGCGGCGCAACTGGCACCTACCCTCGCGCAGGATGCAGAACAACTGACAGACTTCGCGCAGCAACGCGGGATCGACCGGGTCCAGCCGTGGGATGAAGACTTCCTCGCCGAACAATGGCGCCAGCAGCAGTTTCCCGGTGCGCTTGAAAACCTGCGGGATTACTTCCCGCTCGAGGGCACCCTGCGCAGGCTCTTGCTGTTTTGCGAGCGAATGTTCGGGATCCGCATCGTCGAGCAATCCGGCGGTGGGCACTTGCACGACGATGTGCGCCTGCTGGAAATCAGCGAGGATGAGCAGGTCATCGGCTACATCTACCTCGATCCGTTTCACCGCGATGGCGCTGCGGATTTCCCCGGCACCTTCACGCTGCGCAACCGCCGGATCAATGCCGAAGGCCGCCCGGCGCTGCCGATTGCCCTGCTCTACAGCAATTTCACACCGGCCAGCGATACCCATCCGTGCCGGCTCGAGCTCCACGATCTGCGGGTGCTGTTTCATGAATTCGGCCATTGCCTCCAGCACGTGCTGACGCGCTCGCCCCATCACAGCCTGTCCGGCATCCTTCAATTGGGCCATGAAGCGGCGGAGTTTTCCGGGCAATTGTTCGAGCAGTGGTGTCTGTCGCGTGAGTTTTTGCTGTGGCTGGGTGCTCATTTTCAGACGGGCAAACGATTGAGCGCAGCAAGGGTCGACGCGGCATTGTCAGCCAGTCAGGCCCATTCCGCCCGGCAACAGGCCTTTTTGCTGATGGGGGCGATGATCGATTTCGAGCTGCACCTGACCCACGGCGATGGGCGCTCGGTCGAGGAGACTTGCACCGATGTGCAGCGCAGCCTGGGTCATCTGCAACTGCCGGACGATCATCGCTTCGCCAATGGATTCGATTACATGGTGACCCAGTACGACGCCTCGGTTTACGCCTACGTCTGGTCGGGCGTGCTGGCTCAGGAAGCGTTCAAGCGCTTCAGCCGGGACTGGGTGTTCAACGCGCAAACCGGCCGTGAGTTTCGTGCAACGTTCTTTGCGCCGGGTGCGGGGCGTCCATTGCTGGACGCGGTGGAAGCGTTCATCGGCCGGCCGGTCGCCGGCCTCGTTGACGGAGAGGCCGGACGAGTTACTTCAGATTGACCGTCTGAAACCAGCTCTTCATCGAGCACGTGGCAAACGCGCTGGTGCTGCAATCGCCATTGGCCAGCGCGGTGCGCAACTTGTCGACATCGGCCTGCATCACGTAGCGCACGCTGTCCCGGAAGTGCCCACTCTCGCCAAAGCCGCCCTGGGTCATTTCGTTCAGGGCGTCTTCCTTGCTCCAGCCCTGCACGACGATCCGGTACATCGCCGCCATCAGGCCGGTGCGATCGGAGCCGTGCTTGCAGTGCATCAGCACCGGGCCTTCGGCTTCGGCGGACTGAATGGCACGCAGGGTCTTGAGCACATCACTGTCGTCCACGTGATTGGTGCGATAGGGCAATTGCACCTGATGGATTCCGGGGGTTTTCAGCCAGTTGGAATCCGCTTCCGGCAGGAAGTTGATAACCGTCGCCACTTTCAGGTTGTTCAACAACGGCACTGCACCGTCATCGGGGAGTGCACTGCGGTAAAGCGTGGGCGACATCTGGAACAGGTTGTATTGCACCTCGACCGGTTGCGCCCACTCAGTGGGACGAGCAGCAGCCGGAGCCTCCGCCGCTTGGGCGGGAATACAGCTGAACAGGGCAAGCAGCGACAAACAGAATGCGGAGGAAAAACGCGTCAGGAACATGCTTTGCGGCGACCGTGTGGGTTTTGTCATTGAAGGCCTCAGCTTGCGAGCCATGCAGTCAAATCCCCGTGAGGCGCTTGTAAAAGAATCGTGAAGACACCGGTTTACTTGGCGAAAAACGCTGTTTTTTTGGCTGAATCGGTTCATCTCGTTGCTTAGCCTGCTACCATTTGTCACATCATGTTGCAGACGCGTCCTCGTTGTTCCCGGCCTTCCGGCCACGTCGCAAACAGAAAATTCTTGAGCCGTTCGCAGAAACGGCTGACAACCATCAATGCCTGATGAGGTGCACCCCCCATGTCTGATGAAGATCGAGACAACCCGCGGCGTGAGTTTTTGCGCAAATCCCTGACCCTGATTCCGGTCGTGACTCTGGCCGGCAGCGGTCTCGGCAGCACGGTGCTGCAAGCCGCGCCCGAAAGCGCGCCTGCCACATCCCAGGCAAAATCGGCCACGGTTGAAGCCAGCACGTATCAGCCGAGCTACTTCACCGCTGAAGAGTGGGCGTTCATCAATGCCGCCGTCGCGCAATTGATCCCCAACGATGCGCAGGGTCCAGGTGCACTCGAGGCCGGCGTGCCGGAATACATCGACCGTCAGATGAACACGCCGTACGCCGCCGGTGCCCTTTGGTACATGCAGGGCCCGTTCAACGCCGACGCCGCGCCGGAGATGGGCTGGCAGAGCAAACTGGTGCCAAAAGAGATCTATCGCCTCGGCATTGCCGCCACGGATCAGTGGGCAAAATCCATCAACGGTAAAACATTTGCCGAGCAAGACAGCGCTACCCGAGACGATCTGCTCAAGCAGCTTGAAGCCGGAAAACCGCAATTCGACGCGGTTCCGGCGAAGATTTTCTTCAGTCTGCTGCTGCAGAACACCAAGGAAGGGTTCTTCTGCGACCCGATCCACGGCGGCAATAAAGGCATGGTCGGCTGGACCATGATCGGCTTCCCCGGCGCCCGCGCCGATTTCATGGATTGGGTGGAACGCAACGAGCAATACCCCTTCCCGGCAGTTTCGATTCGCGGCGAGAGGGCGTGAGCATGGCAACGGTAATGAAGAAGGTCGACGCAGTGATCGTCGGTTTCGGCTGGACAGGCGCGATCATGGCCAAGGAGCTGACCGAAGCAGGCCTCAACGTGCTGGCGCTGGAACGCGGGCCGATGCAGGACACCTACCCGGACGGCAACTATCCACAGGTGATCGACGAACTCACCTACAGCGTGCGGAAAAAACTCTTCCAGGACGTTTCCAAGGAAACCGTCACCATCCGCCACAGCATCAACGACATCGCCCTGCCGAATCGCCAGTTGGGCGCGTTCCTGCCCGGCAATGGCGTGGGCGGCGCCGGGCTGCACTGGTCGGGCGTGCACTTTCGGGTCGACCCGATCGAGTTGCGCATGCGCAGCCACTACGAAGAGCGCTACGGCAAAAGCTTCATCCCCAAGGACATGACCATCCAGGACTTCGGCGTCAGCTATGAAGAGCTGGAACCGTTCTTCGATTTCGCCGAAAAAGTCTTCGGCACCTCCGGCCAGGCCTGGACCGTGAAAGGCCAATTGGTCGGCCAGGGCAAGGGCGGCAACCCGTACGCACCGGATCGCTCGAACCCGTTCCCGCTGGAAGCGCAGAAGAACACGGTTTCCGCACAGCTGTTCGGCAAAGCGGCTACCGAAGTCGGTTACAAACCCTACAACCTGCCTTCCGCCAATACTTCAGGGCCGTACACCAACCCCTACGGCGCGCAGATGGGACCATGCAACTTCTGCGGTTTCTGCAGCGGTTACGTTTGCTACATGTATTCCAAGGCGTCGCCGAACGTGAACATTCTGCCGGCGCTGAAGCCGCTGCCGAATTTCGAACTGCGGCCCAACGCCCACGTGCTGCGGGTCAACCTCGACAGTACGAAAACCAAAGCCACCGGCGTCACCTACGTCGACGGCCAGGGCCGCGAGATCGAACAACCGGCGGACCTGGTGATCCTCGGCGCATTCCAGTTGCACAACGTGCGTCTGATGCTGCTCTCCGGCATCGGCAAACCCTACGACCCGGTCAGCGGAGAAGGCGTGGTTGGGCGCAACTTCGCCTACCAGAACATGGCCACGATCAAGGCGTTCTTCGACAAGGACACCCACACCAACAACTTCATCGGCGCCGGCGGCAACGGTGTGGCGGTGGATGACTTCAACGCCGACAACTTCGACCACGGGCCTCACGGTTTCGTCGGTGGCTCGCCGATGTGGGTCAACCAGGCCGGCAGCCGACCGATCGCCGGCACCTCCAACCCGCCCGGTACTCCGGCCTGGGGCAGTGCGTGGAAACGCGCGACCGCCGATTACTACACCCACCAGGTGTCGATGGACGCCCACGGCGCGCATCAGTCCTACCGTGGCAACTACCTCGATCTGGACCCGGTGTACCGCGATGCCTACGGCATGCCGCTGCTGCGGATGACGTTCGACTGGCAGGAAAACGACATCAAGATGAACCGCTTCATGGTCGAGAAAATGGGCAAGATCGCCGAAGCCATGGGCCCGAAAGCCATTGCCGTGATCGGCAAGAAAGTCGGCGACCACTTCAACAGCGCCTCGTACCAGACCACCCACCTCAACGGTGGCGCGAT
Source organism: Pseudomonas sp. B7 (assembly GCF_016735645.1). Classification (NCBI taxonomy): domain Bacteria; kingdom Pseudomonadati; phylum Pseudomonadota; class Gammaproteobacteria; order Pseudomonadales; family Pseudomonadaceae; genus Pseudomonas; species Pseudomonas sp. B7. Next base: position 30,577 of record NZ_JAERRE010000011.1, read on the forward strand.
CATGGGCACCGATCCGAAGACCAGCGCGCTGAACCGCTACCTGCAGAGCTGGGACGTGCACAACGTATTCGTTCCGGGTGCCTCGGCATTCCCGCAAGGGCTGGGTTACAACCCGACCGGGCTGGTCGCCGCGTTGACCTACTGGTCGGCGAAAGCGATTCGCGAGCAGTACCTGAAAAACCCCGGCCCGCTGGTTCAGGCTTAAGGAGCGATGACCATGAAGACTCTCGTTATCGCGACCCTCGCGCTGCTCGGCAGCACGGCCGCTCACGGCGCCGAAATTGATCAATCCCTGATCAAACAAGGCGAATACCTCGCCCGTGCCGGCGACTGCGTGGCCTGCCACACGGCCAAGGATGGCAAGCCGTTCGCCGGTGGCCTGCCGATGGAAACCCCGATCGGCACAATTTACTCAACCAACATCACCCCGGATAAAACCGGTGTCGGTGACTACAGTTTCGAGGACTTCGACCAGGCCGTGCGCCATGGCGTGGCCAAAAACGGCACGACCCTGTACCCGGCGATGCCGTACCCGTCCTACGCCCGTGTCAGCGAAACCGACATGCGGGCGCTCTACGCCTACTTCATGCATGGCGTTGCACCGGTGGCGCAAGAGAACAAGGCCAGTGACATCCCGTGGCCATTGAGCATGCGCTGGCCGCTGATGGGCTGGCGCTGGCTGTTCACGCCAAAGGTCGAGGACTACAAACCCGCGTCGGACGATGCCGTCGTCAGCCGTGGGGCATATCTGGTGGAAGGCCTCGGACATTGCGGCGCCTGCCATACGCCACGGGCCTTGACCATGCAGGAAAAATCCCTGAGCGCAGCCGAAGGCAGCAGTTTTCTGTCAGGCAGTGCGCCGCTGGAAGGCTGGATCGCCAAGAGCCTGCGCGGCGACCACAAGGACGGTCTCGGCAGCTGGAGCGAAGAACAACTGGTGCAGTTCCTCAAGACCGGGCGCAGCGACCGCAGTGCGGTGTTCGGTGGCATGAGCGACGTGGTCACCCACAGCATGCAATACATGACCGACGCCGACCTGACCGCGATTGCTCGTTACCTGAAATCGCTGCCGGCCAATGACCCTGCCGACCAGCCGCACCAGTACGACGAAAAAGCTGCCAAGGCCTTGTGGAACGGTGACGACAGTCAGCGCGGTGCGTCGGTCTACATCGACAACTGTGCGGCGTGCCACCGCACGGACGGCCATGGCTACACCCGGGTGTTCCCGGCGCTGGCAGGCAATCCGGTGCTGCAATCGGACGACCCGACTTCGCTGATCCACATCGTGCTCAAGGGTGGAACGCTGCCGGCGACGCACGCGGCACCGTCCACCTTCACCATGCCCGGTTTCGCCTGGCGCCTGTCGGATCAGGAAGTGGCGGATGTCGTGAGCTTCATCCGTGGCAGTTGGGGCAACAAGGGCGCGCCCGTCAAGGCCGCTGATGTCGCCGAATTGCGCAAGGACGATATGAAGCAAACCTCGAACGATGACCTCGGCCAGGTGACACAGCACAACTGACTGTTCGCCAAACGGCACTGGTCAGATCGACAGCGCCTCGATACTGTATATATAAACAGTATCGAGGCACTGCCATGTCCACCCCTCTTCCTCCGCGCGGTCGCGGCACCGCCACCAACCCGCACAACCGCTTCGCGCCGAGTCGCTCGGTGGCCGAGGATGACGGCTGGTTTCAGGAAGTGCCTTTGACCCAAGGCACCGAAGTCAGCTTTGAGACGGCAAAGACCATCATCACCCGCAACACCTCGCCGGACCTGCCCTTCGACCGCTCGATCAATCCCTATCGCGGCTGCGAGCATGGCTGCATTTATTGCTACGCACGTCCCAGCCACGCCTATTGGGACATGTCGCCGGGGCTGGATTTCGAAACCAAACTGATCGCCAAAACCAACGCGGCACAGCTACTGGAAGAACAGCTGGGGAAAAAAGGCTATCAATGCGCGCCGATCAATCTCGGCTCCAACACCGATCCCTATCAGCCGATCGAACGCGAACACAAAATCACCCGCCAGACCCTGGAAGTGCTGCTGCGCTACCGGCACCCGGTGACCATCGTCACCAAGGGCTCGCTGATCCTGCGCGACCTCGACCTGCTCACCGAACTGGCGCAACAACGGCTGGTGGCGGTGATGATCAGCCTGACCACCCTGGACGACGAGCTCAAACGCATTCTCGAACCCCGCGCTGCAGCGCCCAAGGCCCGGTTGCGGGCGATCCGGGTCATGCGCGAGGCGGGGATTCCGGTCGGTGTGCTGTGTTCGCCGATGATTCCGATGATCAACGACAGCGAAATCGAAAGCCTGCTGACCGAGGCCCACGCGGCCGGCGCCCAGAGCGCGGCCTACATGATGCTGCGCCTGCCGCTGGAAGTGGCGCCGCTGTTCGAGGAATGGCTTGAGGCGCACTACCCGCAACGTGCGGCGCATGTGTTGAGCCTGATCCGCCAGAGCCGTGGCGGCGAGCTGTACGACAGCCGTTTCGGTGCCCGGATGCGCGGCGAGGGTCCGTTCGCCGATCTGCTCGCCCAGCGCTTCGCCAAAGCGATCAAGCGCCTGGGGCTCAATCACCGCGAAGGTTTCAACCTCGATTGCACGGCCTTCTGTCCACCGGGTCGCCAGATGGCGCTGATTTAGGGTCAATTGGCCTATGGTTGAGAGGAAGTAACGCTTGACCGGTTTACCCCGGTCACGTTTTTTGTGACCTGGAACACACGTTCTAGAGCGCTTGATTCAGTTTGAGTTAAGTTTCGGCGGTTACCTTGTTCATCGAGTGACTGACGGGTCGGGATGACCCGGATGTTCTAAACAGCCACTGGCTTCACACCGGAATACACGGGAACGACTCCCCGAATCCGCCAATGAGGATGAATCATGAGTGACAAGGATAAACAGCCGTTGGCTGCGTCGGCGCAAGCCGCCCCTGTGGCGGAATCCGCCGATGCAGCGTTGAAGCGTATCGTTGACGGCTTTTTGCATTTTCATCATGAGGTCTTTCCGCAGCAGGAAGAACTCTTCAAGAAACTCGCCACGGCACAGTCGCCACGGGCGATGTTCATCACCTGCGCCGACTCGCGCATCGTGCCCGAACTGATCACCCAGAGTTCGCCCGGCGATCTGTTCGTGACCCGTAACGTCGGCAACGTCGTGCCACCCTACGGCCAGATGAACGGCGGCGTTTCCACCGCCATCGAATACGCGGTCCTGGCCCTCGGCGTGCAGCACATCATCATTTGCGGCCACTCCGACTGCGGCGCCATGCGGGCGGTGCTCAACCCGGACAGCCTGGAAAAAATGCCGACGGTCAAAGCCTGGCTGCGCCACGCCGAAGTCGCGAAAACCATGGTGCATGACAACTGCAACTGCACCGACGAAAAAGAAAGCATGCCGATCCTCACCGAGGAGAACGTCATCGCCCAACTGCAGCACTTGCGTACCCATCCTTCGGTAGCCTCGCGCATGGCGAACGGTCATTTGTTCATCCATGGCTGGGTCTACAACATCGAAACCAGCGAAATCAAAGCTTACGACGCGGATCAGGGTTGCTTCCTGCCGCTCGACGGCAGCCATCCGATTCCGGTGGCGACGCCCAAAGCGCGCTTCTAAATCCTCCTAAAAATCCGTGTGGTTTGACGCCGGCCGCTGTTTCAGCGGCCAGGCCTTGCCACGCCTGAAGAAAACTTCGGGAGAATCGCCATGCGTGCGGCTCAATTGAAAGCTGTGTTGCCACGGGAGTTGCTCGCTTCAGTGGTTGTGTTTCTGGTCGCTCTGCCGCTGTGCATGGGCATTGCCATTGCTTCAGGGCTGCCGCCGGCCAAAGGCCTGATCACCGGGATCATCGGCGGTCTGGTGGTGGGCTGGCTGGCGGGCTCGCCGTTACAGGTCAGCGGGCCGGCGGCGGGTCTGGCGGTGCTGGTGTTCGAGCTGGTGCGCCAGCACGGCATCGAAATGCTCGGGCCGATCCTGCTGCTCGCCGGCTTCCTGCAACTGGTGGCCGGACGGCTGAAGCTCGGTTGCTGGTTCCGGGTCACGGCGCCAGCGGTGGTGTACGGCATGCTTGCGGGGATCGGCGTGCTGATCGTGCTCTCACAGGTGCATGTGATGCTCGATGCGTCACCGAAACCCTCAGGTCTCGACAACCTGACGGCATTCCCCGGCGCGGTGGCGCAGGCCTTGCCGTCCCTTGGCTGGCAGGCCGGTTTGCTCGGGCTGTCGACCATCGCGGTGATGTGGTTGTGGGAGAAATTCCGCCCGCATTCGCTGCGCTTTATTCCGGGCGCGCTGCTCGGTGTCGGTCTGGCGACAGGTGCCAGCCTTTTGCTGGCGCTGCAAGTGAAGCGGGTTGAAGTGCCGGCGAATCTGGCGGAAGCCATCGACTGGCTGAAACCGGCGGATCTGCTCAGCCTGGCCGACCCGACGCTGCTGATCGCCGCGTTCGCCGTGGCCTTCATCGCCAGCGCCGAAACCCTGCTGTCCGCCGCGGCGGTGGATCGCATGCACAGCGGCCCACGTTCGGATTTCGACCGTGAGCTGTCGGCGCAAGGTGTCGGCAACATGCTCTGCGGTCTGGTCGGCGCGCTGCCGATGACCGGAGTCATCGTGCGCAGTTCGGCCAACGTCCAGGCCGGCGCCACCACACGCTACTCAACGATTTTCCATGGCCTGTGGCTGCTGGCGTTCGTGCTGTTGCTGTCGAGCCTGCTGCAGAGCATTCCGGTGGCGAGTCTGGCGGGTGTTCTGGTCTACACCGGTTTCAAACTGGTGGATCTCAAGGCGTTCCGTGGTCTGGGCCGTTATGGCCGGATGCCGATGTTCACCTACGCCGCCACGGCGCTGGCGATCATCTTCACCGACCTGTTGACGGGCGTATTGATCGGTTTCGGCCTGACTTTGTTGAAACTGGCGTTCAAGGCCTCGCGCCTGAAAATCAGCCTGATCGATCTGCCGCAGGAAGGGGAAATGGAGTTGCGTCTGGTGGGCGCGGCGACCTTCCTCAAAGTGCCGGCACTGACTCAGGTGCTGGGCAGCATTCCGCCGGGCACGACGGTGCATGTGCCGCTCAACAACCTGAGCTACATCGACCATTCGTGTCTGGAACTGCTCGAAGAGTGGGGCCGGGCGAATGCGGCCAAGGGGGCGAAACTGTTGATCGAGTCTCGCGGTTTGAAGCGACGGCTCGAGGGGCGGATCCGCACCACAACCGGGATCGGTGCGGCGGGCTGAAAACACTGGGGGAACAGAGCAATCTGTTCCCCCAATCGTTTGCGCAGAGATCAAGCAGCAGGCTGATCCAGCTCCAGGCCCACGCCCAGACGGCGGCTCATGCACGGCCAGCGTTTCCACGCCGCACCGGTGTCCGGGCTGCTGAGTTTCTCGCGGTAGGCTTCCACCGACTCCAGCGCAAAGCTGTCATCGTCGAGCATGCTGTCCACCGCGTGATGCACCACTTCGTCGAGTTGGTTGGCAAATTCCTCACCGATCAACTGGTGAGCAATCAGATTGGCGACCGTCATGTCCAAGGGGATCAGTGGCTGGCCGAAATGCTTGATGTACAGGTCGTTGACCTCTTCGACAAAACGGTGCGCCAGATAGGCTTCGTCCAGCAGACTGTCCAGGCCCACGGGTGGCTGGAGGAAGTACTGCTCGGCGATTTTCAGCACCGGTTTGATCTGCGATTCGATTCCCGCTTCCCTGGCGACTTCATTGGCTGCATCCAGCAGGTCTGGCACTTCGTCGATGTAGGCGGCGACAAAACGCGTCAGCACACCGTTGGCGTCGGTTTCCGGCAACTGGATCGCCGGGTGCAGGTGTTGCATTTGAGCTTCGAGCTGACGGGTCAGCTTTCCGGTTTCAATCTCGTGTTGTCGGGCTATGTGTATTTGCTCGCGCAATGCGGCGGTGTTCATGAAAACTCCAGGAAACAAGGCAATGAAATAGGGAAGACATAACTTAGCTGGCTTACGAAAAATGCTAAGACGCATTTGTCATAATTATTTCATCCTTGATGCACCGGCGTTATATCGGTTTGCCACCACTCGTCTGCATCCTTCTCCATTCGTGCCCTGGAACGCAAGTGCCAGCTGTTTCATTCGATTTACGTCCGCACATTGCATTTTTCAGCCGCTGTCTATACTCGCCAGTGAATGGAGTTAGCTGATGACGCCCGACTGCACCCGCAGCAAGGCCCGGCGATTCAAGTTCGTAGTCTGATGCAGCCGATCCCTTGCCGCAGGCGAAAGCCGGCGGGATAACAAGAACGATAAGGGGAACCCGCAATGATGCGACATCCACACGTCTGGATGGGCCTCCTGTTGTGGTCGATTTTCAGCCCGGTGCAAGCTGCCTGGACTGTGAATATGGCGCCTGGAGCGACTGAAATCAGTCACGCAGTATTCGACCTGCACATGACCATTTTCTGGATCTGTGTGGTGATCGGGATCATCGTCTTCGGCGCCATGTTCTGGTCGATGATGGTGCACCGCCGTTCTACCGGGCAGGTCGCCGCAAAATTCCACGAAAGCACCACCGTCGAAATTCTCTGGACCGTCGTCCCGCTGCTGATTCTGGTGGCGATGGCCGTTCCGGCGACCGCGACCCTGATCAAGATGTACGACACCAGTGAGCCGGATATCGATATCCAGATCACCGGTTATCAGTGGAAGTGGCACTACAAATACCTGGGCCAGGACGTCGAGTTCTTCAGCAACCTGGCCACGCCCGCCGAGCAGATCCACAACAAGGAAGCCAAGGGCGAGCACTACCTGCTCGAGGTCGACAAGCCGCTGGTGCTGCCGACCGGCGCCAAGGTGCGCTTCCTCGTGACCTCCGCCGACGTGATCCACTCCTGGTGGGTGCCGGCCTTCGCGGTCAAGCGCGATGCGATTCCGGGGTTCGTCAACGAAGCCTGGACCCGCATCGACAAGCCCGGCCTCTACCGTGGCCAGTGCGCCGAACTGTGCGGCAAGGATCACGGCTTCATGCCGATCGTGGTCGACGTCAAGGAGAAGGCCGACTACGAAAAATGGCTCGCCGAGCGCAAGGCCGAAGCGTTGCAGCTCAAGGAGCTGACCAGCAAGGAATGGACCCTCGACGAACTCAAGGAACGTGGCGACAAGATCTACCACACCACCTGCGTCGCCTGTCACCAGGCTGAAGGCCAGGGCCTGCCGCCGATGTTCCCGGCCCTCAAAGGCTCGAAAATCGCCACCGGCCCGAAAGAGGCGCACCTGAGCATTGTCTTCCACGGCAAGCCCGGCACCGCCATGGCGGCGTTCGGCAAGCAGCTGTCGGAAGTCGATATCGCAGCGGTCGTGACCTACGAACGTAACGCCTGGGGCAACAACAAGGGCGACATGGTCACGCCAAAAGAAGTGCTGGAGCTGAAACAGGCGGAAAGCAAATGAGCCGGTCTATTGCGTACTTCGTGAACCGGTCGGAGCCCTGCGCTCCGACCTGCCCAGTCCACTCACATGAAGGAGACCGGCCATGAGCGCTGTCATCGATGACCACGGTCATGCCGACCACGACCACGCCCACGGCCCCGCCAAAGGCCTGATGCGCTGGGTGCTGACTACCAACCACAAGGACATCGGCACGCTGTACCTGTGGTTTGCATTCTGCATGTTCCTGCTCGGCGGCTCGTTCGCCATGGTGATCCGCGCCGAGCTGTTCCAGCCCGGCCTGCAGATCGTCGAACCGGCATTCTTCAACCAGATGACCACCATGCATGGTCTGGTGATGGTGTTCGGTGCGGTGATGCCGGCGTTCGTCGGCCTCGCCAACTGGATGATCCCGCTGATGGTCGGCGCACCGGACATGGCCCTGCCGCGGATGAACAACTTCAGCTTCTGGCTGCTGCCGGCGGCGTTCCTGCTGCTGGTCTCGACCCTGTTCACCCCCGGTGGCGGGCCGAACTTCGGCTGGACGTTCTACGCGCCGCTGTCCACCACCTATGCCCCGGAAAGCGTGACGTTCTTCATCTTCGCCATCCACCTGATGGGGATCAGTTCGATCATGGGCGCGATCAACGTGATCGCCACCATCCTCAACCTGCGCGCCCCCGGCATGACCCTGATGAAAATGCCGCTGTTCGTCTGGACGTGGCTGATCACCGCGTTCCTGCTGATCGCGGTGATGCCGGTGCTGGCCGGGTGCGTGACGATGATGCTGATGGACATCCACTTCGGCACCAGCTTCTTCAGTGCCGCCGGTGGCGGTGACCCGGTGCTGTTCCAGCATGTGTTCTGGTTCTTCGGCCACCCCGAGGTGTACATCATGATCCTGCCGGCCTTCGGTGCCGTCAGCCAGATCATCCCGACCTTCTCGCGCAAGCCGCTGTTCGGCTACACCTCGATGGTCTACGCCACGGCGAGCATCGCGTTCCTGTCGTTCATCGTCTGGGCGCACCACATGTTCGTGGTGGGCATCCCGCTGGTGGGCGAGTTGTTCTTCATGTACGCGACGATGCTGATCGCGGTGCCGACCGGGGTGAAGGTGTTCAACTGGGCCAGCACCATGTGGCAAGGCTCGATGACCTTCGAGACGCCGATGCTGTTTGCCGTTGCGTTTGTGATCCTGTTCTCGATCGGCGGTTTCTCCGGGCTGATGCTGGCCATCGCGCCGGCGGACTTCCAGTACCAGGACACCTACTTCGTGGTCGCGCACTTCCACTACGTGCTGGTGCCGGGGGCGATCTTCGGGATCTTCGCGTCGGCCTATTACTGGCTGCCGAAATGGACCGGCCACATGTACGACGAAACCCTGGGCAAGCTGCACTTCTGGCTGTCCTTCGTCGGCATGAACCTGACCTTCTTCCCGATGCACTTCGTGGGTCTGGCGGGCATGCCCCGGCGGATTCCGGACTACAACCTGCAGTTCGCCGACTTCAACATGGTGTCGTCGATCGGCGCGTTCATGTTCGGTGCCACGCAGATCTTCTTCCTGTTCATCGTGATCAAGACCATCCGTGGCGGCGAACCGGCTCCGGCCAAACCGTGGGATGGTGCCGAAGGTCTGGAATGGAGCGTGCCGTCACCGGCGCCGTATCACACCTTCACCACGCCGCCGGAAGTGAAATGAACCCTGTAGCCGTTGAGGGCCGCCACCATGGCTGACTCGATTTCGATGAAGAAGCTGGTCACCCGACTGCTCGGCGTGGTGGTGGCGATGTTCGTCTTCGGCTTTGCCCTGGTGCCGATCTACGACGTGATGTGCAAGGCGTTCGGCATCAACGGCAAAACCGCCGGACAGTACGAGGGCGAGCAGACCGTCGATGCTTCGCGGCAGGTGCGGGTGCAGTTTCTGTCGACCAACACCGCCGACATGCCATGGGATTTCTACCCCAAGCATGACGAGCTGACGGCCAACCCCGGCGCGGTGAACGAGATGATCTTCATCGCGCGCAACCCCACCGACAAACCAATGAGCGCTCAAGCCGTACCAAGCATCGCACCGAGCAATGCGGCGGCGTATTTCCACAAGACCGAATGCTTTTGCTTTACCCAGCAGGTGCTGCAGCCCGGTCAGCAGATCGAGATGCCGGTGCGTTTCATCGTTGACCGCGACATGCCCAAGGACGTGAAGCACCTGACGCTGTCCTACACGCTGTTCGATATCACCGCCCGACATCCTCCGGTGGCTGCAAACACTGGCGGTTAAGCGTGCCCGATAAGGAGAACAATAAATGGCAACTCATGAGCACTATTACGTCCCGGCCCAGAGCAAGTGGCCGATCGTCGCCACGGTGGGGATGTTCGTCACCGTGTACGGTCTGGCGACCTGGTTCAACGATCTGAAGGCAGCGCGTCCGGAATCCCACGGCCCGCTGATCTTTTTCGTCGGCGGCCTGTTGCTGGCGTACATGCTGTTCGGCTGGTTCGGCACGGTGATCAAGGAAAGCCGCGCGGGCTTGTACAGCCCACAACTGGACCGCTCGTTCCGCTGGGGCATGAGCTGGTTCATCTTCTCCGAGGTGATGTTCTTCATTGCCTTCTTCGGTGCGCTGTTCTACGTGCGACACATCTCTGGCCCGGCGCTGGGCGGCGAAGGCACCAAAGGCATCGCCCACATGCTCTGGCCGAACTTCCAGTTCACCTGGCCGCTGCTGCACACGCCGGATCCGAAACTGTTCCCGCCGCCCAAGGAAGTCATCAGCCCTTGGGGCCTGCCGCTGATCAACACCATCCTGCTGGTGAGCTCCAGCGTGACCATCACCATCGCCCACCACGCGCTGAAGAAAGGCCATCGCGGCGCGCTGAAACTGTGGCTGGCGATCACCGTGCTGCTGGGCTGCGCGTTCCTCGGCTTCCAGGCCGAAGAATACATCCACGCCTACCACGAACTGGGGCTGACCCTCGGCTCGGGCATCTACGGCGCGACGTTCTTCATGCTCACCGGTTTCCACGGCGCCCACGTGACCATCGGCACGATCATTCTGTTCGTGATGCTGATGCGCATCATGAAGGGCCATTTCGACAACGAACATCAGTTCGGCTTTGAAGCGGCGAGCTGGTATTGGCACTTCGTCGATGTGGTGTGGATCGGCTTGTTCATCTTCGTTTACGTGCTCTGAGGAACAGAGCTACCAAGGCGCGTGCGACACCAGTTGGCCGCTGTAGAAACCCCAGGCGATCAAGCCGACGGTGCAGGCGGCCAATGCCACCCGAACACTCAAGGCGATCACCAGCCGATTCGAGCTGCTGTCGTCCTTGACCAGGAAAAACAGGCCGCTGAACAGGCTGACCACCGTGGCAATCAGCATCAGGACGATGGCTGCTTTGAGCATGGGAAGAACTCCGGGGGAACAAGCAATGCAGTTGAGTATAGCGATCGCGTTCACTGATTTTCTGGCGCGACCATGAAGCGCTTCCGGCCGGGCGTGGTGCCGACCCTGGTGGTCGGCCTGCTGCTGCCGTTGCTGATTTCGCTGGGCTTCTGGCAGCTGGGCCGGGGCGCGGAGAAAACCGCCCTGCTCGCCAGCTACGCCGAACGCCGCGCCGCCGAACCGATGGCCAGCACCGAGTTGCTGCACAGCGCCGATCCGGCCTTTCGCCGGGTGCATCTGCACGGCCAGTTTGACGCCGCCCACAGCCTGTTGCTGGACAACCGTCAGCGCAACGGCAAGGTCGGCGTCGAATTGCTGCAACCGTTTCAGGATCAGCGCAGCGGCCAGTGGCTGCTGGTCAATCGCGGCTGGCTGCCATGGCCGGACCGGCGCACGGCCCCGCAGTTCAACACACCGGTCGACGCCGTGGATGTCGATGCCTGGGTGTATGTCGCCCCCGGCGCCACCTTCCAGTTGCATGCCGATCCGGTCAGCAGCACCTGGCCGCAAACCGTCACCGCCGTCGAACCCACGAAGCTGTGGAAAACCCTCGAACGCGACGGTTTCGCCTACGAATTACGCGCCGAACCCGGCCCCGCCAGCTATCAGGCCGACTGGCCGGTAGTCGCGATGGGCCCGGAAAAACACCTCGGTTACGCCGTGCAGTGGTTCGCCATGGCCACCGCCCTGCTCGGGCTCTACCTCTATCTCGGCTGGCACAACGCAAAGGAGAAACACCATGGGAGCGGCCATGAATCCACCCAGCATGTCTGAAACGAAAGGCCCGGCCAGTCGCCGTCGCGGACGCATCCAGCTGCTGCTGATCGTGCTCGGCGTGGTCGGTCCGATGATCCTCGCCACCGGCATGTACAAGTTGCAGTTCTGGGTGCCGGAAGGTCGCAGCTATCACGGCGAACTGATCGGCAACGGCCAGACCCGCGCCGACCTCGGCATCCAGGCTGACGAAACGCGCTGGCAGATGCTGGTCACCGCACCGAAGGACTGCGCGGTGGACTGCCAGCAGCTGGTGTACCTGGCGCGGCAGATCCAGATCGGCCTCGGCCGCGAAGCCGGGCGCGCCAGCCACGCCCTGGCCGCTGCACAACCGTTGGCTGCCGACTACGAAGCCAAGCTGACCCGCGAATACCCGCAGCTGCAACGCTACCCGCTGGACGCAGCCACCTTCAGCAAGGCCACGGGCGACAAGGCCACACCGCAGCTGTGGATCATCGATCCCCACGGCAACCTCGTGCTGCGCTACGACCCGAGCGTCAAAGGCAAGGACCTGCTCAACGACCTGCGTCACCTGCTGAAACTGTCGAACATCGGATAAGGGCATCGTCATGGCCAAACCTGGATTTCGCCTCGCGCTGTTTGCCACCCTGCTGGCACTGATCGTGGTGCTGCTCGGCGCCTACACCCGCCTGACCCACGCCGGCCTCGGCTGTCCGGACTGGCCGGGCTGCTACGGCTTCATCAGCGTGCCGAAAAGCGAAGCCCAACTGGCCCATGCCGAACTGCATTTCCCGGACGCGCCGGTAGAAGCACACAAGGGCTGGAACGAGATGATCCACCGCTACTTCGCCGGCACTCTCGGCATGCTGATTTCGGTACTGGCCGGGCGCGCGTGGGTTAATCGTCGTCATCCCGGGCAACCGCTGAAACTGCCACTGTTTCTGCTGGCGGTGGTGTTCGCCCAGGCGGCGTTCGGCATGTGGACGGTGACGCTCAAGCTCTGGCCGCAAGTGGTGACCGGGCATTTGCTCGGTGGCTTCGCGACGTTGAGCCTGCTGTTTCTGCTGACGTTGCGACTGTCCGGCGTACTGCCGGCACTGACCGTGCCCAAGCGTCTGCAATATTGGGCGACTGCCGGATTGCTGTTGGTGATCGGCCAGATTGCTCTCGGCGGCTGGGTCAGTTCCAACTACGCGGCGGTGGCCTGCATCGACTTCCCGACCTGCCACGGCCAATGGCTGCCCCCGGCAGATTTCGCCAACGGCTTTCACCTGACTCAACACATCGGCCCCAATTACCTGGGCGGGCAACTCGACAGCGATGCGCGCACGGCAATTCACCTGACCCACCGCATCGGCGCGTTGCTGGTGACGGTCGTCCTGCTCGGTCTGGCCTGGCAACTGAAAGTGGTGGGCATGACGCGACTGGCCGGGCTGGTGCTGATCGCCCTCGGCGCGCAGATCACCCTCGGCATCAGCAACGTGCTGTTCCATCTGCCGCTGCCGGTGGCCGTGGCGCATAACGCCGGCGGTGCCGCGCTGCTGCTGACGATGGTGCTGGTCAACTACCACGCGCGGACCAGCCTGGTTCGGGTCAGGCAGCCGATGATCGCGCGCTGGCGCCTGAGGCCGCGCAAACACTCGGCGGCGCCCATCACTATTAAAGGAGAGACGCCATGGCGATTCTGATCGGCGAACGTCCGGCGCAGGCGCTGTGGCGTGATTACCTGGAGCTGACCAAACCGAAAGTCGTGGTGCTGATGCTGATCACCTCGCTGGTCGGCATGTTCCTCGCGACCCGCGCCGGGGTGCCGTGGACGGTGCTGGTGTTCGGCAACCTGGGGATCGCGCTGTGTGCCGGTGGCGCGGCGGCGGTCAATCATGTGGTGGACCGGCGCATCGATGCGGTCATGGCCCGCACCCACAAACGGCCGCTGGCCGAGGGCCGGGTTTCGCCCACAGGCGCACTGACCTTTGCGCTGGTGCTGGCACTGCTCGGCCAGGCCCTGCTGCTGACCTTCACCAATCCGCTGACTGCGTGGCTGACCCTGGCCTCGCTGCTCGGCTACGCGGTGATCTACACCGGTTTCCTCAAACGCGCGACGCCGCAGAACATCGTCATCGGTGGCCTTGCCGGCGCCGCGCCGCCGCTGCTCGGCTGGACCGCCGCGACCGGCCACGTCAGCGCCGAACCGTTGCTGCTGGTGCTGATCATCTTCGCCTGGACCCCGCCGCACTTCTGGGCGCTGGCCATCCACCGCAAGGAGGAATACGCGAAGGCCGACATTCCGATGCTGCCAGTCACCCATGGCGAGCACTACACCAAGGTGCACATTCTGCTGTACACCTTCGCCCTGCTGGCGGTCAGCCTGTTGCCGTACGTGATCCACATGAGCGGCCTGCTGTACCTGATCTGCGCGCTCGGTCTGGGAGCCAGGTTTCTGCAATGGGCCGTGGTGCTGTACCGTGGCACTCGGCCGCACGCGGCGATCAACACCTTCAAGTACTCTATCTGGTACTTGTTTCTGCTGTTCATCGCCCTGCTCGTAGACCACTACTTACTGTTGAACCTATGACTCGAACCCAGAAAACCGTCTTCATCCTCGTCGCCGTGATCGCGCTGATCCTCGGCCTGACCGTCAACAAAGTGCTGAGCGGCAAGGGCCAGGGCGACCCGACCGCACTGATCGACGCCGGCATCATCCTGCTGCCGCAGAGCCGCAACCTGCCGGACGTGACGATGACCAATCAGGACGGCCAACCGGTCACGGTCAACGAGCTCAAGGGCAAGTGGAGCCTGCTGTTCTTCGGCTACACCTTCTGCCCGGACATCTGCCCGACCACCCTCGCCCAGCTGCGCCAGATCAAGAGCGAACTGCCGAAGGATGCTGTGGATAAATTGCAGATCGTACTGGTCAGCGTCGATCCGAACCGCGACAACCCTGCGCAGTTGAAGCAGTACCTGGGCTACTTCGATCCACAGTTCATCGGCCTGACGCCGAAGTCGATCGACGAGCTGCAGAAGGTGGCGAACGCAGTGAGCATTCCGTTCATTCCGGCGGACACCAGCAAGCCGAATTACACGGTGGATCACAGCGGGAACCTGGCGGTGATCGGGCCTGATGGGACGCAGCGCGGGTTTATTCGGGCGCCGTTAAATAATGCCAAGCTGGTGGCGCAGTTGCCGGTGATGTTGAACCGCAAGTAAAAACTGAACGCACAAAAAAGGGGACGCCACTGGCGTCCCCTTTTTCGTTTTGATCAGATTAGAACGCCGGCAACACCGCGCCTTTGTACTTCTCGGTAATGAATTTCTTCACTTCCGGGCTGTGCAGGGCGGCAGCCAGTTTCTTCATCGCGTCGCTGTCCTTGTTGTCCGCGCGGGACACCAGGATGTTCACGTAAGGCGAGTCGCTGCCTTCGATGACCAGCGCATCCTTGGACGGATCGAGCTTGGCTTCCAGCGCGTAGTTGGTGTTGATCAGCGCCAGGTCGACCTGGGTCAGCACGCGAGGGATGGTCGCGGCTTCCAGTTCACGGATCTTCAGGTCTTTCGGGTTCTGGGCGATGTCCTTGACGGTCGACAGAATGTTGGTCGGATCCTTCAGGGTGATCACGCCGGCCTTGGCCAGCAGCAACAGCGCACGGCCGCCGTTGGTGGCGTCGTTCGGGATCACCACGTTGGCGCCGCTTGGCAGCTCTTCGATTTTCTTAAACTTGCTGGAGTAGGCGCCCAGCGGCTCCAGGTGCACGCCAGTCACGGAAACCAGGCTGGTGCCCTTGGCCTTGTTGAATTCATCGAGGTACGGCTGGTGCTGGAAGAAGTTGGCGTCCAGACGCTTCTCGGCCACCTGGACGTTCGGCTGAACGTAGTCGGTGAAGACCTTGACCTTCAGATCCACGCCTTCTTTCGCCAGAGCAGGCTTCACGAATTCGAGGATTTCCGCGTGCGGTACCGGAGTGGCAGCAACGGTCAGGGTTTCGTCGGCATGGGCCGAGAACGCTGCAACGGCAGCCAGGGCAACGATCAGTTTTTTCATTCAGCTAACTCCTTTTTCGGCGCCCGTCTGGCGCCTGCCAGCGAATGGCCGGCTCATGTCATTACAAAACCGGTTATTTGCGCGAGAAGTGCACGACCAGTCGGTCGCCGACCATTTGCAGCACTTGCACCAGAATCAGCAGCAATACCACGGTCACGATCATCACGTCAGTCTGGAACCGCTGGTAGCCGAAACGGATCGCCAGGTCACCCAGGCCACCGGCACCGACCACACCGGCCATCGCCGTGTAGGAAACCAGTGTAATCGCCGTCACCGTAATTGCTGCGAAGATGCCCGGACGGGCCTCCGGCAGCAGGGCGTTCATGATGATCTGGCGAGTGGTCGCGCCCATCGACTGGGTTGCCTCGATGATGCCGCGATCAACTTCACGCAGGGCGGTTTCCACCAGCCGCGCGAAGAACGGCGTCGCGCCCACTACCAGCGGCGGAATCGCACCGGCCACGCCGAGCGAGGTGCCGGTGATCAGCACGGTGAAAGGGATCATCACGATCAACAGAATGATGAACGGCAGCGAACGCAGGATGTTCACCACCAGCGACAGCAGCGCGTACACGCCTTTGGCTTCGAGCAACTGACGCGGGCTGCACAGGAACAGCAGCACGCCCAGCGGCAGGCCGAGCAGCACGGTGAACAGCAGCGAACCGCCGAGCATCATCAGGGTGTCGCCGGTGGCGAGCCAGATTTCGTACCAGTCGATATTGGTGAAGAAACTCATCAGGTCTTCCATTAGCGCAACACCTCCATATGAACGTCAGCGGCGGTGAAGCGGGCGAACGCCGCTTCCATGTCGCCACCGGTGACGGCGAGGGTCAATTGCCCGTAAGGAATGTCTTTGATGCGGTCGATACGACCGGCCAGGATGCTGTAGTCCACACCGGTTTCCCGGGCGACAGTACCGAGCAACGGCGCGTAGGTCGCTTCGCCCTGAAAAGTCAGACGCACGATGCGACCCGGCACGTGAGCGAAGTCATCGCGCTGCTCACTTTCATCAATCTGCTCGCTTTCCTGGACGAAACGCTTGGTGGTCGGGTGTTTCGGATGCAGGAACACATCGGCCACCGAACCTTGCTCGACGATCACGCCGGCATCCATCACGCCGACCTGATCGCACACGCGGCGGATCACATCCATCTCGTGGGTGATCAGGACGATGGTCAGTTTCAGCTCGCGGTTGATCTCGGCCAGCAATTGCAGGACCGACGCCGTGGTCTGCGGGTCGAGGGCGCTGGTGGCTTCGTCGCACAGCAGGATCTTCGGCTTGGTCGCCAGAGCGCGGGCGATGCCGACACGCTGCTTCTGACCGCCGGACAACTGCGCCGGGTACTTTTTGGCGTGATCGGACAGACCGACCCGCGCCAGCAACTCGGCCACACGCTGGTCAATCTCGGCGCGGGACAGTTCACCGGCCAGGGTCAGTGGCAGCGCGACGTTGTCGGCCACGGTCTTGGATGCCAGCAGGTTGAAGTGCTGGAAGATCATCCCGACCTGCTGACGGAAACGGCGCAGGCCGTTGGCGTCCAGCGCGGTGACTTCTTCGCCGTCGACGATGATCTTGCCGCCACTGGATTGCTCCAGGCGATTGATCAGACGCAGCAGGGTACTTTTTCCCGCGCCGGAGTGGCCAATCAGGCCGAACACCTGACCGTTCTCGATGGAGAAGCTGGTCGGGTGCAGCGCGGTGATGTCCTTACCGGCGACGCGGTAAGTCTTATGGACGTTTTGAAACTCGATCACGTAGCGAACCTTGTGGGGCGCGTTGGAAAAGGATCAGCGGTTAGCCGGGCGCGCATTTTAGCCTGTCCGTATAGAGGTTCTTAGCATTTATTTCGCAAATAACCTTCGATTTGGCAATAACAGGATCAAAGGTCATAAAAAAGGAACGCTCGAAACCCTCGTCAGTCACTAATTAAGCGACTTGAAATCCCTGGGTGCCGTGCCTGGGAAACACTCAAGCGTTCCGGAGCAATCCCGGGACAAACAGGAGTTCATGACTGATGAGTACCAAGAAACCTGCCAATGACAAAAGCCAACTGGCCGGCACCGATACCCCGGATCGCGCCAACACCAATGCCAAACTCGACAGCCTGGAGAAGTTTCGCTCCGATGCCACGGGCCAGGCACTGCGCACCAACCAGGGCGTGAAAATTGCTGATAATCAGAACACCCTCAAGGCCGGAGCTCGCGGGCCGTCGCTTTTGGAAGACTTCATCATGCGTGAAAAGATCACGCACTTTGACCATGAACGGATTCCCGAGCGCATCGTCCACGCCCGCGGCACCGGCGCCCATGGTTTCTTTCAGAGCTACGAGAACCATTCGACGCTGACCAAGGCCGGTTTCCTGCAGGATCCGGGGAAGAAAACCCCGGTGTTCGTGCGTTTTTCCACGGTACAGGGGCCACGCGGTTCCGGCGACACGGTGCGTGACGTGCGTGGTTTTGCCGTGAAGTTCTTCACCGACGAAGGCAACTTCGATCTGGTCGGCAACAACATGCCGGTATTTTTCATCCAGGACGCGATCAAGTTTCCCGACTTCGTCCACGCCGTAAAACCCGAGCCGCATAACGAGATCCCCACCGGCGGCTCGGCACACGACACCTTCTGGGACTTCGTGTCGCTGGTGCCAGAATCGGCGCACATGGTTATCTGGGCCATGTCCGACCGGGCGATCCCGAAAAGCCTGCGCAGCATGCAGGGCTTCGGTGTACACACCTTCCGGCTGATCAACGCCGAGGGCAAATCGCGCTTCGTCAAATTCCACTGGCGCCCTACCGCCGGCACCTGTTCGCTGGTCTGGGACGAAGCGCAGAAGCTCGCGGGTAAAGACACCGACTACCATCGGCGCGATCTCTGGGAAGCCATCGAAATGGGCGACTACCCGGAATGGGAACTCGGCGTTCAGGTCATCGAAGAGGAAAACGAACACGACTTCGATTTCGACATTCTCGACCCGACCAAGCTGATTCCCGAGGAAATTGTTCCTATCACGCCATTGGGCAAGATGACCCTCAACCGCAACCCGGACAACTTCTTCGCCGAAACCGAGCAGGTTGCGTTTTGCCCCGGCCATATCGTGCCGGGCATCGACTTCTCCAATGACCCACTGCTGCAAGGCCGGCTGTTTTCCTACACCGACACGCAGATCAGCCGACTTGGCGGGCCGAACTTTCATGAGTTGCCGATCAATCGCCCAGTGGCACCGTTCCACAACGGCCAGCGCGATGCTCAGCACCGCACGGTGATCGACAAGGGGCGCGCCTCGTATGAACCCAATTCCATCGATGGCGGCTGGCCGAAAGAAACCCCGCCGGCTGCGCAGGACGGCGGGTTCGAAAGCTATCCGGAACGCATCGATGCCAACAAGATCCGCCAGCGCAGCGAGTCGTTCAGCGATCACTTCTCCCAGGCGCGGTTGTTCTTCAAGAGCATGAGCAAGCACGAGCAGGAACACATCATTTCGGCTTACAGCTTCGAACTGGGCAAGGTTGAGCGCGAGCACATTCGGGCGCGGGAAGTGAACGAGATCCTGGCCAACATCGATCTGGAACTGGCCAAACGCGTGGCGCAGAACCTTGGCTTGCCGGCACCGTCCAAAGGCACGGTCGATGTGCCGAAAACATCACTGGATCACTCGCCATCGCTGAGTCAGGCCAACTTGTTGCCGGAAAACATCAAGACGCGGAAAGTCGCGATTCTTGCGGCCAACGGCGTCGATGGTGCAGCGATCGATGCGATGAAGAAGGCGCTGACGGCAGAGGGTGCGCACGCCAAACTGCTCGGCCCGACCTCGGCGCCGGTGAAGACCGCCGATGGCAAAAGCCTGGCGGTGGATGCGTCGATGGAAGGTTTGCCTTCTGTGGCGTTCGACGCGGTGTTCGTGCCGGGTGGCGCGGCGTCGGTCAAGGCGTTGAGCGGGGATGGCGTAGCGTTGCATTACCTGCTGGAGGCGTACAAACACCTGAAGGCGATTGCGCTGCAGGGTGAGGCCAAGCAGTTGCTGGATGTGCTGAAGCTGGAGGCGGATGCCGGGTTACTGGAGGGCAAGGATGTTGGCGCGCTGACCAAACCATTCTTTGCTGCGATCGGGCAGCATCGGGTATGGGATCGGGAGGCTAAAGCCAAGGCCATTCCCGCTTAAGCTCTTCGTTGGCTGAAAAGACGCTTTCGCGAGCAAGCCCGCTTCCACAGGATTCACGCTGTACCTGTGGGAGCGGGCTTGCTCCGGGCGGCTTTCCGCCGAAGCTTTTAAGGTTTGCGCGGACTCAGAACCATCTGCGCCGGGACCGTACGCAGAATCTGTTTCTCGATCTTCAGATCGAAATCCGGATCGAGCTTCTTCACACGCTTGGTGATCAACGTCGCCAGCCACGGGTAATCATTGGTGCGTGGGGCCTGAATGCTCACCGCACAGTTGTAATTCACCACATCGGCGGCGATCGCATCCAGTTGGCGGCGAAGTTTGCGGCTATCGGTGATGTTCAGCGCGACCGTGGTGCTCTCGGCGGTCGGATCAATCACCTTGGCTTTCGGCTTGGCTTCAGCGGCTTGCAGCGCCGCTTCGGCTTTTTCCAGCTCAGCCTTGCGCGCTTCGGTGATCGCGCCGTTGACGCCACCGGTCAGTGCCGGGGCCTTGGGCATCAGCACACGGGCACGGGCCAACGCGGTCGCGGCCGCATTCACATCGCCCTTTTGCAGGACGATCTGGCTGCGGCGCAGATAGGCTTCGGCCAACTGGCGCTGGTATTGCTCAAGGGATTGATCGTTGGGTGTCTCGGCCTGCAAGGCTGCCAATTGGTCTTCGGCAGTGGCCAGTTCGCTGCTGGCCAGGCTTTGCTCCAGCTGTGCGATGGCCGTGGCCCGCGCATCGGGGACTTCGGCCACCGGCGGCGTGCTTTGGCAGGCGCCCAGCAGCACTGAAAAGGCCACAAGGAGCAGATAACGGGAGGCGAACGGCTTCATTCCTGCGACTCTCTATTTGCGCAAAAAACGAGCAAGTCTACACCCCTCGACGGGGCAGAACAAAACTCAGCAGAAACAGTGCGGCCGCCGTCACAACGATTGACGGGCCGGCCGGGGTGTCCTTGAACCAGGACAGCGCCAGCCCGCCACACACGGCGAGCATGCCCAGCACGCTCGCACCCAGTGCCATCTGCTCCGGAGAACGGGCGTGACGCTGTGCCGCAGCCGCCGGAATGATCAATAGCGAAGTAATCAGCAACACACCGACGATTTTCATCGCCACTGCGATCACCACCGCGATCAACAGCATCAACGCCATGCGCAAACCGGCCACCGGCAGGCCTTCGACCCTGGCCAGCTCTTCGTGCACGGTGATCGCCAGCAATGGGCGCCATAGCGTCACCAGCAACACCAGCACGGCTGCGCTGCCACCGAGGATCCACGCCAGATCGGTCGGGCTGATCGCCAGCAGGTCGCCGAACAGATAGGCCATCAGGTCGATCCGCACTTCATGCATGAAGCTTAGTACCACCAGCCCGAGAGAGAGCGTGCTCGGTGCGAGAATTCCCAGAAGCGTGTCGGACGCCAGTGGCTGACGCTGCTGCAAGGTCACCAGCAACACCGCCAGCAGCAGGCAGCCCACGGTCACCGCCACGGTCGGGCTGACATCCAGCAAAAAGCCCAGGGCCACGCCAAGCAGTGCGGCGTGGGACAGCGTATCGCCGAAATAGGCCATGCGCCGCCAGACCACGAACGAGCCGAGCGGCCCCGCGACCAACGCCAGCGCCAGACCTGCAAGCAGGGCGTAGAACAGAAAATCAGCCATGCTTGCAGCTATCTCCGTGAACGTGAGGTTGGCCTGTCACAGGCCCTTTGACCACCGAACCGTGCAGGTCGTGGGCATGGTCATGATGGTGGTGATAGATCGCCAGGCTCGGCGCGTTGTTGCCGAACAGCTCGACGAACGCCGGATCGCCACTGACCTGCTCGGGATGCCCGGAGCAGCAGACGTGACGGTTGAGGCATACCACCTGATCGGTGGTGCTCATCACCAGATGCAGATCGTGGGACACCATCAACACGCCGCAGCCATGCCGATCGCGCAGCCGGGTGATCAGGCTGTACAGCTCGGCTTGCCCGGCGACATCGACGCCCTGCACCGGCTCATCGAGCACCAGCAGTTCCGGCTCGCGCAACAAGGCACGGGCCAGCAGCACGCGCTGCATTTCACCGCCGGAAACGCTTTGCACCGGGCTGTCGATAACGTGCTCGGCGCCGACTTCCTTGAGCGCCGCCAGCGCACGCGGGCGATCGACACCCGGCACCAGCCGCAGGAAGCGCAGCACCGACAGTGGCAAGGTCGGATCGACATGAAGTTTTTGCGGCATGTAGCCGACACGCAGTTTCGGCTTGCGCCATACGCTGCCGCTGTCGGGTTTCAACAGACCGAGCACGGCGCGCACCAGCGTGGTCTTGCCGGCGCCGTTGGGGCCGATCAGGGTGACGATCTGCCCCGGTTCGACGCTCAGGTGAATGTTGTCCAGCACGTTCTGCCCGGCAAACCGGACCGCCACCTGCTCCAGACGGATCAGCGCATCGCTCATCAAGCCCCCCGGCAACCGGAGCAGAGGCCGACCACTTCGACGGTCTGGGCCTCGACGATGAAGCCGACATCCTTGGCGCTGTGGACAATCGCGTCGCTGATGGTTTTTTGCTCAAGTTCGATGGCGGCATGGCATTCACGGCAGATCAGGAACTGGCCCTGATGCGAATGTTTTGGGTGCACGCAGCCAACGAAGGCGTTGAGCGAGGAGATGCGGTGCACCAGGCCGTTTTCCAGCAGGAAATCCAGCGCCCGGTACACGGTTGGCGGCGCGGCGCGGCGGCCGTCCTGCTCGCTGAGCACCGCCAGAATGTCGTAGGCACCCAGCGGCTTGTGGCTCTGCCAGACCAGTTCCAGCACGCGCCGGCGCAACGCGGTCAGGCGCAAGCCTTTCTGTGCACACAGGGCATCGGCCTCGGACAGCGCGCTGTGAACGCAGTGCGAGTGGTCGTGGGGACGGCTGGCAATCGGTGTAATAGGCATGAGCGGCGACGAGTTTGGTTAGAGACGTTATTATGTTACCCGTTCTCGCCTCATTGAGTGGTCATCGTGTCCCGACTTTTTTCTGTTTTTGTCGTATTCATCACCGGTTTTCTGCTGATCGGCCCGGCTCAGGCCGAGGTCAGAGTCCTCACCAGCATCAAGCCCCTGCAACTGATTGCCGCTGCGGTGCAGGACGGCGTGGCGATTCCGGAAGTGCTGCTGCCGCCGGGGGCTTCGCCTCATAACTACGCGTTGCGCCCGTCCGACGTGCGCAAGGTGCAATCTGTTGACCTGCTGTACTGGATCGGCCCGGACATGGAAGGTTTCCTGCCTCGCGTGCTGAACGGTCGTACGCTGCCGAGCGTTGCCGTGCAGGATCTGCCGGGCATGAAACTGCGCCGCTTCGCAGCAGACAGTCATTCCCATGCCGAAGAAGCCGACGAACACGATCACGACCATCGCCCGGGCAGTCTCGATGCGCATTTGTGGCTATCGCCGGTGAACGCGCGGGTTATTGCCGACAAAATGGCCGCCGACTTGAGCGCTGCTGACCCGGCCAACGCCGAGCGTTATCAGAGTAACGCCAAAGCGTTCGACGAGCGTCTGGATGCACTGGATCAGCGTTTGAAGAAACGTCTGGCCAGTGTTGAAGGCAAACCCTACTTCGTCTTCCACGAAGCCTTCGATTACTTCGAAGACGCCTACGGCTTGAAACACACCGGCGTGTTCAGCGTTGCAGCAGAAGTGCAACCCGGTGCCCAGCATGTAGCGGCGATGCGCACGCGTTTGCAGGAGGTCGGCAAGACCTGCGTGTTCAGTGAGCCGCCGCTGCGTCCACGACTGGCCGAGACCCTGGTGGCGGGCCTGCCGGTGAAGCTGGCGGAGCTGGATGCTTTGGGCGGGTACACGCCAGCCACGGCTCAGGGTTATGAGCAAGTGCTGGAGAAGCTCGGGAATGATCTGGCGGGTTGTCTCGAATCGCTCTGATACAAAAAAACCGCAGCCTGCACAGGCTGCGGTTTTTTCTTTTACAGGGCGAAAGGTAGCGGCGTACTGACCGTCTGACGCTGCGCCAGCCGCTGCTCGAACTCTTTCGGATCGTGAATCAGCACGTCCTGCCCGGCGAACGATTCCGCCGCAATCAGGCGCGACAGCCAGAACCGAACGCACGCCACTCGCAGCATGGTCGGCCACAGCTCGGCTTCGGCCGCCGTGAATGGACGCAGTGCCGCGTAGGCGCCAAGGAACGCACGCGCACGCGGGCCGTCGATCAGGCCGTTATCGTCCGAACACCAGTCGTTCAGAGCAATCGCCACGTCATAGAGCATCGGCCCGGAGCAGGCGTTGTAGAAGTCGATCAACCCGGTCAGGTGTGTGCCTTCGAACATCGCGTTGTCGCGGAACAGGTCGGCGTGGATGTTCGCCCGTGGCAGCGCGAGAATTTTCTCTCTCTGTTGGGTGATTTCGTCCAGCGCCTTCTGCAGCAGTGCGCGCGGCTCATCGCTCAGGTGCGAAAGAAACTGCGTACCCTCTTCCAGCATCCAGTCCAGGCCACGATCGGTCTTGCGCTTGATCATGTTGTCGCCCTGGGTCGCCAGGTGCAGATGCGCCTGCAAGTCACCGACCTGCGCGCAATGCTGGGCGTTGGCCTGCTTGATGTGCTTGCCAGCCAGGCGCGGTTGCAGCAATGCCGGTTTGCCCTTCAGCTCGCGCAGGGCCACGCCGTCGGTGGTGCGCAGTGCGTAAGGCACCGGCAGATCGGCTTCGTGCAGGACGTCGAGCAGGTCGATGAAGAAAGGCATTTCCTGCACCGGGCCGCGCTCGACCAGGGTCAGGACGAACTCGCCCTTTTCCATGCTGATGAAGAAGTTGGTGTTTTCGCTGCCGGCGGCGATCCCCTGGAAATCGAGCAGACGGCCGAGCCCGTACGGGGCGAGAAAGGTTTCCAGCTCGGGCCGAGCCAGGGGGGTGAACACAGACATGGTTAAAAACTGCTCAGTTCTGGCGCCGTTATCAGACGGCGCCGATTAAAAGTCAGGAAACTTACTTCCAGGTAAAGATTTCCCACGACGGAATCAGCATATCCGGCTGGTCGGACCGGATGTAGTTCGCGTCCGTACCATCGGCGCGCACCAGGAAATAGGGTTTACCGCCCTTCGGTGTGACCTTGATCGCATACACGAACCCACTCCGGCTGTATTCCTGAATGACCTTGTCGCCTTCGGTGTGCGTGCTAATGGTAACTTCCGGCTCCGACGATGGCGCATCATCCGCCGCGATCGCGGCCAGCGGTGAGACAGCAATCAGACTGACCAGCAGCAAGCGATTTAACGTACGCATGATAACCTTGTCCCTTTGTCGTCAACGGTCCCGCTATTCTAGCGCCGGGCCCGCCGAAAAGGTTGATTCTGCTCATGAGCCAAGCCCCCCTCGTCCTGGTGGACGGTTCGTCTTACCTGTACCGCGCCTTTCACGCGCTGCCACCGCTGACCACCTCCAAAGGCCTGCCGACCGGTGCGGTCAAAGGCGTGCTGAACATGCTCAAGAGCCTGCGCAAGCAGTATCCGGACAGCCCGTTCGCGGTAGTGTTCGACGCCAAGGGTGGGACATTTCGCGATGAGATGTACGCCGAATACAAGGCCAACCGCCCAA
Organism: Pseudomonas sp. B7; assembly: GCF_016735645.1. Classification (NCBI taxonomy): domain Bacteria; kingdom Pseudomonadati; phylum Pseudomonadota; class Gammaproteobacteria; order Pseudomonadales; family Pseudomonadaceae; genus Pseudomonas; species Pseudomonas sp. B7. The sequence goes on from NZ_JAERRE010000011.1 coordinate 55,904, forward strand.
GCATGCCGGACGACATGCGCGTGCAGATCGAGCCGCTGCACCAGAGCGTGATCGCCCTCGGTTTCCCGCTGCTATGCGTCGAAGGCGTCGAGGCCGATGACGTGATCGGCACCTTGGCCCGCAGCAGCGCGGCCGCCGACCGCCCGGTGATCATCTCCACCGGCGACAAGGACATGGCGCAACTGGTCGACGGCCACATTACCTTGGTCAACACCATGTCCGGTAGTTCGATGGATGTGGACGGCGTGAAGGAGAAATTCGGCGTCGCTCCAGAGCAGATCATCGATTATCTGGCCCTGATGGGCGATTCCTCCGACAACATCCCGGGCGTTCCCGGCATCGGCCCGAAAACCGCTTCCGGCCTGCTGGTAGGCGTCAACGGCGGCCTGACCGAGCTGTATGCGCAGCTCGACATCGTGCCGACCCTGCCGATCCGTGGCGCCAAGACCCTGCCGGCCAAGCTCGAAGAACACAAGGAAATGGCCTTCCTCTCTTATCAACTGGCGACCATCAAGGTCGACGTGCCGCTGGATATCGGCCTCGACGACCTGCAAATGGGTCCGGAAGATCCGGCCAAGCTTTACGAGTTGTACACCCTGCTGGAATTCAAGAGTTGGCTGAATGACCTGGATCGCGATGCCAAGCGCCAGGAACTGAGCGCGGCCGCCGAGCCTGTGCCGGCCGGTGATCTGTTCAGCGCGCCTGCCGAAGAGGAAGCGCCCGCCGCTCCGGCTGAAGCCGCGTACGAAACCATCCTCGATCAGGCGCGATTCGACGTTTGGCTGGAAAAGCTGAAGAACGCCAAACTGTTCGCCTTCGACACCGAAACCACCGGCATCGACGCGCAACAGGCGCAGCTGGTCGGCTTGTCCTTCGCGGTGCAGGCCAACGAAGCGGCCTACATCCCGCTGACCCACTCCTACATCGGCGTGCCGGAGCAGCTGGATCGCGACACTGTGCTGCGCGCACTCAAGCCGATCCTTGAAGACCCGAACAAGCTCAAGGTCGGCCAGCACGCCAAGTTCGACATGAACATCCTGGCCAACTGCGCCATCGGTGGCGATCAGAACGAAGGCATCACCGTGCGCGGAATTGCCTTCGACACGATGCTTGAGTCCTATGTGCTCAACTCCACCGCCACCCGCCACGACATGGACAGCCTAGCGCAGAAGTACCTGGATCACACCACCGTGAGTTTTCAGGACATCGCCGGCAAAGGCGCCAAGCAACTGACCTTCGACCAGATCGCCCTGGAACAGGCCGGGCCGTATGCCGCCGAAGATGCCGACGTGACCCTGCGCCTGCACCAGACGCTGTTCGACAAGCTCAGCGCTATCCCGAGCCTGGCGAGTGTACTGACCGATATCGAGATCCCGCTGGTGCCAGTGCTTGCTCGCATCGAGCGCCAGGGCGCGTTCGTCGACGCTGAACTGCTCGGCATCCAGAGCATTGAACTGGGTAACAAAATGATCGCGCTGGAGCGTGAAGCCTTCGAGATTGCCGGTGAAGAATTCAACCTCGGTTCGCCGAAGCAGCTGGGCGTGATCCTCTACGAAAAACTTGGCCTGCCGGTGCTGAAGAAGACCGCCAAGGGCCAGCCGTCCACCGCCGAAGAAGTGTTGGCGAAACTGGCCGAAGACGATCACCGCTTGCCGAAAGTGCTGATGGAACACCGTTCCATGAGCAAGCTGAAAAGCACCTACACCGATCGCCTGCCGGAGCAGATCAACCCGCGTACCGGGCGTATCCACACTTCGTACCATCAGGCCGTTGCGTCGACCGGTCGCTTGTCGTCGAGCGATCCGAACCTGCAGAACATCCCGGTGCGCACCGCCGAAGGCCGACGCATCCGTCAGGCGTTCGTTGCGCCGAAAGGTTACAAACTGCTGGCAGCGGACTACTCGCAGATCGAACTGCGGATCATGGCCCACCTGTCCCGCGACGAAGGCCTGATGAATGCTTTCCGCAATAACCTGGACGTGCACACCGCCACGGCGGCCGAAGTGTTCAAGGTCGAGCTGAATGAAGTGACGTCTGACCAGCGCCGGGGCGCCAAGGCGATCAACTTCGGTCTGATCTACGGCATGGGCGCGCAGAAACTGGGCAAGGACATCGGCGTCGATACCAAGACCGCCAAGGCCTACATCGACACCTACTTCGCGCGTTATCCGGGCGTTCGCGAATACATGGATCGCACCCGCGCCCAGGCAGCAGACCAGGGCTTTGTGGAAACGATCTTCGGTCGTCGCCTGTATCTGCCGGACATCAACTCCAACAAGCCGCAGGAACGCGCGGCCGCCGAACGCACGGCAATCAACGCGCCGATGCAGGGCACCGCAGCGGACATCATCAAGAAAGCCATGGTGGCAGTGGATAACTGGCTGTGCGCTTCCGGGCTGGACGCCAAAGTCATCCTGCAGGTGCACGACGAACTGGTGCTGGAGGTCCGCGAGGATCTGGTCGATCAGGTTCGCGAAGAAATTCGCGTGCACATGAGCGAAGCCGCGAAACTGGATGTGCCGTTGCTGGTGGAAGTGGGAGTCGGCAACAACTGGGACGAGGCGCACTGAGGCCTCTGGGCCGGGATTTTGCCGCGACAGTGCGTCGCGGCAAAGGCATCGAGTGGGGCTTAGGTCGGATTGTTCTTGAGCTTATTCCAAAGTTTTTTGAAAAGAATCTGAACTAATCTTGCGCCAGGGTACTCAGAGATACTGAATGGCTGGTGAAGCCCTTCGATGCTCCTATGTTGTGTTAAGTGTTGGCAGATATCTGAACCCCGCCCTAGCGGTTCGGAACTTAAACCCCGGAACTTCTCCCTCCCCATATGAAGTCCGGGGCTTTTTTTGCCTGCGATTTACTCAGCAGGCAATTCCTTTATCCGCCAACTCCATCCAGCCCGCCAACACAGTGTAAGCCTCTTCCAGGCCCATGCGTTTTGGTGCGGAGAACAGCTGGATCGTCACTTGATCGCCCCAACCCTTACGGATTTCCGACTGCACCTTGAGCAGCGTGTTCTTGGCTGCGCCGTAGGTCAGCTTGTCTGCCTTGGTCAGCAGAATGTGCATCGGCATGCCGGCGGCAACGGCCCAGTCCAGCATCAGCAGGTCGAAGTCGGTCATTGGATGACGGATGTCCATCATCAGAATCAGCCCCTTCAAACTCTCGCGGCCACCGAGGTAAGCCTCAAGGTGACGCTGCCAGTGTTGCTTCAGCGGGATTGGTACTTTTGCATAACCGTAGCCCGGGAGGTCGACCAGACGCCGTTCATCGTCTAGCTTGAAGAAGTTCAACAGCTGTGTGCGACCCGGGGTTTTCGAGGTGCGCGCCAGGCTGGCGTGAGTCAGAGTGTTCAGCGCACTGGATTTACCGGCGTTGGAACGACCGGCGAACGCCACTTCGAAGCCTTCGTCGTCGGGGCACTGATCGACTTTGGCGGCACTGAGCATGAACGTGGACTGTTGGCACAGGCCGAGGATGGGATTCTTGAGTTGCATGGGATTTCCGATGTGGGCGGCGCCGGGATTAGGCGCGGAACGCGGTGTCGCTTCCGTTTCAGTGACGCCAGTATATAATGCCGCAGATTTTGTGTGTGCTTTGTCCCAGCGAAGGATGAAGTTCACGAGAGCGACAGACCTTGATTGCGCATTAGAACGCAGAACGCTCTCAACCCTGAAAAGGTCGTTTTATGACGAAATGGCTGCTGGCTGCCGGAGTCTTGATGCCGCTTTACAGCGCACAGGCTACACAGGATCCGGAAGCCGTGTACAACCGTGTTTGTGGAGCCTGTCATTCCGGCCAACTACCCATGGCGCCCAAAAGAGGCGATCAGGCAGCTTGGACGCCGAGGTTGGCGAAAGGTATGGAGACGCTGGTGCAACACGTGACCCAGGGTTTCAAGGCGATGCCGCCGCGTGGTTTGTGCATGGACTGCAGTGCCGAGGATTACCAGGCCCTCATCCTCTGGATGAGCGAGAGTAAGCCCGGTCCATAACTCTTAACCCTTAGCCGTAGTTGGATTAGCTGATGAACAAACTGATCGTGAGTCTGCTGTTGACCGTGGGAATCTCAGGCTTCGCCCATGCTTCCGGTGATGCAGCCGCAGGCCAGGCAAAAGCCGCCGTATGCGGCGCCTGCCATGGCCCGGATGGCAACAGCATGGCGCCAAACTTTCCAAAGCTGGCCGGACAGGGTGAACGCTACCTGACCAAGCAATTGCACGACATCAAGTCGGGCAAGCGCACCGTTCTGGAAATGACCGGCCTGCTGACCAACCTGAGCGATCAGGACCTGGCCGATATCGCCGCCTACTTCGCCAGCCAGAAAGGCAGCGTCGGCGCCGCCGATCCGAAGATCGTCGCTCGCGGTGAAGCCCTGTTCCGTGGCGGCAACCTCGAGAAAGGCCTGCCAGCCTGCACTGGTTGCCACTCGCCGAACGGTGCCGGCAACGCAGCTGCCGGCTTCCCGCACCTGGGTGGCCAACACGCTCAGTACATCGCCAAGCAACTGACCGATTTCCGCAAGGAAGAAGCCGGCCGCAACAACGACGGCGACGCGATGACCATGCGTACCATCGCCCGCAAGCTGAGCGACGAAGACATCGCGGCAGTCTCCAGCTACATTCAGGGTCTGCACTAAGACATGCGATTCGAGCGGTGCGTGCAATGGCCAACGCCTGCCACGTTAACGCTCGATTAATCCGTCGCAGGAAGTATAAAAAGGGTGGCTTTGGCCGCCCTTTTTTGTGGCCGCTGCCGTTACACTACAGAACTCATGCCCGCCAGGATCTGTCTGAAAACAGGTCGCGCGAGGCGACCAAAATTGTCCAGGAGTAAAGCATGCGTAATCTGATCATCAGCGCCGCCCTCGTCGCTGCCAGCCTGTTCGGCGTCACCGCCCAGGCCGCCGAAGCCCCTGCTGCCCCTTACGTCGAGCTGAGCAACCCGGTACCGGTCGCCGTGCCTGGCAAGATCGAAGTGGTCGAGCTGTTCTGGTATGGCTGCCCGCACTGCTACGCGTTCGAGCCGGTGATCAATCCGTGGGTTGAAAAACTGCCGTCCGACGTCAACTTCGTACGCATTCCTGCGATGTTCGGTGGCCCGTGGGACGCTCACGGCCAGATGTTCCTGACCCTGGAAGCCATGGGCGTCGAGCACAACGTGCACGCTGCCGTTTTCAACGCGATCCAGAAAGAACACAAGAAGCTGACCGACAAGAACGACATGGCCGACTTCCTCGCCACTCAAGGCGTGGACAAGGACAAGTTCCTGGCGACCTTCGATTCGTTCGCCATCAAAGGGCAGATCGTGAAAGCCCGCGAACTGGCCAAGAAGTATGAAATCTCCGGTGTTCCAACCATGATCGTCAACGGTAAGTACCGCTTCGACATCGGCTCTGCCGGCGGTGCCGAACAGGCGCTGAAACTGGCTGACCAACTGGTGGCCAAAGAGCGAGCGACCAACAAGGCAGCCGCCAACTAAGCGCGGCAATCGCCATGCGCCGCTGGGGAACCGAACGCGTCGTTGGCCTGCATGAACCGCAGGTCAACGAGCATCACCTGGAGTCGACGGGCCTGCCCGCAGACAGCCGTCTGCGCTTGCTCAGCTTCAATATTCAGGTCGGCATCAGCACCGAGCGCTATCGGCACTACCTGACCCGCAGCTGGCAGCATCTGCTGCCGCACCCCGGGCGTTCGAGCAATCTGCAAAAGATCGGCAATCTGCTTGGCGACTTCGATCTGGTCGCCCTGCAGGAAGCCGATGGCGGCAGCCTGCGTTCAGGTTACGTCAATCAGGTCGAACACCTGGCCCAGCTCGGTGCCTTCCCCTACTGGTATCAACAACTCAATCGCAACCTTGGCCGACTGGCCCAGCACAGCAATGGCGTGCTCAGTCGCCTGCGGCCGTGGGCGATCGAAGACCACCCGCTGCCGGGTCCGAAGGGACGCGGGGCGATTCTGGTGCGTTTTGGCGAAGGCCCTGAAGCGCTGGTGGTAGTGATGATGCACCTGGCGCTCGGCGCCCGGGTCCGCAGCATGCAACTGGCCTATATCCGCGAGCTGATCGGCGGCTACAAGCATCAGGTGCTGATGGGCGACATGAACACCCACGCCAGCGATCTGCTGCAACATTCACCGTTGCGCGACCTCGGCCTGCTGGCCCCGCAACTCGAAGCGACATTCCCCAGCTGGCGCCCGCAGCGCTGCCTGGACCATATTCTGCTCAGCCCGACCCTGACCCTGGAAAAGGTCGAAGTGCTGGCACAACCGATTTCCGATCACCTGCCGGTCGCGGTAGAGATTCGTCTGCCGGGTTCGCTCACGGCCGATGCATTGCCCGCGTTGAGCACTGCCCTTCGCGGAACCCCTGAATGAGCGACGAAGCCCAGCGCTGGAAAGAGAAATACCTCAAAAGCATCGAACAACAGGAAAAGCTCGAACGTCGATGGGACGCCCGGCTCGACCTGCTGCGCCGCGGCCTGGTGCGCAGCACCCTGGCGGCGGAAGGCACCGACCGCGTGGTCGATCAGTGCATGAAAGAGATGCGCGACGTGGTGCGCACCGATGACATGGACGCCGGCCTCGCCGCCCTGCTGCCACGTCTGGAAAAAGCCGTGCTCGATTCCGAGCAGCGCCGGGAAACCCGGATCGAGCAGGTCAGCACCGCACTGACTGCACTGGTCACTCAATTGCAATCCCTGCCGCTGCCCCGAGAAGTGGCCCAGCCGCTGAAGAAGTTCGCCAAGCAGCTGGACGGCCGGGTGAGTCAGGCAAGGGAAATGCCGCTGCTGCTCAGCGAACTCAGCGGCCTGCAGGGCAAGGCCTTGAGTCAGCTGGCGACGCCGACGGAACCGGGGCGTCCCGGGTTGTTGCAGCGCCTGTTCGGCAGCCGCGACAGCGAGGAAACCCCTGCTCAAGTGGCCCAGGCTCCTGCGGTGACCCCGTCAGTGCAGCCAGAGCAACCACCCGTCACACATGAAGCTGTGCCAGCGCCGCAAGCGCCTGTTACAAGCGCTGAACAGGTCGCCACTGCGCCCGTCAGCCCAGCGCTGATCGCCGCCCCCGTGGCCGAACCATCCAAAGCTCCAGAGCCAATCCCAGAAGACTTTACAGAGCCGGAGGTGGTCGCATTTGAGCCGGCCAGAATCCTCACCGAAGCGCCCAGCGCTCCCAGCGAACCAGAACCCGTCGAGCCGGAATCAAAGCTGCAACCCTTCACGCCTCCTCCGGTTTTCGCGCCGGCAGTGCCCACGGCCATCAACCCCGACGAGTTGATCCTCCCCGGCGATACCCCTCCGCCCGTGATCCTCGACAGCCTGCCCCTGCCCGAACCCATCGCCCAGGCATTGGCCGCCATCGATCCGGAACAATCCGAGCATGACATTCTCTATGCCCTGCCGGACTCGCCAGAGCCGTCCTACAGCTCGGTCGCCCGACACATCGAAGACACGCTGATTGGCTTGCTGGATGACCTGACCCTGCCGGAGCGCCACCGCCCGCAAGCCGAAGCCATGCGCGACCGGCTGAAAAATGGCCTTAACTGGTACGAACTACTACCGATCCTCGACGATCTTGCGACATTGATGCTGGCCATCACAGACAGCGGCCAGCACGAATTCGAAGCTTATCTGCAGCAACTCAATGAACGCCTCGAGGCATTCCAGAGCAACTTGCAGGCTGCCAGCGAAGGACACGCCGACAACAGCTCCGCCGCGAGAGCAATGGACACGCAGATCCGCGAACAGGTCGACGGCTTGCAGACCAGCGTCCAGGAGGCGGCGGATCTGAATGATCTCAAGCAAGTGCTGGAAAACCACCTCGAGGGCCTGCTCGGCACCATGGATCAGCACCAGAAGCAGCGCGACGCTCGGGAACAGGAAGTCGCCGGACGCCTGAAAAGCCTGGCCGAGCGCGTCGCGCACATGGAGCAGGAAGCGCTGGGCTATCGCGAACACCTCGAAGAGCAGCGCCAGAAAGCCCTGATCGATCCGCTCACCGGCCTGCCCAACCGCGCGGCCTGGACCGAACGGCTCGAACATGAAATCGCCCAGTGGCAGCAGCACGGCAACACTCTGAGCCTGGCCATGCTCGACCTCGATCACTTCAAGCGGATCAACGACAACTACGGGCACCTGGCCGGTGACAAGGTGTTGAAGATCATCGCCACAGTCCTGCGCAAGCGTATGCGTGGCAACGATTTCATCGCTCGTTTCGGCGGTGAGGAGTTTGTCCTGCTGCTTCCAGCCACCCCACCAGCGGTCGGCGCCAAACTCCTGGAAAACCTACGCGCCTCCATCGAGGCCTGCCCGTTTCACTTCAAGGGCGAGCGCGTCACGATCACGATCTCAATGGGACTGGCGGCGTTTCGGCCGGGAGAACACAGCGATCTGGTGCTCAAAAGAGCCGATCAGGCGCTTTATCGGGCGAAAAACGCGGGACGTAACCGGGTGGAGCTGGGCTGAGGCAATTGTTCCATATTGTTTAAATCAGCCCTTTAAGCGTCGAAGCGCAAGGCGATACGTTACACTGTTGCATTATCGTCTTGCGTGTACTGCCCTCTGCCATGAAATTTTTTACCCTCCTCGCGTCGCTCCTCTTACTGGCCGGTTGTGCCAGCGGCCCGCGTTTTGACACCAGCCATCCTTCGGTCAATCACGACAGTCGCGTGCAGTTTGTGATCGTGCACTACACCTCCGCCTCGCTTGAACGCTCACTTCAGTTGCTGACCCACGGCGAAGTCAGCAGTCATTACCTGATCGGCGACGACAAGAGCGCCACCATCTACAAGCTGATGGACGAAAACCTGCGGGCCTGGCATGCCGGAGAAAGCGAATGGCAAGGCCGGACCTGGCTCAACTCCAGCTCGATCGGTATCGAGATCGTCAATCCGGGCTTCAAGGACACACCGACCGGTCGCCTCTGGTATCCCTACAGCGAAGCCCAGGTGCAATCGCTCATCGTTCTGCTCAAGGACATCAGCAAACGCCAGGGCATCAGCCCGCGCCACATCATCGGCCATAGCGACATCGCCCCGTTGCGCAAGCTCGACCCGGGGCCGCTGTTCCCCTGGAAGCGCCTGGCAGCCGAAGGGCTGGGGCTCTGGCCCAATGAACAAGCGGTGGCACGCCAACAGGCGCAGTTCGACGCCGAACTGCCGAGCATCACCTGGTTCCAGAGCCAACTGGCGCGCCTGGGCTACTCGACGCCGCAGACCGGCGAGCTGGATGTGGCGACCCGGCACGTGCTCGCGGCCTTCCAGATGCACTACCGCCCTGCGCGCTTTGACGGCACGCCGGATGCGCAAACGGCAGCGTTGCTGCTGGTGCTGAATCAGACAAAATAATGACGCCCGCCCGACGGTCAGGGCGAAAATGCAATCAGCAGCTATAACTCATTGGTAATTCTTCGGATATCCATGATGGTTGCTACCCGAGAGACGCTGCGTAGCTGGTTTTATCGCCCCTGGTTTCTGGCGATGATCGCGGCTGTCCTCAGTGCGAGCCTGCTGATCACCGGTGGGCTGTTCGTGGCCATGCGCCAGGTCGAACAAAGCGAAAGCCAGGAAATGAACGCTCAGGGCGAGCGGTTCCTGGCGCGTCTGGAGCAACTGTTCGGCCAGTTGCGCGAAAGCCTCGACGACCTCGAAGCCCAGCCCTTGCGAAGTTGCGACGACGAAATGATCGCCACGTTGCAGCAAGTGACGTTCAACTATCGCTTCGTCTATGAAGCGGCCTACATGGATGCCACGCGGATCTGCTCGAACCGCCCGCGTCAGGAAGGCCTGTCGGTGATCCGCCCTCCGGACATCAAAGGCCCGACGTACAGCTATTGGCTGAACACCACCACCGAACCCGATGAAAATCGCGCAGCGTTGATGCTCGGGCGCGGCAACTTTCGCGTGGCCACCTCACGCGGGCATCTGACCGACATGGTTGATCTGTCGCCCGGCAGCAGTCTGCTGGTGGTGCTCGATCATGGAACCCGAGCGATTCCGGTACTTGGCGTGCCACAGGCCTGGCCACCCACCGAGCCCTGGCCGCCGAAAACCCCGAATGCGCTGCAAGTTACCCAGTCGCACCTGATCTATCGCATGCCCACCGACAACCCGGAATACCAACTGGTGCTGATCAGCCCACGCACGGGCATGCACATTCCGGAGCTCTGGTGGTGGATGGTGCCGTTCTGCCTCGTGCTTGGGGCGTTTGTCGGAGTTCTGGTGTTCTGGATCGTCCGCCAGCGCCAATCGCTGGACGCAGAGCTGCACGGCGCGATCCGCCGGGGCGAATTGCAGGTGCTGTATCAACCGATCTTCGATCTCGACAGTCGCAACTGCGTCGGCGCCGAAGCCCTGCTGCGCTGGCGCCGGCCGGACGGCACGCTGACCAGCCCTGACCTGTTCATCCCGATGGCCGAGAACACCGGGCAGATTCGCCAGATGACCGACTTCGTCCTGCAACGCTTGCTCGAGCAGCTCGGCCAGCTGCTGCGAGCCAATCCGCAACTGTACATCTCGGTGAACCTGGCCGCCTGCGACGTGATGGTGCCGCGCATCGGCCAGGTCATGGCGCGGCTGTTGACCCTGCACCGGGTCGCGGCGCGGCAGATTGCTTTTGAGGTGACCGAACGTGGCCTGATCGATGTGGTGGTGGCCCGGGAAAACCTGCAAGCGCTGAGGGATGTCGGCCATCAAGTGCTGATCGACGATTTCGGCACCGGTTATTGCAGCCTGGCGTACCTGCAAACCTTGCCGGTGGACTGCCTGAAGATCGACAAGGCATTCATCGACGCCCTCGGCCATGACGCCGCCAGCAGCGGTGTCGCGCCGCACATCATTCACATGGCCCAGGCCCTGGACCTGAAAGTGATCGCCGAAGGTATCGAATTCGAGTCCCAGGCGGCACTGCTGAGCAGCGAAGGAGTGAAGTTCGGCCAAGGCTGGCTGTTCGCCCACGCCTTGAGCGCGGTGCAGTTCATCGAGCTGATAACACGTGGACGGCGACTCGCCGGGCGCCGGTTGGACGATGAGGCCTAGACCGCCAGCGCCATGTAGAACTGCGTGCCCTGCCCCGGCCGCGAGTAAACACCCATTCGCCCACCGTGCAGCTGGACGATTTCCTTGCACAGCGCCAAACCGAGCCCGGCCCCGCCCTTTTTCCTGCCGACCTGGACGAAGGGTTCGAAGATCCGCCCCTGCTGACCGTAGGCAATCCCTTCACCGTTGTCTTCGACGCTGATGATCACCCGCTCGCCATGGCGCCGGGCCTGCAAGCGGATCAGCCCGTCGCGCGCGGTGTGGCGCAAGGCGTTGTCGATCAGGTTGTCGAGGACTCGATCAAGCTGCGCCTGATCCGCCTGCAAGCGTGGCAGCGAGCCCTGCGCTTCGACATTCAGGGCAACGCCCTTCTGCGCTGCTGAATCGGCGAAACGCAAACGCGCCCGCTCCAGCAGTTCCTCGATGGAGCAAGGCGCCAACGTAAGTTTTTGCAAACCACTCTGATAGCGCGAGAAGTTCAGCAGATCGTTGATCAGCTGCATCAGGCGCTGCATTTCCTCATTAACCGTGTCGAGCAGGTCGGACTCCCGAGACTCCTCAGGAAACTTGGCCCGTTCGCGAAACAGCCCGAACGCCATGTGCATGCCCGTGACCGGTGTGCGCAATTCGTGAGACGCACGCAGGACAAACTCGCTGCGTACCCGTTCGAAGGCGCGTTGCTCGGTGACGTCATGCAAAACCATCACAGCACCGAGGATATGTCCCTGGGTATGACTGACGGGCGTCAGGCTGTAGGTCAGCAGGCGCGATTCGCCATCAACCTCGATGCTCAAATCTTCCGGTGCCCGTTCAAGGGTACCGCCGCGCAGTACCAATTGCAGTTGTGCATCCAGCTCGGGTCGCTGAAGCGCCGTGCCGAGGCCCTCGCCGAAGCGATCGCTGTCCCAGCCCAGTTGCCGCTGGGCCACCGGGTTCAAGTGTTCCAGTCGACCCTGACGGTCGATCATCAACAAGCCGTCATCGATGCTGTCGAGTACCGCTTGCAGACGCTGCTGGCCGGCAAGCAATTCGTCGACGTTGGTCGCCTGATGTTCGCGCAGGGCTTCGGCCATGAGCCCGAAGCGCCGGGTCAGGAGGTTGATCTCCATCGCCGAGGACACTGGCAGGGTCACTTCGAAATTGCCTTGGCCGATATTGTCCGCCGCTTTGGCCAGCGCTTCGATCGGCGCACCAAAACGCCGGGCAATGCCCTGGGCGGTAACGAAGCCAATGATCAGCACCGCCAGCCCCACCAGTCCCAACAGGCCAGCGATCAGCAACGCGCGGTCGCGAGCGGCGTGCTGGACCGAATTGATGTTGTTCAGCGCGTGTTTGTGTTCGGTGATCAACCCGTTGCGCAAGGTGTTGAAGCGCTCACGCAAGTCGCCACCGCCGCTCAGGGCAGCAGCCGGGTCGCGGGAGATGTCGAACGCCTGGAGGAAGCTCAGGTAATCGGCTTTGGCCTGACTGAATCCATACTGGCGATCGTCGTCTTTCTGCTCTTGGGCGATGCCCTCGTCGAGCAACTGGAAGTAATGCTGTTTGGACGCTTCGAACGCCACGGGGTCGGGCTTTTCGGCGAGCATCATGATCAGTTGATCGCCGAGTGTCTGGCGCAGCTTGAGCCCCAGATCCAGGGTGACAAAGTTGTTGCGGATCAGCGCCTCCTGAGTGCCGGCCATCTGCATCACACTGACCAGCCCGAGCATCAACCCGAGCAAGGCCACGGTGATCAGCGCGGAAATGCTCAGGAACAAGCGAGTCCGCAACTTCATCGCCAGTTTCATCGGCGGATGCTCACAGGTTGTACTGCTTGCGCTTGCGATACAGGGTCGAGGCGTCGATCCCCAGAGTCTTGGCAGCCTGATCGAGGGTCCCGGCGGTCGCCAGTACTGCGCCGATGTGAGCCTTTTCCAGCTCGTCGAGGCTCAGCGCGGCGCCGACCCGTGGCGCGTTGTTGGCCGGTTGCTCGGCCATGCCGAGGTGGCTGATTTCCACGCGCTCCTGCGGGCAGATGATGCTCGCCCGCTCGACCACGTTGCGCAGCTCACGGATGTTGCCGGGCCAACGGTAGCCCAGCAGTGCTTCGCGAGCCTCGTCGCTGAAGCCCCGTGCCGGACGCGCATACTCCTTCACGAAACGGGCGAGGAAACGGTCGGCCAGGGTCAGGATGTCTTCGGCCCGCTCGCGCAGCGGCGGCAAATGCAGGGTGATGACGTTCAGGCGATAGAGCAGGTCTTCACGGAAACGGCCGTCGCGCACCATGTCCTCAAGATTGAGGTTGGTGGCGGCGAGGATGCGCACATCGGCGCGGCGGGTGACCGGATCCCCTACCCGCTCATATTCCTTGTCCTGAATGAACCGCAGCAACTTGGGTTGCAATGTCAGCGGAAAATCGCCGATCTCGTCGAGAAACAGCGTACCGCCATCGGCCTGATTGACCCGACCGAGCGTGCTTTCGCTGGCCCCGGTGAAGGCGCCACGACTGTGACCAAACAGCTCGCTCTCCATTAATTCGGCGGTCAGTGACGGGCAATTGATGGTCACACAGGATTTCTTCTCGCGCTTGCTCCAGCCGTGAATCGCCCGGGCCAGCTCACCTTTACCGGTGCCGGACTCGCCGAGGATCAGGATGTTGGCGTCGGTGCCCGCCACTTGCCGCGCGGTTTCCAGTACGACTTTCATCGCCGGGCTGTGGGAATCGAGGCCGTCCTTGGGTTTGCGGATCTCGCCTTCGAGGGCTTCCAGACGCGCCGACAGCTGGCGCACTTCAAGCTGCTTGGCGGTCGCCAGGCGCAATTGATCCGGGCTGCACGGTTTGACCAGATAATCGGCAGCGCCGGCCTGAATCGCGTCTACCGCGGTATCGACGGCCGAATGGGCGGTAACGATGACCACCCGCATCCACGGCGCCTGAATGCGCATCTGCGCGAGTACATCGAGGCCGTTGTCTTCACCCAGGCGTAAATCAAGGAAGCACAGGTCGAACACCTGGCGTTGCAGCAGCGCGTCAGCCTGAGCCGCACTGTTGGCGGTGGCGACGGTATAACCTTCGTCTTCGAGGCAATAACGAAAGGTTCGCAGGATGGCGGATTCATCGTCCACCAGCAGAATGCGGCCTTGGTGCTCAGTGGCTGATTCCATTTTTCCTACGCTCCATAAGTGAATGTCTTGGGTTAGTCCCGGAAAAATCGGGCAAGTTGCATGGTTGATTCTGATCGATTCCAGTCATAGCAGGGTAGCTCTCTCCTGCCCTAACGGCTAATCCACTGATTTCATTAGTTTTTTACACATCGCACAGTTTCAGGTCGGTTTCCTGCCTACTTTTCTGACATCCGTACCCTGTCCTCAATTCAAAAATAATGATTTCTCCTACGAAATAATCGTGCATTACGCACGACCCTATGCGGACCATCGTGCAGGATGCGTCGTCAGGAATTTTCATACCGTTTGTAACTAGCTGATTTTATTGGTTTTTTTCAAACAAAAAAGCTGGCACGCAGGCTGCAATACCTCTTTCAGCCCGGGCAGATATGCACTGCCCCAATCGAACAAGAGTGAGGAACCCAGGATGACTCGCCCACGTGCCGCCCAAATGCGTATCTCGCCACTGCACTTGCAGCAGGCCCTGTTTGGCGCACTTGCGCTGCTGATCACTTTGATCGCCTGCCAGCAATACCTGCGCTGGGAGCACAGTCAGCAACCTGAGCCTTTGATCTCGATGGAACACGCGACGCAGACGCACTTCAGCGCCGTCAGCAGCAGCCAGGCCGACAACGGCGCGATGCGCATGATGGACGTCGACCAGCCACAGCCACTGGGCGACATGCCCCGCGAAGAACGCTGGGTTTTCTGATCAACGAATCTGGGCGCCCCCGCGCCGAGACCGGCAACATCCCTAAATAGAAGCAAGGAGAATCACCATGTTGAGCTGGGCAATCACATTCCTGATCATTGCCATCATCGCTGCAGTACTGGGCTTCGGTGGTATCGCGGGCACCGCCACGGGTATCGCCAAGATTCTCTTTGTCGTGTTCCTGGTGATGTTCATCGCTTCCTTCTTCTTTGGCCGTCGCGGTCGAGGTTGAACATGAAGGGTTTAAAGACATTGGCAGCCGCCCTGCTCCTGGGCGGTAGTGCCATGGCGATGGCGGCCAATGACGGCCAGGCGCGGGTCAACGAACTGCTGAGTTCCGACCCGCAATACAGGGAAACCTGGGAAGGCGTGGTGAAGAAGGAAGAACGCCTGCCGGAATGGGTAATGAACCTCTCCGGCGCGCCGGACCAACAGATGAATGCCGTGACTGAAGATGGCGATCAGTATCTGGTGGGGCCGCTCTGCGAATCGCAGGACAAATGCCTCAACCACCGTCTGATCGTCGCCTTCAGCTTCGACAAGAAACATGCTTACGCCATGTTGGTCGATGTGCCCGAAGGACTGCCGGCCGACAAGTCGCCAACGCGACATGCCACCTACCGCTTCCTCGGCAAGCCCGACCAGGGCATGCAGGATCTGTTGATGGAAACGCTGAAGAAAGATCCGAACTGGTATTGAACACGAGGGCAGCCGAAAAGCTGTCCTCCATTGCGTCGGCCCGAGGAAGGCCGGTGCATGACCAGGGGGCCGGGACGTTCTGACTGTTGCAGGGTCGGAGTGACCTACGGGTACAGGGAGTGCCTGCGATGAGGGCCGGGTCAGGGTAAAAGCTGCGACGCAAGTCCGCCAACCGAAGCGGCTCGACGGACTTGCGCTGAGCTTTCAACGTGACAAAACGTTGATCCAGAGCGTTCTGGTCTTCATTTTTATCGCCCACACTGCGTGCGAAAGCATTTCGCGGTGTTTCCTGGCGACCGTATATCGAGAAAGAGTCGATCCACCAAGTCGGACATTTAGTTTCCGTACGTAGGCTTTTTCCTAAATTTTTCGTCGAAATCACTCGTTCAAAAAATAACCAACCTACGCTGTAATGGCCGGTTCACGGCACTTATGCCTGCCGAAATGTCGTATTCGAACCGGTTGGGACGCCAGTTTCATTTAAAAAAGCTCATGCCGATTCGGCATAGGGTAGGCGTTTACGGCATTAGACGGCGCAACCTTGCATCGGAATAGTTGCGCCTTTTTTCGCCTGCCGGAGAGCCGTAAACACGCGCTTCGGGGCACCTTATACGGAGGCAGATGCACAGACTTTTCCGCTGATGAGCGTTCCAGTTCCTGCATGTGCCTGAGTCAAACGCAAGTAAGGGTAAAGATAATGAAGAAGGCAAAGCTTAGCCTCGCCTGGCAGATCCTCATCGGTCTGGTATTGGGAATTGCAATCGGTGCGTTGCTCAACCATTTCAGTGCCGAGAAGGCCTGGTGGATCAGCAACGTCCTGCAACCGGCAGGCGATATCTTTATCCGTCTGATCAAGATGATCGTGATCCCGATCGTCATCTCTTCCCTGATCGTCGGCATTGCCGGCGTGGGCGACGCCAAGAAGCTCGGGCGCATCGGCCTGAAGACCATCATCTACTTCGAAATCGTCACCACCATCGCCATTGTTGTCGGCCTGCTGCTGGCCAACCTGTTCCACCCGGGTGCCGGCATCGACATGAGCACCCTGGGCACTGTGGATATCTCCAAGTACCAGGCGACCGCCGCCGAAGTGCAGCATGAACACGCGTTCATCGAGACCATCCTCAACCTGATCCCGTCGAACATCTTCGCGGCCATGGCCCGCGGCGAGATGCTGCCGATCATCTTCTTCTCCGTACTGTTCGGTCTCGGTCTGTCGAGCCTGCAGTCGGACCTGCGCGAGCCGCTGGTAAAGATGTTCCAGGGCGTCTCGGAAAGCATGTTCAAAGTCACCCACATGATCATGAACTACGCCCCGATCGGCGTATTCGCCCTGATCGCGGTGACCGTGGCCAACTTCGGTTTCGCCTCACTGCTGCCGCTGGCCAAACTGGTAATCCTGGTTTACGTCGCCATCGCCTTCTTCGCCTTCGTGATTCTCGGCCTGATCGCCAAGATGTTCGGTTTCTCGGTGATCAAGCTGATGCGCATCTTCAAGGATGAGTTGGTGCTGGCTTACTCCACCGCTTCCTCGGAAACCGTGCTGCCACGGGTGATCGAGAAGATGGAAGCCTACGGCGCACCGAAAGCCATCTGCAGTTTCGTAGTGCCGACCGGCTACTCGTTCAACCTCGACGGCTCGACCCTGTACCAGTCCATCGCGGCGATTTTCATTGCCCAGCTGTACGGCATCGACCTGTCGATCAGCCAGCAACTGCTGCTGGTCCTGACCCTGATGGTTACCTCCAAAGGCATCGCCGGCGTACCGGGCGTGTCCTTCGTGGTGCTGCTGGCCACCCTGGGCAGCGTGGGTATTCCGCTGGAAGGCCTGGCCTTCATCGCCGGTGTCGACCGTGTGATGGACATGGCGCGGACCGCCCTGAACGTGATCGGCAACGCCCTCGCCGTACTGGTCATCGCCCGTTGGGAAGGCATGTACGACGACGCCAAGGGCCAGCGCTACTGGAACTCGCTGCCGCATTGGCGCAGCAAGGAAAAACTGCCGGCCGGTGACGTTTCGAAAAACTGATCCCGCCCGCAAGGCACCCTGACAAACCCCGGAGAAATCCGGGGTTTGTCGTTTCTGGCGACCCCGCTATCATTCGCCGCATCTTCCGGGGGGATTTGACTGATGCTTAATGGCCTGTGGCTTGGCTTCTTCGTCGTGGCAGCCGTTTCGGCGCTGGGGCAATGGCTGATCGGCGGCAACGCCGGGATCTTCGCGGCGATGGTGGAAAGCATTTTTGCCATGGCCAAGCTGTCGGTCGAAGTCATGGTGCTGCTGTTCGGCACGCTGACCCTGTGGCTGGGCTTCCTGCGCATCGCCGAGAAGGCCGGAATCGTCGAGTGGCTGGCCAAAGTGCTCGGGCCACTGTTCCTGCGCCTGATGCCGGAAGTTCCAGCCGGACATCCCGCGCTGGGTCTGATCACCCTGAACTTCGCCGCCAACGGCCTGGGCCTGGACAATGCCGCCACGCCGATCGGCCTCAAAGCCATGAAGGCGCTGCAGGAGCTCAATCCCAGCTCGACCATCGCCAGCAATGCGCAAATCCTGTTCCTGGTGCTCAACGCGTCTTCCCTGACCCTGCTGCCGGTGACGATCTTTATGTACCGCGCCCAACAAGGCGCGCCGGACCCGACGCTGGTGTTCCTGCCGATCCTGCTGGCGACCAGTTGCTCGACCATCGTCGGCTTCCTGTCGGTGGCGTTCATGCAGCGCCTGCGGGTCTGGGACCCGGTGGTGCTGGCTTATCTGATTCCCGGCGCGCTGATCCTCGGCGGCTTCATGGCGTTGCTCGCGACGATGTCGGCCACTGCACTGGCGGGGCTGTCGTCGATCCTCGGCAACCTGACGCTGTTCGGCCTGATCATGCTGTTCCTGGTGATCGGCGCGTTGCGCAAAGTGAAGGTCTACGAGGCCTTCGTCGAAGGTGCGAAGGAAGGTTTCGACGTGGCCAAGAACCTGCTGCCGTACCTGGTGGCGATGCTCTGCGCGATCGGCGTATTGCGCGCATCGGGCGCGCTGGACTTCGGCCTCGACGGCATCCGCCATCTGGTGGAGTGGGCAGGGTGGGACACGCGCTTCGTCGATGCGCTGCCGACTGCGATGGTCAAACCGTTCTCCGGCAGCGCCGCCCGGGCGATGCTGATCGAGACGATGAAGACCTCGGGCGTGGACAGCTTCCCGGCGCTGGTGGCCGCAACGATCCAGGGCAGCACCGAAACCACGTTCTACGTATTGGCGGTGTACTTCGGCGCGGTGGGCATCCAGCGCGCCCGGCATGCCGTCGGTTGCGCGCTGCTGGCCGAACTCGCGGGCGTGCTCGGCGCTATCGGTGTCTGCTACTGGTTCTTCGGTTAAGCCTCAAGGCCGGGCAGGTGGGGCAACCTTCTGCCCTTGCTCCACCGCCCACGCCACGACTTTCGCGGTGAGACGATCACTGGCCTGCCCGAATCCGGCCACCACCGCCGGAACCTTCACATCACTGAGCGGCTGACGCTCTTCAAAGCGGCGACTGGCGAGAATCCGCTGGTCGTAACCGCGCACCAGCAACGCATCGACACGCACCACCACGCTGGCCTGTGTGCCCTGATACTCGGTCTGAAACGCCTGCAGGCTGCCGCCCAGTTCCAGGTCTGCCTGGAAATTGCTGTCGTCGGTGCTCAACAGCGATACCCGGCCATCGCGCTGAAAACCATCGAGCAAGCGGTTACGCACCAGCACCGGCGCCGGATCGCTCCAGCGCGAGGCCTTGTAGCTGCTGATCACATCGCCCTGAGGAATCACCGCGATGCTTGGTCGGTTCAGCGCTTCGCTGGCCTGCAGTTTGTTCAGGCGCAGCGACCAATGCTGAGTCGCCGACGAACCGGCCGAGGCGGGCGCCTGTGCGGCTGGCAAACGGTAGACGTCCAGCGGTTCGGACTTGGGCAGGATCGAGCATGCGCTGATCAACGTGAAGCCGGCTAGGAGGGCGAGGCGAGTCAGCTTCATGGCGTGAACTCCTTGTTCTTGTCACTGCCCAGCAGGTAACCGCTGGGGTTGGCCTCCAGGCGTTGGGAAATGGCGCGCAGCGAGTTCAGGGTTTCGCGCAGTTCGCGGATCGCCGGGGCCAGGCCGTTGAGGCCCTGCATGCCGCTGTCGAGGGAATTCTGATTCTTGCTGAGCAGGCCGTTGATGGTGACGCTGCTTTGCTCCAGGGATTTCATCGCCTGTTCGGCACTGCCGAGCGCCTGTTTGCCCTGATCGTTGAGCAGGCCGTTGGCGTTGCGCATCAACGCGGACGTCTGTTCAAGCATGTTGCCCGCCTGTTTGCCGACCGTCGCCAGTTGCTGCATGGCCTGACGCAGGTCGCCGCGCTGATCGTTGATCGAGCCAGTGGTCTGCTCCAGATGCTCGAGGGTCTTGCTCACGCGCTCGATGTTGTCGGCAGAGAACATCTGATTGGCATTACTGAGCAACGTCGTGACCCCGCTCATCAAATCGTTGCTGTCGCTGAGCAGCCGCGAAATGGGCGAAGGCGAGGCGACGATGGTCGGCAGGTTGCCGTCATGGCCCTTGAGTTTCGAGCTTTGCGGCGTGCCCCCGCTGAGCTGGATGATCGAGGTGCCGGTGATCCCGGCCAAGGCCAGTTTGGCCTCGGTGTCTTCCTTGACCGGCGTGTCGCCAGCCAGGCGAATCCGTGCCAGCACTCGACGCGGGTCCTTCGGGTCGAGGCGCAGGCTGACCACGTCGCCGACCTTGATCCCGCTGTACTGCACCGGACTGCCCCGGGACAGACCGCTGACCGCCTCGTTGAACACGACTTCGTAATCCTTGAACTCGGTATCGACACTGGACTTGGCCAGCCACAGACCGAAGAGCAGGGCGCCTGCCACCACAATCACCGTGAACAGGCCGATCAATACATGATGGGCTCGGGTTTCCATGTCAGACCTCGTTGAGCTGTGTGGCGGCGTCCAGCGCCGAGCGGCCGCGAGGGCCGTGGAAGTATTCGTGAATCCACGCGTCGTCGGTTTCCGAGACCACGTCGATGGGGCCCGCCACCAGCACTTTCTTCTGCGCCAGTACCGCGACGCGGTCGGTGATGGTGTAGAGCGTGTCGAGGTCGTGGGTCACCAGAAACACGCTCAGGCCCAGCGCGTCGCGCAGGGTCAGGATCAATTGGTCGAACTGCGCCGCGCCAATCGGATCGAGGCCGGCGGTGGGTTCGTCGAGAAACAGGATGTCCGGATCCAGCGCCAGCGCCCGGGCCAGCGCCGCGCGCTTGATCATGCCGCCGGACAGTGAGGCCGGGTACTTGTCCGCCGCCGACAGCGGCAGCCCGGCCAGCGCCAGCTTCACTGCCGCCAGATGTTCGGCGTCGTCGCGGCTCAGCCCGGCGTGTTCGATGAGGGGCAGGGCGACGTTCTCGGTGACGGTCAGCGACGAGAACAGCGCGCCCTTCTGGAACAGCACACCGAAGCGCCGCTCGATCAGCGAACGCTCATGCTCCGGCAGGCTCGGCAGGTTCTGGCCGAACACCTTGACCATGCCTTCGCTGGGCCGGCGCAGGCCGACGATGCTGCGCAGCAGCACCGACTTGCCGCTGCCGGAACCGCCGACCACGGCCAGGATCTCGCCTTTGTACAAGTCGAGGTCGAGGTTCTCGTGCACGCTCTGGTGGCCGAAGCGATTGCACAGGCCACGAACTTCGATCACCGCCTCGGAGGGCGTGCGGGGTAGACGACTCACCAGCCCATCTCCATGAAAAACAGCGCGGCGACCGCATCGAGCACGATCACCACGAAAATCGATTGCACCACGCTTGAGGTGGTGTGGGCGCCGACCGATTCGGCGCTGCCGCTGACCTTGAAGCCTTCCAGACAGCCGATGGCGGCGATCAGGAACGCAAAGATCGGGGCTTTGACCAGGCCCACCAGGAAATGTTGAATCCCTATGTCGCTTTGCAGCAGCGACAGGAACATCGCCGGCGAGATATCCAGCGACACCGCGCAGACCACCGCGCCGCCGACGATCCCGCAGATCATCGCCAGAAACGTCAGCATCGGCAGCGCCACCAGCAGCGCCAACACCCGCGGTACCACCAGCAATTCCATGGGGTCGAGGCCGAGGGTACGAATCGCGTCTATTTCCTCGTTGGCCTTCATCGAGCCGATCTGCGCGGTGAAGGCACTGGCGGTGCGGCCGGCCATCAGAATCGCCGTGAGCAGCACGCCGAACTCGCGCAGGAAGGCGAAGCCGACCAGATCCACGGTGAACACGCTGGCGCCGAAACTGGCCAGCACCGTCGCCCCGAGGAATGCCACCACGGCCCCCACCAGAAAGGTCAGCAACGCCACGATGGGCGCGGCGTCGAGGCCGGTCTGTTCGATGTGCGCAATCATCGGCGTGATCCGCCAGCGCTTGGGCCGGAACAGGCTGCGGGCGATGGTTTCGAGGATCAGGCCGACGAAGCCGAGCAACTGCAGGGTGTCCTGCCAGACCGTATCGACGGCCCGGCCGATGCGCGTCAGCAGTTGCACGCTGACGCTGATTTCCGGTTCCTTGATCGGCACGCAGAAGTCGGTCAGCGAGCGATACACGGTTTGCAGCAAGGCGCGGTCGGCGCTGGAAATCGTGCAGTCGGGGTGTTCGGCGGACTTGCCCAGCCGCTCGGAGCCGAGCAGTTCCACCAGCAACGACGCGCCGGCGGTGTCGAGGGCGCCGAGGCCGTTTAGATCGATCGGGGTGTTGGCGTCGTACTGGCCGTTGAGCGTTTCGCTCAGTTGCTTGAGCTCGGCGTAATGGGCAAGCGTCCAGTCCCCGGTCACCCGCAGGCGGGCAGGGGTGATCGAGGTGTCCAGGCGGGCACTGCCGGTCGTTGGGCTGCTGGTCATAAGCTCCGTGCTTGTTCGGCTTTTGAGACGAACCTACGTAATAGCACGAACCCGGTTACTTTTCTTTGGTCGGTGTGCTGTCCGTGACCTCGAAGCGCAGCACGCCGATCACCTGTCCGTCCTCGGTCAACACCCGCACCTGCCACTTGCCCGCCGGGTTGCCGGGGAAGTTCTGCTTGTGGGTCCAGGCCCGGTAGCCTTCCTTGCGCCCGCCGTGAATGTCGAGGGCGATGCGGTCGACCTCTTTGCCGTTGAACTGCCAGACGTGATAAATCCGCTCGTCGAGCCCGCGCGGCGCGTTGATCGCGGTGTAGGCGTAGAGCCCGCCACCACGGATCTGCTCGGCGCTGACTTCCTTGAGGCTGGCGCCCGGAACCCGGTCCTGCACCTGAGTGCTGATCGCCACGTCGGTCATCCATAGCGTCGCCGGCGGCACCCACGAACGCAGGACCCAGCCCACGCCACCGATGCCGACCGTGATACACAGGATCGCCAAGGCATTGCGTACGGTGCGGATCGGGAAGATCGACGCCAGGCTCGGGAACGACAGCAGCACCGCAATCCCCAGTGCCCATTTGAAGCTCTGCGAGGTGGTCAGGTGCATGATCACCGGCAGCGCCGTGAGCAGGGCGGCGAACAGGGTCAGGGTATGCAGCGCGAGGAACGCCCAGCGCCGTGGCGCCAGCCACTTGTAGTAGAGCGGGTCGACGATCGAGATCAGCGCCGCGATGCACAACAGCCCGGTGAAAAACAGCTGGCCGCTGTTCCAGGTGGTGGTGATGAAGAAGAACGGCAGGACGAAAAACAGGCTTTCCTGGTGGATCATCTGCGTCGCGTAACGCAGCAGCGGCTGGGGGATTTCCCGTTTGAAGATCCTTGTGAACAGCCTGGTCAGGCTGTTTTCCAGCATCAGCCAGATCCAGCTCAGCAGCATGATCGTGGTGATCCAGCTCGCCAGGCCCTGTTGCCGGTCGACCAGAATGAAGCTGCCGACCCCGGAGATGAAACCACCGAGCGCAATGACCCCGGGGTAGCGCTTCATCAGTTCGAGAATGCGCTGGATCAGGAGGGTCAATTTAGACATGGGGGTGGTTCACGACTGGATAGGAAAAAAACCTCGACAGAGTACCGCCCGCCGGGCCCCGTGGCGAGGCTGCCGGTCATTCCGGATCCACGGAATTGCGCCGATGCAGGTGCCAGCCGAGCAGAATCAGCACCAGCACGCCCAATCCGCCCGCCAGCAGCCACAACACTTGATCGTCGCTGAGCAGCGGTTTCTCGATCCGCAGATAACCCGGTTGCAGCAACAACTCGCGCATGGCCTTGTTCGCCGCCTCCAGCGTCACGCCTTGCAGCTCCCGCGCAGGATCGGCAAAGCGGCCATCCTCGTAGTCGCCCAGCGCGCTCCAGTAGTAATCGGCCAATGCACTGGTGCCTTGCACGGCCCAGGCCTGATGGGCGATGGCGGCTTGTTTCAAGCGATTGAAGGTGTCGGCGTCGAGGCCGTTTTTCAGCAGGCCGGCCTTGAGGTCTTCCAGCACTTGTTCGGCTTCGGCGATGTCACCGCGATCCAGATCGGCGTTGAGGCTCATGAAGCCGACACCGCCGAACACTTCGCGCTCGGCCCACGGCCCGTAGGACAAACCGTGGTTCAGGCGCAATTGGCGGTACAGCGCCCACTCCAGGTATTCCTTGAGCAGGTCGAAGGTTTCATCGTACTGATCGTCCAGCACCGGCTCCGGCACCAGCCAGTGCAGCTTGGCGCTGTTGCCGATGAAGCCGCGAGTGATCGTGCGTTCGTGGGCGGCGCTGGCGCGGATGTCAGGCAATGGACGGTGCTCGCTCGGCTCGACCGCTTCGAGCGCGCCCCACGCCCGTTCCAGATAGGCCGGCAGCAGTTTGTCGAGGTCACCGACGACGATCAGGGTCATGTTGTTCGGCGCGTACCAGGCCTTGCGCACCTTATCCAGCTGCTCGCGGGTCAGGCCATCGACTTCGGCCCGCTGCGGGCATTTCAGGCCCAGCTCGACCGCCAGTTGATTGCTTGCAGTGTGGCCCAGGTCCTGCCGGTCGAGGAAGCGCTGCAGGCGGGTGTAGTGACCACCGTCCTCGCGCTCGACCACCCGCTTGGCGGCGTTGATCGCGTTGTCGTCGAAGCGGGTCTGGGTCAGCAGTGCCAGCAGCAGGTCGAGGACCTTGCGCTGGTTTTTCGCAGGGGCTTCGATGACGAACGTGGTATCGGCGTTGCTGGTGAAAGCGTTCCAGTCACCGCCGAGGGCCTGCATGCGTTCTTCGAGGCCACCTTCGCCGGTGGCGTCGATGCCGCTGAACAGCAAGTGTTCGAGCAGGTGCGGCAGCTCCTTTTCATTGCAGTCGAAATCGTCGAGACCGACACCGATCACCAGCCGGATCGCCACGTGCCCACGCTCGGTGCCGGGCTTGAGCAGCAATTGCAAACCGTTGGGCAGCGCATAGCCTTCGACCTGAAAACGATCCAGGGCGAAGGCGGGCAGGGAACCGAGCAGCAGACAGGCGAACAACAGGCAACGCATAACGAGCTTCCATACGGCTGAATTGGAGATCCGTGTCGTCAGTCCGGCCGCGAGGCCAAACCTTGAGTTACTGACTGACCGCAACCCCAGACGTTCAAGGCGAATGCGTGATGTCCGCCATATCGTCCGCCGCCAGCGCGCCGGTATCGGAAGTTTCCAGCACCACATAGGCGCTGCTGCAGAACAGCGAGTTCAGGCGTTTCATGTCGGCAATCAACTCCAGGTGCAACGAACTGGTCTCGATACTCTGCACGATCTTGCGTTGCAACCGGCTGACATGGGCGTGGGCCAGACGTCGTTCCTGTGCGCGAAAGCGCCGTTTCTCGCGCAGCAACTGGCGGGCGCTCTCCTTGTCGCCGCTGAGGAACACCGACAGCCCGAGCCGCAGGTTGGCGATCAATTGCTGGTGCAGGCCGGCCAATTCTTCCAGCCCGTCTTCGGAAAACGACCGGCGTTGCGAAGTCTTCTGCTGCTGCACCTTGCGCAGCATGCGTTCGATCAGGTCGCTGGCGAGTTTAAGGTTGATCGCCAGCTCGATAATTTCCGCCCAGCGCCGACTGTCCTGTTCGCCGAGATCCTCGCGGGGCATCTGCGCCAGGTACAGCTTGATCGCGCTGTACAGCGCTTCGACATCATCGGTCAGCTTGCGCATTTCCTGGGTGACGGCGGTCTGCTTGCCGCGCAGCACGTCGAGGGTCGCGTCGAGCATGTTGTCGATCAGGTCGCCCATGCGCAGGGTTTCCCGGGCGGCGTTGGCCAGCGCCAGACTCGGCGTGACCAGCGCGGTGGGATCAAGGTGACGGGGCTTGGCGGTGCCATTGACCTCGGGGCGCTCCGGCAGCAGCCAGGCACACAGCCGCGCCATCGGGCCGACGCTCGGGAGCAGGATCAGGCAGCGCGCGGTGTTGTAGAGCAGATGGAAGCCGATGACCATTTCCTGGGGGCTGAAATCCAGGCTGTCGATCCAGTGCACCAGCGGGTCGAGCACCGGAATGATCAGCAGCAGCCCGATCAGTTTGTACAGCAGGCTGCCCAGCGCCACCTGCCGGCCGGCGGCGTTCTGCATGCTGGTGCTCATGAACGCCAGCACGCCGCTGCCGATGTTGGCACCAATCACCAGACCGATCGCCACCGGCAGACTGATCACCGCAGCGCCGGCGAGCGTGGCGGTCAGCAGCACGGCCGCCAGACTGGAGTAGGAAATCATCGCGAACAGCGCGCCCACCAGAGCGTCGAGCAGGATATCGCCAGTCAGCGACGCGAAAATCACCTTCACCCCTTGGGCATGGGTGATCGGCGCAGCGGCCTCGACGATCAATTGCAGCGCCAGAATGATCAGCCCAAGCCCAATGGACACGCGGCCCATCTGCCCGAGCCGGGTCTGTTTGCGCGACAGAAAGAAAATCACCCCGATAAAAATCAGCAGCGGCGACAGCCACGACAGGTCGAACGTCAGCACCCGCGCCATCAGCGCCGTACCGACATCGGCACCGAGCATGGTCGCCAGGGCCGGGGTCAACGCCATCAGGCCCTGACCGACAAAGGACGTCACGAGCATGGCGGTGGCGTTGCTGCTCTGCACCATCGCAGTGACAACGATGCCGGCGACAAAGGCCAGCCAGCGCCTGGACATGTTCTGGCCGATCACGTGGCGCAGATTGGTGCCGTACACCCGCAGGATGCCGGTACGAACGATGTGCGTGCCCCAGATCAGCAGGGCCACGGCAGACAGCAAATTGAGCAGGGTGAGCATGCAGACCCCCTGTAATGGCAGCGCCCCAGAGGGGCAAGTTGACGGTACCGCGCAATTTCTACGTTCTGATACTTAAGCTGTAGTTGGCTAACGGTCTGGGCGCCAGCATTGCACAGCTAAAGCGGGGATTGAAACAAAAGTGTCATGAAAACAGGTTCATGCGGCCATGAAAAAAGGGCCCGAAGGCCCTTTGATCATCAGTGCAGCATTCGGGTTACTGACCCGGAATATCCTTGCGCAGTTTCACCGGATCCTGCTGTTTGCGTTTTTTCGCGATGGCGGTGCGCATCTTGATGTTGATCGCCTCGACCGCCAGCGAGAACGCCATGGCGAAGTAGACGTAGCCTTTCGGTACGTGCACGTCGAACGATTCGGCAATCAGCACGGTACCGACCACCAGCAGGAACGACAGCGCGAGCATTTTCAGCGACGGGTGCTTATCGATGAATTCGCTGATCTTGCCCGAGGCCGCCATCATCACCAGCACCGCCACGATGATCGCCGCGACCATCACCGGTACGTGGGACACCATGCCGACGGCGGTGATCACCGAGTCCAGCGAGAACACGATGTCGATGATCGCGATCTGGATGATGGTGTAGAGGAAGTTGCCGCCCTTGCCCGAAGGCTCGTCGTCGCTTTCGTCTTCACCTTCCAGTGCGTGGTACATCTCCTGGGAGCTTTTCCACAGCAGGAACAGGCCACCGAAGAACAGGATCAGGTCGCGGCCGGAAATGCCCTGGCCGAACACTTCGAACAGGTCGGCGGTGAGGCGCATGACCCAGGTGATCGACAGCAGCAACAGGATCCGCGTGATCATGGCCAGGCCAAGACCGAAGATCCGGGTGCGCTGCTGCATGTGTTTGGGCATGCGGCTGACCAGGATCGAAATCATGATGATGTTATCGATGCCCAGAACGATTTCCAGGGCGGTCAGGGTGAAGAAGGCAACCCAAATCTCAGGGTTGGTCAGCCATTCCATGTGTATTCCTTTGAGCGAGTGTTAAACCAGGACGCCAGCAATCAGCTGGCGTCCGGGTGAGTTTGGTGCCGTTACAACGTGCTGAACAGCGGGAAAGTCCCCAACAGCAAGGCTGCGACCAGTATGCACAGGCAGACCAGCACTGCCCACTTCAGGGTGAAACGCTGATGATCGCCGAACTCGATCCCCGCCAGTGCCACCAGCAGGTATGTCGACGGCACCAGGGGGCTCAGCAGGTGAACCGGCTGGCCGACGATCGAAGCGCGGGCCATTTCCACTGCGGTAATGCCGTAATGGCTGGCCGCTTCGGACAACACCGGCAACACACCGTAGTAGAACGCGTCGTTCGACATGAAGAACGTGAACGGCATGCTCACCAGCGCCGTGATCACCGCCAGGTACGGGCCGAGGAAATCAGGGATCACCGCCAGCAGGCTTTTCGACATGGCATCGACCATGCCGGTGCCCGACAGGATACCGGTGAAAATGCCCGCCGCGAAGATCAGACTGACCACCGACAGCACGCTGCCAGCGTGGGCCGCGACGCGATCCTTCTGCATCTGCAGGCAAGGGTAGTTGACGATCATGGCAATACTGAACGCCACCATGAACAGCACCGGCAGCGGCAGCAGGCCGGCGATCAGGGTGCACATCAGGGCCAGAGTCAGCAGGCCGTTGAACCAGATCAGTTTCGGACGACGGGCATCCGGGAATTGCGAGACGCTGATTTCGCTGTGATCGATTTCGTCGCCGATCAGGTGCAGCTCACCCAGACGCGCACGCTCACGTTTGCCGTAGAAGTAGGCAATGATCAGGATCGCTACCACACCGGCAGCCATCGCCGGGATCATCGGTACGAAGATGTCCGACGGGTCCACGTGCAGCGCACTGGCGGCACGGGCGGTCGGGCCACCCCATGGGGTCATGTTCATCACGCCGCCGGCGAGGATGATCAGACCGGCCATGATCCGCGGGCTCATGCCGATGCGGCTGTACAGCGGCAGCATCGCGGCCACGCAGATCATGTATGTGGTCGCGCCGTCACCATCGAGGGAAACGACGAGCGCCAGTACGGCGGTGCCGACCGAAACTTTCAGCGGGTCGCCCTTGACCAGTTTGAGGATCTTGCGCACGGCCGGGTCGAACAGTCCGGAGTCGATCATCAGGGCGAAATACAGAATCGCGAACATCAGCATCACGCCGGTCGGCGCAAGCTTGGTAATACCTTCGAGCATCATCGGGCCGATCTTCGGCGCGAAACCACCGAACAGGGCGAACAGGATCGGGATGATGATCAGAGCGATCAGCGCAGACAGGCGCTTGGTCATGATCAGGAACATGAACGTGATGACCATGGCGAAGCCAAGGAAAGTCAGCATGGGAATACTCCAGGCGTAGCGCGGCTAGGTAAGTGAGCGGATCGGGCGGGATCAGCGCAGAACGGGAAGCACGAGGCGTACGGGCGGAGTTGCAGCGAAGAGGCGGGTTGCAGAGGACATCAGAATCACCATTGTTGTTGTTAATTGGGCCTGTCGTGCGAGCAATCACACGCGTTGGCCAACCGGTCTGTTGCCGGCAGTGGGGGCGATCCTAATCGGGGAACCTTTCAGCTACCTTTCGCGCAAGAAAGCTTTGGGCGAACGGCCAACCGGCCGTCGGATGCGGGCTAGAGTCAATGAACACGGGAAGCGGAGGGCAGGGCGATGACTGAGTTGCACGGCGGTGGCTGTCACTGCGGACATATCCGCTATCAGTTCAGCGGACCGTTGCACGACATCGCCCACTGTCATTGTTCGATCTGTCGAAAGGTCAGCGGCGGCATCGTCACCACCTGGATCACGCTGCCGGCGGCGAACTTCCAGTGGCTGACAGGGAAACCTTCGCGCTATGACTCGTCGACCAGTTGCGCACGGTTTTTCTGTCCGAACTGCGGCGCACACCTTGCGCTGGTGACGCTGCTCAGCCCCGAGAGCATCGATCTGACGATTGCCACACTGGATCATCCAGAGCAGGCCGCCGCCGAGCGGCATATCTGGACCGACAGCCAGTTACCGTGGCTGCATCTGGACGAGCATTTGCCGGGCGAACCCGAAGAAACCATCTGATTAAAAAACAGACAGATCCAGCGGCCGCATCGCGCCCATCCAGATCGCGTGTTCGGTGTGATCGAGCAAGTCATCGCCGGTGTCCGGGTGCAGGAACACCACCAACCCTTTGCGATTGAGCGCCAGCCACGGCAGCACGTCGCCGATCAGCTC
Source organism: Pseudomonas sp. B7 (assembly GCF_016735645.1). Taxonomy (NCBI): domain Bacteria; kingdom Pseudomonadati; phylum Pseudomonadota; class Gammaproteobacteria; order Pseudomonadales; family Pseudomonadaceae; genus Pseudomonas; species Pseudomonas sp. B7. The sequence goes on from NZ_JAERRE010000011.1 coordinate 85,907, forward strand.
CGGGCCGAAGGCCAGCTGGCAGCTCCAGTCCGGGTGCGGGCCCACCGGGCGTTCGTGCACGCGGCCCATCTTCAATGGAAACAGCGCTGCTGCCTGCTCACAAAGTGCCCGCGCCTGTTTGATCGTGCTGGCGTCGTAATAAACGTGGGCGTGATAACCCTTGATCGTCTGCATCGCAAACCCTCTGAATCGGTTCGAACCCTCGCCGTTGACCGTATGTCACACGCCATACAAGGGAAAACAAAAGGGAACTCAGCCATGAAAAATGCCGAAACCCCGGCGGTGAAAGTGGTGCTCTATGGTGCCATGAGTAGCCTGGGCAGTGCGTTGATGGCTGAACTGCTGCGTCGCCAGCACGAAGTCATTGCCATCCTCGACGATCTGACGGCGCTCGCCCCACGGCCGGGGCTGCGCACCAAAAGCGGCGATCTGCTCGATGCCGAGCGGGTCAACCAGAGTGTCGCCGGCAGCTCGGCAGTGATCTGCCTGCTCAATGCGCCGGGCTTGCCGCTGAGCAGCGATCATGTCGAGAAATCCGTGGTGTTGGGGCCTGTGGAACAGGTGCTGGCGGTGGATGCGCTGATCGACGGACTGCAGGCGGCGAACGTCTCGCGGCTGTTTGTCATCGGCGAATTCGAAGCCCTGGACGATCCGGAAAACGCCGACCCGTTGCAACGCCACGCCGCTCAAGAGGTTCGCGAAGCCCTGCAAAGCAGCCCGCTGCACTGGACGCTGGTGAATGCACCGCGCAGCGTGGCCGGGCTGACGATCGAGCATTTCAGTCAGGTCGGCCGCACGCTTGAACCGGGTCTGGCCGAACCGCTGGAGCGCCTGAACCGGGTGGCGGTGGGCATTGCCGATGAGCTGCGGCTGAATTTGCATCTGCGCCAGCACGTGGATTTTGTCGCCGCTTCTTGATCCGTTACACAGCAATCGACGGCAACGGTAGCCCGGCCAGGGATTCGGCGCTGCTCGCCTGTTCGGCCATCAGCCAATCCACGAACGTCTGGATCAACGCGCCCCGGCGTTTGCGTTGCGGCAGCACCACGTAATAACCGAGGCGCGACAGGGTGGTCTCAGCGATCGGCCGGCACAACAGACCCTGAGTGAGCAAGTTATCCACAAGGTGTCGCCAGCCAATTGCCACGCCCTGACCGCCAATCGCCGCTTGAATCAACAAAGTGTAATTGTCGAAGCGCAACTGGCCCGGGGCCGGCGGCGTACTGATGTTCAGCGCGCGGAACAGGCCGCTCCAGTCGAACCAGTTACTGCTGTTTTCCCCGCGCAGGTGCAGCAGCGGAAACTCCATCAATGCCTGGGCCGGCAAGGGCAGGGAGCAATCCTTGAGCAATTGCGGACTGCACACCGGAAACACTTCTTCGCTGAACAACCAGTGACTTTCGCCCTGCTTGAAGCGACCGTCGCCGAACAGCACGGCAACGTCGATATCCGGACGCAGCATGTTGTGATTGCGCTCGCTGGTGACCAGGCTCACGTCCACCTGTGGATAAGCTTCATGGAAGCGGTGCAGGCGCGGCATCAGCCAATACGCGGCGAAGGCGAAATCGGTGGCGACCTGCAGTACTTCATGTTGCTGCTGCGTGCTGATCGCGCTCAATCCTGCGTCGATATTCTGCAAACCGAGGGTAACCTGCTCGAACAGGATCGATCCGACCTCGGTCAGTTCGATGCCCCGGTAGATGCGGTCGAACAGCCGCGTGCCGAGTTGTTCTTCAAGCCGCTTGATCTGCTGGCTGATGGCCGGTTGGGTCGTGCCGAGCTCCACCGCCGCAGCGGTAAAACTGCGATGACGGGCCGCCGCCTCGAAGGCGCGCAGCAGGTCCAGCGACAAATCACCGAGGGCTTCATACATAAGCTGTGCTTATCCTAGTCATTGTCCGGCGCGGGCTTTACCGGATATTGCGGGGAATCCATGCTCGATCGCAGCAATGTCGCATAAATATTCACTATGGAATGCCGCGATCACATGAAGCGCAAGAACATTCTTTTCATCATGGCCGATCAAATGGCCGCGCCAATGTTGCCGTTCTACGGCCCGTCGCCGATCAAACTGCCGAATCTCAGCCGCCTCGCCGAACAAGGCGTGGTGTTCGATGCCGCGTACTGCAACAGCCCGCTGTGCGCACCGTCGCGTTTTACCTTGGTCAGCGGGCAATTGCCGAGCAAGATCGGCGCCTACGACAACGCCGCCGATTTCCCCGCCGACATTCCCACCTACGCCCATTACCTGCGCCGCCTCGGTTACCGCACCGCGCTCTCCGGCAAGATGCACTTCTGCGGCCCCGATCAACTGCACGGTTACGAAGAGCGCCTGACCAGTGATATCTACCCGGCCGACTACGGCTGGGCGGTGAACTGGGACGAGCCCGATGTGCGGCCGAGCTGGTATCACAACATGTCTTCGGTGTTGCAGGCCGGGCCGTGCGTGCGCACCAACCAGCTCGACTTCGATGAAGAGGTGGTGTTCAAGGCTCAGCAATACCTGTTCGACCACATCCGCGAGGACGGCGACCAGCCGTTCTGCCTGACCGTGTCGATGACTCACCCGCACGATCCGTACACGATTCCCAAGGCATTCTGGGATTTGTACGACGATGCGGATATACCGCTTCCAACGACGCCGGATCAGCATTCACTCGATCCGCATTCCCAGCGTTTGCTCAAGGTCTACGACCTGTGGGACAAGCCGCTGCCTGTGGATAAGATTCGCGACGCGCGCCGTGCCTACTTCGGTGCTTGCAGTTATATCGACGCCAACGTCGGCAAACTTCTGCAAACCCTCGAAGATTGTGGGCTGATGGATGACACCGTCATCGTATTTTCCGGTGACCATGGCGACATGCTCGGCGAGAAGGGCCTCTGGTACAAAATGCACTGGTTCGAAATGGCCGCGCGGGTTCCCCTGTTGATAAGTGCACCCGGTCAGTTCAAATCGGGCCGTGTCAGCGCTGCCGTCTCCACCGCCGACCTGTTGCCGACCTTCGTCGAGCTGGCGGGCGGCAGCCTGGAACCGAATCTGCCGCTGGACGGCCGCTCGCTGGTTCCGCACCTGAACGGGCAGGGCGGTCACGACGAAGTGTTCGGCGAATACATGGCCGAAGGCACCGTCAGCCCGCTGATGATGATCCGCCGTGGCGCCTTCAAATTTATCTACAGCGAAACCGACCCTTGCCTACTCTTCGATGTGGATAACGATCCACGCGAGCAGGAAGAACTCAGCCAATCGCCACAACATCGCCAACTGTTCGACGATTTTCTCGCCGAAGCGCGGGCCAAGTGGGACATCCCGGCCATCCACCGCAAAGTCCTAGAAAGCCAGCGCCGTCGGCGTTTCGTCGCCGAGGCGCTGACGATCGGCAAACTGAAGAGCTGGGATCACCAGCCGCTGGTGGACGCCAGTCAGCAATACATGCGCAACCACATCGACCTCGATGACCTGGAGCGCAAGGCCCGTTATCCACAACCCTGCCAAAACCAATAACGTTAAGGGGAAGTCCATGGTCAAGTTATCCACAGTCGTGACGGTCAGTCTGCTGGCACTGGGCAGCGCATCCGCGTTCGCCGAGAGCTGCGACACGGTGAAAATGGCCGATCCCGGCTGGAGCGACATTGCCGCGACCAACGCCATCACCGGGTTTCTGCTCGATGGCATGGGCTACAAGGCCAAGGTCGACACCCTCGCGGTGCCGATCACCTTCGGCGGCTTGAAGGATGGACAGGTCGACGTGTTCCTCGGCAACTGGATGCCGGCGCAGCAGGGCTTCTACGACAAGTTCGTCGCCACCGGTGACGTCACGCAACTGGCGAAGAACCTCGACGGCACCGAATTCACCCTGGCCGTGCCGGATTACGTGTGGGACGCGGGTGTGCATAACTTTGCCGACCTGAACAAGTACGCCGATAAATTCGAGAAGAAGATCTACGGCATCGGCTCCGGCGCGCCGGCGAACATCTCGCTGCAAGAGATCATCAAGAAGAACGACTTCGACCTGGGCCAGTGGAAGCTGATCGAGTCCAGCGAACAGGCGATGCTCGCCGAAGTGTCGCGGGCAGTGAAGAAACAGAAATTCGTCACCTTCCTCGGCTGGACCCCGCACCCGATGAACGTGCAGCTGAAAATGCATTACCTCAAGGGCGGCGAGAAGTACTTTGGCGACACCGGCAGCGTCTACACCCTGACCCGCAAGGGTTACGCCGAAGCCTGTCCGAATGTGGGTAAATTGCTGACCAATCTTGCGTTCACTCAGGAGATGGAGAACAGCATCATGGCCGAGGTGGTGAACAAGAAGGTCAGCAATGCGGAGGCGGTGAAGGCGTGGATCAAGGCGAATCCGGGGGTGTTGGATAAGTGGCTTGACGGAGTGAAGACTGTGGATGGCAAAGATGCGTTGCCGGCAGTTAAAGCCAAACTGTAACTGCGCGGGCCGATCGTTCCCACGCTCTGCGTGGGAATGCCGCAATGGACGCTCCGCGTCCCGGGCTGCGTACAATGCGCAAAATTTCACCCGCGAGGATCCATGGCCCTCCCCAGCCGTCGCTCACTTTTCCCCTTCCTGACCTGGCTGCCGCGGCAGACCCGCGCCAGCGTCGGGCGGGACCTGGTCGTCGGGCTCAGCGGGGCGATTCTCGCGTTGCCCCAGTCGATTGCCTACGCCCTGATCGCCGGTCTCCCACCGGAATACGGGCTCTACGCCGCCATCGTTCCGGTGTTGATCGCCTGCCTGTGGGGCTCGTCGTGGCATCTGATCTGCGGCCCGACAGCAGCGATCTCGATTGTGCTGTTCGCCAGTGTCAGTCCGCTGGCCGTGCCGGAATCACAGGACTACATCACCCTGATCCTGCTGCTGACCTTCCTTGCCGGGATTTTCCAGTGGCTGCTCGGCCTGTTGCGCTTCGGCGCGCTGGTGAATTTCGTCTCACATTCCGTAGTGCTGGGTTTCACCCTCGGCGCGGCGGTGGTGATTGCCATCGGTCAATTGCCGAACCTGCTGGGGCTGGAGCTGCCGGCCAAGGCCACGGCGCTGGACAGTCTGATGGATCTGCTGCGCCATCTCGGGGCGGTGGATAAACCGTCGCTGGTTCTTGGTGTGGCGACGGTGGTGGTCGGTGCGTTGCTCAAACAATGGCTGCCGCGCTGGCCGACGCTGTTGATGACCTTGGTCCTCGGCAGTCTGGTGGTGTGGCTGTGGCCGGCGATGTTCGGCCATGTTCAACTGGTCAGCGCGTTTTTCGGGCGCTTGCCGCCGTTCAGTGGATTGCCGCTGGATATGGACCTGGCCCTGCGCCTGCTGCCCAGCGCCGTGGCGGTGGGCATGCTCGGGCTGGTCACCAGCCTGTCGATTGCCCGTTCGATATCCGCACGTTCGCAACAGTTGCTCGACGCCAATCAGGAAGTCCGTGCGCAAGGTCTTTCGAACATTGTCGGGGCGTTCTTTTCGGGATCGCTGTCCGCCGGCTCGTTCACCCGTTCCGGGCTGAGTTATGAGGCCGGGGCCTGCTCGCCGCTGGCCGGGGTGTTCTCGGCGTTGTGGGTGGCGTTGTTTGCGATTTTCGGTGCCGGGCTGATCGCGCACATTCCTATTCCGGCCATGGCCGGCAGCATTCTGCTGATCGCCTGGGGACTGGTGGATCATCGCGGCATTCGCGCGTTGCTGCGGGTCAGCCGGGCGGAATTCGTGGTGATGAGCCTGACCTGCGTTGCCACGTTGCTGCTGGAGTTGCAGACGGCAATCTATGCCGGCGTGCTGGCCTCGCTGTTTTTCTACCTCAAGCGCACTTCACAGCCGAGGGTGCAGCACTGGCGCGATGGCGAAGACGATGTGCTGCGGGTCGGCGGGTCGATCTTTTTCGGCGCCAGCCACTATCTGCAAGTGCGCTTGCAACGGATGCAGGGCGCGCGGGTGGTGATCGAGGCGCAGCAGATCAACTTCATCGACTATTCAGGCGTGGAAATGCTTCATCAGGAGGCCCGGCGCCTGCTGCGTCAGGATCGCAGCCTGACCTTGCGTCAGGCGCGACCACAGGTAGTGGAGGAGTTGCGCAAACTCGAAGGGCCGGAGAAATGCCCGATCCGCTTCGAAGACTAAAGCGCCTTACAGCGTCAGTTGTCGACGCAACTCCGCCAGAACCGGCGCAGTGTCGGGACGCACACCGCGCCACAGGAAGAAGGCTTCCGCCGCCTGTTCCGCCAGCATGCCCAAGCCATCCATCACCACGCCCGCGCCATGCTCGCTGGCCCAGCGGCAGAACGCGGTCGGTTCCTTGCCGTACATCATGTCGTAGCACAGGGTCTTGCCGGGTTCGATCAGGCTTTCTGCAATCGGCGGCACATCGCCGGTGAGGCTGGCGGAGGTGGCGTTGATGATCACGTCCACCGGTTCACGCAACCAGTCGTAACCACTGGCCGACACCGGCCCCAGATCACAAAACAGTTCAGCCAGCAGCTCGGCCTTGTCCACTGTGCGGTTGGCGATGATCACCGAGGCCGGTTTCTCCGCCAGCAACGGCTCCAGTGCACCGCGCACCGCGCCACCGGCGCCGAGCAGCAGAATGCGTTTGCCGGTGAGGCTGAACCCGGCATTGACCGTCAGGTCCCGCACCAGCCCGGCGCCGTCGGTGTTATCGCCGAGCAGGCTGCCGTCAGCCAGTTTGCTCAGCGTGTTCACCGCACCCGCGCGTTCGGCGCGGGCGGTCAGGCTGTTGGCCAGGCGATAAGCATCTTCCTTGAACGGCACGGTCACGTTGGCGCCGCGACCTTCCTGGAAAAACGCCGTGGCGCAGCCGGAAAAATCGTCGAGCGGCGCCAGCAGGGTGCTGTAGTCGAGGCTCTGCCCGGTCTGTTCGGCGAACAGTTTGTGAATCATCGGCGACTTGCTGTGGCCGATCGGGTTACCGAAAACGACGTAACGATCCATGAGAAGTCCTCAGGCCTGGGCCAGCCAGTCGCGATCTTGCAGGAAGTACTCGGTCAGGCGCGCTTCTTCGCTGCCCGGTTCGGCTTTCCAGTCGTAGGCCCAGCGCACTTGCGGTGGCAGCGACATCAGGATCGACTCGGTGCGCCCGCCCGATTGCAGGCCGAACAGGGTGCCACGGTCGTAAACCAGGTTGAACTCGACGTAGCGGCCGCGGCGGAATTCCTGGAACTCACGCTGCCTGGCGGTGAAGGCGTCGTTCTTGCGGCGCTGCACGATCGGCAGGTAAGCGTCGATGTACGCATCGCCGATGGCGCGCATGAAGGCGAAACTGGTGTCGAAATCCCACTCGTTCAGGTCATCGAAGAACAGGCCGCCGATGCCGCGCGGCTCGTGGCGATGCTTGATGTGGAAATAGGTGTCGCACCAGGCCTTGTAGCGCGGGTAGACGTCCGGACCGAACGGCGCGCACGCCTTTTCGGCGACGCGGTGCCAGTGTATGCAGTCTTCTTCGTTGCCGTAGTACGGGGTCAGGTCGAAACCACCGCCGAACCACCAGACCGGTTCTTCACCTTCCTTCTCGGCGATGAAAAAGCGCACGTTGGCGTGGGACGTCGGCACATGCGGGTTGTGCGGGTGGATCACCAGCGACACACCAAGGGCTTCGAAACCACGCCCGGCCAGTTCCGGCCGATGGGCGCTGGCAGACGGTGGCAGGCCACTGCCGAAGACGTGGGAAAAGTTGACGCCGCCCTTTTCGATCACCGTGCCGTTCTCGATCACCCGGGTCCGACCGCCACCGCCGGCCGGACGGGTCCAGGCGTCTTCGACGAAGCGCGTGCCGCCGTCTTCAGTTTCCAGCGCGGCGCAGATGCGGTCTTGCAGGTCGAGCAGATAGGCCTTTACGGCGTCGGTGCGGGTCGTCATGGCTTCACCTTGGATCGGGCGGAACTGCGCGGCGCCCCGCGCAAATGGGCGCGTAGCATACCATCGCAAACCGGCACGCCGCAGTTGACGAAGATCAAGCATGAGCGTTCGATAGGGACCTTCCCAAATGACCCAAGGAGTAGGCAGATGGCCAAGCGAATCCAGTTCCGCGCCCACGGCGGCCCCGAAGTGCTCGAGTACGTTGACTATCAACCGGCCGAGCCCGGTCCGCAGCAGGTTCGCGTGAGCAACAAGGCCATCGGCCTGAACTTCATCGACACCTACTACCGCAGCGGTCTTTACGCGCCACCGGCCTTGCCGTCGGGCGTGGGTGCGGAAGGCGCCGGCATTGTCGAGGCGGTGGGCAGCGAAGTCACCCGGTTCAAGGTCGGCGACCGCGTGGCTTATGGCAGCGGCCCGCTGGGTGCATACAGCGACGTCCACGTCCTGCCGGAAGCGAATCTGGTGCACCTGCCGGACGCCATCAGCTTCGAAACCGCCGCCGGCGTGATGCTCAAGGGCCTGACCGTGCAGTACCTGCTGCGCCAGACCTACGAACTCAAGGGTGGCGAAACCATTCTGTTCCACGCAGCGGCCGGCGGCGTCGGCTTGCTTGCCTGCCAATGGGCCAAAGCCCTGGGCGTGAAGCTGATCGGCACCGTCAGCTCGAAAGCCAAAGCCGATCTCGCCAAGGCCCACGGCGCCTGGGAAACCATCGACTACAGCCACGAAAACGTCGCCCAACGGGTACTGGAGTTGACCGACGGAAAAAAAGTCCCGGTGGTCTACGACGGCGTCGGCAAGGACACCTGGCCAGCGTCGCTGGACAGCGTGGCGCCCCGTGGCCTGTTGGTGAGCTTCGGCAACGCCTCGGGTGCGGTGGACGGGGTGAACCTCGGTATTCTCGCGGCAAAAGGTTCGCTGTACGTCACCCGGCCGACCCTGGCGACCTACGCCAATAACGCTGAAAACCTTCAGCGCATGGCGGATGAGCTGTTCGGGATGATCACCAGCGGCAAGCTGAAAGTGGATATCAGCCAGCGTTATCCACTGGCTGATGCGGCGAAAGCGCAGACCGAGCTGTCGGCGCGGCGCACGACAGGTTCGACTGTTTTACTGCCTTAAGGCGTCATCGCCGGCAAGCCGGCGATTGAAGGCACCCGGCCTCAGGCCGGGCGCACGATATTGCCGGTGGCCAGATCCCGAATCAGGCTCGGGTTCTTGCGACCGCCAAGCGCTCCGCCGAGCACCAGATCGACCTGACCACGGAAATACTGCTCGACCCGCAAGCGCGTTCGCGCCGCAGGCCGCCCTTGTGGGTTGGCCGACGTCGAAATCAACGGTCCCACCAGCGAGCACAGATCCCGCACCTGCGGATGATCGCTGACCCGCAGCGCCACGGTGTCATGCACCCCGGTCACCCATTCCGGCAGCAGGTTCTGGTGCGGCACCAGCCAGGTGTTCGGACCCGGCCACGTGCTGGCCATGCGGTCGATCCAGTCCTGGGGGAAATCCTCGAACAGAAAATCGAACTGACGAATGTTGTCGGCGACCAGGATCAAGCCCTTGTCCACCGAACGGTTCTTGATCGCCAACAGGCGATCCACCGCTTCTTCATTCCAAGGATCGCACCCCAGCCCCCAGACGGCTTCGGTTGGATAGGCAATCACCGCCCCGGCGCGAATCTCTCGTGCGGCTTGTTGCACACGCCAACTGTTGACCATGAAAAACTCTCCGCAAACAGGTTTCGCGCAGTTTACCGATCTTCAATGTAAAACCTAGCTCACGCGCGCAAACCAGCGGCCGTTTTCGCACACCGCGCGGCCATCCATCTCCAATTCGGTCAATGCCGCCAGGACTTTGGGTAACGCCCAGCCACTGCTGTCGGCCAGCCCTTCGCTGGTGTGCGGCGCGGCGTGCAATAGACGCAACAACGGGTTGTCCGGATTCGCTGCGGCTGTGGATACCGGCAGATGTTGCCAGCCGCGCAGGGCTTCGAGAATGTGCTCGATGGTTTCCACCAGCACGGCGCCGTCACGGATCAGTTGATGACAGCCCCGGGCGCCGGGGTGGTGGATCGAACCCGGAATGGCGTACACCTCGCGACCCTGTTCCGCCGCCAGCCGCGCGGTGATCAACGAACCGCTGGCCACGCTGGCCTCGACCACCAGCACGCCGAGGGACAAACCGCTGATGATCCGATTGCGTCTTGGGAAGTTGCTGGCCGTCGGCCCGGTGTCCAGAGGAAATTCCGAAACCACCGCACTGCCGGACGCAATCATCACGTCCGCCAACCGCCGATTGCGCTGTGGATAAAAGTTTTCCAGACCGGTACCGAGCACGCCGACCGTTTGCCCGCCGACGTCGACAGCAGCTTGATGCGCCGCCGCATCGATGCCCAGCGCCAGCCCACTGGTGATGACAAATCCGGCCCCGGCCAGACTGCGGGAAAACGCAGCGGCAGTGTCCATGCCCGGGCGGGAAGCGCGGCGACTGCCGATCACCGCCAGTTGCGGTTTTTCCAGAATCCGTGGGTCGCCAGCGACAAACAGCAGGGGCGGTGGATCGGGAATCTGCGCCAGCAAGGCCGGATAATCCGGGTGATCCCACATCAGCAAATGTTGATCCGGACGCTCTAGCCAGCGCAATGCATGGCTGGCGCCGTCCCGAACTTCAGGGCAGCGTCTGGCCTCGGCGCTGGTCGCCGGCAATCCTAACGAGCGCCAGGCGCTGGCCGGTGCGCTGATCGCCTTTGAGGCACAGCCGAAGGCTTCGAGCAGTTTGGTGAAACGCTTGGGACCGATTTCCGGCAAGCGGTGCAGGCGCAGGCGCGCTTCCAGTTCCGCCGGGGAAACCGACGCAGAGACAGGCATCATCATGGATCATCCTTGATCGTTATAAAGCCCGAACCTTTCGGAACAAGCTGTGGATAACTCTGTTGGTAACTTGTGAAGCCAGCTAAGGATTTCTCACTTTGTCCAGCACCGCCAGCGAGCGCGATGCGTTCAGCACGAGGCCGTAACTGAGTTTGTCGTAGGTGCGGAACACCATCAGCAGTCCAGCACGTTCATCCGGGATTTTCAGCGGCTGGCCGGTGATCCGGTCGCGCACGGTTTCCCCGGTTTTCATCACCACCAGCACGTTGCCCTCGGCCAGGCCGTCGCGTTTGCCCTTGTTCAGGGTCACCACGTCCATCGCGCCGATCTGTGTGACGCCGCGCGGCACATCGATGATCAGGCCGTTGATGTCGGTGGTGGGGGCGCTGGGCATGAAGTTCGAGTTGATCGAACGCTCTTCGCCGCTGAACAAGCGGTCGCCGAGACGCACTTCCTGGGTCGTGCGTTGCAGGGCGAGGGTGGCGACGTCTCCTTCAGTGGCGACGATTTCGCCGCCGCCGATGTCGTCGGCGTTGATCCCCAGAAACTCCTTGCTCTGCGGATCGGTGTAGACCTTACCCTGGCGGAAGATGCCGTAGACCGGCTGGTTCGGGTCGAAATGTCCACGGGCGAAGATCCGGTCGCCGGTGCCGCTGAGCACCCGTTCGGCATCGCCGGCGACGATGTACGGCGCCTTGTCGAAGTCCTCGACCTTGTCGACGATGCGGTTGCTCAGCAGAAAGCTGTTGATGGATTTGAGCGGAATGCTCGGAATCGCCTCGGCCACCGGGCTGGTACGGATGCGTGGCGACAACTTGATGGTGCCGCGCGACTCGCCGCGATTGACGGTCAGGCGCGGCTGACCGTTGACGTAACTGAGCGTCAGTGTGTCGCCGGGGTAGATCAGGTTGGGGTTTTCGATCTGCGGATTGGCTCGCCACAGCTGCGGCCACTGCCAGGGTTCGCGCAAATATTTACCGGAGATGTCCCAGAGTGTATCCCCCGAAACCACCGTGTATTGCTGTGGAAAACCTTCCTTGAGTTGCACTTGCCCGTGCGCGGCGCCGGCCGAGGCCAGAAACAGCAGGGCGAGTAGTGATTTCCTCATGCGGTGAATCCCTTTATTATGTGCGTTCGCGTGAAACGCCAGAGCCCCCGTGGCTCGCTCCCTGCTCTATGCTGAAAATCAAGGAGCTACGTTTCACAACGGTAGCCTGCATCTTCGGACCCGCCAGGCCATCGCCCGACTTTACCTCACACGTGCAGCAATCAAGCTTATGGCCATTTTGAACATCCTCGAATTTCCGGACCCGCGTCTGCGCACTATCGCCAAACCTGTGGCTGTAGTGGACGACGAAGTGCGTCAGCTGGTCGATGACATGTTTGAAACAATGTATGAAGCGCCGGGCATCGGCCTTGCCGCGACCCAGGTCAACGTGCACAAACGTATCGTCGTGATGGACCTTTCCGAAGACCGCACCGAACCGCGGGTGTTCATCAACCCCGAGTTCGAATCGCTGACCGACGAAATGGAGCAATACCAGGAAGGCTGCCTCTCGGTGCCGGGTTTCTACGAAAACGTCGACCGCCCGCAGAAGGTCAAGATCAAGGCTCTGGACCGCGACGGCAAGCCTTACGAACTGATCGCCGAAGGCTTGCTCGCCGTGTGCATCCAGCACGAATGCGACCACCTCAACGGCAAGTTGTTCGTCGATTACCTGTCCACGCTCAAACGCGACCGGATCAAGAAGAAACTGGAAAAGCAGCACCGCCAGAACGCTTGATGCCCCTCTCCAAAGGCTTGCTGCGGCAAGCCTTTTTCTTTTTATGAGACTCCCCCATGACTGAGCCACTGCGCATCGTTTTTGCCGGCACCCCGGAATTCGCCGCCGAACACCTCAAGGCCCTGCTGGACAGCGCTTACGAGATCGTTGCGGTCTACACCCAACCGGATCGTCCGGCCGGTCGTGGGCAAAAACTGATGCCGAGCCCGGTCAAACAGCTCGCCCTGGAAAACAATATCCAGGTGTTGCAGCCGCCGACCCTGCGCAATGCTGACGCTCAGGCCGAGCTCGCTGCGCTGAAACCGGATTTGATGGTGGTGGTGGCCTACGGCCTGATCCTGCCGCAAGCGGTGCTGGATATTCCGCGCCTGGGTTGCATCAACAGTCACGCCTCGCTGCTGCCGCGCTGGCGCGGTGCGGCGCCGATCCAGCGCGCCGTGGAAGCGGGCGACGCCGAGAGCGGCGTGACCGTGATGCGCATGGAAGCCGGCCTCGATACCGGGCCGATGCTGCTTAAAGTCGTGACCCCGATCAGCGCCGACGACACCGGCGGCAGCCTCCATGACCGTCTCGCCGAAATGGGCCCACCTGCCGTGGTGCAGGCGATTGCCGGTCTGGCCGCTGGCACCCTGGAAGGCGAAGTGCAGAACGACGAACTCGCCACCTACGCGCACAAACTGAACAAGGACGAAGCACGCATCGACTGGAGCCGCCCGGCCGTTGAGCTGGAACGTCTGGTCCGCGCCTTCAATCCATGGCCGATCACCCACAGCACGCTCAACGGCGAAGCGCTGAAAGTGCTGGCGGCGACACTGGCCGAAGGCAAAGGCGCACCGGGCACGATTCTCGGCGCCAGCAAGGACGGCCTGCTCGTCGCCTGTGGCGAACAGGCGCTGTGCCTGACCCGTCTGCAATTGCCCGGCGGCAAGGCGCTGAACTTCAGCGATCTGTTCAACAGCCGTCGTGAGAAATTCGCCACCGGCACCGTGCTGGGTACAGCGGTGGGTGCGCAATGAACCCGCGTCTGGCCGCCGCCAAGGCACTCGCCGCTGTCCTCAGCGGCAAGGCTTCGCTCAACAGCTCCCTGCCGACGCAACTGGACAAGGTCGAAGATCGCGATCGCGGTTTCACCCAGGACCTGGCGTTCGGCACCGCCCGTTGGCAGCCACGTTTGTCGGCGCTGGCGGAAAAACTGCTGCAGAAGCCGTTCAAGGCAGCGGACGCCGATGTCGAGGCGCTGCTGCTGGTGGGTCTCTATCAACTGCTCTACACCCGCGTCCCGCCGCACGCCGCGATCGGCGAAACCGTCGGTTGCGCCGACAAGCTGAAAAAGCCGTGGGCCAAAGGTCTGCTCAACGCCGTACTGCGCAATGCCCAGCGCGAACATGAGGCGATCTTCGCCGAACTGGAGCGCGATCCGGTGGTACGCACCGCTCACCCGCGCTGGCTGCAAAAATCCCTGAAGGCCTTCTGGCCTGAGCAATGGGAAGCGATTTGCGAGGCCAACAACGCGCATCCGCCGATGATCCTGCGGGTCAACCGCCGTCATCACAGCCGTGACGCCTACCTGGGTCTGCTGACTGAAGCGGGTATCGCCGCGCAGCCGTGCACTTTCAGCCGCGACGGTATCGTGCTGGAGGCCGCCGCCGACGTGCGCAGCCTGCCGGGCTTCGCCGAAGGCTGGATCAGCGTGCAAGACGAAGCCGCACAACTGGCCGCCGACCTGCTCGACCTCGCACCGGGCCAACGGGTGCTGGACGCCTGCTGTGCACCGGGCGGCAAGACGTGCCACATCCTCGAAGCCGAACCGGCACTGGCCGGCGTGGTGGCGGTGGATCTGGAAGCCAAACGTCTGGTGCGAGTGAAGGAAAACCTTGAGCGTCTCGGCCTGAACGCCAAACTGATCGCCGCCGACGGTCGCGACACGGCAGCCTGGTGGGACGGCAAACCGTTCCAGCGCATCCTGCTCGACGCTCCATGCTCGGCAACCGGCGTGATCCGCCGCCATCCGGACATCAAGCTGACCCGCCAGGCCGACGACATCCCAGCCCTCGCGCAACTGCAAGGCGAGTTGCTCGACGCGATGTGGAAAACCCTCGAAGTGGGCGGCATCCTGCTCTACGCCACCTGCTCGGCCTTGCCGACCGAAAATACCGAAGTCATCGGCGCGTTTCTTGAGCGCACGCCGGGCGCCCGGGAGCTGGATCTGGCTACCACCGCCGGAATCAAACAGCCTCATGGTCGCCAATTGCTGGCCCAACAGGGCGGGCATGACGGGTTCTACTACGCCAAGCTGATCAAGATCGCTGCCGCGCGCGGCTAAACGGATTCAACGGAGTGACTGGATGAAAATCATCATCCTCGGTGCGGGACAGGTCGGCGGTTCGCTGGCTGAACATCTGGCCAGCGAGGCCAATGACATCACGGTGGTCGACACTGACGGCGACCGTCTGCGCGATCTTGGCGACCGCCTCGACATCCGTACCGTGCAGGGCCGTGGCTCGTTGCCGAACATTCTGCGTCAGGCCGGTGCCGACGACGCCGACATGCTGGTGGCGGTGACCAACAGCGACGAAACCAACATGGTCGCCTGCCAGGTTGCTCACACCCTGTTCCACACCCCGACCAAGATTGCCCGGGTGCGCGAAGCGTCGTACCTCACCCGCGAGGAGCAACTGTTCCAGAACGAGGCGATTCCGGTCGACGTGCTGATCAGTCCCGAGCAGGTGGTGACCAACTACATCAAGCGTCTGATCCAGCACCCCGGCGCCTTGCAGGTGATCGATTTCGCCGAAGGCCAGGCGCAACTGGTCGCGGTGCGCGCCTACTACGGCGGGCCGCTGGTCGGTCAGCAACTGCGCCAGTTGCGCGAACACATGCCGAATGTGGAAACCCGAGTGGCCGCGATTTTCCGCCGCGATCGACCGATTCTTCCCCAGGGCGACACAGTGATCGAGGCGGACGACGAGGTCTTCTTCATCGCTGCCCGTGCGAACATTCGCGCGGTGATGAGCGAAATGCGCCGGCTCGACGAAAGCTACAAACGCATCGTCATCGCCGGCGGCGGGCAGATCGGCGAACGGCTGGCCGAGGCCATCGAAAGCCGCTACCAGGTGAAGATCATCGAGATGAACCCGGCACGTTGCCGCTACCTCTCCGATACCCTCGACAGCACCGTGGTGCTGCAGGGCAGCGCGTCGGATCGCGACCTGCTGCTGGAAGAGAACATCGCCGACGCGGACATCTTCCTCGCGCTGACCAACGACGACGAAGCCAACATCATGTCGTCGCTGCTGGCCAAGCGCCTGGGCGCGAAGAAGGTGATGACAATCATCAACAACCCGGCCTACGTCGACCTGATCCAGGGCGGCGACATCGACATCGCCATCAGCCCGCAACTGGCGACTATCGGCACCTTGCTGGCCCACGTGCGGCGTGGCGATATCGTCAGCGTGCACTCGTTGCGCCGGGGCGCGGCGGAAGCCATCGAAGCGGTGGCCCATGGTGATTCGAAGTCGAGCAAGGTGATCGGCAAGGCCATCGAAAACATTGCACTGCCACCAGGAACCACCATCGGCGCCATCATCCGCGATGAAGAAGTGATCATCGCCCACGACGACACGGTGATCGCCGCCGGCGACCACGTGATCCTGTTCCTTGTGGATAAAAAGCATATTCGCGATGTGGAGAAGCTGTTCCACGTGGGCTTGAGTTTCTTCTGATCGACCGAGAGGCGAAACCGATGATCGAATCCCTGGAAAAAATGCTCGCCAAGGGTGTGGATAACTCATTGCTGCGCTTCGGCCTGGGCAAGGGTTATCTGGATCTGGGAGAAAACGCGAAGGCGGCCGAGCATTTCCAGCGGTGTGTCGGCTTCGATCCGAAGTATTCGGCAGCGTGGAAACTTTTGGGCAAGGCGCAACTGGCGCTGGGTGACCTGACGGCTGCGCGGCAGGCGTGGGAGCAGGGTCTGGAAGCGGCCCGGGCCCATGGTGACAAGCAGGCCGAGAAGGAAATGACGGTGTTTCTGAAGAAGCTCGATCGGCAGAAGCCGTGACGGCTGTGGATAACCCTTATCGTCGCGTTATCCACAATTGCACATCGCCGATCAGTACCAGCGCGCCTCACCCGGTGGACGTTTCTTGAAGCGTTTCATGCTCCACATGTACTGGCTCGGGTAAGCCGCCACGTAACGCTCGACGACTTTACTCATCGCTGCGCAGGAGGTTTCGGTGTCGGTGCTGTACATCGCTTCCGGCGCCGCTTCCAGGATCACCTTGTAGCCGGAACCGTCCGGCAGACGCAGGGCATGCAGGAACACCCCGACGGCTTTGCCGCCGGCGAGCATGTTCGGCACGAACTTGCTGGTCAGGGCCTGGGTGGCGAAGAACGGCACGAAGATCCCGGCGGATTCGGCCGGCTCCGGGTCCGCGGGAATCCCCACCTGACCGCCCTTGCGCACTTCCTTGATGACACTGAGGATGCCTTCCTTGGTCGACGCGGCGACTTTGTTGCCCAGTTGCACCCGCTGCTTGCGCAGCAA
The DNA here is from genome assembly GCF_016735645.1 of Pseudomonas sp. B7. Lineage (NCBI taxonomy): Bacteria > Pseudomonadati > Pseudomonadota > Gammaproteobacteria > Pseudomonadales > Pseudomonadaceae > Pseudomonas > Pseudomonas sp. B7. The sequence continues at coordinate 102,969 of NZ_JAERRE010000011.1, forward strand.
TTCATCCACAGCCTTGAGCTTCGGCGGCCGGTAGAAAATGATCGGTTTGCACTGACTGCAATAGAAGTGGTTGAGCACTTCCCAGTTGCCCAGGTGGCTGGTGATGCCGACCACGCCCTTGCCCGAGGCCAGCGCTTCTTTCAGCACCTCGAGGCCTTCGACTTCGCGCACCAGGTCAATGGAACGCTGGGCCGGCCAGATCCAGGCGCAGGCGCTTTCGGTCAGGGACTTGCCGATGTCTTTCAGGGTCTGGCCGACCAGACGCTCGCGTTCGGCCGGGTCCATCTGTGGAAAACATTTGGCGAGGTTGATCCGCACCACATCGCGGGAACGGTTGGGGGTTTTCCACATGATCCAGCCGATCGCCGAACCCACGGCCTGCACGGCCCGCCACGGAAGCAGGGCAAACAGCCGCAGAGCGCCAACCAGCATGGCGCCTTTAAACTTTTCCACAGGTCACTCCTGATCTTGTGCTGTGCGCGAGGCGGCCATTCTAACCGGCGTTGACCAGCTGCGCGTAGCGGTCGCAGTCCTGAGTGTGATCCATGACCATGCCCGAGGCCTGCATCAGCGCGTAGCAGATGGTCGGACCGACGAAGGTGAAACCGGCCTTTTTCAAGCCTTTGCTCATGGCCACGGCTTGCGGGGTGATGGCCGGGACTTCGCTGCGATCCTTGAAATGATTGATCACCGGGCGGTTATCCACAAACGACCAGAGAAACGCCACCGGATCCTCCAGCGCCAGCCACGACTGGGCATTACGCCGGGCGGCATTGAGCTTGAGGCGGTTGCGGATGATCCCCGGATCGAGCATCAATTCATCGATTTCCGCGTCGCTCATCTGCGCCACGCGCTGTACGTCGAAGCCGAACAACACCTCGCGATACCGCTCACGTTTACGCAGCACGGTGATCCACGACAGCCCGGCCTGGAACCCTTCGAGCAAAAGCAACTCGAACAAACCCTGCGCATCGCGTAGCGGCGTACCCCACTCCTGATCGTGGTAAGCCATGTACAGCGGATCTTCGTTGCACCAAAAGCAGCGTGGCATAAGGCTCCAGGGGGTGGAGGTGCGACTGAATCGGGTATACTCCCGCTCTTTAAATCGCAGCCCAAGAAACAGGTGAATTTCGTGAGCCAGCCTACGCCAGCCGTGCGTACCTTCCAAGACTTGATCCTCGCGCTCCAGCAATACTGGGCCGAGCAAGGTTGTGTGGTACTTCAGCCCTACGATATGGAAGTAGGCGCCGGCACTTTCCACACCGCGACATTCCTGCGCGCCATCGGCCCGGAAACCTGGAACGCCGCCTACGTGCAGCCAAGCCGCCGTCCGACTGACGGCCGTTACGGCGAAAACCCAAATCGTCTGCAGCACTACTACCAGTTCCAGGTAGTCCTGAAGCCGAACCCGGACAACTTCCAGGAGCTGTACCTGGGCTCCCTCAAGCATGTCGGCCTGGACCCGCTGGTCCACGACATCCGCTTCGTCGAAGACAACTGGGAATCGCCGACCCTCGGCGCCTGGGGTCTGGGCTGGGAAGTCTGGCTGAACGGCATGGAAGTGACCCAGTTCACTTACTTCCAGCAGGCGGGCGGCATCGAGTGCTACCCGGTGACCGGCGAGATCACCTACGGTCTGGAGCGTCTGGCCATGTACCTGCAGGGCGTGGACTCGGTCTACGACCTGGTCTGGGCTGACGGTCCGTTCGGCAAAGTGACCTACGGCGACGTGTTCCACCAGAACGAAGTGGAGCAGTCCACCTACAACTTCGAACACGCCAACGTCGACAAGCTGTTCGAGCTGTTCGACTTCTATGAAAGCGAAGCCAAGCGCCTGATCGAACTCGACCAGCCGCTGCCGTTGCCAAGCTACGAAATGGTCCTGAAGGCCTCGCACACCTTCAACCTGCTGGATGCGCGCCGGGCGATCTCGGTGACTGCGCGTCAGCAATACATTCTGCGCGTTCGCACCCTGGCGCGCTCCGTCGCCCAAGCCTACCTGCTGGCCCGCGCCAAGCTGGGCTTCCCGATGGCAACCCCGGACCTGCGTGACGAAGTACTGGCCAAGCTGGAGGCTGCACAATGAGTGCTCAAGATTTTCTGGTTGAACTGGGCACCGAAGAACTGCCACCCAAAGCCCTGAACACCCTGGCCGAAGCGTTCCTGGCCGGTATCGACAAGGGCCTGCAAGCTGCCGGCCTGAATTATGAGAGCAAAACCGTCTACGCCGCGCCGCGTCGTCTGGCTGTGCTGATCACCGCGCTGGCCACCCAGCAGCCGGATCGCAGCATCAACCTCGACGGCCCGCCACGTCAGGCTGCGTTCGATGCCGACGGCAACCCGACTCAAGCGGCACTGGGCTTCGCCAAGAAGTGCGGCGTCGAGCTGAGCGAAATCGACCAGAGCGGTCCGAAACTGCGCTACAGCCAGAACATCGCCGGCAAGCCGACCGCCAGCCTGCTGCCGACCATCGTCGAAGACTCGCTGAACGACCTGCCGATCCCGAAACGCATGCGCTGGGGTGCGCGCAAGGAAGAGTTCGTACGTCCGACCCAATGGCTGGTGATGCTGCTCGGCGACCAGATCATCGACTGCACGATTCTCGCGCAGAAGGCTGGCCGTGAATCCCGTGGCCACCGCTTCCACCACCCGCAAAGCGTGCGCATCGGTTCGCCGTCGAGCTACCTGGCCGACCTGCGTGCCGCCTACGTGCTGGCCGATGCCAACGAGCGTCGCGAAATCATCAGCAAACGCACCGAAGAACTGGCGACCCGTCAGGAAGGCACTGCGATCGTGCCGCCGGCGCTGCTCGACGAAGTGACCGCGCTGGTCGAGTGGCCAGTGCCGCTGGTGTGCTCGTTCGAGGAACGTTTCCTCGACGTGCCGCAGGAAGCACTGATCACCACCATGCAGGACAACCAGAAGTACTTCTGCCTGCTGGATGCCGACGGCAAGTTGCTGCCACGGTTCATCACCGTGGCCAACATCGAATCCAAAGACCCGCAGCAGATCATCGCCGGTAACGAGAAAGTGGTTCGCCCACGCCTCACCGACGCCGAGTTCTTCTTCAAGCAGGACAAGAAGCAGAAGCTCGAAGCCTTCAACGATCGCCTGCAGAACGTGGTGTTCCAGGAAAAACTCGGCAGCGTCTACGACAAGGCCGAGCGGGTGTCGAAACTGGCCGCGTACATCGCCGCACGCATCGGCGGCAACGCTTCGTGGGCTGCCCGCGCAGGCCTGCTGTCCAAGTGCGACCTGGCCACCGAAATGGTCGGCGAGTTCCCGGAGATGCAAGGTGTCGCCGGCTACTACTACGCGCTCAATGACGGCGAGCCGGAAGACGTCGCCCTGGCGCTGAACGAGCAATACATGCCACGCGGTGCCGGCGCTGAACTGCCAGCCACCCTGACCGGTGCGGCCGTGGCCATCGCCGACAAGCTCGACACCCTGGTCGGCATCTTCGGCATCGGCATGCTGCCGACCGGCAGCAAAGACCCGTATGCCCTGCGCCGTGCGGCACTGGGCGTGCTGCGGATCCTGATCGAGAAACAACTGGATCTGGACCTGAACGATGCCGTGGCGTTCGCCGTGAATGCGTTCGGTGCCAAGGTCAAGGCTGCCGGCCTGAACGACGCGGTGCTGGAGTTCATCTTCGACCGTCTGCGTGCGCGTTACGAAGACGAAGGCGTGGATGTCGCCACCTACCTGTCGGTACGTGCCCTGAAGCCGGGTTCGGCGCTGGACTTCGACCAACGTGTGCAAGCGGTGCAGGCCTTCCGCAAACTGCCGGAAGCGGCAGCGCTGGCGGCGGTGAACAAGCGTGTGTCGAACCTGCTGAGCAAGGTGGAAGGCTCGGTGCCGACCGAAGTCCAGGCCAAGTACTTCGACAACGCCAACGAGTTCTCGCTGTACTCGGCGATCCAGCAAGCGGACCAGGCTGTACAGCCAATGGCCGCGGCGCGTCAGTACAACGAATCGCTGGCACGCCTGGCCGCCCTGCGCGAGCCGGTGGACGCGTTCTTCGACGCGGTGATGGTCAATGCCGAAGACGCCAACGTACGAGCCAACCGTTACGCGCTGCTGGCGCGTCTGCGTGGCCTGTTCCTGGGCGTTGCCGACATTTCGCTGCTGGGTTGAGGGACTGCTGTTGAAACTGCTGATTCTCGATCGGGACGGAGTGATCAATTACGACTCCGACGCTTACATCAAGTCGGTGGAGGAGTGGATTCCGCTGCCCGGCTCGATCGAAGCGATTGCGCAGTTGAGCAAGGCCGGCTGGACTGTGGCGGTCGCCACCAACCAGTCGGGCATTGCTCGCGGCTACTACGACCTCGCCACCCTCGATGCCATGCACGCGCGCCTGCGCGAACTGGTGGCGGAGCAGGGCGGTGAAGTCGGGCTGATCGTGTATTGCCCGCATGGGCCGGACGAGGGTTGCAACTGCCGCAAGCCGAAACCGGGGATGTTGAGAACCATCGCGCAGCATTACGACGTCGCGCTGACGAATGTCTGGTTCGTCGGCGACAGCCTTGGTGACCTGGAGGCCGCCAAAGCCGTCGATTCACAGCCCGTTTTGGTAAAGACCGGGAAAGGCGAAAAGACTCAGGCCAAGACCTTGCCGGTGGGCACCCTGATTTTTGACGATCTCGCGGCGATTGCCGCAGAACTTATCCACAACTAGAGTGCTTCTGAAGTTCCTGACCAGGGATTGATCGGGAGTGCGCTTGAACAGTCGGGCATTGCCCGTAACGGTAAACGTCGCCATGTCGATACTGCAGGCCATCAGAATCTTCCTCTTTTACCTGCTGCTGGGCACCACCGCTCTGCTGTGGTGCAGCCTGAGCTTTTTTATCGCGCCCTTTCTGTCGTTCAAGGCGCGCTATCGTTTCATCAACGTGTACTGGTGCCGCTGCGCCTTGTGGTTGACCAAGGTGTTTCTCGGTATCCGTTACGAAGTCAAAGGCGCGGAAAACGTGCCTGACCGGCCGTGCGTGATTCAATCGAACCACCAGAGCACGTGGGAGACGTTTTTTCTCTCCGCTTATTTCTCGCCCTTGAGCCAGGTGCTCAAGCGCGAACTGCTGTACGTGCCGTTCTTCGGCTGGGCCATGGCCATGCTGCGGCCGATCGCGATTGACCGCGACAACCCGAAAGCCGCCCTCAAGCAGGTGGCGGCGAAAGGTGACGAGCTGCTCAAGGACGATGTCTGGGTGCTGATCTTCCCGGAAGGCACTCGCGTTCCCCACGGCACCATCGGCAAGTTCTCCCGCAGTGGCAGCGCATTGGCGGTGAATGCAGCGCTTCCGGTACTGCCGATTGCACACAATGCCGGCAAGTTCTGGCCGAAAATCGGCTGGGGCAAAAAGTCCGGTGTGATCACCGTGGTGATTGGTGAGCCTATGTACGCCGAGGGCAGTGGACCTCGCGCCATCGCCGATCTGAATGATCGGGTGCAGGCGTGGAACGAGAAGACACAACGGGAAATGGGCTCGCTGCCCCCGGCTCCTGAGGCACCGGCTGCGAACGATCAGATCGCTGTCTGAGATTTGTGGATAACCTGTGTACGGTTTGTTCGCAAAGCGCCGAATCATCAAACTAAGTGACTGATTTATTTATATATTTCCGAATCTGATAAAACACCGTAAAAGGTGCATAAGTTTTTTTCGGAAGTAAGGAAACCGGCTGATATAGCCGGTTTTTTTATGCCTGCTCTTCAGCGATCAGCGGCAGCTCCAGACGGAACGTCGTGCCTCGATCAACCACGCTCACGCATTCGATCCGGCCACCATGGTGATCGACCACGGCTTTGACCATCGACAACCCCAGGCCCACGCCGTCGATACCTTGTGCAGAAGAAAAGCGCCGGTACTGGCTGAACAGATCGGGCAGTTCCTCTGCAGCGATGCCTTTGCCTTGATCAATCAGTTCACAACGCAGCCAGTCGTCGTGGCAGCTGACACTCAGATCGACGGTTGAACCGGCCGGGCTGTACTTGATTGCATTTTCCAGCAGGTTGAACAGCGCGCGGGTCAGCAAGCCCTGATCGGCCATGATCAGGCGCTCGTGTGATTGTTCGTCCATGTCGCTCGAGAGCTCGATGAGCTTTTGCTGAGCGATCGGCAACGCCTGATCCAGCACGTCCATGACCAGCATCCCGAACAGGCTCGGTTGAAACTGATAGGCCTCGGACTCGGCCCGGGCCAACAGAACGAAGCCGTCGGTGAGTTCCAGCGCCCGACGTACCTGGCGCTCAATCTGTTCGAACAGCGGTGAATCCGTTCCCGTCTGATGCCGGTGTACCTCGAGCAGGGCAAGAATCGCCGAATGAGGAGCGCGCAGGTCGTGGGACAGAAAGCGCAACAGCACGCCACGCTGTTCCTCGGCGGCGCGTTCGGCGCTCAGGTCAGTGAGACTCAGCAGCCAGCCAATCGGTATGTCGCCATCCACTGGCAACAACGCGGCGCGTTCCAGACGCAGGCTACGTTCCTTGTGGTCACGAAACTCCAGCAGAGGCAGCTCGGATAGTGGCGGGCGCGGCTCTGTGGACAACTCCGGATAGCCCAGGCTCGCCAGTTGATCGAGCACATCCTCGCCCACCAGAGTGTGATCGAACAGGTTCCGGGCCTTGCGATTGCCCAACAGGACCTCTCCTCGAGGATCGCTGATCAGCGTTGCGACCGGCAGATATTCCAGCCCGTCGGCAATGAATCGGCGAGTATCGCGGGTACGGCTCATGGCTTGCTCAAGCGCCATGATCTGCCCCTGCAAGCGGTCGGCGCTGGGAAACTGCGCCCGACGTCGTTCGGGAAAGACTTTCGGTTCACTGTCCAGCCGCGCCAACTCCCAGCCGAAGTAGGTGAGCACCACACTCAAGCGACGCCAGTTCCAGATCAGATAGCCGAACAGCATGCCCAGCGCCGCAGGCGTGGGTGACCACCAACGCCGCGTTTCAGCCAGGCCTGCACTGGTCAGCAGCACGCAGGCAATCCCGCCCAATGTCAGCCATAACGCCAGTCGCGGGCGCCACAGCAGCAACCCAAGTACGCACGCAACCATGGCTACCGAAAGTCCTGCGCCCATCAACGGCACCGGGTCATGCAAATTGATCTGCGCACGCCAGGAAAGCAGTGCAGTCAGCGGCAACAGCACTAGACTTATCCACACCCACTCGCGCACCAGTTGCCGGAACAACCGCTGAACCTGGCTGGGTACGCGGCTTTCGTGTCGGCGCTGGTTATTCATGGGAAACAGGGCAGGGCAGGTTGAATGGTTTCATAGGCGGCCGGTCTGAGGACGTAGACCCGAAGAATCATAGCGGCTCACTCCAAGGCGTGCCGCTTACTTTCACTGCATGGAGTGAGCCGATCCGGTCGGCACACCACCCGAGCGACAAGGAACCACCGCGTATGCGCGTTGCGATACTGGACGATGAACCCGCCGAACTGCGCCGGGTCGAGCAGACCCTGCAACAAATGGCCGAGGCCGGAGGACAGCCCTGGTCACTGCACAGCTTCGAAAGCGGTGAAGACCTGCTGCGTCAGTTGCGTCGAGAAACCTTCGACCTGCTGATCCTCGACTGGCAATTGCCCGACCTGACCGGCCTGGCGCTGCTGCGCTGGACCCGCGAACACATGGAAGCGCCGCCAGCGGCCATCATGCTGACCAGCCGCGATGGTGAGAGCGATATCGTCCAGGCCCTGAATGCCGGGGCCGACGATTACGTCAGCAAGCCGTTTAGGCCCAATGAATTGAAAGCCCGGGTTGCAGCGGTACTGCGTCGGCACAGCCTGCAACGTAACGCCGCGGCCGACGTCCTGCGTTTCAATGACCTGGTGTTCGACGACGCCGAGCTGACTGTCACCCGCGACGGGAAACCGATTGTCATGACCGAGCGCGAGTATCGACTCGCTCACTGCCTGTTCAGCAATCTTGGCCGACCGCTTTCACGGGATTACCTGTACGAACGATTCTGGCCCCACGAAGAAATGTCCACGTCGCGACCGCTGGACACGCATATCTATCGCCTGCGCAACAAGCTCGGGCTGACGGCGGATCGGGGTTGGCAGTTACTGACGATTTATGGGTATGGGTATCGTTTGGAGAGTGTGGCGGCAGGCGAGTGAATCGCAGGCAATAAAAAAGGCCAACGCTGGTGCGTTGGCCTTTTCGTTGGTGCTGACCAGGATCAGAAATCCAGGTTGGACACCGCCAGAGCGTTGCTCTCGATGAAGTCACGGCGAGGTTCGACCGCATCACCCATCAGGGTGTTGAAGATCTGGTCTGCGCCAATGGCGTCTTCGATGGTGACTTTCAGCATGCGGCGCACGCTTGGGTCCATGGTGGTTTCCCACAGCTGATCCGGGTTCATTTCGCCCAGACCTTTGTATCGCTGAATGGTGTGGCGCTTGGTGCTTTCGGCCATCAGCCAGTCCAGGGCTTCCTTGAACTCAGTGACCGCTTTTTTACGCTCGCCACGCTGGATGTATGCGCCTTCATCAAGAAGGGTGCTCAGTTGAGCGCCGAGGGTGACGACGGTCTTGTAGTCGTTGCTGCCGAAGAAGTCGCGGTTAAAGGTGACATAGTTCGACAGACCGTGGGAGATCAGTTCGACCTCTGGCAGCCAAACGCCACGTTCACGATCTTCACGCAGGCTGGCCTTGTAGACCAGGCCCGACTTCTCGACGGTGCGCAGACGGACTTCGTACTGGGCCAGCCAGTCCTGCATCTTCGCGTGGTCGCCGAGCATTTCCAGGCTGACGGCCGGCAGGTAGATGAAGTGCTCGGTCAGCTCCTGCGGGTACAGGCGCGACAGACGCTTGAGGGTCTTCATCACCATGCGGAAGTCGTTCACCAGACGTTCCAGCGCTTCGCCGGAAATGCCCGGGGCGTCTTCGTTCAGGTGCAGGCTCGCATCTTCCAGGGCCGACTGCGTCATGTACTCTTCCATGGCGTCGTCGTCTTTGATGTATTGCTCTTGCTTGCCTTTCTTGACCTTGTACAGCGGCGGCTGGGCGATGTAGATGTAGCCACGCTCGATCAGCTCAGGCAACTGACGGAAGAAGAAGGTCAGCAGCAGGGTACGGATGTGCGAACCGTCGACGTCAGCATCGGTCATGATGATGATGTTGTGATAGCGCAGCTTGTCGATGTTGTACTCTTCGCGACCGATACCGCAGCCCAGCGCGGTGATCAGGGTGCCCACTTCCTGGGACGAGATCATCTTGTCGAAACGGGCTTTCTCGACGTTGAGGATCTTGCCCTTCAGCGGCAGGATGGCCTGGGTCTTGCGGTTACGTCCCTGCTTGGCAGAGCCGCCCGCGGAGTCACCTTCCACGAGGTACAGTTCGGACAGCGCCGGGTCTTTTTCCTGGCAGTCAGCGAGCTTGCCCGGCAGGCCGGCGATGTCCAGCGCGCCTTTGCGGCGGGTCATCTCACGGGCCTTGCGCGCTGCTTCACGGGCACGAGCAGCGTCGATCATCTTGCCGACGACCAGTTTGGCTTCGTTCGGGTTTTCCAGCAGGAAGTCGGAGAAGTACTTGCCCATTTCCTGTTCGACCGCAGTCTTCACTTCGGAAGAAACCAGCTTGTCTTTGGTCTGGGAGCTGAACTTCGGATCCGGCACCTTCACCGAGATGATCGCGGTCAGGCCTTCACGGGCATCGTCACCGGTGGTGGCGACTTTGTGCTTCTTCGCCAGGCCTTCCTGCTCGATGTAGTTGTTCAGGTTACGCGTCAGTGCCGAGCGGAAGCCCACCAGGTGAGTGCCACCGTCGCGCTGCGGAATGTTGTTGGTGAAGCACAACAGGTTCTCGTTGAAGCTGTCGTTCCACTGCAGGGCGATTTCCACGCCGATGCCGTCTTCACGCTGGATGTTGAAGTGGAACACCTGGTTGACCGCAGTCTTGTTGGTGTTCAGGTATTCAACGAACGCACGCAGGCCGCCTTCGTACTTGAACAGTTCTTCCTTGCCGCTGCGCTCGTCCTTGAGGACGATGCCTACACCGGAGTTGAGGAAAGACAGTTCACGAATGCGCTTGGCCAGGATATCCCAGCTGAAGTGAATGTTCTTGAAGGTTTCGCTGGAAGCCTTGAAGTGAATCTGGGTGCCAGTGGTTTCGCTGTCGCCAACGATCGCCATCGGTGCCTGAGGCACGCCGTGGACGTAGGTCTGTTCCCAGATCTTGCCGCTGCGGCGCACGGTCAGGACCAGTTCTTCAGACAGCGCGTTCACGACCGAAACACCTACACCGTGCAGACCACCGGATACCTTGTAGGAGTTGTCGTCAAACTTACCGCCGGCGTGGAGGACGGTCATGATGACCTCGGCGGCGGAAACGCCTTCCTCTTTGTGCACGTCTACCGGGATGCCACGACCGTTGTCTTTAACGGTGATGGACTCATCCGGGTGGATGATGATGCTGATGTCGTCGCAGTGGCCGGCGAGGGCTTCGTCGATCGAGTTGTCGACCACCTCGAACACCATGTGGTGCAGACCGCTGCCATCGTCGGTGTCACCAATGTACATACCGGGACGTTTGCGCACGGCATCCAGGCCTTTCAGCACTTTAATGCTCGATGAGTCGTACGTATTTTCTTCGCTCAATGCCTTCACTCCCGATGGTCGTGGGTCTGGGTGATACGGCCCTGTTCCACGTGGAACAGAGCGACTGGCGTTTCCGTCTGCCAGCCTTCCCTCAATAATTCGTGATCTACACAGGTGATAAAAACCTGGCAGCGTAAGTCTTCCAGCAAACGGCACAGCGCGCGACGGTGGCTCTCGTCCAGTTCGGACGGCAAGTCATCCACCAGATAAATACACTGGCCGCGTCGGGCCTGGCTCACCAGATGCCCCTGGGCAATCCGCAATGCACAGACCACCAACTTCTGCTGCCCCCGGGACAAGATGTCCGCGGCGTTGTGTGCGCCCAATCTAAGACGCAAGTCAGCCCGTTGTGGCCCAGCCTGGGTATGACCCATCTGCTGGTCCCGTTGCACGGATCCGGCGAGTACAGCGCTCAATTCCCGGTCTTTGTCCCAGCCTCGGTAATAGCTGAGCGTCAAACCTTCGAGCTCAACCAGTTCGCTCAAGGTTTGTTCAAAGACTGGTTTCAAGGCTTTGATGTAAGCGCGGCGGTATTCATCGATTTCAGCGCTGGCCTGGCACAGTTCCCTGTCCCAAACCGCTTGCGAAACGGCGTCAAGTGTACCATGCCGCAGCCAGGAGTTTCTCTGGCGCAAGGCCTTCTGCAAACGCTGCCAGGTGGCCATGAACCGCGGTTCAACGTGGAACACGCCCCAGTCGAGGAACTGCCGGCGAATCTTCGGCGCCCCCTCCAGCAGGCGAAAGCTATCGGGGTTGATCAACTGCAGCGGCAGGATCTCCGCCAGTTGTGCCGCACTGCGTGCATTCTGACCGTCAATGCGAATCTGGAACTCGCCCTGACGATCGCGGGATATCCCCAATGCACTATGGCCGCCCTCGGCAAGTTCAACCTGACCGAACACGGTGCAGGCGAGTTGCTCGTACTGGATGACCGGCAACAACCGCGTGCTACGAAACGAACGGGCAAGCCCCAGCAGGTGAATGGCTTCCAGAACACTGGTTTTGCCGCTGCCGTTGGCGCCGTAAAGAATGTTGATTCGGGGGGAGGGGGAGAAGGTCACCGGGTGCAGATTGCGCACCGCGGTGACCGAGACGCGACTTAGCGACATCCAGAATCAGCTGATTACAGACGCATCGGCATGACAACGTAAGCCGAATCGTCATTGTCGGACTCTTGCACCAGCGCACTGCTGTTGGAGTCGGACAGGATCAGACGAACCTGCTCGGTGGTCATCACGCCCAGCACGTCCAGCAGATAGCTGACGTTGAAGCCGATTTCCAGGGAGCCGCCGTTGTATTCCACGCCTACTTCTTCTTCCGCTTCTTCCTGCTCCGGGTTGTTGGCCTGGATCTTCAACTGACCGCTGGCCAGTTGCAGACGGATACCGCGGTACTTCTCGTTGGACAGAATCGCGGTACGGCTGAACGCTTCACGCAGCGCCTGACGATCGCCCAGTACCAGCTTGTCGCCACCTTTTGGCAGAACGCGCTCGTAGTCCGGGAACTTGCCGTCGACCAGTTTCGAGGTGAAAGTGAATTCACCGGTGGTCGCACGGATGTGGTGCTGGCCCAGGACGATGCTGACATTGCCATCCGGCTCGGTGAGCAGACGTGCCAGTTCGAGAATACCTTTGCGCGGCACGATCACCTGGTGGCGATCCTGCTGACCGATGTCGGCCTGCATCGAGCACATGGCCAGACGGTGACCGTCGGTAGCCACGGCACGGATCACACCGGTCGACACTTCCAGCAACATGCCGTTGAGGTAGTAACGCACGTCCTGCTGGGCCATGGCGAAACTGGTGCGTTCGATCAGGCGACGCAGCTTGCTCTGTTCCAGACTGGTAGTCAGCGACCCCGGGCCTTCTTCCACAGTCGGGAAGTCGTTGGCCGGCAGCGTCGAGAGGGTGAAGCGGCTACGGCCGGCTTTCACCACCAGCTTCTGCTCGTCGACCTTGATGTCGATCAGCGCATCGTTCGGCAGGCTCTTGCAGATGTCCATCAGCTTGCGCGCCGGCACGGTGATGGAACCTGTTTCAGCCGGCTCCTCGAGTTGCACGCGACCGACCAGCTCGACTTCCAGGTCGGTACCGGTCAGCGACAGTTGTTGGCCATCGACAACCAGCAGCACGTTGGACAGTACCGGCAAGGTCTGTCGGCGCTCGACGACGCCTGCGACCAGTTGCAGGGGTTTCAACAGGGCTTCGCGTTGAATGGTGAAATGCATGGTCTAGTCCCTTGCCTTAATAAGCTGCGCTGGTGTTCATCAAGTGGTCAGTGTACGCAGCAGGTTCTTGTAGTCCTCGCGGATGTCCGCGTCGGATTCCTTAAGTTCGTTGATCTTGCGGCAGGCGTGCAACACGGTCGTGTGGTCGCGGCCGCCAAACACATCGCCGATTTCCGGCAGGCTGTGGTTGGTCAGTTCCTTGGACAATGCCATGGCCACCTGACGCGGACGAGCGACCGAACGCGAACGGCGCTTGGACAGCAAGTCGGAGATCTTGATCTTGTAGTACTCGGCGACGGTGCGCTGAATGTTATCCACAGAGACCAGTTTGTCCTGCAGCGCCAACAGGTCTTTCAGGGATTCGCGAATCAACTCGATGGTGATGTCGCGGCCCATGAAGTGCGAGTGGGCGATCACGCGTTTCAGCGCGCCTTCCAGCTCACGGACGTTGGAGCGAATACGCTGGGCAATGAAGAACGCCGCATCGTGTGGCAACTCGACTTTGGCCTGGTCGGCCTTCTTCATCAAGATCGCTACGCGGGTTTCCAGCTCCGGCGGCTCGACGGCAACCGTCAGGCCCCAGCCGAAGCGGGATTTGAGGCGCTCTTCAAGGCCTTCGATTTCTTTCGGGTAGCGGTCACTGGTGAGAATGACCTGCTGGCCACCTTCAAGCAGGGCGTTGAAGGTGTGGAAAAACTCTTCCTGGGAACGTTCCTTGCGGGCGAAGAACTGAATGTCGTCGATCAGCAGAGCGTCCACCGAACGGTAGAAACGCTTGAACTCGTTGATCGCGTTCAGTTGCAGCGCCTTGACCATGTCAGCCACGAAACGCTCGGAATGCAAGTACACGACCTTGGCATTCGGGTTCTTCTTTAATAGGTGGTTACCCACCGCGTGCATCAAGTGCGTCTTACCCAGACCTACGCCGCCATAAAGGAAGAGCGGGTTGTAGCCGTGCTTCGGGTTGTCTGCCACCTGCCAGGCCGCCGCACGGGCGAGCTGGTTGGATTTACCTTCGACAAAGTTTTCGAAGGTAAAGGTGCGGTTGAGGTAGCTGGTGTGCTTGAGCGCGCCTTCGACCTGCACGGTGCGCTGTTCGGCGCGAACCGGGGCCTGTTGCGAAGCGGCACCAGCCATCGGATCGAAGCTGTCGCGGGACGGCTCTTCACTGATCTCTTCTGTTTTCTGCGTTGTGCGCTTGGTCGGCGCAGGCGTCGGAGCTGGTGCTGGCGCACTGGCCGGCGCGGCATTGGCCTGAGCCTGGGACACTTGCGCAGCAGCCAACGGTGCGTTCGGTGCGGCACGAGGAGCCGAACTGCGCTTGCTGCCTATTAATAAGGAGAGCGACGGTGCGAGACCGTTGCCATGCTCATCCAGCAGTTCAAGGACGCGCCCCAGGTACTTTTCGTTGACCCAGTCCAGAACAAAACGGTTCGGTGCGTAGACGCGCAACTCGTCGCCTTCGGCTTCGACCTGTAGTGGACGGATCCAGGTGTTGAATTGTTGGGCAGGCAGCTCTTCGCGCAAAAGCTCCACGCACTGCTGCCAAAGTTCCACTGACACGGATATCCCCTAAGTTGAAAGCCGGTGAGGCAAAAACAAGCGGCCATTGTAGCGGCCAGTCGTCCACTTATCCACATGCAGGTTGCCCGGTGGACATGATTTATCAATGCGTTAAACGCGAAAAAGGCGACCGACGGTGTGTGCATAAGCTCTGTGGATAACCCTATCTGAGCACGCTGGACAACTGGGGGCGAAAGTCGGTGGATAACCAGCCTGTGGATAACAACCTATTCCACACACAGGTTATCCGACAGCGCAGCACAGGCTGAACACGGTTTTCCACTGTAGTTGTCATTCTCTGTACATCGCTTGAAACAAGGCCTTGAGCCAGTTATCCACAGACAGTGGCGTTCCTAGCTTTTACAAGCTTTACAGAAAAGCTTTAAATAATTCCCTTCTTTATTTTTTATCTTTGGCAAACGGGTAATCAGGTCCCGACAGCTCCGAAGATCTATTTATAAGGAAACGTTGGTTGGAAATTGACCTATTGGCTTGCTTTCTCTAGAATCCCCGGTCTCTTAAAACGGGGGCCATTCCGGCCCGTTGTGGACGAACCAGGTAACACGACATGAAACGTACTTTCCAACCAAGCACTATCAAACGCGCTCGTACCCACGGTTTCCGTGCTCGCATGGCTACCAAGAACGGTCGTGCCGTACTGTCGCGTCGTCGCGCCAAAGGCCGCGCACGTCTGGCAGTTTGATAATCCGGCACTGGAGGTGAGTCAGGACTTCAGTCGGGAAAAGCGTCTGCTTACTCCCCGGCATTTCAAGGCAGTCTTTGACTCCCCTACCGGCAAGGTTCCGGGGAAAAATCTCCTGCTCCTTGCGCGCAACAACGATCTCGATCACCCCCGTCTCGGGCTGGTTATCGGGAAAAAGAGCGTCAAGCTCTCCGTCGAGCGCAATCGCCTCAAACGTCTGATGCGCGAATCGTTTCGCCTGCACCAGGATTCACTGGTCGGCTGGGACATTGTTATCGTCGCGCGCAAAGGTTTGGGTGACGTAGAAAACCCCGAATTGATTCAGCATTTCGGCAAACTCTGGAAGCGTCTGGCACGCAACAAGCCGGTACCAGCAGTCAAAACCGAAACTGTAGGGGTAGACAGTCCAGATGCGTAAACTGGCACTCGTTCCGATCCAGTTTTATCGCTATGCCATTAGTCCCCTGATGGCCAGTCACTGTCGTTTCTACCCCAGTTGTTCTTGCTACGCGTATGAAGCCATCGAAAATCATGGCCTTCTGCGCGGTGGCTGGCTGACCTTTCGTCGTTTAGGTCGCTGTCATCCGTGGAATCCCGGTGGTTATGACCCGGTTCCACCTATCCCTACCTCCCGTTCTTCTTCGATGGCCGAGTAATCATGGATATCAAACGCACGATCCTGATCGTCGCCCTGGCAATCGTGTCCTACGTCATGGTCCTTAAATGGAACCAGGACTACGGCCAGGCTGCCCTGCCGACTCAGAATGTTGCTTCCAGTACGACTACATCCGGTTTGCCGGACACCGCCACTGGCAATAACGCTGCCGCCAGTGACGATATTCCGCGCGCCGCAAGCGATACCAGCGCACCTGCCGAAACGCCGGTCGCCGCCAGCAAGGATCTGATCCAGATCAAGACCGACGTGCTCGATCTGTCGATCGATCCACAAGGTGGTGATGTTGCTCAGTTGACCTTGCCGCTGTATCCACGTCGTCAGGATCGTCCGGACGTTCCGTTCCAGCTGTTCGACAACGGTGGCGAACGTACCTATCTGGCACAGAGCGGTCTGATTGGCACCAACGGTCCGGATGCAAACCCGGCCGGTCGCCCGATCTACTCTTCGGAGAAGAAGACTTATCAACTGGCTGACGGTCAGGACCAACTGGTCGTCGACCTGAAATTCAGCAAGGACGGCGTCAATTACATCAAGCGTTTCACTCTGAAACGTGGCCTGTATGACGTGACCGTGACCTATCTGATCGACAACCAGAGCGCTCAGCCTTGGTCCGGTTCGATGTTCGCCCAGCTGAAACGCGACGCCAGCGCCGATCCTTCTTCCACGACTGCTACCGGTACCGCGACCTACCTGGGCGCCGCCCTGTGGACAAGTTCCGAGCCATACAAGAAAGTGTCCATGAAGGACATGGACAAGGCTCAGCTCAAGGAAACCGTCACCGGTGGCTGGGTAGCCTGGCTGCAACACTACTTCGTGACTGCATGGGTTGCTCCGAAGGGCGAAAACAACATCGTCCAGACCCGTAAAGACAGCAAAGGCAACTACATCATCGGTTACACCGGTCCTTCGCTGACCGCTGCACCGGGTGCGAAAGTCGAAACCAGCGCTGTTCTGTACGCCGGTCCGAAAAGCCAGGCGGTGCTGAAAGAGTTGTCCCCTGGTCTGGAATTGACCGTCGACTACGGCATTCTGTGGTTCATTGCCCAGCCAATCTTCTGGCTGCTGCAACATATCCACAGCATCGTCGGCAACTGGGGCTGGTCGATCATCTTCCTGACCATGCTGATCAAAGGGATCTTCTTCCCTCTGTCGGCCGCCAGCTACAAGTCGATGGCCCGCATGCGCGCCGTGGCTCCGAAACTGGCTGCACTGAAAGAGCAACATGGCGATGACCGGCAGAAAATGTCGCAAGCCATGATGGAGCTGTACAAGAAAGAGAAGATCAATCCGCTGGGCGGCTGCTTGCCGATCCTGGTGCAGATGCCGGTTTTCCTTTCCCTGTACTGGGTTCTGCTGGAAAGCGTGGAAATGCGCCAGGCGCCGTTCATGCTGTGGATTACCGACCTGTCGATCAAGGATCCGTTCTTCATCCTGCCGATCATCATGGGCGCGACCATGTTCATCCAGCAGCGTCTGAACCCTACACCTCCGGATCCGATGCAGGCCAAGGTGATGAAAATGATGCCAATCATCTTCACCTTCTTCTTCCTGTGGTTCCCGGCAGGTCTGGTGCTGTACTGGGTTGTGAACAACTGCCTGTCGATTGCCCAACAGTGGTACATCACGCGTAAGATCGAAGCGGCGACGAAAAAAGCCGAGGCGTAACTTACTCTGTGGATAACACCACTCAAAACGCCCCCTAGTGGGGCGTTTTGCTATCTGCCATTTTTGTTCTGGATACCGGTTTATGAGCGCACCTCGTGAAACCATCGCAGCTGTCGCCACCGCCCAGGGCCGTGGCGGCGTGGGCATCGTTCGAATTTCCGGGCCGCTGGCCAGTGTTGCGGCCAAAGCCATCAGCGGCCGCGAGCTGAAACCGCGGTTTGCCCACTACGGCCCGTTCTTCAGTGACAATCAACAGGTGCTGGATGAAGGCCTGGCGCTGTATTTCCCCGGGCCGAACTCGTTCACTGGCGAAGACGTACTGGAACTGCAGGGCCACGGTGGTCCGATCGTCCTCGACATGTTGCTCAAGCGTTGTCTGGAATTGGGCTGCCGTCTCGCGCGGCCCGGTGAGTTCAGCGAAAGAGCATTCCTTAATGACAAACTCGACCTGGCCCAGGCCGAGGCCATTGCCGACCTGATCGAAGCCAGTTCTGCACAGGCCGCGAGAAACGCTCTGCGTTCGTTGCAAGGTGCATTTTCCCAACGTGTGCATAACCTCACCGAACAGCTGATCGGTTTGCGGATTTATGTCGAGGCCGCCATCGACTTCCCGGAAGAAGAAATCGACTTCCTCGCCGATGGCCATGTCCTGAGCATGCTCGACAAGGTTCGTAACGAGTTATCCACCGTATTGCGCGAAGCCGGGCAGGGTGCGTTGCTGCGTGACGGCATGACCGTGGTGATTGCCGGTCGTCCGAATGCCGGCAAATCCAGTCTGCTGAATGCACTGGCCGGCCGTGAAGCCGCGATCGTGACCGAAATCGCCGGTACCACTCGGGATATCCTGCGTGAACATATCCACATCGATGGCATGCCGCTGCATGTCGTGGATACCGCAGGTCTGCGTGATACCGATGATCATGTGGAAAAGATCGGCGTTGAACGAGCGTTGAAAGCCATCGGCGAGGCTGATCGAGTACTGCTGGTCGTCGATGCCACGGCGCCTGAGGCCGCTGATCCGTTCGCCCTGTGGCCGGAATTCCTCGAAACCCGACCGGATCCGGCGAAGGTTACATTGATCCGTAACAAGGCCGATCTCACGGGTGAGCCCATTGCCTTGGAAGTCAGTGACGATGGCCATGTGACGATCAGCCTGAGCGCCAAATCTGCGGGAGAGGGTCTGGATCTGCTGCGTGATCACCTCAAGGCTTGCATGGGCTACGAACAAACATCGGAAAGCAGCTTCAGCGCACGCCGCCGGCACCTGGAAGCCCTGCGTCATGCCAGTGATGCCCTGGAACATGGACGTGCCCAACTGACGTTGGCGGGTGCTGGTGAGCTGCTGGCCGAAGACCTGCGTCAGGCCCAACAGTCTCTTGGGGAAATCACCGGCGCCTTCAGTTCAGATGATTTGCTGGGACGAATCTTTTCCAGCTTCTGCATCGGTAAATAACCCTTCCGTTGTCCACAGACAGGTCCGTTCGCGACCTGTCTGTTCTCCCTCCCTCGTATTTCTTTCCTCCAGTGCCGGACAGATTTCTATTCCTGAGTAGATTTTCCGTGTCCGCGATTCCTTCATTCATCCGATTTCTGTGGATTAAGCCCTGTGAATAACTGCCGCTAAGGGCAGTTGATAACAGGGCCTGAAAACTGAAAATAACTGCCGCTGTGGATAACCATCTCATTCATCCACAGGCTTACACCGGTTATCCAAGGGCCTCATGGTCACATGGACACAGGGTTTTTAATCTCTGTACACGTTGAAAATAAAGGTCTGTAGAAATCTATCCACAGAAAGCATGGGCAGTAAGAATAAGCTTTAAAACAAAGGTTTTATAAATTTCTCTCTTTTTTATTCTTTTAATCGCGAGTTATCCACAGCTGGTTAAATTTTGTGCAAAGGGTTCTTTAGGAAGGGCGAAGTCCCTATACTTGCCGACCAGGTCCAGAAACCTGATCTCAAACTATTCCTGAATGACCTACTTAAGCAGGCACGAGGTGCGTGGTGGATTTCCCTTCCCGTTTTGAAGTGATCGTCATCGGCGGCGGTCATGCCGGTACCGAGGCAGCACTGGCCTCAGCACGTATGGGTGCAAAAACCCTTTTGCTGACGCACAACGTGGAAACCCTCGGTGCCATGAGCTGCAACCCGGCCATCGGCGGCATTGGCAAAAGCCATCTGGTCAAGGAAATCGATGCCCTCGGCGGCGCGATGGCCATGGCCACCGATCTGGGCGGTATCCAGTTTCGCGTATTGAACAGCCGCAAAGGCCCGGCCGTACGTGCAACCCGTGCGCAAGCCGACCGTATTCTTTACAAGGCCGCTGTCCGCGAAATTCTGGAAAACCAGCCGAACCTGTGGATATTTCAACAAGCCGCTGACGACCTGATCGTCGAGCAGGAACAAGTACGCGGTGTTGTCACCCAAATGGGTCTGCGTTTCTTCGCGGATTCCGTGGTGTTGACCACCGGTACGTTCCTGGGCGGACTTATCCACATCGGTTTGCAGAATTTTTCCGGCGGTCGTGCCGGAGATCCACCGTCGATCGCCCTGGCGCATCGTCTGCGCGAACTGCCGCTGCGCGTAGGTCGCCTGAAAACCGGTACGCCACCGCGTATCGACGGCAAGTCTGTGGATTTCTCGGTGATGACCGAGCAACCAGGCGATACGCCGATCCCGGTGATGTCGTTCATGGGCAACAAGGAACAGCATCCACGGCAAGTCAGTTGCTGGATCACCCACACCAACGCGCGCACCCACGAAATCATTGCCGCGAACCTCGACCGTTCGCCGATGTATTCCGCTGCAGGCGAAATCGAAGGCATCGGCCCGCGTTATTGCCCGTCGATCGAAGACAAGATCCACCGCTTTGCCGACAAGGAAAGCCATCAGGTGTTCATCGAGCCGGAAGGCCTGACCACCCATGAGTTGTATCCGAACGGGATATCCACAAGCCTGCCGTTCGACGTGCAATTGCAGATCGTGCAATCGATCCGCGGCATGGAAAACGCACACATCGTGCGTCCGGGTTATGCGATCGAGTACGACTACTTCGATCCGCGCGACCTGAAGTACAGCCTGGAAACCAAAGTCATCGGCGGTCTGTTCTTCGCTGGCCAGATCAACGGCACCACCGGTTACGAAGAAGCCGGTGCTCAGGGGTTGCTGGCTGGCGCGAACGCTGCACTGCGTGCGAAAGGCAAAGAAGCCTGGTGCCCGCGTCGCGATGAAGCGTACATCGGGGTATTGGTCGACGACCTGATCACCCTCGGTACCCAAGAGCCGTACCGCATGTTCACTTCCCGCGCCGAGTACCGCCTGATCCTGCGTGAGGACAATGCGGACCTGCGTCTGACCGAAAAAGGTCGCGAACTGGGTCTGGTCGATGATGCGCGCTGGGCGGCGTTCTGCAAGAAACGTGAAAGCATCGAACTCGAAGAGCAGCGCCTGAAAAGCACCTGGGTTCGCCCGGGCACTCAGCAGGGCGATGCGATTGCCGAGAAGTTCGGCACGCCGCTGACTCACGAATACAACTTGCTCAATCTCTTGAGCCGTCCGGAAATCGACTACGCTGGTCTGGTCGAAGTGACCGGACTGGGCGCCGAAGATCCACAGGTGGCCGAACAGGTCGAGATCAAGACCAAATACGCCGGTTACATCGACCGTCAACAGGACGAAATCGCCCGTCTGCGCGCCAGCGAAGACACGAAACTGCCTGTGGATATCGATTACACCAACATTTCCGGTCTCTCCAAGGAGATCCAGAGCAAGCTGGGCGCCACGCGTCCCGAGACGCTTGGCCAGGCTTCGCGGATCCCCGGCGTGACCCCGGCAGCGATTTCGCTGTTGATGATTCACTTGAAAAAACGCGGCGCGGGCCGTCAGTTGGAGCAAAGCGCTTGAGTTCTAAGGTCACCTCGCAACACGCCGAAGAGTTATCCACAGGAGCCCGCACGCTCGGTGTCAATCTCACTGAAACCCAGCACGAATTGCTGCTGGGTTATCTGGCCCTGTTGATCAAATGGAACCAGGCCTACAACCTGACCGCCGTTCGCGATCCGGACGAAATGGTGTCCCGTCACTTGCTCGATAGCCTCAGCGTGATGTCGTTCATCGAAAACGGCCGCTGGCTGGATGTCGGCAGCGGCGGCGGCATGCCAGGGATCCCTCTGGCGATCCTGTATCCAGACTCGCAAGTGACCTGCCTGGACAGCAACGGCAAGAAAACCCGCTTCCTGACCCAGGTCAAACTCGAACTCAAACTGGATAACCTGCAAGTTATCCACAGTCGCGTCGAAGCGTTTCAGCCTGCACAGCCGTTCAACGGGATCATTTCCCGGGCGTTCAGCAGCATGGAGAACTTCACCAACTGGACTCGCCACCTCGGCGACGCCGATACGCGCTGGCTGGCAATGAAGGGCGTTCATCCGGCCGATGAGCTGGTAGCATTGCCGGCAGACTTCAAACTCGATAGCGAACACGCCCTGGCCGTACCCGGTTGCCAAGGCCAACGCCATCTGCTGATACTGCGCCGCACGGCATGATTGGGAACACAAGCAAGAATGGCTAAGGTATTCGCGATAGCGAACCAGAAGGGTGGTGTGGGCAAGACCACCACCTGTATCAACCTCGCAGCATCCCTGGTCGCGACCAAGCGCCGGGTGCTGTTGATCGATCTTGATCCACAGGGCAACGCCACCATGGGTAGCGGTGTGGATAAACATGGCCTGGAAAACTCGGTCTACGACCTCCTGATCGGCGAATGCGATCTGGCCCAGGCCATGCATTATTCGGAACACGGCGGTTATCAACTGCTCCCGGCCAACCGCGACCTGACGGCGGCCGAAGTGGTGTTGCTGGAAATGCAGATGAAGGAAAGCCGTCTGCGCAGCGCGCTGGCGCCGATTCGTGAAAACTACGATTACATCCTGATCGACTGCCCGCCGTCGCTGTCGATGCTCACACTGAACGCACTCGTCGCCGCTGACGGGGTCATTATCCCCATGCAGTGCGAGTACTTTGCGCTCGAAGGTCTGAGCGACCTTGTGGATAACATCAAGCGCATCGCCGAACTGCTGAACCCGAACCTGAAAGTCGAAGGCCTGCTGCGGACCATGTACGACCCGCGCCTGAGCCTGATGAACGACGTCTCGGCCCAGCTCAAGGAACACTTTGGCGATCAGCTGTACGACACGGTGATCCCGCGCAACATCCGTCTGGCTGAAGCCCCGAGCTACGGCATGCCGGCGCTGGCCTACGACAAGCAATCGCGTGGCGCGCTGGCCTATCTGGCCCTGGCGGGCGAAATGGTTCGCCGTCAGCGCAAAAATTCACGCATCGCCGCCGCTCAGCCAACTTAAGGAATCCCCATGGCCGTCAAGAAACGAGGTCTCGGACGAGGACTGGATGCACTGCTGAGCGGTCCGACTGTCAGCTCGCTGGAAGAACAAGCGGCGCAGGCCGACAGCCGTGAGTTGCAGCACCTGCCGCTGGACCTGCTGCAGCGCGGCAAGTATCAGCCACGCCGGGACATGGATCCGCAGGCGCTGGAAGAGCTGGCGCAGTCGATCAAGGCCCAGGGCGTAATGCAGCCGATCGTGGTTCGCCCGATTGGTGGTGGTCGTTTTGAAATCATTGCCGGCGAACGTCGCTGGCGCGCCAGTCAGCAGGCCGGCCAGGAAACCATTCCTGCGATGGTCCGCGACGTGCCGGATGAAACGGCGATCGCCATTGCGCTGATCGAGAACATCCAGCGCGAAGACCTGAACCCGATTGAAGAAGCGGTGGCCCTGCAGCGCCTGCAGCAGGAATTCCAGCTTACTCAACAACAGGTTGCCGAGGCTGTGGGTAAGTCCCGCGTCACCGTGGCCAACCTGTTGCGCCTGATTGCGCTGCCGGAAGTGATCAAGACCATGTTGTCCCACGGCGACCTGGAGATGGGTCATGCCCGTGCATTGCTCGGTCTGCCGGACAATCAGCAGGTGGAAGGGGCGCGACATGTTGTCGCACGCGGTCTCACCGTGCGCCAAACTGAGGCACTGGTTCGCCAATGGTTGAGTGGCAAACCGGAGCCGGTAGAGCCTGCCAAACCTGACCCGGATATCGCCCGCCTCGAACAGCGTCTGGCCGAGCGCCTAGGCTCTGCGGTGCAGATCCGCCACGGCAAGAAGGGAAAGGGTCAGTTGGTGATCGGTTACAACTCCCTCGACGAGCTTCAAGGTGTGCTCGCACACATCCGCTGAAACAATTCCTCTTGTAGCGCGCAGTCGGAAATCACTACCTGACAGTTGAATAGGGGCAGAACCGCCCCTATACTCTGCGCGCATTTTGTCGGCACAAATTATGCCAAGTTATTGAATTTCGGCAGCCGACCATTGGAGAGCAATAGTGATGGAAACCCGCAAGCCAAACCGCCTGCCGTTCCATCGCCTGGCGGTTTTTCCGGTGTTGATGGCTCAATTTGTCATTTTGCTCATTGGCGCTTTGGCGCTCTGGCAATGGCACGGAGTCGTTGCCGGATACTCGGGACTTTGCGGAGGCCTGATAGCCTTGCTGCCCAATGTTTATTTCGCTCACAAGGCATTTCGGTTTTCCGGCGCCCGAGCAGCCCAGTCCATCGTCCGGTCTTTCTATGCCGGCGAGGCAGGCAAACTGATTTTGACGGCAGTGCTGTTTGCACTGGTGTTTGCAGGTGTGAAGCCACTGGCGCCGATCGCTGTATTCGGCGCCTTCGTGCTGACTCAGTCGGTCAGCTGGTTCGCTCCCCTGCTGATGAGAACAAGACTTTCGAGACCTTAGGGCGTTTGAGGCAACCATGGCAGAAACAACCGCTTCGGGCTATATCCAGCACCACTTGCAGAACCTGACCTTCGGTCAGCTACCCAACGGCGGCTGGGGCTTTGCCCACACCGCAGCAGAAGCCAAGGAAATGGGCTTCTGGGCTTTCCACGTCGATACTCTCGGCTGGTCGGTCGCGCTGGGTCTGATCTTCGTTCTTCTTTTCCGCATGGCGGCCAAGAAGGCGACTTCCGGTCAGCCGGGTGCACTGCAGAACTTCGTTGAAGTCCTGGTCGAATTCGTCGATGGCAGCGTGAAAGACAGCTTCCATGGCCGTAGCCCGGTGATCGCACCGCTGGCACTGACCATCTTCGTCTGGGTGTTTCTGATGAACGCCGTCGATCTGGTACCGGTCGACTGGATTCCTCAGCTGGCCATCCTGATCTCCGGCGATCACCACATCCCGTTCCGCGCCGTGTCGACTACCGACCCGAACGCGACCCTGGGCATGGCGTTCTCGGTTTTCGCACTGATCATTTTCTATAGCATCAAGGTCAAGGGCCTCGGCGGCTTCATCGGCGAGCTGACCCTGCACCCGTTCGGCAGCAAGAACATCTTCGTTCAGGCTCTGCTGATCCCGGTGAACTTCCTGCTGGAATTCGTGACCCTGATCGCCAAACCGATCTCTCTGGCTCTGCGTCTGTTCGGCAACATGTATGCCGGCGAGCTGGTGTTCATCCTGATCGCTGTGATGTTCGGCAGCGGCCTGCTCTGGCTGAGCGGCCTGGGTGTTGTCCTGCAGTGGGCGTGGGCTGTGTTCCACATCCTGATCATCACCCTGCAGGCGTTCATCTTCATGATGCTGACCATCGTTTACCTGTCGATGGCGCACGAAGAAAACCATTAAGACCAGTCTCGACTAGTCTGATGTCCTTCCCGGTCAAACGGGAAGGGGCTCCTCACGGGGCACCATGAAACGATTTGTTTTACCGCTTTAATCTAAAAAACCTAAACCATACGACGTAAAAGTCGGGAGGAAAGATGGAAACTGTAGTTGGTCTAACCGCTATCGCTGTTGCACTGTTGATCGGCCTGGGCGCACTGGGTACCGCAATTGGTTTCGGCCTGCTGGGCGGCAAGTTCCTGGAAGGCGCAGCGCGTCAGCCAGAAATGGTTCCAATGCTGCAAGTTAAAATGTTCATCGTTGCCGGTCTGCTCGACGCCGTAACCATGATCGGTGTTGGTATCGCTCTGTTCTTCACCTTTGCGAACCCGTTCGTTGGTCAGATCGCTGGCTAATCATTCGGATCTCCGAGTGATTTGGTGTGATGGACAACGTAACTGCGAGGTGTTGGCGTGAACATTAATGCGACCCTGATTGGCCAGTCCGTTGCGTTCCTGATTTTTGTACTGTTCTGCATGAAGTTCGTATGGCCTCCGGTCATCGCAGCTCTGCACGAACGTCAAAAGAAGATCGCTGATGGTCTGGACGCTGCCAGCCGTGCAGCTCGCGACCTGGAGTTGGCCCAAGAAAAAGCGGGTCAGCAACTGCGCGAAGCGAAAGCTCAGGCAGCTGAAATCATCGAGCAAGCCAAGAAACGCGGTAACCAGATTGTCGAAGAGGCCGTTGAAAAGGCCCGCATCGACGCTGACCGTGTGAAGGTTCAGGCTCAAGCCGAGATCGAACAGGAACTGAACAGCGTCAAAGACAAGCTGCGCGCCCAAGTGGGCTTGCTGGCTGTCGGCGGCGCCGAGAAGATCCTGGGTGCCACAATCGATCAAAACGCGCACGCAGAGCTGGTTAACCAACTGGCTGCTGAAATCTAAGCGAGGGCGATCATGGCAGAACTGACCACGTTGGCCCGACCTTACGCTAAGGCGGCCTTCGAGCACGCTCAGGCCCACCAGCAACTGGCCAATTGGTCAGCCATGCTCGGCCTGGCAGCAGCGGTGTCGCAAGACGACACCATGCAGCGCGTGCTCAAGGCCCCGCGACTGACGAGCGCAGAAAAGGCCGCCACGTTCATTGACGTGTGCGGCGACAAGTTTGATGCCAAGGCACAGAACTTCATCAATGTCGTTGCCGAAAACGACCGTCTCCCGCTTCTGCCGGAGATCGCCGCTCTGTTTGACCTGTACAAGGCCGAGCAAGAGAAATCGGTAGACGTTGAAGTGACCAGTGCTTTTGCATTGAACCAAGAACAGCAAGACAAACTCGCCAAGGTTCTCAGTGCACGACTCAACCGGGAAGTGCGCCTGCAAGTCGAGGAAGACAGCTCCCTTATCGGGGGGGTGGTCATCCGCGCCGGCGACCTGGTTATCGATGGCTCGATTCGCGGCAAAATCGCGAAACTTGCCGAAGCATTGAAATCTTGAGTTTGAAGGGGCAGCAGAGCAATGCAGCAACTCAATCCTTCCGAAATAAGTGAAATTATCAAGGGCCGCATCGAAAAGCTCGATGTGACCTCCCAAGCCCGTAACGAAGGCACTGTCGTCAGCGTATCTGACGGTATCGTGCGGATTCACGGTCTGGCCGACGTCATGTACGGCGAGATGATCGAGTTTCCGGGCGGCGTCTACGGTATGGCCCTCAACCTGGAGCAAGACTCCGTAGGTGCCGTTGTACTGGGCGCATACACGACTCTGGCTGAAGGCATGAGCGCCAAGTGCACCGGCCGCATCCTCGAAGTTCCGGTTGGTAAGGAACTGCTGGGTCGCGTTGTCGACGCACTGGGTAACCCTGTTGACGGCAAAGGTCCACTGGGCAACACCGAGACCGACGCGGTCGAGAAAGTTGCTCCGGGCGTGATCTGGCGTAAGTCGGTAGACCAGCCTGTACAGACTGGCTACAAGGCTGTCGATGCCATGATCCCTGTCGGCCGTGGCCAGCGTGAGCTGATCATCGGTGACCGTCAGATCGGTAAAACCGCTCTGGCGATCGACGCGATCATCAACCAGAAAGACAGCGGCATTTTCTGCGTCTACGTGGCAATCGGTCAGAAGCAATCGACCATCGCCAACGTGGTTCGCAAGCTGGAAGAAAACGGTGCACTGGCTAACACCATCATCGTTGCAGCGAGCGCTTCGGAATCTGCAGCACTGCAATTCCTGGCTCCGTACTCCGGTTGCACCATGGGTGAATTCTTCCGCGACCGCGGTGAAGACGCGCTGATCGTTTATGACGATCTGTCCAAGCAAGCAGTGGCTTACCGCCAGATTTCCCTGCTGCTGCGCCGTCCACCAGGCCGTGAAGCTTACCCAGGCGACGTGTTCTATCTCCACTCCCGTCTGCTGGAGCGCGCATCCCGCGTTTCCGAAGAGTACGTAGAGAAGTTCACCAACGGCGCAGTGACCGGCAAAACCGGTTCCCTGACCGCACTGCCGATCATCGAAACCCAGGCTGGCGACGTTTCCGCGTTCGTTCCGACCAACGTGATTTCCATCACCGACGGTCAGATCTTCCTGGAATCGGCCATGTTCAACTCGGGCATCCGCCCTGCAGTGAACGCCGGTGTTTCGGTATCCCGTGTGGGTGGTGCCGCTCAGACCAAGATCATCAAGAAGCTGTCCGGTGGTATCCGTACCGCTCTGGCTCAGTACCGTGAACTGGCGGCATTCGCCCAGTTCGCTTCTGACCTGGACGAAGCGACCCGCAAGCAACTTGAGCATGGTCAGCGCGTTACCGAGCTGATGAAGCAGAAGCAATACGCGCCAATGTCGATCGCCGACATGTCGCTGTCGCTGTATGCCGCTGAGCGTGGGTTCCTGACCGACATCGAAATCACCAAGATCGGCAGCTTCGAACAAGCGCTGATCGCTTTCTTCAACCGCGATCACGCCGATTTGATGGCCAAGATCAACGTTAAAGGTGACTTCAATGACGAAATCGACGCTGGCCTGAAGGCTGGTATCGAGAAGTTCAAGGCCACCCAAACCTGGTAAGCCGCAGCGGGAGCCGCAAGGCTCCCGCTTGCTAACCTGATAGGTGTTACATGGCAGGCGCAAAAGAGATTCGCAGTAAGATTGCGAGCATCAAAAGCACGCAAAAAATTACCAGCGCCATGGAAAAAGTGGCGGTCAGCAAAATGCGCAAGGCACAAATGCGCATGGCTGCTAGCCGTCCTTATGCGGAGCGTATCCGCCAGGTAATTGGGCATCTGGCCAACGCCAACCCGGAATACCGCCACCCGTTCATGATCGATCGCGAAGTAAAGCGCGTCGGTTATGTCGTAGTGAGCAGTGACCGTGGTCTGTGCGGCGGCTTGAACACCAACCTGTTCAAGGCCCTGGTCAAGGACATGGCGGTAAACCGCGAAAACGGCGTCGAGATCGATCTGTGTGTCGTTGGTAGCAAGGGTGCGGCCTTTTTCCGCAACTTCGGCGGTAACGTCGTTGCAGCTATCAGCCACCTGGGTGAAGAGCCGTCGATCAATGATCTGATCGGCAGCGTCAAGGTGATGCTGGATGCCTATCTGGACGGCCGTATTGACCGCCTGTCCGTGGTATCCAACAAGTTCATCAACACCATGACGCAACAGCCTACCGTGGAGCAGTTGATTCCACTGGTGGCGACCCCGGATCAAGAACTCAAGCACCACTGGGACTACCTCTACGAACCAGACGCCAAAGAGCTGCTTGACGGCTTGATGGTGCGTTACGTGGAGTCGCAGGTGTACCAGGCGGTGGTCGAGAACAACGCGGCTGAACAGGCTGCGCGGATGATCGCGATGAAGAACGCTACCGACAACGCCGGTGATTTGATCAGCGATTTGCAGCTGATCTACAACAAGGCGCGTCAGGCTGCGATCACCCAAGAGATCTCGGAAATCGTCGGCGGCGCTGCCGCGGTTTAACGGTTCAAATATTCAGAGGATCCAGCTATGAGTAGCGGACGTATCGTTCAAATCATCGGCGCCGTTATCGACGTGGAATTTCCACGCGACAGCGTACCGAGCATCTACGACGCCTTGAAGGTTCAAGGCGCCGAAACCACTCTGGAAGTTCAGCAGCAGCTGGGCGACGGCGTGGTTCGTACCATTGCGATGGGCTCCACCGAAGGCTTGAAGCGCGGTCTGGACGTCAACAACACTGGCGCAGCCATCTCCGTACCGGTCGGTAAAGCGACTCTGGGCCGGATCATGGACGTACTGGGCAACCCGATCGACGAAGCTGGCCCGATCGGCGAAGAAGAGCGCTGGGGTATCCACCGCGCCGCTCCTTCCTTCGCTGAACAAGCCGGTGGCAACGAGCTGCTGGAAACAGGCATCAAGGTTATCGACCTGGTTTGCCCGTTCGCCAAGGGCGGTAAAGTCGGTCTGTTCGGTGGTGCCGGTGTAGGCAAGACCGTAAACATGATGGAACTGATCCGTAACATCGCCATCGAGCACAGCGGTTATTCCGTGTTCGCCGGTGTGGGTGAGCGTACTCGTGAGGGTAACGACTTCTACCACGAGATGAAGGACTCCAACGTTCTCGACAAGGTAGCCCTGGTCTACGGTCAGATGAACGAGCCACCGGGAAACCGTCTGCGCGTAGCGCTGACCGGTCTGACCATGGCCGAGAAGTTCCGTGACGAAGGTAACGACGTTCTGCTGTTCGTCGACAACATCTATCGTTACACCCTGGCCGGTACCGAAGTATCCGCACTGCTGGGCCGTATGCCTTCGGCAGTAGGTTACCAGCCGACCCTGGCTGAAGAGATGGGCGTGCTGCAAGAGCGCATCACTTCGACCAAGCAAGGTTCGATTACTTCGATCCAGGCCGTATACGTACCAGCGGACGACTTGACTGACCCGTCGCCAGCGACCACGTTTGCTCACCTGGACGCCACCGTCGTTCTGTCCCGTGACATCGCTTCTCTGGGTATCTACCCGGCGGTAGACCCACTGGACTCGACTTCGCGTCAGCTGGACCCGAACGTGATCGGCAACGATCACTACGAGACCGCTCGTGGTGTTCAGTACGTGCTGCAGCGTTACAAAGAGCTGAAGGACATCATCGCGATCCTGGGTATGGACGAGCTGTCGGAAGCCGACAAGCAGTTGGTAAACCGTGCTCGTAAGATCCAGCGCTTCTTGTCGCAGCCGTTCTTCGTGGCTGAAGTCTTCACCGGTGCTTCGGGTAAATACGTTTCCCTGAAAGACACCATTGCTGGCTTCAAAGGCATCCTCAACGGTGACTACGACCACCTGCCAGAACAAGCGTTCTACATGGTCGGCGGCATCGAAGAAGCGATCGAGAAAGCCAAGAAACTGTAATCCAGGCGCCCGGCAACGGGCGCTAATTTAGGTTGAGGCAATCAGATGGCTATGACAGTCCATTGCGACATCGTCAGCGCGGAAGGAGAAATCTTTTCCGGCCTGGTCGAGATGGTGATTGCGCACGGTGCTCTGGGTGATCTTGGTATCGCTCTGGGCCACGCGCCGCTGATCACTAATCTGAAGCCAGGTCCGATCCGCCTGATCAAGCAAGGCGGGGAAGCCGAGGTGTTCTACATCTCCGGTGGTTTCCTCGAGGTTCAGCCGAACATGGTCAAGGTGCTTGCCGATACCGTGCAACGTGCCGCCGACCTGGATGAAGCTCAGGCTCAAGCAGCTCTCAAGGCTGCCGAAGCTGCTCTGCATGAGAAGAGCGCAGATTTCGACTACGGAGCTGCGTCCGCACGTCTGGCCGAGGCTGCAGCTCAGCTGCGCACCGTCCAGCAGATCCGCAAGAAGTTTGGCGGTTAATCCGTCAGCCACTTGTTGTGCGATTGATAAAAAAGGGTAGCCTCGGCTACCCTTTTTTCTTTTCAGAATTCTACAAACCCGGTCGCAGTTGCTGACCACCCAGGATTGGTAGCCAGTCATGTCTCTTGAAATCGTTATCCTCGCGGCCGGTCAAGGCACCCGCATGCGTTCCGCGCTGCCAAAAGTGCTGCACCCGATTGCCGGCGATTCCATGCTTGGCCATGTTATCCACAGCGCCCGTCAACTTGATCCACAGCGCATTCATGTCGTCATCGGTCACGGCGCTGATGTGGTACGCGAGCGTCTGGCCGCTGACGATCTGAATTTCGTGCTGCAGGACAAGCAACTGGGCACTGGCCACGCCACCGCCCAGGCTGTTCCGTTCATCACCGCCGATACCGTACTGATTCTCTACGGCGATGTGCCGTTGATCGAAGTCGAGACCCTGCAGCGTCTGCTCATGCACGTTGTACCCGGGCAGATGGGTTTGCTCACCGTCGAGCTGGACGACCCGACCGGTTATGGTCGCATCGTGCGCGATGCCGATGGCAAGGTCGCCGCGATCGTCGAACACAAGGACGCCAGCGAAGCACAGCGGGCGATCACTGAAGGCAACACCGGCATCCTGGCGGTGCCGGCCAATCGCCTGGCGGACTGGATGAGTCGCCTGTCGAACAACAACGCGCAGGGCGAGTATTACCTGACCGACGTGATCGAGATGGCAGTCAGCGACGGCCTGACGGTCGCCACCGAACAACCTCACGACCCGATGGAAGTGCAGGGCGCCAACGATCGCAAACAACTGTCCGAGCTGGAGCGTCATTACCAGTTGCGCGCCGGTCGTCGACTGATGGCTCAGGGTGTCACCCTGCGCGACCCGGCCCGTTTCGATGTACGTGGCGAAGTGACCGTGGGTCGCGATGTGCTGATCGACATCAACGTGATTCTCGAAGGCAAGGTCGTCATTGAGGACGACGTAGTTATCGGCCCGAATTGCGTGATCAAGGACAGCACCCTGCGCAAAGGCGTGGTGATCAAGGCCAACAGCCACATCGAAGGTGCGGTGTTGGGCGAAGGCAGCGATGCCGGCCCGTTTGCCCGACTGCGTCCGGGCACTGTGCTGGAGGCCCGCGCCCATGTGGGTAACTTCGTCGAACTGAAAAACGCCCGGATGGGGGAGGGCGCCAAGGCCGGCCACCTGACTTATCTGGGCGATGCGGAGATCGGTGCCCGCACCAACATCGGCGCCGGCACCATCACCTGCAACTACGACGGCGCCAACAAGTGGAAAACCGTGCTGGGTGAGGATGTGTTCATCGGTTCCAACAACTCGCTGGTGGCGCCTGTGGATATCTCTGCCGGTGCAACCACCGCAGCCGGTTCAACCATCACCCAGAATGTGGATAACGCGCAATTGGCCGTAGGTCGTGCGCGGCAGAAGAACATCGATGGCTGGAAGCGGCCAGAGAAGATCAAGAAGAGCTAAGTTATCCACAACGCTGGAATCAAAAAAGACCGCCGCCAGCGGTCTTTTTTTATGGGCGTCGGCTTGACGATTTGCAGCTGATAGGTTTTGATTGCTTCCGTTATCTTTCGAATCGAAACTTAGTCAGCCATGTCGAAACGCAACACACCTCAGCGCCGTCACAACATTCTGGCTTTGCTCAATGAGCAGGGCGAGGTGAGTGTGGATGAACTGGCCAAGCGCTTCGAAACTTCCGAAGTTACGATTCGCAAGGATCTCGCTGCCTTGGAAGGTCATGGCCTGCTGCTGCGTCGCTACGGCGGAGCCATCACCATGCCGCAGGAGCTGGTGGCAGACACCAGCCTCAACGTTTCCAAATACAAGCAGGCGATTGCCCGGGCTGCGGTCAAACGCATCCGTGAACACGCCCGCATCATCATCGACAGCGGCAGCACCACCGCCGCCATGATCCCCGAGCTCGGCCAGCAGCCGGGACTGGTGGTGATGACCAATTCCCTGCACGTGGCCAACGCCCTGAGTGAGCTCGAGCACGAGCCTGTGCTGCTGATGACCGGCGGCACCTGGGATCCGCACTCGGAATCCTTTCAGGGCCAGGTCGCCGAGCAGGTACTACGCTCTTACGACTTCGACCAGTTGTTTATCGGTGCCGATGGCATCGACCTGGTACGAGGTACCACCACGTTCAATGAATTGCTCGGCCTGAGCCGGGTGATGGCGGAAGTGGCGCGGGAAGTGATCGTGATGGTCGAAGCCGACAAGATCGGCCGCAAGATTCCCAACCTGGAGCTGCCATGGAGCAGTGTCCATACCCTAATTACCGATGATCGCCTGCCTTTAGATGCACGCGATCAGATTCAGGCTCGCGGTATCAACTTGATTTGCGCGACTGTCAGTCAGGAGAAATAAGCATGTGTGGAATTGTCGGCGCCGTTGCTGAACGTAATATCACCGCCATCCTGCTCGAAGGCCTCAAGCGTCTGGAATACCGGGGCTATGACAGTGCAGGCGTCGCTGTCTTGACCAACGACGGAACCCTCGAGCGCACGCGCCGGGTGGGCAAGGTCAGTGAACTGGATGCTGCGCTGGCCGAGCACCCACTGGTCGGTCGCCTCGGTATTGCCCACACCCGCTGGGCAACCCATGGTGCGCCGAACGAACGTAACGCCCACCCGCATTTCTCCGGCGGCATCGCCGTGGTGCACAACGGCATCATCGAAAACCACGAAGCGCTGCGCGAACAACTCAAGGCGCTGGGTTACGTGTTCACCTCGGACACCGACACCGAAGTCATTGCACACCTGCTCACCCACAAGCTCAAGGATCTGCACGATCTGACCGTTGCCCTCAAGGCCACCGTCAAGGAACTGCACGGTGCTTACGGTCTGGCGGTAATCAACGCGCAGCAGCCGGATCGTCTGGTCGCTGCCCGCAGCGGCAGTCCGCTGGTGATCGGCCTGGGTCTGGGCGAGAACTTCCTCGCCTCCGATCAATTGGCCCTGCGTCAGGTGACCGACCGCTTCATGTACCTGGAAGAGGGCGATATCGCCGAGATCCGCCGTGACAGCGTGCAGATCTGGGACGTGAACGGCCAGGCGGTCGAGCGCCAGACTGTGCAGTACAGCGATGGCGCCGAAGCGGCAGAAAAAGGCGAGTACCGCCACTACATGCTCAAGGAAATCCACGAGCAGCCGGTCGTGGTGCAACGTACCCTCGAAGGTCGCCTGAGCGAGAATCAGGTTCTGGTACAAGCGTTCGGCCCGCAGGCCGCCGAGCTGTTCGTCAAGGTGCGCAACGTGCAGATCGTGGCGTGCGGCACCAGCTATCACGCCGGCATGGTTGCCCGTTACTGGCTCGAAGAGCTGGCCGGGATTCCATGCCAGGTCGAAGTCGCCAGTGAATTCCGCTACCGCAAGGTGGTGGTGCAGCCGGATACCCTGTTCGTCACCATCTCCCAGTCCGGCGAAACCGCCGACACCCTGGCCGCCCTGCGCAACGCGAAGGAACTGGGCTTCCTCGCCAGCCTGGCGATCTGCAACGTCGGCATCAGTTCGCTGGTGCGCGAGTCGGACCTGACCCTGCTGACCCAGGCCGGTCGTGAAATCGGCGTGGCCTCGACCAAAGCCTTCACCACGCAACTGGTGGGTCTGCTGTTGCTGACGCTGTCCCTGGGCCAGGTACGTGGCACGCTGGCCGATGGCGTTGAAGCCAGACTGGTCGAAGAATTGCGCCGTCTGCCAACCCGCCTCGGCGAAGCCCTGGCGATGGACGGCACCGTGGAAAAGATTGCCGAGCTGTTCGCCGAGAAGAACCACACCTTGTTCCTGGGTCGTGGCGCGCAATTCCCGGTGGCGATGGAAGGAGCCTTGAAGCTCAAGGAAATCTCTTACATCCACGCCGAAGCCTACCCGGCCGGCGAACTGAAACACGGCCCGCTGGCGCTTGTGGATAACGACATGCCGGTGGTCACCGTCGCGCCGAACAACGAACTGCTGGAGAAGCTCAAGTCCAACTTGCAGGAAGTCCGTGCCCGCGGCGGCGAACTGATCGTGTTCGCCGACGAAAAAGCCGGGATGACCAACGGCGAAGGCACCCACGTGGTGCAGATGCCGCACATCCACGACATCCTGTCGCCGATTCTCTACACCATTCCGCTGCAACTGCTGTCGTACTACGTCGCTGTGCTCAAGGGCACTGACGTGGATCAGCCGCGTAACCTGGCGAAGTCGGTGACGGTGGAATAAGTTATCCACAGCTGATCACCCCATAAAATCGCAGCTTCGGCTGCGATTTTTTTATCCGGATCGAGGGCACCATGGATCGCTTCCAGGAAATGCAGGTTTTCGCCATCGTCGCCCAGGAGCAGGGCTTCTCCGCTGCCGCGCGGCGCCTGGGTTTGTCGGCAGCCAGCGTAACCCGGGCGGTGGCGGGGCTGGAGCAGCGGATCGGTACGCAGTTGTTGATCCGCACCACTCGTAGTGTGCATTTGAGCGAAGCGGGCCTGCGTTATCTGGAAGACTGTCGGAGAATTCTCGCCGAGGTGCAGGAAGCGGAGGATTCCGCTGCCGGCAGTCATGCCCAGCCCCGCGGGCAGTTGACGGTGACGGCGCCTGTTTTATTCGGTGAACTGTTTGTCACGCCGGTGATGGCGCGTTATCTGACGCAATACCCGGACGTTTCCATCAATGCCCTGTTGCTCGACCGGGTGGTGAGCATGGTCGAGGAGGGCGTCGACGTCGCGGTGCGAATCGGCGAGTTGCCGGACAGCAATCAGCATGCTATCCGGGTCGGTGAGGTACGGCGGGTGATTTGCGGCTCGCCGGAATACTTCGCGGTCCATGGTCGGCCTGCCCATCCACAGGCCTTGGCTGGGGCGCCGGTGGTGGCGACATCGGCCATCGGTCAACAGCGCAGTTGGCCATTCATGGAACACGGTGAACTGATTGGCGTAAAACCGGAGCCGCGCCTTGTGGTCACGGCCAATCAGGCTGCGATCACGGCGGCGTCGCTAGGCCTGGGGCTCACCCGGGTGCTGTCTTATCAGGTGGCCAGCAAGGTCGCTTCCGGCGAACTGGAAATTGTTCTTGCCGAATTCGAACTGCCTGCGCTGCCGATCCACGTGGTGTATCAGGGCGGGCGCAAGGCGCCGGCGCGAGTGCGCAGTTTTGTCGACTTCATGGTGAACGCATTGCGTGAGCATCCCGCCTTGAAAAATGCCGCTTTATTTCATCCATAGAAATAATGGATTGCGTTTGCTGGTGATTCTGTTGTTTTCACGATAGGTGGAAGATGGCTCCCACGGCCGCCGTCCACCCTGAACGGCGCCATCATCCAGCGGAGTCGACCATGCAAGCGATCAAACTCTACAACTTCCCGCGTTCCGGCCACGCCCATCGTGTCGAGCTGATGTTGTCACTGTTGCAACTGCCGACCGAGCTGATCTTTGTCGATCTGGCCAAAGGCGAGCACAAACAGCCCGGCTACCTGGCGATCAACAGCTTCGGGCAAGTACCGGCCATTGATGACAACGGCGTGGTACTGGCCGACTCCAACGCGATTCTCGTCTACCTGGCACAGAAATACGGCAATGGCCGCTGGCTGCCAAGTGATCCGGTCGGCGCCGCGCATGTGCAGCGCTGGTTGTCGGCAGCCGCCGGGCCGATTGCCTTCGGTCCTGCCGCCGCCCGCCTGATCACGGTGTTCGGGGCGAAGTTCAACGCTGAGGAAGTCATCACCCGCGCGCACAATTTTCTCAAGGTGATGGACTTGGAACTGGGCAAAACCCCGTATTTGGCGGGCACTGAGCCGACCATTGCCGATGTCTCGGCCTACAGCTACATCGCCCACGCGCCGGAAGGCAATGTATCGCTGGACGACTACGCTAACGTTCGCGCCTGGCTCTCGCGTATCGAAGCGCTGCCCGGTTTTGTCGGCATGCCGCGCACCGTTGCCGGCCTGCAAACCACCGTCTGACATTCAATCTGCGCCGACGGCGCAGGGGAGAGACCGTGATGGAACGTTCACCGTGGCACGCTGGCGAGCAACAGTTGCAGGCCCATGTCGGCGTTGCCGAGCGCATGGAGGAATTCGGTCGTAAGGTGATTCGCACCTGGATGCCGGATCAACACCGCCAGTTCTATCAGCAATTGCCTTTCATGCTGTACGGCGCGGTGGATGCCGAAGGTCGCCCCTGGGCCAGTGTGCTGGAGGGGGAGCCGGGCTTTGCTCACTCTCCCGAGCCGACGCAACTGCAGTTCGCCAGTCTGCCGGCTGCCGACGATCCGGCACAGTTACAGGCTGGCGCAGCGATCGGTCTGCTTGGGATCGAACTGCACACCCGCCGGCGCAATCGGCTCAATGGCCACATCGATAATCTCGACGCGAACGGCTTCGGGCTGACGGTCGATCAGTCGTTCGGCAACTGCCCGCAGTACATTCAGTTGCGCCAGTTTCAGCGAGTGCCGCTGACGGATCCGCAGACCCGCAAAGCCGAACACCGTGATAGCCTCGACGCCGCCGCCATTGCGCTGATTGAAAGCGCTGATACTTTCTTCGTCGCCAGTTACGTCGACGTCGACGGCGAGCGTTCGGTGGATGTTTCCCACCGCGGCGGTCAGCCCGGTTTTGTGCGAATCGAGGGTAATCGCCTGACGATCCCTGATTTTGCCGGCAACCTGCACTTCAACACGCTGGGCAATCTGCTGCTCAATCCCTTGGCCGGGTTGCTTTTCATCGACTTTTCCACAGGCGATGTGTTGCAGCTCAGCGGTCGCACCGAGATCATTCTTGACGCGCCGCAGATCGAGGCCTTCCAGGGCGCCGAACGGTTGTGGACTTTCGAGGTGGAAAAACTGGTTCGGCGTCCGGCAGCGCTGGCTCTTCGCTGGCGCTTCGACGGCATGTCACCCACCAGCCTGCTGACCGGTAACTGGGCCCAGGCCGATGCACGATTGCAGGCCAAGGCATTGGGGGACAGCTGGCGGCCATTGCGCGTGGCAAAAGTCGAAATGGAAAGCCGTCACATCCGCTCGATCTATCTGGAGCCGAACGATGGCGCAGGACTGCCGGTGTTTCTCGCCGGGCAGCATCTGCCGCTGCGGTTCACCCTCGATGGCGAGGTGCACATCCGCACCTACAGCCTGTCCGGCGCGCCGTCGGACGATTTTTTCCGGATCAGTGTCAAGCGCGAAGGACGGGTGTCGACGCACCTGCATGAGCAGATTCGCGTAGGCGATGTGCTGGAGGCGCGCTTGCCTCAAGGACATTTCACCGTCGCGGCACTGGAGCGCAAGCCATTGGTGCTGCTCGCCGCCGGCGTCGGCATCACGCCGTTGCTGTCGATGCTGCGTGAGGTGGTGTATCAGGGCCTGCGGACGCGACGGATTCGTCCGACCCTGTTTGTTCAGAGTTCCCGCAGCCTCGCCGACCAGCCGTTCCGCGCAGAGGTGGATCGGTTGCTGGAGGATGCCGGTGATGCCGTGAAAGTGTTGCGAGTGCTAAGTCAGCCGGAAGACGATCTGGTAGAAGGAAAAGACTTCGACCTGCGTGGTCGTATCGATGGCGATCTGTTGCGCAATCTGCTGACCGACGAGGACTTCGATCAGGTCGACTTCGTGCTCTGCGGTCCCGGCGGTTTTACCCAGGGTATTTACGATATCTTGCGCGAACTGAATGTGCGGGACGGGCAGATCCATGCCGAAACCTTCGGCCCTTCGACCCTCAAGCGCCAAGCCGATCCGGACGCGATCGTGATGGAACAACCGCCGGCTGCGACCACGTCGGTGCCGGTGCTGTTCGAGCGTTCGGCCAAGGAAGCGCGCTGGCAGCCCGACGGCGGCAGTTTGCTGGAGCTGGCGGAAAGCCGCGGCCTGCGTCCGGAATTCAGTTGTCGCGGTGGTTCGTGCGGCACCTGCAAGACGCGGCTGATCAGCGGCGCGGTGAATTATCCACAGCCTCCGGCTGAAGTACCGGAGGAAGGGCAGGTTTTGATCTGCTGCGCGGTGCCGGCCCAGAGTGCCCAGCCGCTGGTGCTGGATCTGTAACGGATCAGGCGTAGGACAACGCCTTTTCCTCCAGCAGCTCCTGATACAGCTCGGTCCATTTGCGGCCCATTTCATCGGCTGTGAATAACTGCCGATAGCGGGCCTCGGCCTTGAGGCCCATTTCGGCAGCGAGGGCCGGGTCTTCCCACAGGGTGCGCATCGATTCGCGAAACGCCTGTGGATGACTCGGTGGCACCACCAATCCGGTTTCATTGTGGATATTGATGAAGCTGGTGCCGGTGCCGATCTCGCTGGAGATCATCGGTTTGCCGTACATCGCGCCTTCGAGCAGCGAAATGCCGAATGCTTCCGAGCGCAGGTGCGACGGGAAGACGATGGCGTAGCTCAGTTGCAGCAGGGCGACCTTGTCTTCATCGCTCAGACGACCGAGGAAATGAAGGTTGCGCAGGCCCAGCGCGGCGGCCTGGGCGTGCAGTTCCTGCTCCAGCGGGCCGGCGCCGACGATCACCACCGGGTAATCGACGTCTTTCAAGGCATCGAGCAGGATGTGCAGGCCTTTGTAATAACGCATCACCCCGACAAACAGGAAAAACTTATCCCCAAGCTGCTGCCGCCAACGGTTCATGCGTTCGACGTCGGGCTGTGGATAACCGGCCTTGTTCAAACCGTAGGGAATGACCCGGGTCTTGTCCTGGAACTGCTGCAACACATCGCTGGTGTGCAGATAGTTTGGCGAGGCCGCGACAATCCGGTCGGCACTGGCGAGAAAACGGTTCATCAGCGGGCGATAGAGTTTGAGCAGGTGCTTCTGGCGAATGATGT
The DNA here is from genome assembly GCF_016735645.1 of Pseudomonas sp. B7. Taxonomy (NCBI): domain Bacteria; kingdom Pseudomonadati; phylum Pseudomonadota; class Gammaproteobacteria; order Pseudomonadales; family Pseudomonadaceae; genus Pseudomonas; species Pseudomonas sp. B7. Next base: position 142,720 of record NZ_JAERRE010000011.1, read on the forward strand.
CCGAGTGATACGTCACCACCGTCGGTTTGTTTACGCCGCTGGCGAAATGCACCAGATCCATGAACGGCCACGGGAAGTGGTAGTTGATCACGTCGGCTTCGGCGGCCAGTTCGCGAAACTGTTTGAACACGCTCCAGGAAAAACCGGTAGAGGCGAACTGGATATCCAGTTTTGCCCGATGCACCTCGTGCTGGCAGAGACGCACCACCGCAGGTTCTGGATGGGCGCTGAGGGTCAGCACCTGGCCTTCGATACCGTGTTGGGCGCCACTCTCGCAGAGTTGAAAGATGACTTGTTCGATACCGCCGACCGAGTCAGGCAGGTACGTCTTGAAGAAATGAAGAACTCGCATTCAACCTCCCATGGCCTGGTGGTAGGCGCTGGCCGTGGCCTGCGCGCAACGCTTCCAGGAAAAAAGCCGTGCCTGCTGCAATCCGGCTTCCCGGCATGCCTGCCAGTGCGCTTGGTCATCGATCAGTCGGCTCATCGCATTACACAAGCCGTCTGCATCGTCAGCTTCAATATAGTTGCCGGCGTCTCCCGCCACTTCCGGCATGGCCGAAGAACGGGTGAGCACCACCGGCGTGCCGCTGGCCATCGCTTCCAGCACCGGCAGGCCGAAACCTTCATAAAGCGACGGAAAAATCAGCGCCCGGGCACCGGCCAGCAATTGCGCGACTTGCTCATCGGGAAGATAGCCGAGCAGGCACACGTGCCCGCAAGCCAGGGCCTGATTCAATTCCTCACTGAACTGGTCGCGCTGCCAGCCGGCCATGCCGACGATCAACAGCGGGAAACGCTGGCGCACGGGGTCCGGTAACAGCGCGTGGGCGCGCAGGGCCAGGTTCAGGTTCTTGCGTGGCTCCAGAGTGCCGACGCAGAGGAAATACTCCCGATACTCGACCGCATGGGCCTTGAGCACCGCATCGATGTCTTGCGGATCGCGCGGATGGAAACGCGCGGCAACACCCAGCGGCGCGACCACGAAGCGCTCGGCAGGCAGTCCGAAATAGTCCCGGGCCTCGTCAGCGATGGCTTGCGAGTCGGTCAGAATGATCCGCGCCTGGCGTACGCCGTCGGCGAGCCGCCGTTCGATTTCCCGCAGCCGTGCCGGCGGCTGAGTCTCGGGGAAATGCAGGTGTGTGAGATCGTGCAGGGTAATCACGGTCGGGCCATCGAAAGCCAGCGGCCACAGGCTCGGTTCGTGATACAGATCGACCGGCTGCGCAGGGCCCTGATCAAAGCGTTTCTGCTCCAGCCACCGGCGGGCCTGATAGGCGCCGGGGATCCGCCGCAGCAGCGGCGTCAGGCGCGAATAACCGGGCATCGCCGCTTCCGGCAGTTGCGAGCTCCAGCCCCAGCCGTGGAACAGCGCCACTTCGATATCGGTTTCAGCGTGCAAGGCATTCACCAGTTCGGCCACGTAATGACCGATACCGGTGCGTGGTGCCTGGAGAATGCGGGCGTTAAGGGCTATGTGCATGTTGCCTCGCCGGCACCTGAGGTGCCTCCAGTACATGGCGCGCGGTACGCTCGACCAGTTGCGCGCTGGCTTCACGCCAGCCAATCCATTGCCAGTCGCTGACATCGCGGGCGGCGGGGAATCGACCGCTGCGCTCAAAGCTCTGCAGCAGATCGGCGAGGCTTTGTGGCGACTGCAGGTCGAAATACGCCATGAACTCGCCACCGATCTCGCGAAACACCGGGATATCGCTGCCCATCGCCGGCAGCCCGCGCTGCATGGCTTCCACCAGCGGCAGGCCGAAACCTTCGACGAACGAGGGAAACACCAGCGCGCTGGCATGGGCGTAGGCGTGTTCGAGGCTGGTGTCGCTCAAGTCGTTGAACATGAACAGGCGTCGGTTCAGTTCGGGATGATGATGGATCCGGGCCAGCAGTGCGTCGCACTTCCAGCCAATGCGCCCGGCGATGCACAACCGGGCGTTCGAGCCGTTCGTCCAGGCATGGTCGAAGGCATCCAGCAGATAGTCGTGGTTCTTGCGTGGCTCGATGGTGCTGACCATCAGGAACATCGGCTCCGGTGTCGCGAACAGCTGTTGCAAACGTGGTTCGACGGCGGCCTCGACGCTCTGCAGATCCAGCTCCGAACCGAGGTGAAAGTAGTCGAACCAGCGTTTGCCGACTTGTGCCGACCCGAGGCGACGCTGCATTTCTGCACGCAGCTGATCACGCACGGTGGCGGAAATGGCCATGAAGCCGTCGGCGTTGCGGGCGATCCAGTCGAACCACTCGCTGTACACCTCGACCAGCCGCGTGTCATAGAACTGCGGGTGGGACAAGGGAATCAGGTCGTAGATCACCGCAACGATGCCCATGCCTTCCTGTTTGAGGCGCTCGGCATGCAGGAAAAAGTCGGAATGCCAGGACGAATCCAGCAGCACCAGTTGATCGCCCGGCTGGTGTTGCAGCGGCTCGCAGCGTTGGGGCATTTGATAGCGATTGACTAGCCCGACCAGCCGCAGCGGTAGCCCGAATGCACCGAACGAGGTCAGGCGATAGCCGACGTACAACACGCGTCGTGCCAGTTTTGTGCGGCAACGGGTGTCCAGCCGTTGATGCAGCTGCCAGAAACGATGAGCCAGCCGTTCCAGACGCTCGCCAAACGTGACGATGGCATTGAACAGCGGCGAATCCAGCGGCGCCAGACGCTTCACTCGGTACAACTGGCCCTTGAGCAGAACCACCGGCACGCATTCGACCCCTTCGGCGCTCGGCGGCAGCTGTTTGATGACGTTGCGCACCACCCGCTGAATCCCCGAATTGACCTTCGGGTGTTTGAACACGTGGGTGCATTCGACCAGCAGGCGGGTCATGGCGCACGCTCCGCGAGGCTGTCCGCGTGGCGGGTGATCGAGGTGCTGGCGCCCAGCCAGGAACAGCCGACGAAATCTTCCTGACGGTTGTTGATCACGTGGAACACCAGCCCGTAGTCACGCCATTCGAAGTTGCGGTCCAGGTGCGAGTCCAGTCGCGACAGGCTCAGGGCCACGGAGTAATTGCCCTTGCCCAGGCCCATGACGAACGCGAAGCGATAGGTGATGCGCTCGCCCGCACGCAGGTCTTCCAGCGCCTGATTCTGGCGGTGGGTATTGATGCCGTACATGGCCTGGCCCAGGCGATCCTTGATCATGAAGCCGAGCACCAGCCGCTCGATGTCCTGGCGAATCTCTACCTCGACTTCCAGGGTCACCGGCTGACCGACTTCGGCAGCGTCGATGGAACGTTCGCGTTCATCGAGCAGGCGTACGCTGAGGATCCCGGCCTCGCCGGTGCCGGACACGGTGCGCACTTGTCCGCCGTCGAGCAGTTCCTGGCGCACGGTCTGGCCTTCGCGTTCAGCAAGCAGGGCGTTGTAGTAATCCATGACCGCTTCGGGCTTGTCGTGCATCACCATGTGGCCGCCTTCGAGCAGGATCGCCGAGTCGCAGATCGACTGGATCGCCGAGCGGTCGTGGGACACGATCAGCAGCGTGGTGCCAGCCTTGCGGAAGCTGCGGATGCGGTCGAAGCTCTTGTGCTGGAAGTAGGCATCGCCCACCGACAGCGCTTCGTCGACGATCAGAATGTCCGGGCGTCGCGCGGTGGCGACGCTGAAGGCCAGGCGCATCTGCATGCCGCTGGAGTAGGTGCGCACCGGGTGATCGATGGCCTCGCCGATTTCCGCGAAGCGTTCAATGTCCGGCATGAGTGCTTCGATGTCTTCGACCTGCATGCCCAGCAGTTGCCCGGCCATCACTGCATTCTGCCGACCGGTGAAGTCCGGATGAAAACCCATGCCCAGTTCCAGCAGCGCCGCGACCCGGCCCTCGAGCTGAATCTGGCCGCAGGTCGGTTGGGTGGTGCCGGTGATCATCTTGAGCAAGGTGCTTTTTCCGGCGCCGTTGACCCCGACAATGCCCACCGCTTCACCGGGGGCGATTTCGAAATTCACGTCCTGCAGCACCCAGTGCTGGCGATGGCGCATCGGCGAAAACGGAATCAGCCATTCGGCCAGGCGACTCCAGCGGGTGGGGTACTGCTTGTAGGCCTTGCCCAGGCCTGTGACGCGTATGTGCCCCATCAGAGTTCATCCACCATTTCGCCGACCCGCCGGCGAAACAGGCGCAGGCCGACCGCGCACAACAGCAGGCCGATCACGAAGATCGGCAGCAGCGAACTCCATACCGGCCACTGACCATAGAGAAACAGATTCTGGTAACTGCCGATCAGGTTGGTCAGCGGATTGAGCTGCAACAGGCGCTGCACCCACTCGGGCAGGATGCTCAGCGGGTACACGATCGGCGTCAGCCAGAACCAGAATTGCAGACAGATGGCGAACAATTGCCCGACATCGCGAAAGAACACGTTGAGCACGCCGAGGATCATCCCCAACCCGGCGCAGAACAGCACTTGCAGCGCCAGCAACGGCACCAGTGCCAACAGGGCCATGCCCGGCCAGCGTCCGGTGATCAACAGAAAGCCGAGGAACAGGCCGATGATGATCGCGAAGTTGATTCCGGCATTGAGCAGCACGATCACCGGCAGGCACAGGCGCGGGAAGCTGATTTTCTTCAGCAGGTTGGCGTTTTCCAGAAACATGTTCTGGCTGCGCAGGGTGATTTCCGAGAACAGGCCCCAGGTCAGCAGCCCGGCGCACAGGTAGACGCTGTAGGCCATGCCGTCGTCGACGCCGGGCAGACGGGCGCGCATGATGTGGGAAAAGATCACCGTGTACACGATGATCATCGACAGCGGGTTGAGTACCGTCCACAGCGCGCCGAACAGCGAATTGCGATACCGCGCTTGAAACTCCCGCTTGACGCTACCGAGGATGAAACCCCGATAGTCGTGCAGCGAGCGGTACAGGGAAAGCAGCATTCACACCGTCCTGCCGTATTGGTCTTCGAAGCGGACGATGTCGTCCTCTCCCAGGTATTCGCCACTTTGCACTTCGATGATCACCAGGTCGATCACGCCGGGGTTCTCCAGACGGTGCTTGTGACCGGCGGCGATGAACGTCGATTCGTTCTTCGCCACCAGCGTCGTGCCGCTGCCATTGTTGGTGACCTTGGCCATGCCTTCGACCACCACCCAGTGTTCATTGCGGTGATGGTGCATCTGCAGCGACAGCTTGCCGCCGGGTTTGACCACGATGCGTTTGATCTTGAAGCGCGGGCCTTCCTCGAGCACCGTGTAGGTGCCCCACGGACGGCTGACCGTGCGGTGCAGGCGATAGGCTTCGTGGGATTTGTCCTTGAGCTGCTTGGCCACCCGCCGCACATCCTGCGCACGGTCGGCGTGGGCTACCAGTACCGCGTCGGCGGTGTCGATGACGATCAGGTCTTCCACACCGACGGCGGCCACCAGCCGGCCTTCGCTCTGAACGAAGTTGTTGCGGCTGTCGATGAAGATCGCCTCGCCGCTCGCACGGTTGTTATCAGCGTCGGCCGGCACCAGCGCAGCAACTGCGCCCCAGGAGCCGATGTCGCTCCAGTCGAAACCGGCGGGTACCACCACGACTTTCTCCGAGCGTTCCATCAAGGCGTAGTCAATGGAGATGTCGGTGATCTCGGCGAACAGCTGCGTGGACAATTCCTGTTGCAGACAACCGGCGGTTTCCACCGGTTCGCTGGCGGCCATGCAGGCGCGCGTCTGTTCCAGCAACTCGGGGGCGTGCAGCGCCAGTTCGGCAATCACCGTTGCGGTGGAGAAGCAGAACATCCCCGAATTCCACAGAAAGTTCCCGCTTTCCAGGTAATGGGTGGCGGTTTGCAGGTCGGGTTTTTCCACGAAACGCTGCACCTTGGCCGCGCCCCGGTCGTTGAGCGGTGCGCCGGTCTCGATGTAACCGAAACCGGTTTCCGGGGCGGTCGGCACCACGCCGAAGGTCACCAGATAGCCGTCCTTCGCCAGATTGACCGCGTGTTCGACCGCGCTTTTGAGCGCCTCTTCATTGACGATCAAATGGTCGGCGGGCATCACCACCATGATTGCCGCATCACCGTGCAGGGCTTGCAGCGACAGTGCCGCCGCCGCAATGGCCGGCGCGGTGTTGCGCCCGGTGGGCTCAAGCAGGAAGTGCCCGCGATGGCGGGACAGGTGCGCGGCCTGATAGTGATCCTTGCTCTGGAAGTAATACTCGCGGTTGGTCACCGTGACAATGTCGCCCCAGCCGTCCAGCAGCGCGGCGGCGCGCCGGTAGGTCTTGCCCAGCAGCGACTGGCCGTCGGGCAGGGTCATGAACGGCTTGGGATGGCCCTCCCGGGACACCGGCCACAAACGGGTGCCGGCACCGCCGGACAGAATCACGGGGATCAGCATGGCCTACTCCTTGGCGACGCGTTTCATGTCCGCATCCATCATCATGCGGATCAGGGTGTCGAGGTCGGTTTTCGGTTTCCAGCCCAGCACGCGCTGGGCCTTGGCCGGATTGCCGAGCAGCACTTCGACTTCGGCCGGGCGGAAAAACGCCGGGTCGATCTTCACGTAATCCCGATAGTTGAGGCCGACGTGATCGAAGGCGATGCGACACATCTCGCGCACGGTGGTGGTGACGCCGGTGGCGACCACGAAATCGTCGGGCTTGTCCTGTTGCAGCATCAGCCACATGGCCTCGACGTAGTCACCGGCGAAGCCCCAGTCGCGCTTGGCATCGATGTTGCCCAGGGCCAGCTCCTGCTGTTTGCCCTGTTTGATCCGGGCGGCGGCATCGGTGACCTTGCGGGTCACGAATTCGATGCCGCGCAGGGGTGATTCATGATTGAACAAAATGCCGCTGCTGGCGTGCAGGTTGAAGCTTTCACGGTAGTTGACGGTGATCCAGTGGCCATAGAGTTTGGCCACGCCGTACGGGCTGCGCGGGTAGAACGGGGTGTTCTCATCCTGTTGCTCGGCCTGGATCAGACCGAACATTTCGCTGGTGGACGCCTGATAGAAACGCGTGTGCGGGCTGAACTGACGGATCGCTTCGAGCAGGTGAGTCACGCCCAGGCCATCGACGATGCCGGTGGTTACCGGTTGGTCCCAGGAGGCGGCAACGAAGCTCTGGGCCGCCAGGTTATACACCTCGTCCGGCGCCGACTTGATCACCGCGCGCTGCACCGAGCAGGCGTCGGCCATGTCGCCGTCCAGGTAAACGATGTCGGCTTCAACGCCCATCTCGCGCAGACGCCAGCGCGAGTCGCTGCTGCGCCGTGCCACGAGGCCGTGAACCTTGTAACCCTTGTCGAGCAACAGCTTGGCCAGATACGCGCCGTCCTGGCCGGTGATCCCGGTGATCAATGCACTTTTTGTCATTGTTGTTGTACTCGCTTCTCCCAGTCGGACAGGATCGCCCGCAGGGATTGTTGTGTAGTGATTTGCGGCGTCCATCCTGTGGTCCGGGCCAGCCGTTGGTGGCTGCCGCAGACGCGACGCTGATCCGCGCGGCGCATGCGTGCCGGATCCTGAACCAGTTGCAGCTTGACCTGGGCCAGGTCGCCCATCTGTTCGATGAGGCTGCGGATGCTTTGCTCATGACCTGAGCAAATGTTGTAGACCTGTCCCGGCGTGCCTTTTTCCAGCAGCGCAAAATAGGCCGAGACCACGTCGCCGACGTCGAGGAAATCGCGGGTGACATCGATATCGCCGACTTCCAGTTGCGGCGCTTGCAGCCCCTGCTTGATGCGGTTGATCTGCCGTGCGGCGCTGGCGATGACGAAGCTGTCCTTCTGCCCGGTGCCGATGTGATTGAACGGACGCGCCACCAGCACCGGCCAGCCTTCGCTCAACCCCCATTGCAGGCTGAGAAATTCCGCCGACAGTTTGCTCACGGCGTAAGGATTGCGCGGGCAGGGTGGTTGTTGTTCGGTGATCGGCAGCGCGGGTTCTTCGACCTGGCCGTAGACATCGCCCGAGCTGACATACAGGAACGTGCCCTTGAAGCCGCGCGCCTTGAGGGCCTGCAACAGGTTCAGGGTGCCGAGCAGGTTGATGTCGAAGGTACGTGCCGGATCGCGGAACGCTTCAGGGACAAAGGTCTGGCCGGCGAGATGAATGACCGCATCGGGCAGTTGCGGCCAAAGGTCGATGAGGCTGTCCGGGTTTGTCAGGTCGTAGGGTGAGGCGGCAGACAGCAGCTCCCACGACGCGTCTTCCCCCTGCAGGCGTGACTGGATGTGTTGTCCCACGAATCCACTGAGACCCGTGATGAACAGACTTTTTTTCAAACAGCGACCCCTTGGTCTTTAACGTTCACCTTTCCCACAGGCTTATAGGGAATGAGCTGTCGGATCGTAGGAATAATTCGGCAGAACCGTAGGTGAAGTCGTTGTTGTAGTTGTTTGGTTGCCAATCTGTGCCAATTGCGCAGCAATTTCAACAGGGCAAATCGTGACCGGTCAGTTCTCGTCAGAGTAGTCGGGTTTTTCTCGCCGGGCGGTTCCCGAAGGCGCGACGGATGTGTTTAGAATGCCCCTCGTCGCGATCCCCGGCGGCTTTTCGCAAGGATCGTGCGACAGGGTAAAACCGACCATTAAAACAAGAACAGAGACGTGCCCGATGATGCAGGACGAACCGCGCTGATGCCGGTTCGATCCGACGCTCGGCCGTCATAGCGTGAAGCTGCCGGGATGGCGGTTGCACCGTGGGATGCCATGAATTTCATTCTCTACTCGGACGTCAACGACCGCTCCATCAGCCAGAGTCTGGGGCGTCCCGAATATAGCTACTACTTCGTGCTCAAGGCCTATCGCCCGGTGCTGGAAAGCCTGGGGCGGGTGCATGTGGTGTCTACCAGCGCCGAGGTTGATCCACTCTATCGGCAACTGCTCGCCGCCGGTGAAAGCAGCGTTTTCCTGTCCTTCACGCCGCCACAAAATACCCCGACCGATCTTGAGTGCCCGACGATCTGCGTGATCGCATGGGAATTCGATTCGATTCCCGATGAGTCATGGGACGATGATCCGCGCCACGACTGGACGCAGATGCTCGCCCGACAGGGACGGGTCATTACGCTGTCGAGCCACACCGCCCGCGCGATTCGCCGCGCCATGGGCGAGGACTTTCCGGTACTCGTGCTGCCGACGCCCTTGTGGGAAAACTTCTCCGCCATTCGTGAGCAGCACGTCAGTGCGCCGATCAATCCCGGCGCGACCCTGGCGATCAAGGGCTGCATTTTCGACAGCCGCACGCTGGGACTGTCTGCCGACGATTTGCTGCCCAAACCGCTGACCGCCGAACAATTGGCTGAAATTGAGGCACTGCGCCCGCCACCGCTGACGGTCAAACGACGCCTGGTGATTGCCCGCCACTATCTGCGTCTGTGGATGCTGGGCGCGGGTGAAGAACGGGTGAAATTCCTGCACCACTGGTATTGGGAAGGTGTGCAGGATCTGCTCTCGGATCGCATACACGCCTGGCTCGAGAAACGCCTGCCGGCCATTGCCGCAGCGCATGCGGTGGCCGTAGCCGAGCCACCGCCGCTGGATCTGCCGGACACGTCCTCGGTGGTCGAGGCCATGGTAGAAGGCGTGATCTACGTGACCGTGTTCAACCCCAGGGACGGCCGCAAGAACTGGCATCATCTGGTTACCGCTTTCTGCTGGGCCTTTCGCGAAACGCCTGACGCGACGCTGGTGCTGAAGATTACCCAGAACGATCTGGCGTCCTACTACAGCGAACTGATGACCCTGCTCGCACAACTTACACCGTTCGCCTGCCGGGTGCTGGTGATGCACGGTTACCTGGACGATGCGCAATACGCGCGGCTTTACCAGGCCGCCAGTTTTTACGTCAACGCTTCACGCTGCGAGGGCCTGTGCCTGCCGTTGATGGAGTTCATGTCCAGCGGCAAACCGGTGATCGCCCCGGATCACACGGCCATGGAAGACTACATCGACGACACCGTGGCCTTCGTCGTCCGGTCCAGCGAAGAGCTGACGATCTGGCCCCAGGACACCCGCATCATCTACCGCACTTTGCGCTATCGGCCGGACTGGGCTTCGCTCAAAAGCGCCTATGAGAACAGCTACCGGATGGCCAAGGCGCAGCCGCAGGAGTACGCGCGGATGTCTGCCGCTGCTGTCGAGCGCATGCACGACTACTGCGCGTTTGCCCCAGTGCAGCAGCGCATGGCGGACTTTTTCGGCCTCGCGCCACTGACCGTCGATGCCGCCCCCGTGACGGACAATGCCTCATGCTGATCATCATTCACTCGGAAACCAACCAGCACACCATCGCGCAGAACCTCGGTCGTTCGGAGTACAGCTATTACTTCGTGCTCAAGGAATACCGGCCGGTGCTGGAACGCCTTGGGCGTGTGGTGGAAGTCGTCGATCCGGCGCGCGAAGTCGATGCGCTGTACCTGGAGTGCCTGTCCCGTGGCGAGCCGTGCGTGTTCCTCTCGTTCTCGCCGCCACACCGCACGCCGATCCACCTGGCATGCCCGACGTTGCCGGTGTTCGCCTGGGAATTCAGCACCATCCCCAACGAACCCTTCGACAACGAGCCACGCAATGACTGGCGCACGGTGCTGCGCGCCTGCGGCGCGGCGATCACCCATTCCACCTACACGGTCAACGCCGTGCGCGAGGCCATGGGCGCCGATTACCCGATTGTCGCGGTGCCGGCGCCGGTGTGGGATCGCTTCGCGGCCCGGGGCGCGCAGCTACAGGGCCAGTCCTCGACTGGGCCCGTGCGCCTGACGATCAAGGGGCTGATCGCTGACAGTCGTCAGCTCGATCTCGACGCGTTTGGCCCGAAACATTTGCGCCGTGGCCAGGGCATCGATTTCCAGGCGCCGGTGCGTGAGCAGGAGTTGTTGCTGGACGGTGTCGTCTACACGTCGGTGTTCAATCCAGGTGACGGCCGCAAGAACTGGGAAGACATGCTCAGCGCCTTCTGCGTGACGTTCCGCGACGTCGAAGACGCGACGCTGGTACTCAAGCTCACGCATCACGATGCCGAAGAAGCGCTCAGCGACATTCTTCATCACCTGTATAAAAACCAGACCTACCGCTGCCGCATCGTGCTGATTTACGGCTACCTCGCGGACGCCGACTACGAGCGTCTGGTGCAGGCCACCCGTTACGTGGTCAACACTTCCTACGGCGAGGGCCAGTGCCTGCCGCTGATGGAATTCATGTCCTGCGGCAAACCGGCCGTGGCGCCGCGTACCACGGCGATGATCGATTACCTGAGCACCGACAACGCCTTCCTGGTCGAGTCCACCGATGAACTCACGGCCTGGCCGCACGACCCGCGCAGGGCATTCCGCACGTTGCGTTACGTGACCAACTGGGCATCGGTCTGCTTGGCCTATCGCGACAGCTATGAGGTGGCGAAGAACGATCCCGGGCGTTATGCGCGAATGTCGGCGCAAGCCGTTGCCAGTCTCCAGGCGTTCTGCAGTCAGGCGGTGGCCGAGCAGCGTTTGCGCGATTTTCTCGCTCAAGTGCACGAGCTCCGCGCTGTCGCTGCAACGGAAGCCACGGGCGCATGATCCGCGCATGGCTGAGGCGTTTGCGTCCGGTTGCGCCATCGGTGCCGGACTCTCTGCCGGATCGTGTGTCCGTCAGCGTGTCGCCGCGGGACGTCGGCCTGCACGATGCCATGCTCGACGGGTGGTTTCACGGCGACAGTGGCGAGTTGCTCAAGGGCTTTGCCATTGACGCGGACGACACCCTGCTCGACGTGGGGTGCGGTGAGGGCGTGGCGACATTGTTCGCCGTGCGCCAGGGGGCCTCGGTGATCTTCACCGACAGCGAGCACGACAAAGTCCGCGATCTCGCCCGGCAAGTCGAGGCGCAGAGCCGCAACGCCAGCCTCGGTCTGGTCAGCAACAGCCTGCCATTGCCGCTGAGCGACGGCTGTGCGAGCAAGGTTGTGTGCATGGAAGTGCTGGAACACATCGACCAGCCCGAGCCGTTCATGGCCGAGCTGGTACGCATGGGCCGGCCCGGTGCGCTGTACCTGCTCAGTGTGCCAGCGCCGGTAGGCGAGCATTTGCAGCAGGGCATTGCCCCGGCGGGTTATTACCAGTCACCCAATCATGTGCAGATCTTTACCCCGGAACGCTTCGCGGCACTGGTGGAGGAGGCCGGTCTGGTGATCGAGCATCGTCAGGCCACGGGGTTTTTCTGGGTCATGGGCATGATTTTTTTCTGGGCCAGCGAACGCGCTGCCGGGCGTGACCTCGGAGGCGCCGTGCGCGACCGGATCCAGGCGCCGTATCCACCGTTGATGGAGAGTTGGGCCAGAACCTGGCAGGACTTGCTGGCGCAGCCAGACGGTTTGGCGATCAAGCAGATGCTCGACCGGTTCATGCCCAAGAGTCAGGTGATCATCGCCCGCAAACCGCTCGATGCAGGACGAGTGTCATGAGCGGCAAGCGGATCATGGACATCGAAGTGCTGCGGGCTATTGCGGTACTCGGCGTGCTGTTTCATCACTTGCAAGGCAGCCTGTTCACCGACCCGGTGCCGCTGCTTGAAAGGATCCATGCCTGGGCGCAGCCATGGTGGGGCGTAGACCTGTTTTTTGCGATCTCGGGGTTTGTCATCGCCCGCAGCCTGATCCCGGCGCTGCGCGGTTGCAGCAACCGCCGGGAATACTGGGAGCAGACGCGCAATTTCTGGCTGCGTCGGGCGTTTCGTCTGTTGCCCTCGGCCTGGCTGTGGCTGGCGCTGATGCTGCTGGCGTGCGTGTTTCTCAATCGATCAGGGGCGTTCGGCACGTGGTCCGCCAACGTCCAGGCCACTCTGGCCGGGGTGCTGCAGTACGCCAACTTCCGCTTTGCCGATGCGTTCTTTCATTACGAATACGGCAGCAGTTTCGTCTACTGGAGTCTGGCGCTGGAAGAGCAGTTCTACCTGTTGTTCCCGCTAGTGATCCTGCTGTGCCGCAAGCATCTGGTGTGGGCATTGCTGGCACTGGTGGCGGTGCAGTTGTTCACGGTGCGTACGCCGCTGCTGATGGTCATTCGCACCGATGCGCTGGCGTTGGGCGTGCTGTTGGCGATGTGGAGCGTGCAGCCGGGTTACTGCCGATGGGAGCCGGTATTCCTGCGGCGGCCATGGGCCGGAGTGCTCGCGTTGGTCGGCCTCGGAGCGCTGCTGAGCTTCATGGCCACCGACCGTTTCACTTTTGCCGGTTACCGCATCGGGTCTATCGCCGTGCTTAGCGCCGTGCTGGTGTGGATCGCTTCGTACGACCGCAATTACCTGCTGCCGGCCGGCAGGCTGCAACGACTGATGGCATGGATCGGCAGCCGCTCCTACGGCATTTACCTGATCCACATCCCGGCCTATCAACTGGTGCGGGAACTGATCTTCCGTTTGCAGAGCGCTGGTCTGCCGAGCCCGGCGGGGCATCCGATCGTGACGCTGCTGATAGCCGGTGGCCTGATCGTGCTGCTCAGCGAACTCAATTACCGCTTGATCGAAATGCCCATGCGCAATCGAGGCGCCACGCTGGTGAAACGCCTCGGCACCTCTCGAACCGTCGTCTCGTCCTCTGGAGCCACCTCATGCTGAGCCTTTTGAAAAAACTCACGGCGGCTCCGGCCCCCGTACAAGCTGTCGCACCGGTCGCCGACAAGGTCGACCCTTATATGCTCGGCCTGCACGACGCGATGCTCAGCGGCTGGTTCAACCAGCAAACCGGTGAGCTGTTCAAAGGCTTCCCGGTAACCGCCGATGACACCTTGCTCGACGTTGGCTGCGGCGACGGTGGCAACGTGCATTTCTGCGGCATGCGCGGGGCGAAGATCATCATTGCCGATATCGATGGCGCCAAGGTCGAAGCGACCCGCCAGCGCCTGAGCGATACGCCGGCGCGTGGGGTCGAATGCCATGTCACCGACTGCAATCCGCTGCCGATCGCCGATGGCACCGCCACTCGCGTGGTATCCACTGAAGTCATCGAGCACGTCGACGACCCGGCGCAGTTCCTGGCCGAACTGGTGCGTGTCGGCCAGTCGGGCGCGCTGTATTTGCTGAGCGTGCCGCACCCCAGCTCCGAAGACCTGCAAAAGGACATCGCCGCGCCGGAGTATTTCCAGAAGCCCAACCACATTCGCATCATCAGCGAAGAGCAGTTCAAGGCGATGGTCAGTGAGGCGGGACTCGAGATCATCAGCCACAGTCAGTACGGCTTTTACTGGTCGATGTGGATGATGCTGTTCTGGGAGGCCAAGGTCGAATTCAGCAACCCGGATCATCCGCTGCTCAATCATTGGGCCGATACCTGGCAAGCGGTGCTCGACTCGCCGCGCGGTGCGCAGATCAAGCAGGCGCTGGATGCGGTGGTGGCGAAAAGTCAGGTCATCATTGCCCGCAAGCCCTGAACGCTTTTGTGTAACCTTGCAGCCTGATGTCTCAGGGATCTGCAAGGTATGCGCTTTATCATCGGGTGGGCAGCTCTGGTCGCTATGTTGTTGCTGTGTGCTTGTGAACGACAGGACGCAGTGCCGCTCGACCAGCAGCTTTACGTCTGGCAACGGCAATGGACGCCGGCCCATGAGCTAGCCCTGAACGACAGTCGCAGCGACTTTTCGACGTTGCGGGTCTTGGCGTTGCAGGCGTTCCCGAATGCCGGATGGAGCCGGGCACGAATCGATACCGCGCTGCTGAAACACGATGCCCGGCCGTTGATCGCGGTGATTCGCCTCGACGGCCAGCTCAAGGCGCTCGACCCGCAAGCGGTTACGGCGCAAATCCTTCAAGTGCTCGCTGACTGGCAAGGGCAGGGGCTCACGCTGGCCGGGGTCGAGATCGATCATGACGCCGGCAGTGCTCGACTGTCCGCTTACACCGAATTTCTCACTCACTTGCGCGGCGCATTGCCGGCCAACCTGCCTCTGAGCATCACTGCGTTGCCCGCCTGGCTCGACAGTCCGCAGTTGCCGGCGCTGCTGGCGACCGTCGACAGCAGCGTGTTGCAGGTGCATGCCGTCAGCGATCCGCGTCGCGGTCTGTTCGATCCCGAGCAGGCGCGGCGCTGGGCCAAGGCCTGGGGGCGGGTGACCGACAAACCGTTTTACCTGGCGCTGCCGGCTTATGGCGTGGCGTTGTTGCCGGAGGCCGATGGCGCCCCGGTGGTGGAAAGCGAAGTGCCGCTCGAGCGCGGTGGCCAGCGGCGCGAATTGCTCGCCGATCCGCAACAACTGGGCCGGCTGGCCATTGAACTTCGCGAGGATCGCCCGGCGCATCTGGCCGGTCTGATCTGGTTTCGCCTGCCGTTGGCCAACGATCGCAGAGCCTGGAGCCTGAGCACGCTGCGTGCGGTCGCCCGAGGCGATGCATTGAGCAGCCAGCTCGGCCTGACGTTCACCAATCAGAATGGCCTGCAAGACATCGCCCTGCGTAATGTCGGTAACCTCGACAGCGCCTGGCCCGCCCGCATCACCATCCAGGCCCGGGGCTGCGAAGGGGCCGATGCGCTCGCCGGTTATGCGTTGCAACAGACGGCGGATCTGCTTACCTTCACCCGCCTGCGCGACGGCCGCCTGCCGGCGGGCGGGCAGCGGGCGATCGGTTGGGCACGCTGCGCAAATATTGATCAAGGAGGTTCGCATGTTGACCCGTAACTGGCCCCGCCATCTGCTTTGCCTGAGCCTCAGCCTGCCGCTGGGCTCGGCGCTGGCCTGTGGCCCGGACTTCCCGATGCGCCTGCTCGACGATCGCGGGCAATCGCTGGCGGAGCTGCCGGAGGGCAACTTCAGGTTCGAGATCAGTCGCCTCGGCAAAACCATTGCCGGGCTGAAGAACGTTACCGCCGCCACCCACAATCCGGATGACATCTACGCCGAGGCGCCAGATCCCGCCGAGGTGCGCGACAAGGCCGAGCAGATCGGCCTGACCCCTGAACAGCAAGCGCTGGTCAAGCAACTGCGCAGCCTGACCGATGCGCATCAGGTTGACGTGCAGGGCGCGAGCCTGCCGGCGGAACTGCGTCTGTATGTGGCGGGCGCGGTGGCGTTCGGCGCCGGTGACCATCAACTGGCGGTCGAGTATTTCCGTCAGTTGCTGGCGCTGCCGGCCGATCAGCGGGCGTTGCGCAGCACCTGGGCTGCCTATTCTCTGGGCCGAGCGTACTTTGCCATGAGCAGCGAAGCGGGCGACGCGCTCGAAGCCTGGGAAAACGCTATCGACGCGTTCCGCCAGGCGCGGCAACTGAGCATCGACGGCTTCAGCGATCCGCTGGAGCTGGGCGTGGCCAGCCTCGGCGAAGAGGCGCGGGCGCTGCGCATGGCGGGTGACTGGAACAACGCCATCAAGCTGTATGCCGCGCAAAACCTGCACGGCTCGAACGTCGGTTACACCTCGCTGAAGCAGTTGATGAACGAACTGGCCGAGGAGCCCGAAGATCGGCTGGCGAAATTGCTGCGCCGCGAAGCGGTGCAGCAACTGGTGACCGCCTCGCTGATTAGCCGCATTGGCTGGTCGTTCGGCGATGAACCGCCGAACGAGAAGAAGCTGGTCAAGGCCCTGCAAGCGAGCACGCGCGGCAGCCTCGATAACGCCGATCGACTGGCGGCGATGAATTATCAACAGGGTGATTACGCCAGCGCCAAGGCGTTCCTCGAACACGCTGGCGACAGCGGTCTGGCGTGGTGGCTGCGGGCAAAACTGGCGGTGCGCGATGGCGACCGGAACGCAGCGGCTGCGGCCTACGCGAAGGCTGCGCAAGCGTTCCCGCAGGGCGAATCCTGGGGCGAGCGGCGCACCGCCGACTGGAATCTCGAAACCGTGCAGCCCAAATGCCGGGTCGAAGGTGAAAGCGCAATTCTTGCGCTGCAACGTGGCGAGTACCTGCAGGCTTTCGACCAGTTGTATCGCAGCCAGCATATTTACTGGTTCGACGCTGCGACCGTGGCCGAGCGAGTGCTGACGGTCGATGAGCTGAAAAACTATGTCGATACCAACGTCCCGGCACCGCCCGCGCTGAGCCAGCAGGATCGCGACAATTACGTGCCACTGCCAGTGGCCGCCAGCCTGCGCAATCTGCTGGGTCGGCGCCTGTTGCGTGAGGGGCATTACGAAGAAGCGGTCGGTTATTTCGACAATGCTGATCTGCAGAACAAGGCCCGGCTCTATGGCCAGCAACGTCTCAAGGCCGACTCGGCTTGGTGGCCGACCAAGCGTGCCAGCGCGCTGTTCAATGCCGCGTGGACGGCCCGTGAGTGGGGCATGGACATCCTGGGCTACGAAATGGCCCCGGATTACGCGACCTTCGGCGGCAACTACAGCCTGGAAAAGACCGAGCTGAAAGTCGGCCCGCTGGTCAGCGAAGCCGAAGTGCAACGTCAGAAGACCAGTGAAGCGCAGCCGGATGAGCGTTATCACTATCGTTTTGTCGCCACGGCGCTGGCCAGCCGTGCGGCAGACAATCTGCCGCACACCAGCCAGGCGTTCGCCGCTGTGTTGTGCTCGGCGGCGGGCTGGAACAGCAGCCTGGAAGAGCAGAGCGCCTTGTACAAACGCTATGTCGACGAAGGGCCGTACGTGCCGTGGGCCGTAGATTTCGGCCATCAGTGTCCTTATCCGGACTTCGAAAGTGCCGACAAGCGCTACGTCACTCAGGTGACCGACTCGGTGCGTTCGACACTGCGGCCGTACAAGTGGCCGGTTCAGATCGGAGCGATCGTAGCCCTCACCGCTGTGGCGTTGTTGCTGATCACCCGCCGCCAGCGCAAGGCCCGCAAAGCCTAAGCCTGCTGGACGAAGGTCAGGCGCACGGCGAAGCCGATCAACAGGCTGCCGAACAGCCACTGTTGCACCCGTTGGGCCGTCGGGCTGTGTTTCAGCCAGCGGCCCAGCGCAGCGCCGGTCAGGGCGTAGGCGCTGTCGAACAACAGACCGGCGCCCACCAGCATCGCGCCAAGCACGGCGAATTGCGTCAGCACCGGTGCGCCATTTGCCACGATGAACTGCGGCAGCAACACCGAGCAGAACAGCAACGCTTTCGGGTTGAGCAGGTTGGTCAACAGGCCGCGACGGATGGCGGCGTACCACTTCGCATGACTGTCCGTGAGGGTGCCGGCGTTCAGATCCGGCAGCAACGTGGTGCGCAGGCATTGAATGCCGATCCACAGCAAGTACGCCGCGCCGGCAATCCGCACGGCATCGAACGTCCACGGCGCCGCCTTGAACAGCGCCGCCAGCCCCAATGCTGCTAACGCGACGTGGCAACCTCGGGCAATCGCAAGACCCACCGCCGTGGCCAGCGCTGCGCCGCGTCCCTGACGGGCACCGGTTTGCAACAGCAGGATCATGTCCGGGCCGGGCAACAGAAAGACCACTGCCAGCGCCAGGAAAAACAGCCAGAGACTTGCCATGTCGCACCCCTTTCGTTGTCGATTCGGTCGCCTCAGTCTAGGGCCGAAAGGCAGGGCAGGTGGTTGCGTAGTCAGCTTCTAAAGGCCTCTGAATTGGCATAATCTGCGCTCTTTCACTGCGTAAACCATCAGGATCTGCCAACCATGAAACTCGATGCCTTCGACCGCAAGATTCTCGCCGCGCTGCAACGGGACGGGCGCCTGAGCAACGTGCAGTTGGCCGACGAAATCGGTCTGTCGGCATCGCCGTGCCTGCGCCGGGTGCGAATGCTGGAGGAGGCCGGGGTGATTCGCGGTTATCAGGCCAACCTGGATCGTGATGAAGTGGGGTTGGGGCTGACGGTGTTTGTCGGGGTCAAGGTCGAGCGGCACAACGACGAACAGGCCGAGGCGTTTCATCGGGCGGTCACGGCGTTACCGGAGGTGATTTCGGCGTTTCTGGTGTCCGGGGAATCGGACTTTCTGCTGCAAGTGGTGGTGCCGGATCTGCGCGCCTATGACCGCTTTCTCACCGGTTGCCTGTTGAAGCTGCCGGGAGTGAGCGATATCCGCAGCAATTTTGCGATCCACACGGTGAAGACACCCGGCGCGTTGCCGCTGGGGCATCTGCCGTCCTGATACTTCCCGCATTGCGCGGGAAGTATTCGCACAGTGCTTACATCTGCGTCGCCATCCCCTCGACATTCATCGCTGCCTGACGCAACGCTTCGGAGCGGGTTGGATGCGGGTGACAGGTCAGCGCGATGTCCTCGGCCGAGGCGCTGAACTCCATGGCCACGCAGAACTCGCCGATCATTTCGCTGACGCTCGGGCCGACCAGGTGCACGCCGAGGACTTCGTCGGTGCGCTCATCGGCGATGACTTTGGCGAAGCCTTCGGTCTCGTGATTGATCTTCGCCCGGCTGTTGGCGGTGAACGGGAATTTGCCGACCTTGTACGCCCGGCCTTCCGCCTTCAGCTGCTCTTCGGTCTTGCCGACGCTGGCCAGCTCGGGGCGGGTGTAGATCACGTTGGGAATCAGGTCGTAATTGACCTCGCCGGCCTTGCCGACGATCTGTTCGATGCAGGCCATGGCTTCGTCTTCGGCCTTGTGCGCGAGCATCGGCCCGGAGGTCACGTCACCGATCACCCACACGCCAGGCGCTTCAGTGCGATGCTGTTTATTGGCGAGCATGCCGCGTTTGTCGGTGCTCAGGCCGACGTTTTCCAGGCCCAGGCCCTGGGTGTACGGACGACGACCGATGGCCACCAGCACGTAATCGGCTTCAAGGATTTCCGCGCTGCCGCCAGCGGCGGGCTCCACGCTGAGTTGTACGCCGTTGGCCGATGAAGTGGCGCTGGTCACTTTCGAGCTCAGCTTGAAGCTGATGCCCTGTTTGCTCAGCGAGCGTTGCAGAGTTTTGCCGGCTTCGCCGTCGACGCCGGGGCAGATGCGGTCGAGGTATTCCACAACCGTCACCTGCGCGCCGAGCCGGCGCCAGACCGAACCGAGTTCGAGGCCGATCACGCCTGCACCAATCACCACCAGATGCTTGGGCACTTCGCTCAAGGACAGCGCACCGGTCGAGTCGAGGATGCGCTTGTTGTCGATCTCCACGCCGGGCAGGGGAGTGGGTTCGGAGCCGGTGGCGATGACGATGTCCTTGGCCGTCAGTTCGATGCGGCTGCCCTGATCACCGGTCACGCTGACTTTTCCGGGGCCGTCGATGTGGCCCCAGCCCTTGATCCAGTCGACCTTGTTTTTGCGGAACAGGAATTCAATGCCTTTGGTCAGGCCGCTCACGCTTTC
The DNA here is from genome assembly GCF_016735645.1 of Pseudomonas sp. B7. Classification (NCBI taxonomy): domain Bacteria; kingdom Pseudomonadati; phylum Pseudomonadota; class Gammaproteobacteria; order Pseudomonadales; family Pseudomonadaceae; genus Pseudomonas; species Pseudomonas sp. B7. The sequence continues at coordinate 162,825 of NZ_JAERRE010000011.1, forward strand.
GTCTTTCTGCTTCATCATTTGCGCAAGGTTGAGCGTGGGTTTGACTTCGATGCCGAGGTTGGCGAACTCCGCGCCCAGCGCCGCTTCGTAGAGCTCTGACGCATGCAAAAGCGCCTTGGACGGCATGCAGCCGACGTTCAGGCAGGTGCCACCCAGCGTGGCGCGGCCCTCGACGCACGCGGCCTTGAGGCCCAACTGGCCGGCGCGGATCGCTGCGTTATAACCGCCGGGGCCACCGCCCAGAATCACCACGTCATAGTTGCTCATGCTCTTGCTCCTGGCTGAAGGATGCGGATCAGTAAAAGTAGTTCGTGCTAAAAATTACGAACGTAATATGAGCGTTTCCCGACATTTCGGTCAAGGCTTCAGGCAAGCGACAGGTTGCGCATCTTTGAATGATGCAAATGAGTACAAATATTTCACGACTTTCGTTATATCGTAACGATATGTGCAGTGAGCCAAGTGTTTTGGGGGGATATGCAAGTCGATCTGGATGAAGGCACGCCGGTCACCGGGTTGCCGCGCTTTCAGCAAGCGGCGACGCAGGGCCGGCGTTTGCGTCGCCTGGCGATCGGTCTGGGTGCGTTGGCCGGGGCAGGGTGGGTGCTGGCGTTTTTTGTCGGACTGTTTGCGCCGCAATCGCTGTGGCCCGCGCTGCTGGTCAATCAGAGCGCGGCGTTGCTGGTGCTGGTGGCTAGCCTGCAATCGGCGTGGTGGGTGACGCAATGGCGGGCGCGGGTGATCAATCCCGTCGTGCCGATGACGGCTGCTGAAGAACCTGCGCCAGAAGGCTGGTACGAGCGACTGTTGGATCGGATGAGCCAGCGCAGTCTGCAACTGCTCGGGCAGATCGGCGCAGCCACGTTGTGGCTGGGCGGGTGGTCGTTGCTGGTGCTGCTGAGCGTCGAACAGACGTGGAATCTGACGCTGCCGGCGGCGGGTGTGGGGGTGTCCGCCACGGTCGGCGCGGCCATCGCGTTGCTCTTGGCGTTCGGTCTGCTGGTGCTGGAGCGACAGCTGGCCCAGGAAAATCCGGCGCAATGGCCCGAGGCCGGAGCGCTGGCGCAGCTGACTCGAGTGGCAATCATCAGTCTGGTGCTGGGCGCGTTGTGTTTGTTGTTCGTCAGTGACAGTGCAATCTGGCCGGTGCGGCTGGCAGTGTTGATTGGCATTTTGCCGGGGCTGGTTGCCCTGGAATTGCTGCTGCGTGCGCTGCTGTCGTTGTTCAGCCCGCGCCGTGAACAACTCGAACCGGTGCTGCTGGCGCGCAGTTTCGTCGCCGATCTGCTGCGCTGGCCGCCACAACCGTTGCTCGCGTTGCAGCATGAGTTGCATAACCGCTTCGGCATCGATCTGCGTCAGATCTGGGCCTTCAGTTACATGCGTCGCGCGTTCTTGCCGGCGTTGGTACTGGTGGCAGCGGTAGGCTGGTTGCTCACCGGCCTTCACGAAATTCCGATGCAAAGCCGTGGCATTTACGAGCGTTTCGGCAAACCGGTGCAGGTGTTCGGGCCGGGGCTGCACGCCGGTTTGCCCTGGCCGCTGGGGCGGGTGCTGAGTGTTGAAAACGGCGTGGTGCATGAACTGGCGACCAGCGTCGGCGAGAACCCGGCGCCCGTGCAGTTGGACCCGGCAGAAGGCCCGGCGCCACTCACCGCCAACCGTTTGTGGGACGCCAGCCACGTCAATGACAAGTCACAGGTGATCGCCAGCAGCCGGGGCGATCAGCAGAGCTTTCAGATCGTCAACATGGACGTGCGCTTCGTCTACCGCATCGGCCTGAGCGATCAAGCCGCGCTGGCCGCCACTTACAACAGCGCCGATGTGCCCACGCTGATCCGCAGCACCGCCAGCCGGATTCTGGTGCATGACTTTGCCTCGCGTACCCTCGACGGATTGCTCGGCGAGGACAGGACCGGGCTCGCCGAAGAAATCGGCCGCGCCGTGCAAAGCGACCTGCAGAAGCTCGACAGCGGTGTGGAAATTCTCGCCACGGTGGTCGAAGCGATTCACCCGCCGGCCGGGGCGGCCAATGCCTATCACAGCGTGCAGGCGGCTCAGATCGGTGCTCAGGCGTTGATCTCCCGCGAGCGCGGTGCCGCTGCCGAAGCGAGTAATCAGGCGCAGTTGCAGGCCAGCCTCGCTCGGGATCAGGCCAGTGCCAACGCCCATGAAATCAACGCCACGGCCCGGGCGGCGGATCTGAAATTCAGCGCTGAACAAAAGGCTTACGCCAGCGCAGGCCAGGCCTTCCTGCTGGAGCAATACCTCAGCCAACTCAGCCAGGGTTTGAGCAAAGCCAAACTTTTGGTACTCGACCATCGTCTGGGCGGCAGCAGTAACGCACCGACCATCGACCTGCGTACGTTCACGCTGCCGGCAGATCCGGCGCGCACCACCGCTCAGCCAGGAGCCACCCATTGAGCCAGTCGCACACTCACGATCACCATGACCACAGCGGCCACGATCATGCTCATGGCGGCGGTCATCACCATCACGGGCATCATCACCATCACCACGGTGCGCCGGAAGAGGCGGGGCCTTTTCCGTGGAAACGCAGTGGCTGGGCAGCGTTGCTGGTGGCGTTCGCCATCGCGGCGGCGAGCCTGGTGCAAGTGCGCTCCGGTGAAGCCACGGTCATCACCCGGTTCGGCAACCCGTCCCGCGTGTTGCTGGAACCGGGACTGAGCTGGCGTTGGCCGGCGCCGTTCGAAGCAGCGATTCCGGTGGATCTGCGTTTGCGCACGACCTCCAGCGGCTTGCAGGATGTCGGCACCCGCGACGGCCTGCGCATCATCGTGCAGGCGTACGTGGCCTGGCAGGTGCAGGGCGATCCCGACAACGTGCAGCGCTTCATGCGCGCCGTGCAGAACCAGCCGGACGAAGCGGCGCGGCAGATTCGCACGTTTGTCGGCTCGGCACTGGAAACCACGGCCAGCAGTTTTGATCTGGCCAATCTGGTCAATACCGATGCCAGTCAGGTTCGAATCGCCGATTTTGAAGCGCAGTTGCGTCAGCAAATCGATCAGCAACTGCTCGCCACTTATGGCGTTCGCGTGGTGCAGGTGGGCATCGAACGGCTGACATTGCCATCGGTGACCCTGACCGCAACGGTTGACCGGATGCGCGCAGAGCGTGAAACCATCGCCACCGAACGCACTGCCATCGGCAAACGTGAAGCGGCGCAGATCCGCTCCGCCGCCGAACGCGATGCGCGAATCGTGCAAGCCGATGCCACGGTGAAAGCCGCCGATATCGAAGCCCAATCGCGGGTGGAAGCGGCGCAGATTTACGGGCGTGCTTACGCCGGTTCGCCGCAGCTGTATAACTTGCTTCGTTCGCTGGACACCCTCGGCACTATCGTTTCGCCAGACACCAAACTGATCCTGCGCACCGACGCCGCGCCATTCCGGGTGTTGGTCGACGGTCCGCCGAATCTCGACAACAAAAGCGGATCGCAGCCATGAATGAAGTTCCACGTGGAACACATTCGCTGAACAGTCCGTGGATTCAGGCGGGACGTCTGGCATTCTTTGCCCTTTACGCGGTAACCGTTCTGGCGGCATTAGCCTGGGCATTTTCCAATGTCCGGCAGATCGATCCGCAAAACCGCGCGGTGGTTTTGCATTTCGGAGCGCTGGATCGCATTCAGAATGCCGGCTTGTTGTTGGCCTGGCCGCAGCCGTTCGAACAGGTGGTTTTGTTGCCGGCGGCTGATCGGGTCATCGAGCGGCGGGTGGAAAATCTGCTGCGCAGTGATCAGGCCGTGCAGGCAGATCGCGTTGCAACCTTCGCTACGCCGCTGAGCGATGCGCTGGCCGGCTCCGGTTATCTGCTCACCGGTGATGCCGGTGTCGTGCAGCTGGATGTGCGGGTGTTCTACAAGGTCACCGATCCCTATGACTTCGTGCTGCAAGGCGAGCATGTGTTGCCGGCGCTGGATCGAGTGGTAACGCGCAGCGCAGTCGCACTGACGGCGGCGCGGGATCTGGACACCATTCTGGTGGCGCGGCCGGAGTTGATCGGCGCTGATAATCAGGCGGCCGAACGCCGCGAACGGTTGCGCGGTGATCTGGTGCAAGGCATCAACCGACGTCTCGCCGAGTTGAAGGCGAGCGGGCAGGGCATCGGCATCGAAGTGGCGCGGGTCGATGTGCAATCGAGTCTGCCGGAACCGGCGGTGAGTGCGTTCAACGCCGTCCTCACTGCCAGCCAGCAAGCCGACAAGGCGGTTGCCAATGCCCGCACCGAGGCCGAGAAACTTACCCAGTCCGCCAACGAACAGGCCGACCGCACCCTGCAAGTCGCCCACGCCCAGGCCGGTGAGCGCCTGGCCAAGGCCTCCGCCGACACGGCGACGGTGTTGAGCCTGGCCAAGGCGCAACAGCAGGGTACGGACCCGCAAATGCTGCTGCGTCTGTACCGTGAGCGGATGCCGAAGATTCTCGGGCAGGCCGGTTCGGTCACCACGGTCGATCCGAAAGACGATTCCCGCCTGATCATTCAGGGAGCCAGTAAATGACTGCCACTACCTCAGCTCCGAGCCTGTTGTCCTCGGCCGAACAACGCCGCGCCGCCCGCCAGTTGACCCTGGCGATGCTCGCCCTCGGCTTGCTTGGTCTGGGGTTGATCTGGCGCTGGTTGATGCCGGAACAGTCGGGCGTCAGTCAGTTGTTGCTCGGATTCGCTTCTTTATTAGTCGCGGTGCCGGTAATGCGTTCGGCCTGGTTCAGCCTGCGTTATCCGAGCCTGCACGGCATCACCGATCAGTTGATCGCCCTGGCGATGATCGGGGCCTGGGCCACGGGCGATCTGCTCACGGCAGCGCTGTTGCCGATCATCATGATCTTCGGCCACGTGCTGGAAGAGCGCAGTGTGATCGGCTCCCAGGAAGCGATTCATGCCCTCGGCCAACTGACGCGCAGCCATGCGCGCAAGGTGCAGGCGGACGGCTCGATCATCGAGGTCGACAACGGCACGCTCAAAGCTGGAGACAAAGTGGAAGTGCGCGCCGGGGATCGGGTGCCGGCGGACGGTCGGGTTTTATCCGGCCAGGCCAGCCTCGACACGGCGTCGATCACCGGTGAATCGGTGCCGGTGGAGGCGGGTGTCGGCATGGCGGTGTTCGGCGGTGCGATCAACCTCGACGGGCTGTTGCGAATCGAAGTGACCCGTACCGGGGATGAATCGACCCTCGGCAAAGTCATCGCGCTGATGCAGAACGCTGAACGCTCCAAACCGCCGATTACGCGTTTGCTCGAACGCTATGCCGGCAGTTACATGGTGCTGGTGTTGTTGCTCGCGGCGGTGACCTGGTTTATCACCAACGATGCACAGGCGATGCTCGCGGTGCTGGTGGCGGCATGCCCATGCGCGCTGGTGTTTTCGGCGCCGGCCACGGCGATTGCCGGGGTGGCAGTGGCGGCGCGGCACGGGATCCTGATCCGCAGTTCGGCATTCCTTGAGGAATTGGCGGATCTCACTTCGCTGGTCGTCGACAAGACCGGAACCCTGACGTACGGCACGCTGCGCTTGCAGTCGATCAACAGCCCGCGAGCGGATCATGGGTCGGTGATGGCGCTGGCTGCAAGCCTGGGTGCGGCGAGCAGCCATCCGGTCAGCCGCGCGCTGGCCGGACTGGTCAGCGCGGAAGAGGTGCTGGTGCTGACCGATATTCATGAGCGGCAGGGGTTGGGCGTAGTGGCCAAGACCGCGCAAGGTGAAGCAGCGCTCGGGCGCCCGGAGCTGTTTGCACAGTTGGGCATCCCGACCACGGCGATCCCCGAACACGATGGCCCGATTGCCGGGTTGGCGCTGAACGGCGAATTCCTTGCCTGGCTGTTGCTGGCCGACACCGTCAAACCGGAAGCTCGATTTGCCCTGAGTGAACTGCGTGACCTCGGATTGGGACGACAACTGCTGTTGACCGGCGACCGGCAAAGCGTCGCGCAGACACTGGCCAAGGATGTCGGCCTGCACGAAGTCGAAGCCCAGGCGTTGCCCGAAGACAAACTCAACCGAGTGCTCAAGGAAATCGACAACGGCTTCCGGCCGATGGTGGTCGGCGACGGGATCAACGATTCGCTGGCGCTCAAGGCGGGCGTGGTCGGAGTGGCGATGGGCGCGGGCGGCGCAGACATCGCGCTGGCGTCCGCCGACATTGTGCTGATTGGCAGTGACCTGCGTCGGCTCGGCACCTGTGTGCGCCTGAGTCGTCAGTGCCGACGGACTTTACAAGTTAACGTAATCATCGGTCTGGGCTGGACGCTGGCCATCGTGGTGTTCGCTGCTTTCGGCTGGCTCGGTGCGGCGGGGGCGATGATCGCCGCATTGCTGCACAACCTGAGCACGCTGTTGGTGCTGGGCAATGCCGGACGCCTGCTGCGTTTTCAGGAACCACTGCTGAAGCTGAAAGCGTCGGACTGATCAATTTTCGAACTGTGCGCCGCTCTCGCAGTCATTTGAGAAGGCGCACTGAACCAGGGATGACAGCGCCATTACAGCCACTGCGGCTGATAGTCGGCGACTATCAAATCGATAGCCTGCTAATTTTCAAGGATGGTCTACCCTCAGATCAGACGTCTGAAACCAGGGGGATATTCCATGCTCGCGCAACTTCCACCGGCCTTACAGAATCTGCAGCTTCCGCTTCGCCTGCGACTCTGGGACGGCCATGAATTCAATCTGGGCCCGACGCCCAGTGTCACCATCGTGGTCAAGGACCCGTTGATGGTGTCCCAGTTGACTCATCCAAGTCTCGACGCGCTGGGGGCGGCGTTCGTCGAGGGCAAGCTCGAGCTGGAGGGCTCGATCAGCGAAGTCATCCGGGTGTGCGATGAGCTGAGCTCCGCGCTACTCGATGAAGACGATGACAGTCAGCCGGTGCGCACGCTCCACGACAAGGAAACCGACGCCAAAGCCATTTCCTACCATTACGACCTGTCCAACGCGTTCTACCAGCTGTGGCTGGACAGCGACATGGCGTATTCCTGCGCGTATTTCGAAACCGGCAGCGAATCCCTGGAGCAAGCCCAGCAAGCCAAGTTCCGGCACCTGTGCCGCAAGCTGCGCCTGCAGCCCGGCGACTATCTGCTGGACGTTGGTTGCGGTTGGGGCGGGCTGGCGCGGTACGCCGCCCGAGAGTTTGGCGCCAAGGTCTTCGGTATCACCCTGAGCAAAGAGCAACTGGCCCTGGCCCGCGAGCGGGTCAAAGCCGAGGGGCTGGAAGATCAGATCGAACTGCAACTGCTCGACTACCGCGATCTGCCCCAGGACGGGCGTTTCGACAAAGTGGTCAGCGTCGGCATGTTCGAACATGTCGGACACGCCAACCTCGCCGAATACTGCAAAACCCTGTTCGGCGCGGTGAAAGAGGGCGGTCTGGTGATGAACCATGGCATCACCGCCAAGCACACCGATGGCCGCCCGGTGGGACGCGGTGCCGGGGATTTCATCGAGAAGTACGTGTTCCCCAACGGCGAGTTGCCGCATTTGGCGATGATCTCGGCTGAGATCAGCGAAGCGGGTCTGGAGATCGTCGACGTCGAGAGTCTGCGCCTGCATTACGCGCGTACCCTGGACCACTGGAGCGAACGGCTGGAGGACAACCTCGAAGCCGCTGCGAAACTGGTGCCGGATCAGGCGCTGCGCATCTGGCGTCTGTACCTGGCGGGCTGCGCTTATGCGTTCGCTCGCGGCTGGATCAATCTGCACCAGATCCTCGCCGTGAAGGCCCATGCCGACGGCAGCCATGAACTGCCATGGACCCGGGACGACATCTACAACCCTTGAACCTATAGAATCGGTGAAATCAGCCGGGCGATCCGCATGCCGACCTGTTGCAGGCGGTGGATCTCCCGGCTTTCTTCTTTGGCGACCTCGTAGGCCTGGGCGAAGTCGTCGTTGAGCATCTGTTCCACGCTGGCGGCGAATTCGCTGTCGACGGTCAGCAGCATCACCTCGAAATTAAGCCGGAACGAACGATTGTCCAGATTGGCGCTGCCGATGGCGCTGATTTCACTGTCGATCAACACCACCTTCTGATGCAGAAAACCCGGTTCATAGCGGAATACCCGCACGCCGGCGCGTACCGCTTCGAAGGCGTACAGGCTGGAGGCTGCGTAGACGATGCGGTGGTCGGGACGCGAAGGCAGCAACAGGCGCACGTCGACCCCGCGCAAAACTGCGAGGCGCAACGCCGCGAACACGGCTTCGTCAGGAATGAAGTAGGGGCTGGTGATCCACACGCGTTCGGTGGCGGCGTGTATGGCCTCAACGAAGAACAGCGAGCAGGTTTCGTAAGCATCCGCCGGGCCGCTGGCGAGCAATTGGCAAAGCACGCCGTCCTCTGGGTACGCGTCCGGCAGGATCAGCGGCGGCAATGACCGCGCGGCCCAGAACCAGTCTTCGGCAAATGACTCCTGCATGCACGCCACCACCGGGCCGCGCACCTGGACGTGGGTGTCGCGCCACGGTGCCAGCGGTGGTTTTTCACCCATGTATTCGTCGCCTACGTTGTGCCCGCCGACAAACCCGATCAGCCCGTCGACCACCACGATCTTGCGGTGGTTGCGGAAATTCACCTGGAAACGATTGAGCCAGCCGCTGCGGGTGGCGAACGCCTTGACCTCGACACCGCCATCGCGCAGCGCTTGCACGTAGCTGTGGGGCAGGGCGTGGCTGCCGATGCGGTCGTAGAGCAAATGAATCACCACGCCTTCGGCCGCTTTTTTCAGCAGCAGGTCGCGTAGGCGCTGACCAAGACGATCGTCGTGAATGATGAAAAACTGGATCAGCACCGCTTCCCGCGCCTGGTCGATTGCGTGGAAAATCGCCTCGAAGGTGGCGGCACCGTTGATCAGCAATCGCACTTCATTGTTGGCCAGGCACGGCATGCGTCCCAGCTTCGGCATCGCTCGCAATGAGTCGTAAGCATTCGAGGCGCGGGCGGTCAGGGCTTCTTCCACCCACGGCCGCCAGTTGAGTTCGGAAATCGCCTGGCGCATCTGTTCGTTGGCCTGGCGGCGGGCCTTGATGTAGCCATCGAAGGTGCTGCGGCCGAACACCAGATAAGGAATCAGGGTGAGGTAGGGAATGAAGATCAGCGACAGCGCCCAGGCGATCGAGCCTTGGGCGGTGCGGACGGTCAATACGGCATGGATCGCGGCGATCGAGCCGAGGGTGTGTATCAGGGCGATCAGATAACCGAAAATGTGCGGTCCGAAATAATCCATGGGGCAACCTTGCTCCTGAAGATTCAATGCTTAACAGACCATGTTCCATGGCGATTGTCGCTATTTGTTTTCAAGCTGCCAGCGCCGGTCATGAACCGAAACAGACGGCCGGCGTCTAACGGCCACTACTGATCAGGAGTTTTTCAATGAACGTTCGTCTGCTGGGTTTAGCGCTGGGCCTGGGTTTGGCCTTGCCGGTGGTTGCTCAGGCGCAAATGCTGCAGCCGGGATTGTGGGAAATGACGTCGAGCAATGTGAAGGTCGACGATCAGGTGATGGATGTGCAATCGATCCTCGGTCAGATTCAAGGCCAGATCACCCCGCAGCAGCGGGCTGAACTGGAGAAGCAGGGGATCAACATCGGCGGCAAGGGCATCCGCGCCTGCCTGACGCCGCAGCAGGTGGCGACCAACGATATTCCGCTGGCGGATCCGCAGTCGGGCTGCAAACAGCAGATCACCGAGCGTGTCGGCAACCAGTGGAAATTCCGCTTCAGTTGCCCGAAAGCCCAGGGCACCGGCGTCGCGACGTTCCTCAGTGACCGTGAGTTCACCACCGTCGCCAACGGTACTTTCAATGCCATCGGGATCAACCAGAAGGGCAGTCTGGAAACCCGGGCAGTCTGGTTGGGTCAGGATTGCGGCACAGTCAAACCGCGAGCGTAACGTCACTGTCGAAACCGCCTCCACATCGAGTGGAGGCGGTTTTTTTTCAGCGCATGAACCGCAGCGGCAATCCCTGGCAATTGTCATGGATCCGTTGGTCATGCCATGCAATCTGCCCCGACACTATCGTCGTGCTGACCCTATGCCGAAAGCTGCGCTGAGCGAACGGCGTCCAGCCGCATTGCGACAGAACCAGCTGGCGTGAAACCGCGACACCTTTTGGCTCCGGTTGAATCAACACCAGATCCGCCCAATACCCCTCACGCAAATAGCCTCGATCCGGAATGGCAAACAGATCCGCAACCCGGTGACTGATCTTGGCCACCAGCGTGGTGATCGGCAGCACGCCATCCGCCACCAGTTCCAACAACGCCGGCAGAGCGTGCTGCACCAGTGGCAGCCCGGACGGTGCCTGCTCATACGCTTGCTGTTTTTCTGCCCAGGTATGCGGTGCGTGATCGCTGCCGATCACGTCCAGTCGATTGCTCAGCAGTGCCTGGCGCAGAGCGTCACGATCGCTCTGGGATTTGATCGCCGGGTTGCATTTGATCAGGTTGCCGAGGTTCGGATAGTCACGGTCATCGAACAGTAAATGGTGCAGGCAGACTTCGGCGGTGATGCGTTTTTGCGTCAGCGGTTTATCTTCGAACAGGGCCAGCTCGCGGGCCGTGGTCAGGTGCAGGACGTGCAGGCGAGTGCCGTGACGTCGGGCCAGATCCACCGCCAGAGACGATGAACGAAAGCAGCTGTCGGCATTGCGGATCTGCGCGTGGGCATCGGGCGGCAGTTGGTTGCCGAAGCGTTCGCGCAGGTTTGTGGCATTCGCCTCGATGCTCGGTGTGTGTTCACAGTGGGCCAGCAGAATCGTCGGCACTTCAGCGAACAGGCGCTCGAGGGTGTGCGGGTCGTCCACCAGCATGTTGCCGGTGGACGCGCCCATGAACACTTTGACCCCGGCCACTTCGCTCGGGTTGAGTGCTGCGACCGTGTCCAGATTGTCGTGACTGACGCCAAAGTGAAAACCGTAGTTGGCCACCGAGCTGATCGCTGCCCGGCGCTTTTTGTCGGCCAGCGCGTCAAGGGTCAGGGTGGCAGGGTTGGTGTTCGGCATGTCCATGAAACTGGTGATGCCCCCGGCCACGGCTGCACGGGATTCGGTGTGGATACTGCCCTTGGCCGGCGCACCCGGCTCACGGAAATGCACCTGGTCGTCAATCATTCCCGGCAGCAGCCATTGGCCGTTGGCGTCGATTTCCCGGGTCGCGTTTTCACCTTCGATGCTGCCGGCGATCTTGACGATGCGCCCGTTGCTGACCAACAGATCGGCGTCGAACTCACGCCCCTCGTTCACCAGCCGCGCATTGCGAATCAGCACACTGCTCATGATTCAGAACTCGTTCTGCAGGGCTTTGTAGCCGCGCACCAGGTCGACGTTGGTGCGCGCCACGTCTTCGGAAAACTCCGAAGCGCTGACGCTCACTGGCGGGAATTGTGAGAGGTCGGTGCCCGGGCCGATGCGGGTGGTGGAGGGCACGTAGAACGCGTCCGGCAGATCCCGACCGTCGACCACCGAGTTGTGGCGCACTACGCAACCGTTGCCGACCACGCAGTTGAACAGAACGCTGTTGAAACCGATGAACACCCGGTCGCCGACCGTGCACGGGCCATGCACGATCGAGCGGTGGGCGATCGAGCTGAATTCGCCGATGGTCACCGCCGCGCCGGATTTGGAGTGGATCACCACGCCGTCCTGGATGTTCGAATTGGCGCCGATGGTGATCGGTTCCATCTCGCCCGTGGCGTCCACTTCATCAGCGCGGATCACCGCGTACGGGCCGACGAACACGTTTTCGCCGATCACCACTTTGCCGCAGATGATCGCGGTTTTATCGACGTAGGCAGACTCGGCAATCTGTGGCAAATCACCGGAAGGATTTTTACGGATCATGGTTGGCTCAGGGCTTGGTAAAGGGTGTTGAGGTTGTATTCGAACAGCCCGGTGAAGGTGCTGGCCGGGCCGCTGGCGGCGAGGGCGTCGGAGTACAGCGTGCCGCCGATGTGTGCGCCGCTTTCGTCGGCAATCTGTTTCAGCAGGCGCGCGTCCTTGATGTTTTCCATGAACACCGCTTTGACCTTGGCCTGGCGAATCTGGGTGATCAGCGCGGCGACTTCGGCAGCGGAGGGTTCGCGTTCGGTGGACAGACCTTGTGGCGCCATGAAGTCGATGCCGTAGGCCTGACCGAGATAACCGAAGGCGTCGTGGCTGGTAACGATCTTGCGGTTGCCCGGCGGCAGTGAACCGAGCTTGGCTTTCGCTTGGGCGAGGAGGGCGTAGATCTGTTTCAGGTAAGCCTGGCTGTTGCGCTCGTAGTCAGCTTTGTTGGCCGGGTCAGCAGCGATCAGCGCTTTGGTGATGTTGGCGACGTACAGCTCGGCATTCGCCAGGTTGTGCCACGCGTGAGGGTCGGGGACGGTTTCGCCGTCCTCATCCAGCGAGCGCGGAATCACGCCGCGACTGGCGCTGATCACCGGGGCTCTGGTGTCGGTGCTGGCGACCAGCCGATCCAGCCAGGGCTCGAAACCCAGCCCGTTCTTTACGATCAGTTTCGCCTTGAGCAGGGCCTTGGCGTCATCCGGCGTCGGTTCGTAAGTGTGGGCATCGGCGTCAGGGCCGACCATGTTGGTGATCTGGATATGCTCGCCGCCGACCTGATGCACCATGTCGGCAAGGATACTGAAACTGGTGACCACCGGCAGTTTTTCCGCCGCCGATAACGACATCGACAGCATCAGGCTGAACAGCACGAGTAGAGCGCGCATCGGGAAACACCTCATTGGGATGTGAGCAAAGGCGGGCGGCGCAACAGACCGTGAACCGGTCCGAACACCACGGACAACAAGTAGCCGGCACCGGCGACCAGCACGATGGCCGGGCCACTGGGCAGCGAGTAGTAGAACGACAGCAACAGTCCAAGCCATACCGAGGCGCAACCGATGAGCGCGGCGATGGCGATCAGGATCGGCAGGCGTCGGCTCCAGAAGCGAGACGCGGCGGCGGGCAGCATCATCAGGCCGACCACCATCAAGGCACCGATCGCCTGGAAACCGATTACCAGATTGAGCACCACCAGCGTCAGGAACACGCCATGGGCGACGGGGCCGAGTCGGCTGACCGTGCGCAGGAAAAACGGATCGAGCGTGTCGAGCAGCAACGGTTTATAGATCAGCGCCATGGCCATCAGGCTGAGCGCCGATACCCACAACATGCCGTGGAGGGTCGCGCCGTCCACCGCCAGTGCGGAGCCGAACAGCAGGTGCAGCAAATCGAGTCGCTTGCCGGCGATCCCCAGAATCAGCACACCGCTGGCCAACGAGATGGGATAGATCGCGGCGAGGCTGGCGTCTTCGCGCAGGCCGGTGCGTCGGGTAATCCACGCGGCGAGTCCGGCCATGCTCAGACCGGCACCGAGTCCGCCGAGGGTCAGCGCCGGCAGACTCAACCCGGCGAACCAGAACCCCAACGCGGCGCCGGGGAGGATGCCGTGGGCGACGGCGTCGCCGATCAGGCTCATCCGGCGCAGGATCAGAAACACGCCCAGTGGTGCCGTGCTGCACGCCAATACCAGACCGCCGAGCAGGGCGCGACGCATGAAGACGAACTCGTGGAACGGTTGCCATAAATGGCTGAGCGTCAGCATCAGGCTACCTGCGTGTGAGGCGTTTGCTGGATGAGATTGATGCTGCTGCCGTATGCGCAGCCGCTCGGTTTGATCAGCAAGGTCTGTGGAATGTGTTGGCGCACGGCGGCGAGGTCATGGCAAACCACGACCAGGGTTCGTCCTTGTTCATGCCAGGCGTGCAGGTGTTGCCACAACAATGTCTGACCCAGTTCGTCGAGCGCGGCGTGGGGTTCGTCGAGCAGCAGCAACGGTGTGTCGGCCAGACTCAATCGGGCGAGTAGGGCGCGTTGCAGTTCCCCGCCGGAGAGGGCCATCAGGGGACGATGTTCCAGTCCGCTCAGGTGCCAGTCTTCCAGTGCGGATTCGAGACGTTGGGCTCTCAGTTGCGACGACAGTCGGCGTCCCCAGAAACCGGCTGCCACCAACTCTTGAAGACTGATCGGGAACTGTCGATCCAGATGCTGTTGCTGAGGCAGGAAGGACAAACCGCTTTGGCGTGGGACACCCAACTCGACCTTGCCGGCCAACGGTCGCTGTAAACCTGCGATGACTTTGAGCAGGCTGCTTTTGCCACTGCCGTTGATGCCGATGATTGCCGTCATGCTGCCGCTTTCCAGCCTTAGGCTGAGCGGTGCAGTGAGCGGTTGGCCGGGTATTCCCCAGCTCAGGTTGTGGCAGCGAATCATGGCTGCTCCCGGCGCCAATGACTCTCGGCGACGGCGTCGTGAGCATGAAGGCTTTCGGCGTGGATGACTCGTACGTGGAATTGGCTGATACCGGGTGAGCCACGCAGTGCCAGGTTCAGGCGTCGTGCAGCGTCTTCGCAGAACATAAGGTTCTGGCCGTTGGCGAGGGCGAAGGCTTGTTCGTCGGCGCGTTTCACAGCGGTTTGCACGGCGGTGCCGAGGGCTGCTTCGGCGTCGTTGATGATGGACGTCAGCGGTAGTTCGTCGACGAATTCATCCAGGTGCAAATGTAGCTGGGCAGTACTGCGCTGGCTGTGAGGTGTGGCCACGATGCCTTGGGTCGAACCGAGCCACGCCAATACATCGGCGTGTTGCAGTGGTTTGTTGGCGAAGTCGTCGACGAATTGTTGCTGGATCAACTGCCTCGCCAATGCCGCAGAGCACGGGCAAGTTGAGGAATACGCGACGTCGATTTTCAGTTCCACGTGGAACACTTTGTTTTTTAGCTGGGCTGAAACAGTGACGGGATAGTTTTTCCATCCCGCCAAAGGGCTGACCAACGCGGGCCTTCTGAGGAGCAAATCAATATGGATATTAAGATAGGCGGCTTCGGACAGATCTTCGTGGCTGTCGAGAAAGCGCTGCAAAACTTGTCGTAAAAGGGCAGGAGAAAGGTTCTGCTGCTCCATCGCTTCCAGCCCCAGATAGAGCCGCGACATGTGAATGCCGCGTGCGTCTCCATCATCCAGGCTGACGCCTGCATCCGCTTTGGCAGCCAAGCGTTGGCCTTCGATAAACACAGGTAATGCGATGCCGCACATCCCCACCCATTCGAGAGGCAGGGCCTGGCGGGCGGCTTGAGCCGCGACATCCGGCAAAGTCAGCGCGTTCATGAGCAGTTCCATCATGGTAATTGAATTTGATGTTACATTATAACAATTCAAACCACGATGCCTTTTTCATGAACAGGCTTTCATATGCACAGACGTCACTTGCTCAACCTGATGCTGGCCAGCGCGGCCTTTGTTTTGCCTTTTTCGGTGTCCGCTACGCAGATACGCAATGCGCGGCTTTGGCGTTCGGATGACAAGCTTCGGCTGGTGTTCGATCTGAGTGGTTCCGTGAGCTACAAGACGTTTACCTTGAGTGCACCAGAGCGGTTGATCATCGATTTGAACGGCGCCAGCCTGATTGGGGACTTCAGCCAATTGACGTTATCCGGCACCCCTATTCATTCGATCCGCTCCGGCCATTTTGGCCAAGGGAACACACGGATCGTGCTGGATTTAAGCAGTCCGGTTCAGCTCAATTCATTCTTGTTGGCGCCTCAGGATGGGCAAGGACATCGCCTGGTTTTGGACTTGATGAGCGCATCAGCAGGAGTCCCGGCGAGCGTTCCACGTGAAACACTCCAGGAAAAATCTCACCCCAAGCGCGACATCATGGTGGTGGTCGACCCAGGTCATGGCGGGAAAGATCCGGGTGCAATCGGCGCCAAAGGCGAGCGAGAAAAGGATGTGGTGCTGTCCATCGCGCAACTGCTCGCACGTCGGCTTAAACGTGAGAAAGGCTTTGATGTGAAGCTGGTTCGTAACGAAGATTTCTTCGTCCCGTTACGCAAGCGTGTGGAAATCGCGCGTCAGCACAAGGCTGACATGTTCATCTCGGTGCACGCCGATGCTGCGCCGCGTCTGACCGCTTCCGGGGCGTCGGTGTATTGCCTGTCGGAAGGCGGCGCGACGTCCGCCACCGCGCGGTTCATGGCGCAGCGTGAGAACGGTGTGGATCTGCTCGGTGCAACCAGCCTGCTCAATTTCAAAGACAAGGATCCGATGCTCGCTGGCGTGATCCTCGACATGTCGATGAACGCAACCATCGCCGCCAGCTTGCAACTCGGAAACACAGTGCTGGGCAGCCTGGCTGGCATCACCACGCTGCACCAAAAGCGCGTGGAACAGGCTGGATTTGCCGTTCTGAAATCGCCGGATGTGCCGTCAATCTTGGTGGAAACCGGGTTCATTTCCAACGCACGGGACAGTCAGCGTCTGGGGACGGCGCGTCATCAGCAAGCCGTGGCAGACGGTTTGTTTGAGGGGTTGCAGCGTTATTTCCAGAAGAATCCACCTGTCGACAGCTATATGGCATGGCAACAAGAGCAGGAAGGATCGCCGGTTTAGCAGCCAGTGATCCGGCTGCAGGTGAACTTTGCACTGCTGCCGCCTGAGCTGGAGAACCGATTGATCGTCGTCCAGCCCACGCGGCGGTTGTAGCCAACCCAGGCTTCACCATCGGAAGCGATGCCGGTGAAAAAGGTCAGTTGCCCGTAGCGGCTGTTGGTTTGCGCCCAATAGCGGTTTCCCGCTTTCTCGAATCCGCGCAGGTAAATCGTGCTGCCGACGGTGTTGACGCTATAAGCGTTGCCGTTGCCATCAATGCACGCCAACAGGTTTGCGCTGCGCGTGCAATTGGCGAGTCCCGGCACTTGTGCTTCGGCTTTCAGCGTCAGTAATGCCAGGCAGATAAACGAGTATTTCAGCGCGGTTTTCATGATGTGACTCGGCGATGAATTGATTGCAGCTTCCAGCCCTTTGTCACTTTGAGCAAGAAGAGAGTGGATTGATTTTGTTGTTATACTATAACATTAGTCGGACAAGGCTTTCCGTGGCTTCCATTTCAAGCGTCCGTTTCCCTGGTGACCCCATCGAAGCCCAAGAACGCTCGCCTCGAGAGCCTCCAGCGCTGTTTAGCGACCGTCTGATGAGGTTTATCCAATGTCTTCCCGACTTCCCGTGACCGTTTTGTCCGGCTTTCTCGGTGCCGGAAAAAGTACACTTTTGAATTACGTACTACGTAACAGAGATGATTTGCGCGTCGCCGTTATCGTCAACGATATGAGCGAAATCAATATCGATGGCAGCGAAGTCCAGCGTGATGTCAGTCTGAACCGTGCCGAAGAGAAACTCGTGGAAATGAGCAACGGCTGTATCTGCTGTACGTTACGCGAAGACCTGCTTGAAGAGGTTAGCCAGTTGGCCCGTGAAGGCCGCTTCGACTATCTGCTGATCGAATCCACGGGAATCTCCGAGCCGTTACCCGTGGCCGAGACATTCACCTTCCGTGATGAGCAGGGGCAAAGCCTCGCTGACATCGCTCGCCTCGACACCATGGTCACTGTAGTCGACGGTATGAATTTCCTCCCGGACTACCACGCCGCTGAAAACCTCGCGTCCCGTGGCGAATTTCTTGGTGAAGAAGATGAGCGCTCGATCACCGATCTGCTGATCGAACAGATCGAGTTCGCCGACGTTCTGTTGATCAGCAAGATCGACCTGATCAGCAGCCGCGAGCGGGAAGAGCTGATGGCCATTCTCAGGCGCCTCAACGCTCAGGCCGAGATCATTCCGATGGTCATGGGTGAGGTACCGCTGGAGAAAATTCTCAACACCGGTCGCTTCGATTTTGAAAAGGCCGCCCAGGCCCCAGGCTGGTTGCAGGAATTGCGTGGCGAACATGTGCCGGAAACCGAGGAGTACGGCATCGCATCCACGGCCTATCGGGCGCGCCGGCCCTTTCATCCACAGCGTTTTTTCGACTTCATCGATCGTCCTTGGGTAAACGGCAAATTGCTGCGCTCCAAAGGCTTTTTCTGGCTGGCCAGCAAACCCACCGACGCTGGTAGCTGGTCTCAGGCAGGTGGCCTGATACGCCACGGTTTCGCCGGGCGCTGGTGGCGCTTCGTGCCAAAGGAACAGTGGCCGCAGGATCAGGAAAGTACCGCCGCGATCATGGAAAACTGGATCGCCAGCGTAGGCGATTGTCGCCAGGAGCTGGTGTTTATCGGACAGAACATCGATTTCGCACAGCTGTCGTCGGAACTGGATGATTGCCTGCTGACCGATGACGAAATGGCGCTCGGTACTCAAGGCTGGCTACAACTACGCGATCCGTTTGGCTCATGGCACGACGAGGTCGCCTGATGCTCGCCCTGAAATCGCTGCCAGGCAGCATTCGTCATCAGTCTTTCGGCCAGACCCCGCAGGCACTGGCGAACATTCTCGACGACGAGACCAACCTCGCGGTCTGGCAGCGCCAGATTCCGCTGCACATTGCCGAGTTCGCTGATTTGTTGTTGTCTCTGAACGAGCCTTACGCCGAGGCGCTTTGCCTGGAATTGCCGGACGAAGACGCCGAACCGGATCTCACGGGGCTGGCCAGCGGCTTTCGCGATCTGGAAGGCTACGAAGGGTTTATCAGCGACTTGAAATGGCTGGTCAGTGCCTTCGCCTGCTTGCTCGGCGCGCGGCGGATCGGCTTGCGCCTGCGTGTGCTGGACAAGGCCATGTGTCCGCGTTTTCACGTCGATCATGTGCCGGTGCGGTTGATCACGACCTATTCAGGCGTTGGCAGCGAATGGCTCAGGGAAGGGGAAATGGACCGTCGGCAACTGGGACAGCCGCAAGCCGAGCCGCAGGAAACTTCACGGATTCAGCAATTGAATCGGGGCGAAGTGGCGTTGCTAAAGGGCGAGAAATGGCACGGCAACGAAGGTTTCGGCCTGATCCATCGCTCGCCGCAACCGGCGCCGGGTGAGCGGCGGCTGATGCTGACCCTCGACTGGCTCGGATAGCGCCTCAGGGCTTGAGCCATTTCCCCTGGCTCTGAGTCTCGCAATAGGGCTGCAAATACGCCGCATCGGTGGCCACGCCGTAATAGTGGATATCTTGGCGATAAGGCATATTGGCGACTTGCGCGTTGCTGCACACGCCGAACGCGCCGGCGGGGCACTGCTCGACGTATTGAACCTCGACTTTCTGCCCGGCCAGGGTCGGCTGGCAGAAGCCGTCGCTGAACAGTTTTTCCGGGATGTTGCGGTTCTGCTGGCAGACCTTCACGTCGAGCCGCTCCGCCTGGCTGTGCACCACGCAGGCCTGTGCCAATGCCTGGCCAGATACCAGCGTCAGCAGCAACGACCATCCCATCCACCGCATCTTTGACCTCCAGAAACCTTGATCATGTTGCAGAACATTCCCACCCACGTCATCGCCGGCCCCTTGGGCGCGGGCAAGACCAGCCTGATCCGCCAGCTCATGGCCCAGAGACCGGAGGGCGAACGCTGGGCGGTGCTGATCAACGAGTTTGGCCAGATCGGTCTCGACGCTGCGCTGTTGACCTGCGAAGCCGATGGTATCGCACTGGGCGAAGTGGCCGGGGGCTGTTTGTGTTGCGTGAACGGTGCGCCGTTCCAGATTGGTTTGGGGCGATTGTTGCGCAAGGCACGGCCGGATCGCCTGTTCATCGAGCCCTCGGGGCTCGGGCATCCGGCGCAGTTGCTGAAGCAACTGAACGAGGCGCCGTGGCAAGGCGTACTCGCCGTACAACCTTGCGTGCTGGTGCTGGACGCCCAGGCCCTTTCCGAGGGCAAACCGCTACCGGACGCGCAGCAGGAAGCCTTGTCCAGCGCAGGCCTGCTGCTGTTGAACAAGGCAGAAAACCTCGACGAGCCCACGCGTGAGCGAATCGCCCGACAGTTGCCGCCTGTCCGACTGATCTGGACGCAGCAGGCGATGTTGCCGCTCAGCGAATTGCCGGGGCTGGCAGTACAGGCGCAGGCCGGTGTGGATAAGTTGATCGTGCCTCAGGGGCTGGCACAAATGCCGGCCATCTGGAGCGATCCGGCATTGCCGATCTGCCTGAGCCAGGCGCAGGAGAGTGGCTGGAGCATCGGTTGGCGCTGGCATCCGAGCCAGGTATTCGATGTATCGGGGATTACCCAATGGCTGAAAAGCCTGAACTGGCGCCGGGCCAAACTGGTGATTCACCAACCGGACGGCTGGCAGTCAGCCAATGCGCTGGATAATGCCGAGCTCAGCTGGCTGCCCAGTGAATGGCGCAAGGATTCCCGGATCGAGCTGATTTTCGACGAACCGCAGGCGGTCAGTGAATTACAGGCCGGTCTTGCCAGGTGTCGGCTTCACACAGGCTGATTCAAGGCTTCCACTTGGTGTGTTCCTGGCGCCACTGGCTCAGCTCGATCACTTCACCACGTGGCTTGGTCACTTCCACCACGGGCGGTGTGTCATCGAACGGTGCCGGGTAGGGCGCCAGTTCGATCTGCGCGCTGTGCGCACCGAACTGGGTGATGGTGCCGTTGTGCCGGGTTTCTCCGGTCACGGTAAATTCGAAATTGTAGACCCGGGCCAGGCGTCGCCGACCGCTGGCGTCCTTGATCAGGCCGATCTTCTTCAGCGCCACGTTACCGTCGAGCAACTCGACGCCGACATTCGCGCAATGTTGTTTGACCCGCTCCAGTGCCCGCTCGCGCAAGCCGTGGTTGTGCCAGAGCCACGCACCGGCGACGGCGAACAGCATCAGCACGAAAATGTTTTCCAGGGTGAGCATCAACACGAAACTCCAAATGATGGCGTCAGCTTAACTGCGTCGCCGGTCTGTCGTACAGGCTGCGTTTCGTCGCATACTGCGCGGCTTGAATTTCAATCGTTTTACGGAAAAACCCGAATGAAACGTACGCCTCATCTGCTCGCCATCCAGTCCCATGTGGTGTTCGGCCACGCCGGCAACAGCGCTGCGGTTTTTCCGATGCAGCGGGTCGGGGTGAATGTCTGGCCGCTCAATACGGTGCAGTTTTCCAACCATACGCAGTACGGTCAGTGGGCCGGCGAAGTGCTGGCGCCGCACCGGATCCCCGAACTGGTCGAAGGCATTGCCGCCATCGGTGAGCTCGGTAATTGCGATGCGGTGCTGTCAGGTTATCTCGGTAGCGCGGCGCAGGGCCGGGCGATTCTCAGTGGCATCGAGCGGATCAAGGCGGTCAACCCGAAAGCCCTTTATCTGTGCGACCCGGTGATGGGGCATCCGGAAAAGGGTTGCAGCGTTCCCGCCGAGGTCAGTGACTTCCTGCTGGAAGAAGCCGCTGCCGTTGCGGATTTCATGTGCCCGAACCAGTTGGAGCTGGACAGCTTCTCCGGGCGCAAGCCGCAGTCGCTGTTCGATTGCCTGGCGATGGCGCGGGCGCTGCTGGCGCGTGGGCCGAAAGCGGTGCTGGTCAAACATCTGGATTATCCGGGCAAACCGGCGGATGGCTTTGAAATGTTGCTGGTAACGGCCGAGGGCAGCTGGCATCTGCGGCGTCCGCTGCTGGCGTTTCCGCGTCAGCCGGTCGGTGTGGGCGATCTGACGTCCGGCCTGTTCCTGGCGAGAGTGCTGCTCGGTGACAACCTGGTGGCGGCGTTTGAATTCACCGCAGCAGCGGTGCATGAAGTGCTGCTGGAAACCCAGGCCTGCGCCAGTTACGAGCTGCAGCTGGTGCGAGCGCAGGACCGGATTGCGCACCCGCGGGTGAAGTTCGAGGCTACGCCGATCAGCCTCTGATCATTGCAGCACTCGCGGACCACGTCCGCGAGCGTGCTTTCACTCAGGCGTCGCCCTTGATTTCCTGATAGCGCTTTTCCAGCTCCTGACGGATCTGCCGGCGTTGTTGTGCCTGCATGTAGCGGCGCTTGTCTTCGCTGTTCTGCGGTTGCAGCGGCGGTACGGCGGCGGGTTTGCGTTGATCGTCCACCGCGACCATGGTGAAGAAGCAGCTGTTGGTATGGCGCACCGAGCGCTCGCGGATGTTCTCGGTCACCACTTTGATGCCGACTTCCATCGAGGTGTTGCCGGTGTAGTTCACCGACGCCAGGAAGGTCACCAGTTCGCCGACATGGATCGGCTCGCGGAAAATCACCTGATCCACCGACAGGGTCACCACGTAGCGGCCGGCATAACGGCTGGCGCAGGCGTAGGCCACTTCGTCGAGGTATTTGAGCAGGGTGCCGCCGTGGACATTGCCAGAGAAGTTGGCCATGTCAGGGGTCATCAGTACCGTCATCGACAGCTGGGCGTTTCCGGGTTCCATAACGTTCTCACGGGTCAAGGCAGGGTTGCTGGAAGAAACACCTCTGCGGGTGCCTGGTCGCTTTTCAAAAGCACCGATATCGGGACGCCAGGCAGCTGGTCGCCGTCACGCCCGAAGCGATCTGTTTCCATATATTGCACCGCCTTTCAGCCGGAAGTCGCGGTGTTACCCTGCAAAAGCGCCTCCCCAAGGGCGATTCCTACACCCAAAGCGGATTTTTACTCAGCTCGCCCAGACATTTCCCATGCCTGCGTGAGCCTCGTCATTCAAGGAGCCCACACCATGCATGCCATCAGCTTTATTCAGGATCTGGCGGTGATCATGCTGGTCGCAGGTGTGGTGACCGTGCTGTTCCACCGCTTCAAGCAGCCGGTAGTGCTCGGTTACATCGTCGCCGGCTTCATCATCGGCCCGCACACACCGCCGTTCGGCCTGATCCACGACGAAGAAACCATCAAGACCCTCGCCGAGCTGGGGGTGATTTTCCTGATGTTCTGCCTGGGCCTGGAGTTCAGCCTGCGCAAGCTGTTCAAGGTCGGCGCCACGGCCTTCATCGCGGCGTTCCTCGAAATTGTCCTGATGATCTGGATCGGCTACGAAATCGGCCGCTGGTTCGACTGGAACACCATGGATTCGCTGTTCCTCGGCGCGATCCTGGCGATTTCCTCGACCACCATCATCGTCAAGGCGCTCAACGACCTGAAGATGAAAAACGAGCGCTTCGCGCAGCTGATCTTCGGCGTGCTGATCGTCGAGGATATTCTTGGCATCGGCATCATCGCCTTGCTGTCGAGCATTGCGGTCAGCGGCACGGTGAGCTCCGGCGAAGTGTTTTCCACGGTCGGCAAGCTCTCGCTGTTCATGATCGTCGCCCTGGTAGTCGGCATTCTGCTGGTGCCGCGTCTGTTGGCTTACGTCGCCAGGTTCGAAAGCAACGAGATGCTGCTGATCACCGTGCTGGGCCTGTGTTTCGGTTTCTGCCTGCTGGTGGTCAAACTCGAGTACAGCATGGTGCTCGGGGCGTTCCTGATCGGCGCGATCATGGCCGAGTCGCGGCAACTGCTGAAAATCGAGCGCCTGATCGAGCCGGTTCGCGACCTGTTCAGTGCGATCTTCTTCGTCGCCATCGGCCTGATGCTCGATCCGATGATCCTTCTGCAATACGCGTGGCCAATTGCGGTAATCACTGTCGCCGTGGTGCTGGGCAAGATGCTGTCCTGCGGCCTCGGTGCCTTTATCGCCGGTAATGACGGACGCACCTCACTGCGGGTCGGGATGGGGCTTTCGCAGATTGGTGAATTCTCCTTCATCATCGCGGCGCTGGGGATGACCCTGCAGGTCACCAGCAACTTCCTGTATCCGGTGGCCGTGGCGGTTTCGGTGATTACCACGTTGCTGACGCCGTACCTGATCCGGGCTGCCGATCCGCTGTCGATCAAGCTGTCAGCCGCGATGCCGCAGCGCCTCGGTCGAGTGTTCGGAATGTACGGCGAATGGCTGCGTAGCATTCAGCCGCAGGGTGAGGGCGCGATGCTGGCGTCGATGATCCGGCGGATCCTGCTGCAGGTCGGGGTCAATCTGGCGCTGGTGATCGCGATCTTCTTTGCCGGCGCTTTCTTTGCCGGGCGCCTCTCGATCTGGATGCAGGAATGGATCAGCGACCCAAGCTGGCAGAAGGCGTTGATCTGGGGCGGGGCGTTGCTGGTGTCGTTGCCGTTCCTGATCGCGGCCTATCGCAAGCTCAAGGCGCTGTCGATGTTGCTGGCGGAGATGGGTGTGAAGCCGGAAATGGCCGGGCGTCACACACAGCGAGTGCGCCGAGTGATCGCCGAAGTGATCCCGATCATCTCGCTGCTGGTGATTTTCCTGCTGTTGGCAGCCTTGTCGGCCAGTATCTTGCCGACCAACAAGTTGCTGGTGCTGATCGCCGTGGTCGCGGCCGCCGTGGCGGCGCTGCTCTGGCGCTGGTTCATCCGGGTGCACACGCGGATGCAGGTGGCCCTGCTGGAAACCCTCGACAACCACAAGGAGTCGTCGGGGCACTGACCACCCATCAAGGCGGGCGTGTCAGCTTTCCAGCCAGACGTCCCGCGCCCAGTGCCAGACCGATTCCCAGGACTCTTCGGTGATCAGTTCTTCTTCGCCCGACCACAGCACCACGGTGCCGTCTTCTTCGACGCAGTAGTAGTCGTCACCGTCCTGGCAGATCGGGATCAGGTCCCGCGGCACGCCGGCATCCCAGGCGTTGGCAGCGACGTCCGGCAGGTAGGTGTGGGATTGCGGGTCGGTGACGGTCACTGGCTCCAGGCTGCCGTAAACCACGTCGCTGACGGTCAGCAGAAACTCTTTGAAGACGAACGGGATGTTGATGAAGAGTTCTTCTTCGATTTCCACCAACTGGTCTTCGTCGGGCAACTCCAAAGGAACCGGTACGGGTTCGTTGGCTTCGCGCAGTTGTTCGATGATTTCTTCCACGTCCGGGATCCTCTTGCTTGAATGGCGCGGTTTATATGGGGCGGTTTATACAGTAGCTCGCTATAGATGCAACCGCGAAATAGAAAACCCCGGCCGAGGCCGGGGTTTTCATTGCTGCACGTAAAACGTCGTAGGTGATCAGCCGTTCTGGCGGATACCGGCGACCAGCCAAGGCTGGTTGTCGCCCTGTGGACGTTCCATGTTCCAGCTTTCGCTGAACACTTCGCCCTGCTGGTCGAAACGCGAGGTCTTCGACACGCCGTTGAAGGTCAGGGTGGCGATGGTCTTGTCCGCACGGTCATCCACGCCATCCAGTTGCACCTGGAGATTGTCGATGTAGGTGGACTGGAAGGCGTCACCCAGCTCCGCGCGTTCGCGCTTGAGGAACTCGAACATCTGCGGAGTCACGAACTCGGCGATCTTGTCCATTTCGTTGGCGTCCCAGTGCTGCTGCAGCGCCTGGAAGTGGCTGCGGGCAGCTTCGAGGAAGCGCTGTTCGTTGAACCAGGCCGGCGCGTTGATCACCGGACGGGCGGCAGCAGGCGCGGCCGAACCACCGAAGATCGAACCCATGGCTGCCGGTTTCTGTTCGAACACTTCACGCTGCATCGGCGCGCCGGCCGGAGCGAACTGCTCCTGTTGCTTGCGGCGACGGGCGGCGATGAAGCGGAAGATCACGAACGCGATCACGGCCATGATCAGGATATCGAAGAACTGCATGCCTTCGAAGCCGCCGCCCATGAACATGGAAGCGAGCAGGCCACCGGCCGCGATGCCGGCCAGAGGGCCGAGCCATTTCGAAGCACCGCCGGCCTTGGCCGCAGCGCCCGCGGCACCGGCAGCACCAGCGGTCGCCGCAGCGCCGCCCATGCCTGGGGAAGAAGGAGCCATCTGGCTGGTCTGGTGCGTCGGCGCAGCGCCGGCGCTTTTGCCACCACCAAAGCGCTTGGCGTTGGCGTCGAGGCTCATCGTCAGGCCGATGCACAACGCCATGGCGATGCTAAGAAAACGTTTCATAAAGGGAATTCCCGTTTGTGGAGACACGCGCGCCATGTTGCACAGGTGAAGTGTTACTGGCTAGCGAGAGAGTGTTTCGGGCTTTTGCCTGACAGGTTACGTTCAGCTCGGTCAGGACAATAAGGCCATGTACTTTTGTCTGTAGGAAAAGGAGATAGGTTCAGCAGGAAATGGATCAGCGCCGCAAGGCCAGCATCACCACACCGGCGGTGATCAAGCCGATGCCGCCCCACTGGCGCAGGTCGAGTTTCTCGCCCAGCAGGATCACACCGAGCACCGCCACGAAGACCACACTGAGCTTGTCCACCGGGGCGACAAGCGATGCCGGGCCGACTTTCAACGCCCGGAAGTAGCACAACCATGAAGCGCCGGTGCCCAGGCCCGACAACAGCAGGAACAGGTAGCTCTTGGCGGAGATCGATCCCAGGGACTGATATTGGCCCGTGGCGTACAAAATCAAGGCCAGACTGACCAATACGACGATTGTGCGCAGCAGGGTGGCGAAGTCGGAGTTGACGTTTTCGATGCCGATCTTGGCGAAGATGGCCGTCAGTGCGGCGAAGGTGGCCGAGAGCAGGGCCCAGAATGTCCAGGAGGAAAAGAAGCCAGTGCCCATCGACGTTGCCTCCAGTGTTCGTTCCCGCGCCGGGCGCGGGACCGAACGGTGACGGATATGGCGTCCAGCTTCGCGTACCCGAGCCTCAGCCACTTGCTGCCTTCGGCGAAATTCACCTGCACCCGGGCCTGGGCGCCGGCGCCTTCGAAGTTGAGGATCACGCCGTCGCCGAAGATCGAGTGACGGACAGCCTGGCCAAGGCTCAGGCCGGTTTCCGGAATCTCGCTGCCGCTGAACAGGTTGCTGCCGCCCATCGACTGGTTACCGCCGAACGGCCGGCTGACGCTGTTGGACAGGCGTACTTCCTGAATCAGGCCTTTCGGTACTTCCCGTACGAAACGCGACACCTTGTTGTAGGTTTCGCTGCCGTACAGGCGTCGGGTTTCAGCATAGGTCATCACCAGATTCTGCATCGCCCGGGTAATGCCGACATAGGCCAGACGCCGCTCTTCCTCAAGGCGGCCCGGTTCTTCCAGGCTCATCTTGTGCGGGAACAAGCCTTCTTCCATGCCCACCAGGAACACGTAAGGGAATTCCAGGCCCTTGGCGCTGTGCAGGGTCATCAACTGAATGCTGTCTTCGTGCTCGTCGGCCTGGGTGTCACCGGCCTCCAGTGAAGCGTGGCCGAGAAATGCCGCCAGTGGCGTCAGTTCTTCGTCTTCTTCGGTGTTCTCGAAGTTGCGCGCAGCGCTGACCAGTTCCTCAAGGTTTTCCACCCGGGCCTGGCCTTTCTCGCCTTTTTCCGCTTCGTGGTAGGCGATCAGTCCGGATTGCTCGATGACGGTCTGGGTCATCAGGTGCAACGGCATCTCGGCGCACTTGGCAGCCAGGTTTTCGATCAGTTCGATAAACGCGCCCAGCGCACCGGCGGCGCGACCGGTCAGGCCTTTGTTGGTTACCAGCTGGCGCATGGCTTCCCACATCGACACATCGCTGTGACGGGCATGGTCGCGGATCGCTTCGACGGTTTTCTCGCCGATGCCGCGCGCCGGGACGTTGATCACCCGCTCCAGGGCCGCATCATTGCCGCGACCTTCCAGCAAACGCAGGTAAGCCATGGCGTTCTTGATTTCCGCCCGCTCGAAGAAGCGCTGGCCGCCATAGATGCGGTACGGAATGCGTTCACGCAGCAAGGCTTCTTCCAGAACGCGCGATTGGGCGTTGGAGCGGTAGAGAATCGCGATATCGCTGCGGGCCAAGCCGGTTTTCAGCGCGCTTTCGATGGTTTCGACAACGTAGCGTGCTTCATCGTGCTCGTTGAAGGCGGCGTAAAGATTGATCGCTTCGCCATCGCCGCCATCGGTCCACAGCTCTTTGCCCAGACGCCCGGTGTTGTTGGCGATCAGGGCGTTGGCGGCCTTGAGGATGCCGGCCGTGGAGCGGTAGTTCTGCTCCAGACGGATGGTCACCGAGTCCGGGAAGTCCGAAGAATACTGGTGGATGTTCTCGATTTTCGCGCCGCGCCAGCCGTAGATCGACTGGTCGTCGTCGCCGACCACCATCAGGCTGTCGCCGCCCTTGCCCAGCAGACGCAACCAGGCGTACTGCACGGCGTTGGTGTCCTGGAATTCGTCCACCAGAATGTGTCGGAAGCGCTTCTGGTAGTGCGCCAGCAGGCCCGGGTGGTCGCGCCACAGGTCGAGGGCGCGCAGCAGCAGTTCGGAGAAATCGATGACGCCGGCACGCTGGCATGCGGCCTCGTACGCTTCATAAATGCCGCGCATGGTGGCCAGGAACAGATCGCCGCTGGCTTGAATGTGTTGCGGACGCAGACCTTCGTCTTTCTGCCCGTTGATGAACCATTGGGCCTGACGGGCCGGCCAGCGTTGCTCGTCCAGCCCCAGCTCGCGGATCACCCGCTTGACCAAGCGTTGCTGGTCGTCGCTGTCGAGAATCTGAAAGGTCTGGCTCAGCCCGGCTTCCTGCCAGTGCGCCCGCAACAGGCGGTGCGCCAGGCCGTGGAAGGTGCCGACCCACATGCCGGCCGGGTTGATGCCCAGCAATTGCTCGATGCGGTGACGCATCTCTGCAGCGGCTTTATTGGTGAAGGTCACCGACAAAATCGAGTGGGGTGAGGCGTTCTCGACCTGGATCAACCAGGCGATACGGTGCACCAGCACTCGGGTTTTGCCGGAGCCGGCACCGGCCAGGACCAATTGACGACCAACGGGAGCCGCTACGGCCTGACGTTGGGCATCGTTGAGGGAGTTCAGCAGAAGGGAGAGATCATCGCGCATCGGGGCATTCTAGGGTGCGCCGCAGGCCCGGGCAAACCGAGCTTTGCATTAGCCGATGAAAGTGCTGCCGATGACGACCGGTCGGTCACCGGCTACAGGCGTTGGCCCGCCTGGCATCGGGGCTTTGGCGGGTGACGAGCGGTGGAAAAGTTTCGGTGAAATTATGATCTGGGGCAGTTTGGCAAGTGGTTCGGCTTGTGTATGCTCCGTCCACGTTTCCGGGCGCATGCTCACACTTATAAGAACAAGAACGTTGCCTATGACCCTCAGCTTCGACCTGTCGGGCCCCTCCGTGGAGCCTCGGGTGATCCGCAAGCTTTACGCCACCCAGATGGCGGTCGAGCGCACGCGCCTTCTTTATCAGGGTTCGCTGTTGCCCACCCTGTTCATGTTGATCAATGGTCTGGTCTGCGCCGGTCTGCTCTGGAGCCCGCAGCGTTACTTCGTGGTCAGCGTCTGGCTGGTGTGGCTGTTGTCGCTGGTAGCGTTGCGGGTGATTCAGGTCGCCGCGTTCGATTCGGCGATTCCCGATCGCCAGGCCCAGCCGATCTGGGGGCGGATGTTCCTGCTCGGCTCGACCATGACCGGCCTGACCCTGGCCGGCGCCGGCATCGCGTTGGTCCCCGCCGACAATTTCATGCAGCAGGCCTGGGTGTTCGGCCTGATCGGCGCCGCGACCCTGTCGGCCAGCGTGGCCTACGCCGTGAGCATTCCGGCCTTTCTTTCCTTTACCTTGCCGTGCCTGTTGCCGGCCATCGGCTATCTGTTCTGGGGCGGTGACGAACTGGCGCGCGGCTGGGGCTGGCTCGGACTGATCCTGCTCGGCTCGCTGAGCGTGGTGGCGTGGCAGGTCAATCGGCTGATCGATCGCGGTTTGCTGCGGCGCTTCCAGAACCAGCACCTGATCGAATACCTGCAACAAGCGCAAACCCGCAGCGAACAGCTCAATCAGGAGCTGGCGAAGGAAATCGAACACCGGCGCTGCGCCGAGAGCAAGCTGCGCGAGGCGCAGGTCGAACTGGAAGACCGGGTCGCCCAGCGCAGCCGGGAACTGGACGTCGCCAACCAGGCCCTGAGCAAAAGCGAGGCGCGCCTGGCCCTGGCATTGAAGGCAAGTGAGTTGGGGCTGTGGGACTGGAACCTGCAGACCGACGAAGTTCACCACACACAGATTCAGGAACTGTTCGGTATTGATCCGGAATACGTCACCGGGCTGCTCAGGCACCTGCGGCCAAGGCTGCACCCGGAAGATGTGCCGCCGCTCAAGCGCGCGTTGATCGAGCACTTGAAGGGGCGCACCGAGGATTATCAGATCGAGTACCGCGTGCGCCATGGCGACGGTCATTGGGTCTGGATCGAAGACCGTGGACGTGCAGTGGAGCGCGACGAGAACGGGCGGGTCATCCGCATGGTCGGCACCCGCCGCGACATCAGCGTCAGCAAAAGCCTGGAAGCCCAGCAGCAGCTGGCTGCGACGGTGTTCGAGGCCGCCAGCGAAGGCATCGTGATCCTCGACCCGAATTATTCGCTGATCGCCATCAATCAGGCCTTCAGTCGGGTCACCGGCTATGACATCGGCGACATGCTCGGGCGCAACGTCGTCGAATTGCCTTGCAGTCGCGACGCCCGTCGGCACTACGTCGCGATCCGCCACGCGCTGGAGCAGCACGGCAGCTGGCAGGGCGAACTGGTGGAAACCCGCAAGAACGGCGAGCTGTATCCGCAGTGGCTGCAGCTGAATGCCGTGCGCGACAGTCGGGGCAATGTGAGCCATATCGTCGGCTTCTTCGCCGATCTGTCGGCGCGCCGCGAATCCGAAGAGCGCATGCGCTACCTGACCCACTACGACGAGCTCACTGGCCTTGCCAATCGCTCGCTGTTTCGCGAACGCCTGCACGAAGCCCATCAGCGCGTGCGACAGGGCGGGCGTCGGAGTCTGGCGTTGCTGCACATCAATCTGGATCGCTTCAAGCTGCTCAACGACAGCCTCGGTCACGAGATCGCCGACCAGTTGCTGCAAAAGATGTCCCGGCGTCTGGTCAATGCTCTTCCGGAAGCCGACACCATCGCCCGGCTGTCCGGCGATGAGTTCGCGGTACTGTTCGACGCCTACGGCAACCTGTCGAGCCTGGCGCGGGTCGCTACCCGGTTGTCGAGCAAGCTGCGACTGCCGTTGACGGTCGAAGGGCATGAACTGGTGGTCAGTGCCTCGATGGGCATCAGCATGCTGCCGGACAATGCGCGGGAGATTTCCGCGCTGGTCAGCCAGTCGAACATGGCCATGCAACATGCCAAGCACCTGGGCGGCAACAACTTCCAGTTCTACACCGACAGCCTGCAGGCCAGCACGCTGGAACGCCTGCAACTGGAAAACCAGCTGCGCAAAGCCATCGAGGACAAGCAGCTCAACGTCTTCTATCAACCGAAACTGTGCCTGGCGACCGGCCGTCTCAACGCGGCGGAAGCGCTGGTGCGTTGGGATCACCCGACCATGGGCCGGGTACCGCCGGGGGATTTCATCGGTCTGGCGGAGGAGACAGGGCTGATCGGGCCGATCGGTGAGTTCGTGCTGCGCCAGGCCTGCTGGCAGGCGTGCGAATGGCAGCGTCAGGGGCTGGCGCCGATCCGGGTTTCGGTGAACCTGTCGGTGCATCAACTGCGTCAGGGCAAACTGGTCAGTCTGGTGCGCCAGGTGCTGGAGGAAACCGGGCTGGCGCCGCACTACCTCGAACTGGAGCTGACCGAAAGCCAGTTGCTCGACAGCGTCGAACACATCATCGCCACGTTCCAGCAGTTGCGGGATCTGGGGGTGAAGCTGGCCATCGACGATTTCGGTACCGGCTATTCATCGCTGAGCTATCTGAAACGGATTCCGGTGGACTACGTGAAGATCGATCAGGCCTTTATCCGTGGATTGGGCGAGGGCAGCGAAGACGCGGCGATCACCCGGGCGATCATTGCGATGGCTCACGGGTTGTCACTGAAAGTTGTCGCCGAAGGTGTCGAGCGTTCCGAGCAACTGGCGTTTCTGAAAGCTGAAGGTTGCGACGAGGTGCAGGGCTATCTGATCAGCCGTCCGGTGGAGGCGGTCGGCCTTGCCGCGTTGCTGCGTGAACAGGAAAAACCGCTGTAAAGGGCTACATGCAGCGCATGTCGCCTGATCCGGGGGGATCCAGTTACGCATTGAGCAGGCAAAAAGCCGATTCATGTAGTATAACTACAAGCTTGCTACATCCCCGGCATCTGGCCAAAGCACATCTTTCCATAACAAGAGTCCAGCCCCTTGAATCTGCTGCAACACATCGCCCAGTCACGTCACCTGTTACGCAAGTCGGAGCTCAAGGTCGCCGACCACGTGCTGCTTGACCCTGCGGCGGTGATGCACAGTTCCATGGCCGACCTGGCCCACAGCGTCGGCATCAGCGAGCCGACCATCGTGCGCTTCTGCCGGGCCATTGGTTGCTCCGGTTTCCAGGATCTGAAACTCAAGCTCGCGCAAAGCCTCGCGGCCGGCGCCAGCTTCGGTCAGTTCGCGATCCATGAAGACGATTCCGTCGCCGACTACAGCCTGAAAATCTTCGACACCACCTTGCACACGCTGATGGAGGTTCGCGAAAAGCTCGATCCTCTGGAGCTGCAACGGGCGGTGACGCTGATGTCCCAGGCCCAGCGCGTCGAGTTCTATGGTTTTGGTGCGTCGGGCGCGGTGGCGGCGGATGCGCAGCACAAGTTCTTCCGTCTGCTGCTGACGGCAGCGGCGTATTCCGACCCGCACATGCAGGCGATGTCGGCGGTGACGCTGAAGCCCACCGACGTGGCGATCTGCATTTCCCAGTCCGGCCGCTCCAAAGACCTGCTGATCACCGCCAACCTCGTTCGCGAGAGCGGGGCGTCGCTGATTACCTTGTGCCCGAGCCAGACGCCGCTGGCCGAGCTGTCGACCGTCAACCTGGCGATCGACGTTCACGAAGACACCGAAATCTACACCCCGTTGACTTCGCGTATCGCTCACCTGGTGGTGATCGACGTATTGGCGATGGGCGTGGCCATGGCGCGCGGGCCGAGCCTGGTCAACCACCTCAAGAGCGTCAAGCGCAGCCTGCGCAGCTTGCGGCTGTCGCCAAAATCGGTAAAAGCGCTGGACGACTGATTGTCTTGGGGTGACGGCAATCTTCATCTGCCTGTAACCCCGACGAAGCTAAACCGTCATCCCCCAAGCCTATCGTGAAACTCCCGTAATCGCCTTGGGAGACTCGAAATGGCTCAGCCTTACGAAGAACGCAACAGCGCCGCGAAAACCCGTCGTCAGCAGGAAGACCAGCGCCGCATGGAGTTTCGCCGCGCTATCGAAGATCGCTTCGAACTCCGCCAGCTTCAGGCCGAAATCGGCGATTTTCCCGAGGATATCAATCACTGGCAGGCAGCACCGGCAGCTTCCCGTCGAAGCGC
This sequence comes from Pseudomonas sp. B7, assembly GCF_016735645.1. Taxonomy (NCBI): domain Bacteria; kingdom Pseudomonadati; phylum Pseudomonadota; class Gammaproteobacteria; order Pseudomonadales; family Pseudomonadaceae; genus Pseudomonas; species Pseudomonas sp. B7. Next base: position 195,798 of record NZ_JAERRE010000011.1, read on the forward strand.
TCAACCAGCGCGCTGATCTGCACCCGTTCGCTGCGGATAAACGCCAGGAAGGCGTGCGCCACCGGTGACAGCCGTTTGGCTTTGGCTTGCACCAGGCACCAACTGCGAAACAGCGGCAACTCTTCGACTGGCAGCTCGACCAGGCCGCCGGTCGCCAGCTCCAGGTTCAGGGCGTGGCGTGTCAACAGCGCCAGGCCCAGACCCGCCACCACGCATTCACGCTGGGCTTCGGCTGACGCCACTTCCTGGGTCTGGGTGAAGTGCACGCGCTTCTCTTTGAAATACTCCTCGCAGGCCAGTCGCGTGCCCGAGCCGGGTTCGCGGATCAGCAAGGTATACGGTTCGAGATCCTGCAAGCGCAGCGGGCCCATGTGTGCCAACGGATGATCCGGACGCGCCACGGCGACGATCGGATTGTTGAGGAACGGCAGGAACTCCAGGCCCATGTCCTGTGGCACCATCGACATGATCACCAGATCGTCGCGGTTGTCGGAGAGCCGGCGGATGACCTGGCCACGGTTGACCACCGTCAGTTGCAGGTTTACTTCGGGATGCTGGCGCTTGAACGCCGCGAACAGGTGCGGCACGAAGTATTTGGCGCTGGATTCCACCGCCAGCTTCAACTGGCCCTGCAGTGAGCCCTGCATGTCCGACAGTTGCATGTCGAGGTTTTCCAGGCGGCCGAAAATGTCCCGGCTGGCGCGCTGAAGTGCTTCGGCGGCCTCGGTCATGTAGAGCTTTTTGCCGACGTAATCGAATAATGGCTGGCCGATCAGCTCTTCGAGCTGACGAATCTGTAGGCTGACGGCCGGTTGCGTGAGCGACATTTCCTCGGCCGCTCGGCTGTAGGAACGTAAATCACACACTTCGTTGAAGATCTGCAATTGACGCAATGTCATACGCATCAGGGACTTACGCATTTTCTACCGACTCTGGCCATTGGCTGATGCGATGACTATAAGTCTTTACTTATGCCTGACCCAATTTTTATTCATTTTTGTTAATCCCTTGTCAGCGCTAGTGTGGGGCCGAGACCAGATTGAAACATTTGGTCACGTGCCGACCTGGGTCTAGCAGGTCGTGGTGCCACCGGCTCAAGGGAACCTCCAAGTGATAACAAAGATCCTGATCGCCAACCGTGGTGAGATTGCCGTACGAATCGTGCGTGCCTGCGCCGAGATGGGCATCCGCTCGGTCGCGATCTACTCCGACGCCGACCGGCATGCCTTGCATGTGAAGCGTGCGGACGAGGCCCACAGCATTGGTGCCGAGCCGCTGGCCGGTTACCTGAACCCGCGCAAGCTGGTGAACCTGGCCGTGGAAACCGGTTGCGATGCGCTGCACCCCGGCTACGGTTTCCTCTCGGAAAACGCCGAGCTGGCAGACATCTGCGCCGAACGCGGGATCAAATTCATCGGCCCGTCGGCGGAAGTCATCCGCCGCATGGGCGACAAGACCGAAGCGCGCCGCAGCATGATCAAGGCCGGCGTGCCGGTCACGCCGGGCACCGAAGGCAATGTCTCGGGCATCGAGGAAGCATTGAGCGAGGGCGACCGCATCGGTTACCCGGTCATGCTCAAGGCCACTTCCGGTGGTGGCGGTCGCGGTATCCGTCGCTGCAACAGCCGCGAAGAACTCGAACAGAACTTCCCTCGCGTCATTTCCGAAGCCACCAAGGCCTTCGGTTCGGCGGAAGTGTTCCTGGAAAAATGCATCGTCAATCCCAAGCACATCGAAGCGCAGATCCTCGGCGACAGCTTCGGCAACGTCGTGCATCTGTTCGAACGTGACTGCTCGATCCAGCGCCGTAACCAGAAGCTGATCGAAATCGCCCCGAGCCCGCAGCTGACCCCGGAACAGCGCGCCTACATCGGCGACCTGTCGGTGCGTGCGGCCAAGGCCGTGGGCTACGAGAACGCCGGCACCGTGGAGTTCCTGCTCGCCGAGGGCGAGGTGTACTTCATGGAGATGAATACCCGGGTGCAGGTGGAACACACCATCACCGAAGAAATCACCGGGATCGACATCGTCCGCGAACAGATCCGCATCGCCTCCGGGCTGCCGCTGTCGGTGAAGCAGGAAGACATCCAGCATCGCGGTTTTGCCCTGCAATTCCGAATCAACGCCGAAGACCCGAAAAACAACTTCCTGCCGAGCTTCGGCAAGATCACGCGCTACTACGCCCCCGGCGGCCCGGGCGTGCGTACCGATACGGCGATCTACACCGGCTACACCATTCCGCCGTTCTACGACTCGATGTGCCTGAAACTGGTGGTCTGGGCGCTGACCTGGGAAGAGGCCATGGACCGTGGTCTGCGCGCCCTCGACGACATGCGCCTGCAAGGCGTGAAGACCACCGCCGCGTACTACCAGGAAATCCTGCGCAACCCGGAATTCCGTAGCGGCCAGTTCAATACCAGCTTCGTCGAAAGCCACCCCGAACTGACCAACTACTCGATCAAGCGCAAACCCGAAGAGCTGGCCCTGGCCATCGCCGCCGCCATCGCCGCCCACGCAGGCCTGTGAGGAATAGAACAATGACTAAAAAGATTTTCGTAACCGACACCATCCTGCGCGACGCCCACCAATCGCTGCTCGCCACCCGCATGCGCACCGAAGACATGCTGCCGATCTGCGACAAGCTCGACAAAGTCGGCTACTGGTCACTGGAATGCTGGGGCGGCGCAACCTTCGACGCCTGCGTACGTTTCCTGAAAGAAGACCCGTGGGAGCGCCTGCGCCAGCTGCGCGCCGCGCTACCCAACACCCGTCTGCAAATGCTCCTGCGCGGGCAGAACCTGCTGGGCTACCGCCACTACAGCGATGACGTGGTCAAGGCGTTCGTCGCCAAGGCCGCGGTCAACGGCATCGACGTGTTCCGCATCTTCGACGCGATGAACGATGTGCGTAACCTGCGCGTGGCGATCGAAGCGGTGAAAGCTGCCGGCAAACACGCCCAGGGCACCATTGCTTACACCACCAGTCCGGTGCACACCATCGACGCGTTCGTTGCCCAGGCCAAGCAAATGGAAGCCATGGGTTGCGACTCGGTGGCGATCAAGGACATGGCCGGTCTGCTGACCCCGTACGCCACCGGTGAGCTGGTGCGTGCACTGAAAGCCGAGCAGTCGCTGCCAGTGTTCATCCACTCTCACGACACCGCCGGCCTGGCAGCGATGTGCCAGCTCAAGGCCATTGAAAACGGTGCCGACCACATCGACACCGCGATCTCCAGCTTCGCGTCGGGCACCAGTCACCCTGGCACCGAATCGATGGTTGCTGCGCTGAAAGGCACCGAGTTCGACACCGGTTTGAATCTGGAGCTGCTGCAAGAGATCGGTCTGTACTTCTACGCCGTGCGCAAGAAGTACCACCAGTTCGAAAGCGAATTCACTGCCGTCGACACTCGTGTTCAAGTCAACCAGGTGCCGGGCGGGATGATTTCCAACCTGGCCAACCAGTTGAAAGAGCAGGGCGCTCTCAACCGCATGGGCGAAGTGCTGGCGGAGATCCCGCGCGTACGTGAAGACCTCGGCTTCCCGCCGCTGGTGACCCCGACTTCGCAGATCGTCGGCACCCAGGCGTTCTTCAACGTGCTGGCCGGCGAGCGCTACAAGACCATCACCAACGAGGTGAAGCTCTACCTGCAAGGCGGCTACGGCAAGGCGCCCGGCACTGTGAACGAGAAGCTGCGTCGCCAGGCCATCGGCAGCGAAGAGGTGATCGACGTACGCCCGGCCGATCTGCTCAAGCCGGAAATGACCAAGCTGCGTGCCGATATCGGCGCATTGGCCAAGTCCGAAGAAGACGTGCTGACCTTCGCCATGTTCCCGGACATCGGCCGCAAGTTCCTCGAAGAGCGTGCCGCCGGCACCCTCACCCCGGAAGTGCTGCTGCCGATCCCGGAAGCGGGCAAGGTGGCTTCGGCTGGCGGCGAAGGCGTACCGACCGAGTTCGTCATCGACGTTCACGGCGAAACCTACCGCGTGGACATCACCGGTGTCGGCGTCAAGGCTGAAGGCAAGCGTCACTTCTACCTGTCCATCGACGGCATGCCGGAAGAAGTGGTGTTCGAACCGCTCAACGAATTCGTCGGCGGCGGCAGCAGCAAGCGCAAGCAGGCTTCGGCGCCGGGTCACGTCAGCACTACCATGCCGGGCAACATCGTCGATGTGCTGGTCAAGGAAGGCGATACCGTCAAGGCCGGCCAGGCTGTGCTGATCACCGAAGCGATGAAGATGGAGACCGAAGTCCAGGCGGCGATTGCCGGCAAGGTCACCGCCATCCACGTAGCCAAGGGCGACCGGGTCAACCCGGGCGAAATCCTGATCGAGATCGAAGGCTGAGATAACGGCCTCGATACAACGCTTTAAACCTCGGGGGGGCATGTGCTCCCCTTTTTTTTGCTTTCAGGTTGCTGCCGCAACGTGCGGCAGCAGCCAGTCTGGACTCAGAACGCCATTCGCCACTGGCCCGATACGCCGTGGTTTCGGCTGTCGGTACCGATCTCGCCCGACAAGCCAATGCCGAATGTGTGGCTGGACGAGACGGCCAGATCAAGCCCGGTGTCCAGCGTCAGGCTATTGCGATCCAGCTCTGCGCCGTAAACGGTGTAGCCATGGCCGCCGGCGACCAGACGTTGTCGGGTGCTGGTGTAGGTCTCGCCGTAAACGTGTTTCCATCCCGCGCTGAATCGTGGCGTGAGGCGCATACCGTTATCCAGTGTGCTGACGTTCGCCATGCGCAGACCGACGGTAGTGTTGAAGTTGCCTTGGGATTGATCATCCACCCTGAGCGCCGCCGCCCCGCCTTTCTCGGTGTAGCCGTCACGCTGATAGCGTTGATAGCCGATACCGACAAAGGGCTCGATGCTGACGTTGGCCCGCCCCAGGTTGTATCCCGACTCGATGAACACTTGCTGGGTGCTGGCCTGGTAGTTGCCTTTGAGTCGGTCATGGAAGCGGCCGAACGCGACTTCGCGACGGGTACTGCCTTCATGGTTGCTCCAGGCTGCGCCGAGCCGAAGTGCGAACGAACCGGTCTGGCGCATGGCGTAGGCGCCGAGGTGCCAACTGTCGAGATCGCCGTCCAGTTCCTCGCTATCAATACGCGTGTCGGAGGTGCCGCCCATCAAGCCCAGTCGCCATTCTTCGTCGAGGCGCCAGTCCGCACCGAGCAGCAGTCCTTTGGTGGAATGCTGCATGGGCTCCACATCGCGATCCAGTTTGCCGCTATGACCGAGGGCTTGCAGCCAGATCCTGCCGCTCTCGGCGTTTCCGGCCGCGTGGCGGGGTGCGCTTGGCTGGTTGTCATGCTGGTCGTCGAGCTGAAGCATGGCCGACAGCAGGCTGGCGCTGACCGGTGTGACGCTGCTCAAGGTGGCCTTGGCGAGGTTGGCGTTGCTGCCGCCGGACAATTGATTGAGGGCGAGTGCTGCGGTGGTTTCGTCGGCAGCGAGCAGAGCCGCAATGGCTGAGTTGCCTGCTGGTGAAGGGGAGTCCGTTGACGGTGGCTGGTCAGCCAATGAGGCTTGTTGAGTCGCAGGCGTTTCGGCCAGAACCGGTTCCGGTAAGGGCGCTGGTTTTTCCAGGCTTTCTTTGAGTGCGCTGCCGCTCTCTGTCGTGGCAATTTTTTTGGATGAAATGTCGTCGGCTGTGTGAGCGGGGACCACGGGAATCTCAGTGCTGACGGGGATTTTTTCCAGGGGGGGAGCGATCTTTTCCTCACGCGTTGTTTCTTCAGCGAGCTTGAGCGGAGCAGGTTTGTCCTTAGGTTTGCGCGGGTTCTTGGGTTTCACCTCTTTCACGACAGACGTGTCTGGCTCAGTCTGCTCCGCAAGAGAAAACTCTACGCAACCGACTGCCAGCGCAACCGCGAGGACAAGATGTTGGAGCTTGTATTTGCATTGAATGGGCATTCCGTTTGCCTCAGGTGAAATGAGGCCAAACTGTAAAAGTCGATGCCGGTCCACCGATGCCGGGCAATTCCGAGCCACATGCAGGTGATCGCGTCTGCTTTTGTAGCCCGGTCGTCGGCGGGAGGCGAGCCCGCCATGATTACCCAACCATCCAGACGCCTTTACCTACAACTTCCGCTGAAATCCAGATTGGCGAAATCTCAAAAACTCATCTGCCATTGCCCGATCAACCCGTGATTACGGCTGTTGCTGCCAATCTCGCCGCTGTATCCCAGGCCCAGCGTATGCCGCGCGGAAATACCAAGATCCAGCCCTGCTTCCAGCACCAGACTGTCACGATCCAGCGAGCTGCCATCGACACTGAACGCCGTGCCGCCGACCACAAACGCCTGACGGGTCGAGCTGCTGACATCGCCGTAGGTGTGCTTCCAGCCGGCGGCCATTCGCGGGGTGAAGCTCATGCCATTGTCCAGCGAGCCGAGGTGCGCCAGGCGCAGGCCGAAGGTGCTGCTGAAGTTGTCCTGAGTCTGACTGTCAACTTGTAACGCCGCCGCACCGCCCTTTTCCTGATAGCGCTCGCGGTGATAACGCTGATAGCCGAGGCTGGCGAACGGTTCGGCGCTGAGCCGGCCAGTGCCCATGGCGTAGCCGAGTTCGGCGAAGGCTTGCTGGCTGTCGGCATCGTAATCGCCTTTGGGGCGGTCGCTGAAACCGTTGAACGCGATGGTGCGCTTGCTTTCGCCCTGATGACCGCTGTAAGCCGCGCCCAGGCGCAAGGCCAGCGGGCCGTTTTGATGCTGCGCATAAACACCGGCGTGCCAGCTCTCGACATTGCCGTCGACGCCGGTGGCATCCAGATCGGTCTTCGAATAGCCACCGAGCACACCCAGACGCCATTGCGGATTCAGTGCCCAGTCGGCACCGAGCACGCTGCCTTTGGTGCGTTGTTCCAGGCCGCTGCTGCCGTGTTCGCCATCGAGCTTGCCGTAGCCGCCGATGGCCTGCAGCCAGAGCCGGCCACGGGCGTTCGGATCATTCAGGTTTCGCGCTTCGGACGGTACGCCGTTGGCCGCGAGGATCGGCGTATCACGCTGATCGAGGCCGACCAGCAAGCCTGGGCTGCCACCGATTTGCTGCATCGCCGAGAGCATGCTGCTGCCGACCTGGCTGCTGGCGCCGAGGGTGGCGCTGGTCAGGTTGGCGTTGCTGGCGCCGGCCAGTTGCTCGATGGCCGCGCCTGCACTGCTTTGAGTGGTGTTGAGCAACGCGTTGTACAGCGCATTGTTCTTGCCGATCGAGGCCAGGCTGTTGGCGGCGTTGCTGCCGTTGCCGGTGGCGGCGAATTCATTGAAGGCCACGTCATTGCGGGTGTAAGTCAGGTCGACCTGCGTTGGCGTGTAAGCGAGGGTCGGCGTGAGGAAGGCGTAGTCGCTGGTGACTGCACCGAATGTGCCGTTGACCCGCGCAGCTTGCAGCACCGTGTAATGGCTCTGCCACGGATAGGTGCCGCTGCCGGGATTGACCGCCAGCGTTGCGCCATTGAGGTTGGCCGTGCCGCCGACCTGAACCGGCGCGCTGCTGCCATCGGCGTTGACGCCGTAGGCGAGGGTGGATGTGCTGCTCATGTTCAAATCGTGCACGACGGTCGCGGTGCCGAAGCGGGTGTCGGTGCGCAACGTGCCATTGACGCTGAGGTTGCCCACTGAACCACCCCCGGCGTACACACCTCCGGCGTCCACGGTCAGATTGCCGGCGATACCGCCCTGGTTGACCAACGTGGCGCCGTTGCGCACGGCACCGCCGTCGCTGAAGTCGCCGCTGCCGGTGAGCGTCCAGGCGCCTTGTTTGACTTCCAGCCATTCAAAGTTGCGGCTGGCACCGAAGCTGCCGCCCGCCGCGTCGTCCATCACCACGCGGTCATATCCGCTGCCACCGTCGACCACGCCGACAAAGCGGCTGCCGTTGCGCAGGGTCAGGCTGTCATCGCCGCCGCCCAGGTCAAGCGCCAGACCGTTGCTGCCGCTGATGGCGCCGCCGTTGATCACGCTGTCGGCGAATTCACCGACGAACTTCACGCCGAAACCGTCGAGGCCCTGGATCGTGCCGTAGTTCTCCAGCGTGGTGGCCGCCAGCCCTGAACCACCGCTGCCGTCGTCCACCAGAATCGCGCTGTTGGCGCCGCTGACCAGCGCATCCTTGGCGTTGAGAATGTAACCGCCGCCCAGCGCGATGCCTTCACTGCCATTGGCGAAACCGCCCTTGTCCACACCGCCGGCGCCGACGCCCTGAATGGTGCCGTAGTTTTCGATGTGAGCGATGTTGTCGATGTCTACGCCGTCACCGTCGCCATTGGCTTGCAACCCTGAATAGGCGCCGGTGATGGTGCCGTGATTGATCACCGTGCCGTCGCCGTCGGAACCGAAACCGGAGCCGTTGCGCCCGATGATCTGCCCGTAGTTGACCAGCGTTGCTCCGAGGTCGGTGGTGATGCCATGACGGCCGCCGGAAATCACGCCGTAGTTGGTCACGGTGACGCCGGTCGCGGTGTCGATATCGATGCCGTCGAACTTCTGATCGGCGTTGTGCGAGTCGCCAGTGGAAATCTCGCCGTAGTTGCTGATGGTCGCGTTGGCGCCGGTTTTCATGCCGTCGCTGGCGTCGCCACGAATCAGCCCGCTCGCGCGGTTGATGATCGTGGTTTTCACCCCGTCACTGCGCAACGCATCCAGATCCAGCCCCTGGCCGGTGGTTGAGCGAATGGTGCCGCTGTTGTCGATCAACAGACTGCCGCTGACGAAGTTGCTGTCGATGCGAATCGCGTCGTTGGAACCGAGAATCTGCCCGCCGCTGCGGTTATAGATGGCGTAGTTGCGTGCCTGGGTCAGGTCGCCGCTGCTGTCGATAGCCCGGCCGCCGCTGGAAATGATCTTGCCGGCGTTATCGATGATCACACCGACGCCGCTGGTGCCGTCCTTCAGGCTCACAGCCTTGCCGCTGTTGGTGATGCTGCCCGGCGCCGAAATCGTCAGTGTGTCTTTACCGCCCAATGTTTGCGACGCGGTGGTGGCGGTGTCGATCTGCACGGTCTTGCCGTGGGCGGCGCTGGTGGCGATCAGCAGGGCAATGGCAAACGACAGGCGCTGGGGCGGGAAGGGCATGGGCAGAACGTCCTTTTTGTTATAAGCGGGGCGTCCTGTATAGCGGAGGGTTTTTACAGAATGATGTACGGCCTATGTGCATTCTTTTGCAGTTCAGGCCTCAGATTTGGACGTTCATCTGCAATTCATCGCAGATCCGACGGTGGTGCAGAGTCGAAATCGCAGCCTTGGACATCGCTTGAATGAGATGCCGCAGGCTGCGCTCTTTTACGTTCACTGGCTCAACCGCGGCACTCAACCAACCCCTTCACCTGCCCATTCGCCGTCTGATTCTCATCGCTCAACCAGCGCTCGACCCCCGCCGCAATCGCCGGCCATTCCGAGTCCAGAATCGAGTACCACGCGGTGTCACGGTTCTGGCCCTTGACCACCATGTGCTGGCGGAACACGCCTTCGAAGCTGAAGCCCAGGCGCTCGGCAGCGTATTTGGAGCGGGCGTTGCCGTTGTTGCATTTCCATTCGAGGCGGCGGTAGCCGAGGGCGAAGGATTCTTTGGCCAGCAGGTAGACCGCCTCGGTGCTTTTCGGCGAGCGCTGCATCGGCGCGCCAAAGGTGACGTGGCCGATTTCGATGCGGCCCTGGGCCGGGACGATCGACATCAGGCTGAGGATGCCTTGCACCTGGCCGCTGGCGCGGTCGATGACGCTGAAGAAATACGGATCGCTGTGGGCGGCGTGGTTGTTCAGCCAGTCATTGAAGGCGCTGCGCTCCGGAAACGGGCCGTAGGGCAAGTAATCCCAGAGTTTCGGGTCTGCGCCGGGGCCTTGCAGAGCGTTGAACAGGTCGTCGCCGTGCCGCGTCGGGTCGAGTTTTTCCAGGCGGATGAAGCGGCCTTCGATCAGGGTGGTGGAGGGCGGCGGTACGCCTTTCCAGTCAGCAAGAGAATTCGTCATGCACGTGGCTCCTTAAATGGCTTTGCGAAACTGGATGAAACCCGGGCGTTCGGCGATGCGCTCGTAGAGCTGGATCGCCGTGGCATTGGTTTCGTGGGTCAGCCAGTGCACCTTGCAGCAACCGCCGGCCTTGGCCGTGGCGTACACGTGTTCGATCAGCAGGCGGCCGACGCCGGTGCCACGGGTTTGCGGCTCCACCAGCAGGTCTTGCAGGTAGCAGGAGTTTTCGATGCTCCAGTTCGAACGATGGTAGATGAAATGCACCATGCCCACCGCTTTGCCGTCGGCCCAGGCGAGGGCGGCGTGGGTCGGCTCGTTCGGGTCGAGAAATCGCTGCCAGGTACTTTGGCTGACGGCGTCCGGCAATTCCGTGTTGTAGAAGCGCAGGTAGGCCTGCCACAGCGGTAGCCACGCCGCGTGATCGGCGGCGCTGACCGGGCGGATGTCGATCTGACTCATGGTGATTTCCTTAACGCATCAAGTGAGCGAGGGTTTGATCGTTGATGTCGGGGCTGGCGGCCAGGCCTTCGCGTACGCCGGCGATATCTTCGGCGCTGCGGTTCTGGCTGAGCTTGCGCTTGCCTTCGAGGCGGTCGATCGGAATGGCGAACCCGACGATGGCCTTGAGCATGCCGTCGATGTAATCCGCCGGAGCATCGTCGACCGACCAGGGCTGGTCGCGACCCGCTTCATGGCGGTCGGTGAGGGTGCTGACGATGTCCAGCAACCGACCGCCATCGCTGAAGGTTTCGGCGTGACCGTAGGCGTGCACAGCGACGTAGTTCCAGGTCGGCACGACTTTGCCGTGCTCGGCCTTGCTCGGGTAAAAGCCCGGGCTGACGTAGGCATCGGCACCGGGAAAAATCACCATCGCCTCGGCGCCGTCGCGCAGGTCTTTCCACTGCGGATTGGCCTTGGCCAGATGCCCGTACAGCGTGCCGTTCGGACCTTGTTCACGATGCAGCAGCACTGGCACATGACTGGCCTGCAAGCCTTGTTCGCCATGGGTGACCAATATGGCGAGGCGGGTGGCGAGGATCAGTTCGTGCAGTTGGGACAGGTCGTCGATGGCAAAGGCGCGGGGCGTGTACATGGAGAAAATTTCCTTGGCGAATGCCAGCATCGTAGGCAGGCTATTGGTCTGTTGTAAGAGCCATTGATGACCAATTTCATAGGTCCATTGTCATGCCCGATTCGACCACGCTGTCGCTGCCGTTCAACCCTGCCGGTATCGAACTCGACCGCCGCAAAGGCCTGAGCCGTCAGCTCTATCAGGCCTTGCGCCTGCGGGTGCTCGACGGGCGCCTGGCCAGCGGCACGCGCCTGCCGGCCAGCCGCGATCTGGCGGCAGCGTTGGGGATTTCCCGCAACAGTGTGGTGCGTGCCTACGATCAACTGTATGCCGAAGGTTTCATTGAAGGCCGGGTCGGGGATGGCACTTATGTGGCGCAGTTACCGCAATCGGTGGCGCCCGCGAAAAAATTATCCACAAAAGTATCCACAGGGTTTTCAACAGACTTACCCACAGCCTTATCCACAATTTCGGCCAATTCCACTGGGGATTTATCCAGCAAGGTTATCCACAGCGGTGCATTGCAGCGGCTTGAGCAGAACCATTTGCCGACGCCACCAAGCGGTCCGCCGCGAGCATTCCGGGTCGGTGTTCCGGCGTTCGATCTGTTCCCGTTCGACGTCTGGGCCAAGCTGAGCGCGGCGTTCTGGCGCAAACCCGATTTGCAGCAACTGTGTTACGGCGACCCGGCGGGCGATGCGCGCCTGCGCGGGCTGATCGCCGCTTATTTGCGCAGTTCGCGCGGCATGCAGTGCTCGGCTGAGCAAATTGTGATCACCAGTGGCGCGCAACAGGGAATCAGCCTTTGTGCACAGTTGCTGGTGGAGCCGGGCGCCGGCGTGGGCATCGAGAATCCCGGCTATCGCGCAGCGGGTCATGCGTTCGCCTTGGCCGGCGGTCGATTGCACGGCATTGCGGTGGATGAGGAGGGCATCGACTGCGCGGCACTGGCGGCCGCCGAAGATTGCCGGGTGGCGTATGTCACACCGTCTCATCAATACCCGACCGGGGTGGTGATGAGCCTGGCGCGACGTCTGGAACTGCTGGCCTGGGCCGAGCGCACCGGCGGCTGGATCGTCGAGGACGACTACGACGGCGAGTATCGCTACACCGGCGCACCCTTGGCCCCGCTGGCGGCGCTCGACCGCCAGGGCCGCGTGTTGTATGTCGGCACCTTCGGCAAAGTCGCGTTCCCCGCGCTGCGCCTGGGGTATCTGGTGTTGCCGCCGACACTGGTGGAGGCGTTTGCGCAGCGGCGGGCGGTGGATGTCCGGCATTCCGAAGTGAGCACTCAAGCGGTGATGGCCGAATTCATGGCGGCCGGGCACTTTCAGCGGCACATCCGGCGGATGCGTCGGGCAGCCCTGAGTCGGCGTAACGCACTCATCAATGGTTGGCCGCAAGGATTGGCGGGTGTGGGGGAATTGCCGGCGGTGTCAGCGGGGCTGCATCTCACCGTGGCGGTCGACAGTGTGGCCCGCGAACAACAGTTGATCGAGCAGGCCGCCAGCGTGGAGGTGGAGATCCATGGCTTGAGCAAATATTGGCTGCCGGACTCGACGACGCCGCTCGATCAGCGCGCCGGTCTGGTGCTGGGTTTTGCGGCGGTGCCGGAGCCGGCGATCGAGTCGGCCCTGGCCCGTTTGCGGCAAGCCTGGGGTGAGTGAAGACGCAGCGTCGGTATCCAAAGACCCGCCGGGGCGGGTCCGGGTTGGATGAGCAAGTTTCAGGTGCCGGATTTGATCTTCGTCCACGCCCGCGTGCGTGCCCGTTCCGCATCGCGCGGTAATGGCTGAAGGGTGTACAGCGTATTCATCGCCGCATCGGTCGGGTACAGATTCGGATTGTTGCGAATCGCCGGGTCGACCAGTTCGGTGGCGTCCTTGTTCGGGTTCGGATAACCGACAAAATCGCTGACCGGCGCGATCACCTGCGGTTGCAGCAGGTAGTTGATGAAGGTGTAGGCGTCCTGCGGGTTCTTCGCGCCTTTCGGGATCGCGAGCATGTCGAACCAGATCGGGGCGCCTTCTTTCGGCAGGCGCATGTCCACCACCACGCCGTTCTTCGCTTCCTTGGCGCGGTTGGCCGCTTGCGAGAAGCTGCCCGAATAACCGACCGCGACGCAGATGTCGCCGTTGGCGATGTCGGCCATGTACTTGGACGAATGGAAGTAGGTCACGTACGGGCGAATCTTCATCAACAGCGCTTCAGCCTTGGCGTAGTCCGCCGGGTTCTTGCTGTTGGGATCCAGGCCGAGGTGTTGCAGGGCCAGCGGCAGGATCTCCGACGGCGAATCGAGCAGGGCCACACCGCACTGCTTGAGCTTGCTGATGTTCTCTTCCTTGAAGATCAGGTCCCAGCTGTCCACCGGCGCGTTGTCGCCCAGCGCGGCCTTGACCTTGGCCGGGTTGAAGCCGATCAGGATGGTGCCGTACATGTACGGCACGGCGAACTGGTTGCCCGGATCGTTGGCTTCGATCAGCTTCATCAGTTTCGGGTCGAGGTGGTTCCAGTTCGGCAACTGGCTGCGATCCAGCGGCTGGAATACCCCGGCCTCGATCTGCTTGGCGAGGAACACGTTGGACGGCACCACCACGTCGTAGCCGGAGTTGCCGGTCAGCAGCTTGGCTTCCAGTGCTTCGTTGGTGTCGAAGATGTCGTAGACCAGTTTGGTCTGGCTGTTCTGCGCCTTGAAATCTTCCAGCGCCTTGGGGGTGATGTAGTCGAACCAGTTGTAGACGCGCAGGGTGCGTTCTTCGGCGTGTGCGGCGCCGCTCAGCAGCGCCGCGCACAACGCCGGCGCGATGAATTGCTTGAGTCTGCTCATTGTTCGAAACCTTCAAGCACGTTCACCGCGTTGATGCCGATTTCTTCCACCGCGTAGCCACCTTCCATGACGAACAGGGTCGGTTTGCCGAGGGCCGCGATGCGCTTGCCCATGGCCAGGTAGTCCGGGCTGTCGAGCTTGAACTGCGAAATCGGATCGTCCTTGAAGGTGTCCACACCCAGCGACACGACGATGATGTCGGCGCCGTAGTTGTCGATCTCCTGGCAGGCCTGATCCAGTGCCGCACTCCAGATATCCCAGCCGGAACCGGCTGGCAGCGGATAGTTGAAGTTGAAGCCTTCCCCGGCGCCTTCCCCGCGTTCGTCTTCGTAGCCGAGGAAGAACGGGAATTCCGCTTCCGGGTGGCCATGGATCGAGGTGAACAGCACGTCGCTGCGCTCGTAGAAAATCGATTGGGTGCCATTGCCGTGGTGGTAGTCGACGTCGAGGATCGCGACCTTCTTGTGGCCCTGATCGAGGAATGCCTGCGCGGCGATGGCGGCGTTGTTGAGGTAGCAATAACCGCCCATCAAATCACCGGCAGCGTGGTGTCCCGGTGGACGGCACAGGGCGAAGGCACCGCGGGCGCCGCGCTGGATTTCCGCTTGTGCGGTCAGCGCCACTTGCGCCGCGCTGTACGCCGCTTGCCAGGTGCCGGCGGTGATCGGCGCGCCTCCGTCGAAGCTGTAATAGCCGAGCTGGCCGTGCAGGCTGGTCGGCTTGACCTGACGCAAGGTGCGCGCCGGCCAGGTGTAAGGCAGCAAGTCGCCGTCGGTGTTGAACTCGGTCCAGCGTGCCCACGCGCCTTTGAAAAAGTCGAGGTAGTCGCGGCTGTGAATGCGCTCGATCGGCCCGAGGCCGAAATCCTTCGGTGCCTCGACCGGGCCGAGGTTTTGATTTTTTACCCGTTGCAGCACGTGGTCGGCGCGCGACGGCATCTCGAAGCAAGGCTTGAGTTGCCCGTCGATCAATTCGCAGCGGCCATGGTGCAGGTGGTGATCGTCAGAGTAGATCGTCAGCATTTGTTGTTCTCCGCAGGGGCTGATTCGGTTGATCACAGTGTTGCGGCGTGAGCCGAATCGGAGAACGGCCAGAGAGGCCAAAAGGGGATCGATGTGGCCAAAAATACTGACCTGATATCGCCCCTCGACGGTTTAACCGTGTGGCCGGAATTGACTCGGTGCCACACCGCTCCAGCGCACGAAGGCATGGCGGAAGCTTGCGGTCTCGCTGAAGCCGAGGGTTTCGGCGATGCGATAAATCGGCAACTGATCCTCGCAAAGCATCTGCTTGGCCCGCTCGAAACGCAGTTCGTCGAGCAATTCCTGATAGCTGCAACCCATGTCCTTCAGATGCCGGCGCAGGGTGCGCGGCGAGCAGTTCATCTGTTGCGCCAGGCCTTCCAGCCCCGGTGCGGCGTTGAGTTGGGCGCTGAGCAACTGGCGGATCCGACCCAGCCATGCCTGGCGGCCGGTGAACTCGGTGTTCTGTTTGCGGCAACGCTCGGCCATGGCCTGGTGGGTGATGATGTCGGCCAGCGGCAGCGGCTGGTCGAGCCAGCGCCGGTCGAAGGCGAAGGCGTTGTCCTTGGCGCCGAAGTGCAGCGGCGCCTTGAAGTGTTCGGCGTAGCTGTCGCGGTAATCCGGCGCGGCGTGTTCGAAGCGCGCGGCCAGCAATGGCAGCGGATGGCCGAGCAGGTCGTCGCAGATGACTTTCAGCGACACCAGACAGAACTCGGCGTTGAATACGGCCATCGCCGGGCTTTCGCGGTAATCGGCGGCGACGAACCAGACGCGCTCGCCGTCGTCTTCCAGGCTCAGTTCGAAAAGTGTTCCCAGCAGCGCCGGATAACGGATCGCCAGCCGCAAAGCGTCACCGAAGGTGGCACAGGTCAGCAGCGCGTAACCGAGGATGCCGTAGCAGGAAACATGCATGCGCCGGCCCAGCTCCAGGCCGATGTCGTGCTTGAGCGCGACCGCATTGGCGCAGACCTGCATCTCCTGATTGGTGGTAATGCGGGTGTCGGCCCGGCTTAGATCCGCCGCGCTGATGCCGCTGCCGGCGAGCAGTGCTTCGCTGGACAGGCCTTGATCCCTGAAGGTGTTGAGCACCAGGGCGACGGCGTTGAGGGTGGTGAGGTGGGAGTGAAGCATAGGATCTTCCAGCCGGGCGGTGCCGGAAAGGCGAGCAAGTTATGTGCCGGCGACAGCTGTCGAAAATCAGCAAGATAACTTTGCCCGATTCGTTAGTTGGACGATTTGTTGTTTTTTAAATGCTCATCACAAGCAAAAAATAGAAATTTGGCAGTAATAAGTTAGAGCGGCGCTCAATTAATTTATATTATTTGATATTTGCTGGCTACTGTCAGAAGTTACAGGTTTTTCCCGTAAAGTGTACCGTTTGTCGGGAGCGGTTTTTGGTTTGACTTGGTGCACTTCCGCATCTATTTTCGAATGGTCGTGTCACTGGATTCGGCCTGTTGGAGTACGATCAATCTGGAGTTGGCAATGGGTTGACGGCTTTCATTCTGGCAAATTCATAGACTGAACCATGGCAGTAACAGATGTGAAATCCAGTTTTATCCCTACGGAGAATCAGGCAATGAAATCTTTTGAAGATCTGAATAAAAAAATCGATCTAATCGCGAAAAACGCGCTTGAGGGCGAGATTAAGATAAATCGTGATGGGCAAGATGTCAGGCTCTCTGCCTACAGGCTTGACCCTGAAAGTAATATTTTGATTGCTTTCGCCATTTTGGGTCCTGACAATAAACTCGAGCAAACGATCGCGTTCTTCATTGATGCAAAAGATCTTGGAAAAAAGGTTCGTATTCCAGAAGAGTACGGGTCCATTCAAGCTATCTACAAAGATGAACATAATATTGCTACGAGCGGGGTCATCCAAATAAATCGGGATCCCATCGGCGGATATTTTTACGGAATCGTGGAGGCCGAGTTCGCTCATCCAGACAGCACGATCAAACAGTTAAAAGACGGCATTTTCAGCATCAAGTGATTAACGCAAATCTTCACGTATCGAGAGCGAGAAGCCTGTGGAGTTGTCCAGGTCTATTGACCCTGCCCCCTAACATCCATTGGGGCAGGGCCATATCTATCCGGCTGCAGGTTTGTACGTCGAATCAGATTAGCTCACTTCATAGATCGAGTTCGACCAGACGTCGTACTTCGGCCGTTTCAAGGCCTGCCCCCACCAGCAAGGCATTCAACTTGCCAAACGCTGCCTCACGATTCATCCCGCCACCGGACAGCATGCCCACACCACGCAAGCGGCTGCCCGCTTCGACTGCGTGACCGCAACCACGAAGATGCACGCCCGGCGCCAGGCCGTGGCCGACTCGTTCCGCCGCACCGATGCTGCTGCCGGCCAGCAGCGCTTCGCTGGACAGGCCCTGATCCCTGAAGGTGATGAGCATCAGGGAGACGGCGTTGAGGGTGGTGAGGTGGGAGTGGAGCATGGGAATGTCCTGAGCGAATACAACTTTGAAGGGGCAAATTACATGCCACCTGCCGGTTTAAGTTGTTTGCGCTAATTAAAGTTAACAGAGGAGACCAGATTGATTTGTTAGTTATAGGGTCATGGCTCCCGCCTGTTTAACTTAATGCGAGATTGCTCTTTTGACGAGTGTCAGAAGTAACAAGTTTTCAAATATAAGTGCACCGTTGGTCGTTTAGTTACTGGTTTTCTTGATTTTCGTTTTTTATTTGATTTGTATTTTCTGGGGCTACGCTCAAGTTTGCAGTCGTAATGTCTGTGAAGTTTTTCAATAGAGGAGAATGGGAAATGAGTTCGAAAGATAGTGATGTCGAGGCTCAATGGGATGATATGGAAAATATGGGAAAAATATGGAAATGGAAAGAATCCTGCAACTGAGGGGCACGTTGAAGGGGCAGTAGGTAACAAACACTTACTCTCTGATGCCGACTCCTTTGTGGTAAATAATGGTCAACACGGAAGAAGTATAATTCTTATATTTAAGAGCAAGCATTCTAATTTTAACCTTGAGATCCAAGAGTCAGCGCTGAACTTGAGTACCTATACACTTCAAATGAGTAAGCGCGAATATTTAAATACGAAGCTAAGTGTTGGTGATGTGCGTTGGTGGGCGGACACAGCAATTATTTTAAATACAACGTTTGACAGCGTCACGGGAAAGTATGAATGCGACGTTAGAGCAACAGTTTATCGTGGTGATCCGCAAAATCCTGAAACGGAAAAATTGGCGGCGCATCTCTTTATTGTTCAGTCTGTGAAATAGTTGATACCCCTCCATTGGCAGTAAGGAGGGGTATTTTTGATCGTCATTGATCAGTTGACTGCAGAACGAACCAAGTTACAAAGACAGTTCTCCACAGAGATCCAGTTCCACAAGCTGCCGAATGTTTGTTACTTCGAGTCCTGCCCCCAGCAACCCGTGTAACTTGCCGAACGCTGCCTCGCGAGTCATGCCGCCACCGGACAACACGCCAACACCGCGCAAGCGGCTGCCGGCTTCATACACATCCAGTTCCACACCGCCTTCATGGCACTGCGTGACCGCCACCACGACCACGCCGCTGTCCCGCGCCCGGCCGAGGCTGGCGAGGAATTGCGGGTTGTCGCTCGGCCCGGTGCCGCTGCCGTAGCACTCCAGCACCAGACCCTGAATGCCGCTGTCGAGCAGGCCGTCGATGATCTCGGCGCCAATGCCCGGGAACAGCGGCAACACGGCAACTTTTGCCAGTTGCTTCGGTTGGTTGTAGTTCAACGCTGCTGGCAGGGAAGTGGCTTTCACGCCGCCACCCTGGCGCTCCAGGCGTTTGAACGGGTGACGGCCGAAGCTGCGCACTTTTGCGCAACGGGTCGGCGCCAGCAGCTCGCCGTGGAAGTACAGGTGCACGCCCGGCGCCAGGCCGTGGCCGAGGGCGACCAGTGCGCCGCTGAGGTTTTCCCAGGCGTCGCTGTCGGTGACGCCGGCCGGCAGCATCGAGCCGGTGAAGCACACGCGGGCGTGCAGGCCGAGCAACTGGAAGCTCATGGCGGCGGCGCTGTAGGCCAGGGTGTCGGTGCCGTGCAGGATCAGCACGCTGTCGCAACCTTGCACATCGACGGCGTCGACCACCGCTTCACGCAGTTGCTGCCAGTACGCCGGGGTCATGTTGGCGCTGTCGATCAGCGGCGACATCTCGCGAAAGCGCCACTGCGGCACCACCAGCTCCGGCTGGCTGTGCAGGTAATCGCGCATCCGCGCTTCGAAACCGGAGGCCGGGGCCAGGCCATTGGCGCTGGCCTGCATGCCGATGGTGCCACCGGTGTACAGCACCATGACGTGCTGGGCGGCAGGGTAGGTCGAGGAATTCATGGGGAGTTCTCCTGAACGAGGACAGCATGCGGTCGAGCATGACGCCGACCGCTGCTTGTGTCACGCCGGGCGCAGGATCTGCGCCCGGTTTTTACCCGATCAGCGTTGCGCTGCCGGGATGCCTTGCGGCTGAGCGTTGGCCTGGGTGTCGGCCGACGGGTTGGCAGGCCAGGCTTTCAGGTCCAGATCCAGGTCGCTGAACTTGCTGGAGTCGAACACCGGTTGGTCGACGCCTGCGCGGCGCTGCGCATCGTAGTCGCGCATCACGCGCATGCCGACCTTGAACAGCAAGGCCAGGGCCATCAGGTTGACGAAGGCCAGGCAGGTCATGGTGATGTCGGCGAAGGCGAACACGGTCGACAGATCCTGCATCGAACCCCAGACCACCAGCGCCAGCACCAGACCGCGGAACGTCATCAGCGCAGCGCGGTTGCGGGTGAGGAACTGCAGGCTGTTTTCGCCCAGGTAGTAGTTGTAGAGGATGCACGTGAAGACGAACAGCGACAGCGCGACGCTGACGAACATGCGGCCCCAGTCACCCACCACGGCGGCCAGCGAGTTCTGGGTCAGGACGATGCCGTCACCTTCGAAGCCCGGGGTGTAGAAGCCCGACAGCAGGATCAGCAGTGCGGTGCAGGTGCAGATCACGAACGTGTCGAGGAACACGCTGAACGCCTGAACCACGCCCTGAGCGCCCGGGTGCTTCACGGCGGCCACGGCGGCGACGTTCGGCGCACTGCCCAGGCCCGCTTCGTTGGCGAACACGCCACGTTTCACGCCCATCACGATTGCGCTGCCGAGCAGGCCGCCGAAGGCCGGGTCGAGACCGAAGGCGCTTTTGAAGATGGTGACCAGCATGGCTGGCACGTGTTCGATCTGGGTGCCGATCACATACAGGGTCACGCCGATGTAGGCCAGGGTCTTGATCGGTACCAGCAGGTCAGACACCGAAGCGATGCGCTTGATGCCGCCGATGAAGGTGATGGCCAGCAGCACTGCCAGGACGATGCCGGTGTGTTGCGGGTCGAAGGCGAAAGCGTTTTGCAGCGAGTGGGTCACGGTGTAGGACTGCAGGCCGATGAAGGCGAAGCCGTAGGTGACCAGCAGCAGGATCGAGAACACCACCGCCATGCCCTTGAGCTTCAGGCCGTGCTGGATGTAGTAGGCCGGACCGCCACGGTACAGGCCGTCGCCATCGGCGCGCTTGTAGACCTGGGCCAGCGTACATTCGAAGAAGCTGCTGGACATGCCGACCAGTGCGGTCACCCACATCCAGAACACCGCACCCGGACCACCCAGGGTCACGGCGATGCCGACACCGGCGATGTTGCCTGCACCGACGCGGCCGGCGAGGCTGAGCATCAGGGCCTGGAACGAGCTGAGTTGCCCGGCGCTGCCTTTGAGGCTGTCGCGGAACACCGCGAACATGTGGAAGAAGTGGCGCAATTGAACGAAACGCGAGCGAATCGTGAAGTAGCTACCGAGCCCGACAATGAGCACGATCAGTACTTTCCCTGAGAGGAAGTCGTTGATGACTTCGAGCATGGATTTTTCCTCGCTGTTTAT
The DNA here is from genome assembly GCF_016735645.1 of Pseudomonas sp. B7. Lineage (NCBI taxonomy): Bacteria > Pseudomonadati > Pseudomonadota > Gammaproteobacteria > Pseudomonadales > Pseudomonadaceae > Pseudomonas > Pseudomonas sp. B7. The sequence continues at coordinate 216,590 of NZ_JAERRE010000011.1, forward strand.
TGTTTAAGCAAATGCTGGATGGTCAGAAACATCGCGTTACACCGGTGTGCGTGCGGCACAACGGGCGAGGCGAGGGTTCGTCCCGGATCCATATCGCGGGTTTGTTATTAGTTCGGGTTTCGCATGGGTTATGGCCTCGTTACCGACGACCGCTCACGCGAAGAGGGGCGGCACTATACCGATCAGTGCGGCGCCCGTCTGCACGGTTGTGGTGCAAGCGACGAAACGAAGCTTTGAAACACCCGACGTTACCGGCGTCGGGTTTGTGTGAAAGCTGATTGGCGGTCAGTTTTCATACATACGGTTCTCAGGTTCAAACAGTTAAAAAAAAGGGCTCGGGGAACGATCCCCAAGCCCTCAAAAGGTGAGAGGTGTCTAGTCCCTCGACCTGGTGAGCGGTGCTACAAGTAACGCGTCGGATCAGGCCTTCAGAGGCACCAGACGCGGAGCAATCATGTTTTCCGGGCGCAGGATGTCGGCGAGCATGGCTTCGTCGAGCAGACCTTCTTCGCGCACCAGTTCCAGTACGCCGCGGCCGCTTTCAAGGGCGATACGGGCGATGCGGGTGGCGTTTTTGTAGCCGATGTACGGGTTCAGTGCGGTGACCAGGCCGATCGAGTGTTCGACCAGTTCGCGGCAGCGCGCTTCGTTGGCGGTGATGCCGACGATGCAGTGCTCGCGCAGCATGTCCATGGCGCGTTGCAGCAGGCGGATCGAGTCGAGGATCTTGAAGGCGATCAGCGGCTCCATCACGTTCAGCTGCAGCTGGCCGCCTTCGGCTGCCATGGTCAGCGCCAGATCGTTACCGATGACCTGGAATGCCACTTGGTTCACGGCTTCCGGGATTACCGGGTTGACCTTGCCTGGCATGATCGAGCTGCCTGGCTGACGCGCCGGCAGGTTGATTTCGTTGATGCCGGTGCGCGGGCCGCTGGACAGCAGGCGCAGGTCGTTGCAGATCTTCGACAGCTTGACCGCGGTGCGCTTGAGCATGCCGGAGAACAGCACGAAGGCGCCCATGTCGGAAGTGGCTTCGATCAGGTCAGCGGCTGGAACCAGCGGTTGACCGCTGATCAGCGCCAGACGCTGTACGGCCAGGGCCTGGTAGCGCGGGTCGGCGTTGATGCCGGTACCGATCGCGGTGCCGCCCAGGTTCACTTCAGTCAGCAGTTCCGGGGCCAGCGTCTTCAGACGGGCCAGGTCTTCGCCCATGGTGGTGGCGAAAGCACGGAACTCTTGACCCAGGGTCATCGGCACGGCGTCTTGCAGCTGGGTACGGCCCATCTTCAGGACGTGGTTGAATTCTTCACCCTTGGCCGCGAATGCCTGAATCAGGCTGTCGAGGCTGGCCAGCAGCGCGTCGTGACCCAGCAGCAGACCCAGGCGGATCGCGGTCGGGTAGGCGTCGTTGGTCGACTGCGCCATGTTCACGTCGTCGTTCGGGTGCAGGTACTGGTATTCGCCTTTCTGGTGACCCATCGCTTCCAGCGCGATGTTGGCGATCACTTCGTTGGCGTTCATGTTGGTGGAGGTACCGGCGCCACCTTGAATCATGTCGACCACGAACTCTTCGTGGAAATCGCCGCGGATCAGACGGGCACAGGCTTCGCTGATGGCAGCGTGCTTGGCTTCGCTCAGGTGACCCAGCTCGCGGTTGGCGTCAGCGGCAGCCTGTTTGACCATCGCCAGACCGACAACCAGCTTCGGGTAGTGCGAAATCGGAACGCCCGAGAGACGGAAGTTGTTCACCGCTCGCAGGGTCTGGATGCCGTAATACGCTTGAGCAGGGACTTCGAGGGTGCCAAGCAGGTCGTTTTCTGTGCGGAATGATGCAGCGGAGGACATGATAGAAATCATCTCGATATGGACCCGGTCTGTGCCGGAACGCTGCGAATGCTAGGCTTGTGGGAATTTTTGGGCCAATGCTGTTAAACACTGCCCTATGCACATTCGGCATAATGCCCGTGTGACGCCGCGTGCGCGGCAGACGTGTGACCTGTTTTGGTGCGTGTCCGGGAGGACGTGATGAATCTGGAAAGCAAATGGCTCGAGGACTTCAGTGCTCTGGCCGCCACCCGCAGCTTCTCGCAGGCGGCCGAACGGCGCTTCGTGACCCAGCCGGCGTTCAGTCGGCGGATCCGCAGTCTGGAAGCGGCTCTCGGACTGACGCTGGTCAACCGCTCGCGTACGCCGATCGAGCTGACGGCGGCGGGGCAACTGTTCCTGGTAACCGCGCGTACCGTGGTCGAACAGCTCGGTGAAGTGCTGCGCCATCTTCATCATCTGGAAGGCGGGCAGGGCGAAGTGATCCAGGTCGCGGCGGCGCACTCGCTGGCACTCGGCTTCTTTCCGCGCTGGATCGCGCAACTGCGCAACGAAGGCCTGAACATCGCTACCCGGCTGGTCGCGACCAACGTTGGCGACGCGGTGCACGCGCTGCGTGAAGGTGGTTGCGATCTGATGCTGGCGTTCTACGACCCGGACGCCGCCATGCAGATGGACCCGGAAATCTTCCCGTCGCTGCACCTGGGCCAGACCGAAATGCTTCCTGTGTGTGCGGCAGATGCCAATGGCAAACCGTTGTTCGATCTGGAAGGCGAGGGCAGTGTGCCGTTGCTGGCGTACAGCGCCGGGGCGTTTCTCGGGCGTTCGGTGAATGGCTTGCTGCGCCAGCGTCAGCTGCGCTTCACCACAATCTATGAAACCGCCATGGCCGACAGCTTGAAAAGCATGGCGCTGGAAGGTCTCGGCATTGCCTGGGTGCCGCAACTCAGCGTGCGGGCTGAACTGGCCCGCGGTGAACTGGTGGTTTGCGGCGGCTCGCAATGGCATGTGCCGCTGGAGATTCGCCTGTACCGCTGCGCGCTGGTGCGCAAGGCCAACGTGCGGTTGTTGTGGCGCAAGCTTGAAGGTGGTGCGGCGGGCTCCTCATCTTGATGGAGCACTGATAGCGCGTAACGGAAAGCCGGGAATGAAGCAGGCGTGTATCTGCTTCAGCCCTCTTCATCATCATATTCGGGGCGCGGGACTGCTCGTGTCGGACCTGATGTTTTCTTTGCGTCCAGATAGGCTCGGATGTTCTCTCGGTTTTTATCACTGAAGCGATCGGCATCGTGGCGAAGTTCAGAAAAATCATCAGTCGGTTTCATGACTGTTTCACTCCACCAACCGTTGTATAAGACTTCGCTGTCTTGGTGTACTGCATTGAACATATGGCCAACTTCGTGAGCAGCGGTGCGACGTTTTTCTATTGAGGCTATACCCGCGTAGCCTGGCAAATCGGCAATTCCTAGTACTTGGCTATTGATAGCGCTGCGCGTCAGTAGCAAGAATTTGTTGAAGCGCGGGTTCAGATCTTTCCTCGGACGGTTGCGTCGGTAGTTGTCGACGGCGATTTTCCAGGCGCTCAGCGAAGTGCTGGCATCACTGTTTTTATACGGATGATTGGTCAGACCTGGCGCCTCTTCCGGGCTGATCAGGCGAATCAACATCTTGCGGCCGGAAATACTCTCCATTTCCTCGGAGAGCCACGAGAAACAATTTTCGTAAAGGTCGTCTTTACTGTAATCAGCCAAGTCCTGGTGGATGAAGACAAGTAGCGCCAGTGGTTCCTTGAACATGGTTATCCTTTTTATGATTTTGGTGCTTCGTCAGTTGGAATGACGTAGCCGGTTTGTGTTGAGTTTTGTGGTAAAGATGTGCTGTTGAATGTTTTTTGGATGCCCGGTTATTCAATTGAGTAGTGAGCGTCGGGAGTGGGTTGAATATAAACTATTAATCGTTGATTACTTTCTGGAGTGTTTTTGTTTTTATTGCGTGAAGTTAAGGGAAGTGTCGAAGTGCAGTCGCCATGCAATCAAGCGGGTGTTTTTTAAGTTGGGAAAATCCAAGGTGTATTCTTGATTTTTGAGTCAGTAAAGTCAGGTATTCAAGGCAGATGACAGATGGTCGCAACGGGGGCTGTTTATTGCTTTCTTTGCGGTATACTGCGCGGCCTTCGGCCGGTTCGTCCGGCCATTTTTCCTACAACAAGCCACGCATCCTGCGTGGCTTGTTGTTTTTGACGCGCCTGCGGGCGCCCAGAGAGAAGAGGCGCGACGATGAGTGCACTGGTTGGCGTGATCATGGGCTCCAAGTCCGATTGGTCCACCCTTAGCCACACCGCCGATATGCTGGAAAAGCTCGGCATCCCTTACGAGGTCAAGGTGGTTTCCGCCCACCGCACCCCGGATCTGCTGTTCCAGTACGCCGAAGAGGCTGAAGGCCGCGGCATCGAGGTGATCATCGCCGGTGCCGGTGGCGCAGCCCACCTGCCAGGCATGTGTGCGGCCAAAACCCACCTGCCGGTGCTGGGCGTGCCGGTGCAGTCAGCCATGCTTTCGGGCGTCGACTCGCTGCTTTCGATCGTGCAGATGCCGGCCGGTATTCCGGTTGCCACTCTGGCCATCGGCAAGGCCGGTGCGATCAACGCAGCCCTGCTGTCGGCGAGCATCCTGGGCGCCAAGCATCCGCAATTCCACGCGGTACTGAAAACCTTCCGTGCCGAGCAGACAGACAGCGTCCTGGACAATCCAGACCCACGTATTGCCTGAGGTTGTTGAGATGAAAATCGGTGTAATCGGTGGCGGCCAGTTGGGTCGCATGTTGGCCCTGGCGGGCACCCCGCTGGGCATGAACTTCGCTTTCCTCGACCCTGCGCCGGACGCTTGCGCCGCTGCGCTGGGCGAACACCTGCGGGCCGATTACGGCGATCAGGATCACCTGCGTCAATTGGCCGATGAAGTCGATCTGGTGACCTTCGAGTTCGAAAGCGTCCCGGCGGAAACCGTGGCGTTCCTTTCGCAATTCGTGCCGGTCTACCCGAGCGCTGAAGCCCTGCGCATCGCCCGCGACCGCTGGTTCGAAAAGAGCATGTTCAAGGACCTGGGGATTCCGACCCCAGCGTTCGCCGACATCCAGTCGCAAGCCGACCTGGACGCCGCCGTTGCGTCGATCGGCCTGCCGGCCGTCCTGAAAACCCGCACCCTGGGTTACGACGGCAAGGGCCAGAAAGTCCTGCGCAAGCCGGAAGATGTGGTCGGTACCTTCGCCGAACTGGGCAGCGTGCCTTGCCTGCTGGAAGGCTTCGTGCCATTCACTGGCGAAGTGTCGCTGATCGCCGTGCGCGCCCGCGATGGCGAGACGAAGTTCTATCCACTGGTGCACAACACCCACGACAGCGGCATCCTCAAGCTGTCGGTCGCCAGCTCCGATCACCCGCTCCAGGCCCTGGCCGAAGATTATTCCAGCCGCGTGCTCAAACAGCTGGATTATGTCGGTGTGATGGCGTTCGAGTTCTTTGAAGTCGACGGCGGCCTCAAGGCCAACGAAATCGCACCGCGCGTGCACAACTCCGGGCACTGGACCACCGAAGGCGCCGAGTGCAGCCAGTTCGAAAACCACCTGCGGGCCGTTGCCGGTCTGCCGCTGGGTTCGACCGCCAAGGTCGGCGAGAGCGCGATGCTCAACTTCATCGGCGTTGTTCCGCCGGTTGAAAAAGTCATCGCCATCGACGATTGCCACCTGCATCACTACGGCAAGGCCTTCAAGGCCGGGCGCAAGGTCGGTCACGCCAACCTGCGCTGCAAGGACAAGGCGACCCTCGAGCAACAGATTCTCAAGGTCGAAGCGCTGATCGCCGAGTAACGACAGTTTCATCTGGCAGCGGCGGAACCATTAAGGGGCCGCCGTTCTCTGATGGCAGGATGCGAAAGTCTGGCTAGGCTTCATCGCATATCTACCATTCAGAGGGAAATGCCATGGGAATTATCGGAACCATCTTTATCGGCCTCATTGTCGGCCTGCTGGCGCGGTTCCTGAAACCGGGCGATGACAGCATGGGCTGGATCATGACTATCCTGCTCGGTATCGGCGGTTCGCTGGCAGCCACCTACGGCGGCCAGGCCCTGGGCATCTATCAGGCCGGTCAGGGCGCAGGCTTCATCGGCGCACTGGTCGGCGCGATCGTGCTGCTGGTGATCTACGGCCTGATCAAAAAGAACTGATCCAAAGCGACAAAACCCTCTCTGCCAATCCGGCGGGGAGGGCTAAAATGCTCGGCGATTCAGCGTTTCCTCCTTACTTCGAGCATCCTTTACCGAGCACCTTCATGCGCCGTTTTCTGTTGACTCTCCTTTTGCTGGGCAGCGGTCTGGCCCACGCCGGCGATCTGCCGGAAACCGACTGGCTGGAACTGATGCCCAAGTCGGATCAGAAAGCCCTCGAGGCCATGCCTGAAATCGATCACAACTCCCCGGAAGCCACCGGCACCTTCACCCAGAAGGGCGGGATGAAGCAGGCCAAGGGTTTGCCGGCGGTGATGTATTCGACCAAGACCGTGGCGTCGATGAACGACAAACACATCCGCATCGGTGGGTATCCGGTGCCGCTGGAATCCGACGCCAAGGGTCGCAGCACGCTGTTCTTCCTGGTGCCGTACCCGGGCGCCTGCATCCATGTGCCGCCACCGCCACCGAATCAACTGGTGCTGGTGCGTTATCCAAAAGGCTTGAAGCTGGATGACATCTATACGCCGCTATGGGTGACCGGCACGCTGAAGATCGAAAAGGTCAGCAATGATCTCGCCGACGCGGCCTATGCGCTGGAGGCAGACAAGGTGCGGGTGGTGCAGGAATCGGATCTGTAATTCAGACCCGCAAAAAAAAACGCAGCCCCAGGGCTGCGATTTTTGTTTTCAGAGTGGCTGGCTGCCGACGCTGACACCCATGGTGTGACTGGCATCCGGCGCCAGGTTCATCACATCACTCATCACGTTCGCCGTCTCGATGCAGAGCATGCGCTGCCAGCCATCGTTGTCCATGTCGCTGAGCGCAGCGGCGCGGTCGATCCACGGGTTCCAGATCACCGCCGTGCGGGAGCCGGTGGTGGTCAGCACGATGCGCCGTTCCCAGGCCGGGTCGACGATGCTCAGTTGCGCAGGGGCGTCGAGGTAGATGCGGTCGGTTTCCCCGGCAAAACGCAGATCACCCTGCTGGGTGAAGGTTTTCCAGTCGTCCAGGGTCTCGATGTAATCCAGGCCATCCACGCCTTCGACGCGCACGTTGCGCACATCGCTGACCGCGAAATAGCTGTGCAGCGCCTGACTGATGCTGACGGTGTCGGTGCCACGGTTGTGGCTGGTCAGACTGATGTGCAACTGATCGTCGAGGCGCAGGGTCAGGGTCAGGTCGACCTGATGCGGCCACTCCGGAAAACCGCCCTCGGGGTAGGGCAGCTTGAATTCCACTTTCAGGCTTTCGCCTTCGGTTTCGATGCCGCCCAGTTCCCAATCCATCGCCCGGACAAATCCGTGGGCACCGGCCGGTTCTTCACTCGTGCGCATCGCCTGCACGTTCTGCGGGTTGCGTTCGAACTTGCCGAACCACGGCCAGCATACCGGCACACCGGCGCGGATGCTCTTGCCGGTCTTGAACACGGCCTTGTCGTTCAGCCAGATCAGGGGCGGCTGGCCGTCCACCTGATAACTGAGGATGTGCGCGCCTTGCTGGGCCACCAGCACTTCGGCCTGACCGTGGCGGATGCGCCAGCAGTTCAGTTCATCCAGTTTCACGGCTTCAACGTTGGGCGTGTTCATGGGACAACTCTCGATCAGCAACTTGGACAACTCTCGATCAGCAACTTGGACGACTATCGACCGTGAAACGGCCGCGAGGTTTAACGTGCGCGTGGCGGAACCGAACGGGTGCGGCCGCTGCCATCGATGGCGACGAACACGAACACCGCTTCGGTCACTTTACGCCACTCGCTGGACAGCGGGTCGTCGCTCCACACCTCGACCATCATCTGGATCGAGCTGCGACCGATTTCCAGGGTCTGGGTATAAAAGGACAATTGCGCGCCGACAGCCACCGGCACCAGAAACGCCATGCGGTCGATGGCCACGGTCGCGACACGGCCACCGGCAACACGGCTGGCCATGGCCGTGCCGGCCAGGTCCATCTGCGCCACCAGCCAGCCGCCGAAAATATCGCCGAAGCCGTTGGTTTCGCGGGGAAGCGCGGTGATTTGCAAGGCCAGGTCGCCTTGCGGGATCGGATCTTCTTGTTCGAGCTCTATCATGCCGGGGGGCCTCTGACCCGTGACTCTTCGTTGGGTATTGCTGGTGGTAGCCGTCTTCGGGAAAAACGATTCAGCACCGAACATACTACGTTCGTCACGTTTTCCATCAGGCGCCTAAGGAGAAACTCTGCGAAACCGGCTAATCCCGAGCAAGGGTCGGGCCAACGGCGTTTTCGCACAGCAACCCCTTACAAACCGGAGCAAGGTGGCGAGTATATCGATCGGTAGACTCCGCGACGACCGTCCGGTTCTGATTTCGACCGGCAAATACGCACCTCTATGTGCTTTTTCGAACAATTTGCTATGGTGCCGAACCTGCCCGAGCCACAGCCAGCGTTGTTGTGGCGGCAGATCCGACTATAAGAGAAGACCTTGCCATGACCACAGCGCCCTCGAGCCTCGCGCAGCCCGACCAACCCGCACGACCGTTGACCCGCAATGACTACAAGACTCTGTCGCTATCGGCCCTGGGGGGCGCGCTGGAGTTCTACGATTTCATCATCTTCGTGTTCTTTGCCACCGTGGTCGGCAAATTGTTCTTCCCGGCCGACATGCCCGAGTGGCTGCGCCTGATGCAGACTTTCGGCATCTTCGCCGCCGGTTACCTCGCGCGGCCGCTGGGCGGGATCGTGATGGCGCACTTCGGCGACCTGCTGGGGCGCAAGAAAATGTTCACCCTGAGCATTTTCATGATGGCCGTGCCGACCCTGATCATGGGCCTGCTGCCGACCTACGCGCAGATCGGCCTGTGGGCGCCGATTCTGTTGCTGTTGATGCGCGTCATTCAGGGCGCGGCGATTGGCGGTGAGGTTCCGGGGGCGTGGGTCTTCGTTTCCGAACACGTGCCCGGCAAGCACATCGGCTACGCCTGCGGCACTCTGACCAGCGGCCTGACGGCGGGTATCCTGCTCGGCTCGCTGGTCGCCACTGCGATCAACAGCATCTATACCCCAACGGAAGTCTCGGATTACGCCTGGCGGATCCCGTTCCTGTTGGGTGGCGTGTTCGGTCTGTTCTCGGTCTACCTGCGTCGCTGGCTGCACGAAACCCCGGTGTTCGCCGAACTGCAACAGCGCAAGGCGCTGGCCGAAGAAGTGCCGCTGCGCGCCGTGCTGCGTGACCACCGCGGGGCGATCGCGGTGTCGATGCTGCTGACCTGGCTGCTATCCGCCGGCATCGTCGTGGTGATCCTGATGACCCCGACCGTGCTGCAGACGGTCTATCACTTCTCGCCGACTACCGCGCTGCAATCCAACAGCCTGGCGATCGTGTTTCTGAGCTTCGGCTGCATCATTTCCGGTGCGCTGGCGGATCGCTTTGGCGCCGGTCGCGTGTTCGTATTCGGTTGCCTGGGCTTGCTGGCCAGTTCCTGGACGTTCTATCACAGTCTCGCCGATCACCCGGACTGGCTGTTCCCGCTGTACGCGCTGACCGGTTTCCTGGTCGGCACCATCGGCGCGGTGCCATATGTGATGGTGAAGGCGTTTCCGCCGGTGGTGCGCTTCAGTGGTCTGTCCTTCTCTTATAACGTCGCTTACGCGATCTTCGGCGGCCTGACCCCGATGGTCGTCAGCCTGCTGCTGAAAGAAAGCGCGATGGGGCCTGCCTACTATGTGGCGGTGCTGTGCGGGATGGGGATCCTGGTCGGCGCGTGGTTGTGGAGCAAAGGTCGCTAAGCCATCTTCACACTTGCCGTTACAACTGAAAGGCCAGCCTTCCGACAGGGATGCTGGCCTTTCATCCAATTGTCATATTTCAGCCATAGAGTGTTCACACGGCCTGCTGATACTTGGCCCCGACTTAACACACCCTATCTGCTAGGAGTAAGGCATGAAACTGAAGCGTTTGATGGCGGCAATGACTTTTGTCGCTGCTGGCGTTGCGACTGCCAACGCGGTTGCCGCTGTTGACCCTGCTATCCCGAGCTACACCAAGACCACTGGTGTGTCGGGCAACCTGTCCAGCGTCGGTTCCGATACCCTGGCCAACCTCATGACCCTCTGGGCTGAGAACTACAAAAAAGAATACCCGAACGTAAACATCCAGATTCAGGCCGCTGGCTCCGCCACCGCGCCACCTGCGCTGACTGAAGGCACCTCCAACCTGGGCCCGATGAGCCGCAAGATGAAGGACACCGAACTGGCGGCCTTCGAACAGAAATACGGCTACAAGCCAACCGCTATCCCGGTTGCCGTGGACGCCCTGGCTGTTTTCGTGCACAAGGACAACCCGATCCAGCACCTGACCATGGAACAGGTTGACGCGATCTTCTCGTCCACCCGTCTGTGCGGCGCCAAGGCCGACGTGAAAACCTGGGGTGACCTGGGCGTGACCGGCGACCTGGCCAACAAGCCGGTTCAACTGTTCGGTCGCAACTCGGTATCCGGCACCTACGGCTACTTCAAGGAAGAAGCCCTGTGCAAAGGCGACTACAAGCCTAACGTCAACGAACAACCAGGCTCGGCTTCGGTCGTGCAGTCGATCAGCTCCTCGCTGAACGGCATCGGTTACTCGGGCATCGGCTACAAGACCGCCAGCGTGAAAACCGTTGCTCTGTCGAAGAAGGGCAGCACTGACTTCATCGAAGACACCGAAGAAAACGCCCTGAACGGCAAATACCCGCTGTCGCGTTTCCTGTACGTGTACGTCAACAAGGCCCCGAACAAGCCTCTGGCCCCGCTGGAAGCCGAGTTCGTGAAACTGGTTCTGTCGAAACAGGGCCAGGAAGTGGTCGTGAAAGACGGCTACATCCCGCTGCCAGCCAAGGTTGCTGCAAAAGCACTGGCTGACCTGGGTCTGCAGGAAGGCGGCGCTGAAGTCGCAAAAAAGTAACAAACTGAGTCAGGGGTGAACCACGCCTGACTCCCGTGTGGGGCCCGGCCCGCAAGCGGCCCGGCCCCCACACTCCCCGAATTCTTCTATCCACTGCCAGTGCCCTGCTGGCGGCGGATTTGGTGCGTCACTGCATTGTCATCTTTCTGTCATACAGGATCGCTAGGGTGTGCGCATGAATGATCTGGCCAATTCCAAAATGACTACGAACCCTCCCAAGCGCATTGACTTCAATACGCCTGAGTTGCAACGCAAGCGCCGCATTCGCGCGCTCAAGGATCGCTTCACCCGCTGGTACGTCCTCGTCGGCGGTCTGGCGGTGCTGGCAGCCATCACCCTGATCTTCTTCTTCCTCGCCTACGTGGTCGCGCCGCTGTTCAAAGGTGCTGACCTGACTGCGAAAGATGCAATCACCCCGGCCTGGATGCAGGACGCCGGCAAGCCGCTGATGATTTCGCTCGAAGAGCAGAATCAGGTGGCCATGCGCGTTTCCGACAAGGGCCAGGCGCTGTTCTTCGACATCGACAGTGGCGCTGAATTGAAGCGCGTCGATCTGCCCCTGCCGGCAGGCGCCAGTGTGACCTCGATCGGCGAAGACCAGCCGGGCCATCCGCTGGTGGCCGTGGGCCTGTCCAACGGCCAGGCGCTGGTGTTCCGTCACACTTATAAAGTCAGCTACCCGGATGGCAAGAAGACCATCACTCCGGCCATCGAGTACCCGTACGGCGAGACACCGATCGCACTCAACGAAAGCGGCGGTGCGCTGGAGCATGTCAGCCTCAATGCCACCGATTCGACCCTGATGCTGGTCGGCTCCACCGGTTCGCAACTCAATGTGCTGTCGCTGACCAGCGAAGAAAACATGATGACCGGCGAAGTCACCAACGAGCAGAAGCGGATTGATCTGCCGCAGATGACCGAGCCGGTGAAAAACATCTTCGTCGACCCGCGCCAGCAATGGCTGTACGTGGTCAACGGGCGTGCCCAGGCCGACGTGTTCAGCCTGCGCGACAAGAGCCTCAACGGACGCTACAAGCTGCTGGAAAACGCCGACGCCGAAGTCACCGCCGCCACGCAACTGGTGGGTGGCATCTCGCTGATCGTCGGTGACTCCAAGGGTGGTCTGGCCCAGTGGTTCATGGCCCGCGACACCGATGGCGAACTGCGCCTGAAGCAGATCCGCACCTTTCAGATGGGCACCACGCCGATCGTGGAAATCTCCGCCGAAGAACGTCGCAAGGGCTTCCTGGCCCTGGATGCCAGCGGCAAGCTCGGCGTGTTCCACAGCACCGCGCACCGCACCTTGCTGGTCGATCAAGTCGTCGAAGGCCAGGGCCTGTTCGGCCTGTCGCCGCGCGCCAACCGCGTGATCGTCGAAGCCGGCGGCAAGCTGCAACCGCTGCTGCTCGACAACCCGCACCCGGAAGTTTCGTGGAGCGCGCTGTGGAGCAAGGTCTGGTACGAGAACTACGACGAGCCTAAATACGTCTGGCAATCGACTGCGGCCAACACCGATTTCGAACCGAAACTGAGCCTGTCGCCACTGACCTTCGGCACCCTGAAAGCCGCGTTCTACGCGATGCTGCTGGCTGCACCGCTGGCCGTCGCCGCTGCGATCTACACCGCGTACTTCATGGCCCCGGGCATGCGCCGCAAGGTCAAGCCGGTGATCGAGCTGATGGAAGCGATGCCGACGGTGATCCTTGGTTTCTTCGCCGGTCTGTTCCTCGCACCGTATGTAGAAGGGCATCTGCCGGGCATCTTCAGCCTGCTGATGCTGCTGCCGATCGGCATTCTGATCGCCGGTTTCACCTTCAGCCGCCTGCCTGAATCGATCCGCCTGAAAGTCCCGGACGGCTGGGAAAGTGCGCTGCTGATTCCGGTGATCCTGTTCGTGGGCTGGCTGTCGCTGTACATGAGCCCGTTCATGGAGAACTGGTTCTTCGGCGGTGACATGCGCATGTGGATCTCTCACGACCTGGGCATCACCTACGACCAGCGCAACGCCCTGGTGGTCGGTCTGGCCATGGGTTTTGCGGTGATCCCGAACATCTACTCGATCGCCGAAGACGCCGTGTTCAGCGTGCCGCGCGGCCTGACCCTGGGCTCGCTGGCCCTCGGTGCCACGCCTTGGCAGACCATGACTCGCGTGGTGATCCTGACCGCCAGCCCGGGCATCTTCTCGGCGCTGATGATCGGCATGGGTCGTGCGGTCGGTGAAACCATGATCGTGCTGATGGCCACCGGCAACACTCCGGTCATGGAAATGAACCTGTTCGAAGGCCTGCGCACCCTGGCCGCCAACGTCGCGGTGGAAATGCCGGAGTCGGAAGTCGGCGGCAGCCACTACCGTGTGCTGTTCCTCTCGGCGCTGGTGCTGCTGTTGTTCACCTTCGTCATGAACACCCTCGCGGAACTGATTCGTCAGCGTCTGCGCAAGAAATACTCGTCGCTTTAAGCAAAGGTAGAAGTCTGTGAAACAGAACTCCCTGAAAGGATGGTTCAAGAGCGGCGCCCCCGGCGTCTGGATCAGCGGCGGCGCGGTGTCCATCGCGGTCATCATGACCATTGGCCTGCTGGCGGTGATCGCCGTGCGCGGTCTGGGTCACTTCTGGCCAGCGGATCTGATCCACGCCAGCTATGACGTACCGGGCCAGGGCCAGCATCTGGTCGTGGGCGAGGTGGTGCAGAAAGAAGAAGTGCCGCGCGCCCGTCTGAAGAGCGCCGGCCTGCCGGTGCCGGACGAAGGTCCGGAATTCATGACCCGCGAGCTGATCAAGGTCGGTAACCGTGACCTGAACGGCAACGACTTCACCTGGATCGTCGGCGAGTGGCTGACCGACCAGAAGAATCCGCCGGAGCTGATGGCGCTGGAGCGTCGTGAGTGGGGCAACTTCTACGGCTACCTGGTCAACGTCAAACAGGACGGCAAGGTGATCGCCGAAGGCGAAGCCGCCTGGCCTGAGCTGCAAGCGCGGATCGATCGCGTGAACAAACTTGCCGCCCAGCTCAAGACTCTGGAAAAAGTCGATATCGGTGCGATCAACGCCGGCCTCGAGCGCATCCGTCTGCACGGTCGCAAGCTGGAACTGGAAGGCAAGCTCGACGCCACCGCGCAAGCGGACATGGAATCCGAGCGCGCCGAGCTGAACGCCCGCTATCAGGACATCGAGGCTCGTCTGGCCGACCTGCACGCGCAGTTCAACCGTGACGCCTTGACCGCTCGTGATGCGAACGGCAAGGAAATTGAAATCGGCCTGGGCAAAGTGGTTCACGCCTACCAGCCGAACGCGATGGGTACGTTCACCAAGATCGGTTTCTACTTCAGCAAGGTCTGGGAATTCCTGTCCGACGACCCGCGTGAAGCGAACACCGAAGGCGGGATTTTCCCGGCGATCTTCGGCACCGTGATGATGACCCTGATCATGGCGATGATCGTGACCCCGTTCGGCGTGCTGGCGGCGGTATACCTGCGTGAATACGCCAAGCAGAACACCCTGACCCGGGTGATCCGGATCGCGGTGAATAACCTGGCGGGTGTTCCGGCGATTGTTTACGGCGTGTTCGGTCTGGGCTTCTTCGTCTACGTGCTGGGTGGCTCGCTCGACCGTCTGTTCTTCCCTGAAGCGCTGCCGGCACCGACCTTCGGTACGCCGGGTCTGCTCTGGGCTTCGTTGACCCTGGCGCTGCTGGCGGTGCCGGTGGTGATCGTGGCCACTGAAGAAGGTCTGGCGCGGATTCCTCGCACCGTGCGTGAAGGCTCGCTGGCTCTGGGCGCGACCAAGGCTGAAACCCTGTGGAAGATCGTTCTGCCGATGGCCAGTCCGGCCATGATGACCGGCATGATCCTCGCCGTGGCCCGCGCCGCCGGTGAAGTGGCGCCGCTGATGCTGGTGGGTGTGGTGAAACTGGCGCCGTCGCTGCCGGTGGACGGCAACTACCCGTACCTGCACCTGGATCAGAAGATCATGCACCTGGGCTTCCACATCTATGACGTCGGCTTCCAGAGCCCGAACGTCGAGGCCGCGCGGCCGCTGGTGTACGCCACGGCGCTGTTGCTGGTGCTGGTGATCGCCACCCTGAACCTGTCGGCGGTGTACATCCGTAACCACCTGCGCGAGAAGTACAAGGCGCTGGACAGCTGATCGCCGTCACAAGAATTGAAGGGCTGCCGGCCTGTATCCCGGCAGCCAACCGAACCGAATTTGTTAGCACAGGGGATCTCCCATGCAGCACGAAACACATACCCACGGCATCAACATGTCTGCCCTGGGCCGCGACAAGCAGAGCCTGAACCTCGAGCAGGAAACCGTGGCCATCGAAGTGCCGGGCCTGAGCCTGTTCTACGGCGAGAAACAAGCGCTGTACGACGTCAGCATGAACATCCCGAAACAGCGCGTGACCGCCTTCATCGGCCCGTCAGGCTGCGGCAAGTCCACGCTGCTGCGTACCTTCAACCGCATGAACGATCTGGTGGACGGCTGCCGCGTCGAAGGCGCGATCAACCTGTACGGCAACAACATCTACCGCAAGGGCGAAGACGTGGCCGAGCTGCGTCGCCGGGTCGGCATGGTGTTTCAGAAGCCTAACCCGTTCCCCAAGACCATCTACGAGAACGTGGTCTACGGCCTGCGCATCCAGGGCATCAACAAGAAGCGCATCCTCGACGAAGCCGTCGAGTGGGCGTTGAAAGGCGCGGCCTTGTGGGACGAAGTGAAAGACCGTCTGCATGACTCGGCACTCGGCCTGTCCGGTGGTCAGCAACAGCGTCTGGTGATCGCCCGCACCATCGCCGTGGAACCGGAAGTGCTGCTGCTCGACGAACCGTGCTCGGCGCTTGACCCGATCTCGACCCTGAAAGTCGAAGAGCTGATCTACGAGCTCAAATCCAAGTTCACCATCGTCATCGTGACCCACAACATGCAGCAGGCGGCGCGGGTGTCCGACTACACGGCGTTCATGTACATGGGCAAACTGGTGGAATTCGGCGACACCGATACCCTGTTCACCAATCCGGCCAAGAAGCAGACCGAAGACTACATCACCGGTCGTTACGGCTGACAGTTGCGGGTTATTCACAGAATTGACGCTGCGGCCCGCCGCACCTTACCGGACGCTCCAAGGACGCCAACATGATTAGTAAAGAAGGCCTTACCCATCACATTTCCGCGCAGTTCAACGCCGAACTGGAAGAAGTGCGCAGCCACCTGCTGGCCATGGGCGGGCTGGTCGAGAAGCAGGTCAATGACGCGGTCACCGCGCTGATCGAGGCCGACTCGGGCCTGGCCCAGCAAGTGCGTGAGATCGACGACCAGATCAACCAGATGGAACGCAACATCGACGAAGAATGCCTGCGCATTCTGGCCCGTCGTCAGCCTGCGGCCTCCGACCTGCGTCTGATCATCAGCATCTCCAAGTCGGTGATCGACCTTGAGCGCATCGGCGACGAAGCGACCAAGATCGCCCGCCGCGCGATTCAGCTGTGCGAAGAAGGCGAAGCGCCGCGCGGTTACGTCGAAGTGCGCCACATCGGTGACCAGGTGCGCAACATGGTGCGCGATGCGCTGGACGCGTTTGCCCGCTTCGACGCCGATCTGGCGTTGTCGGTGGCGCAGTACGACAAGATCATCGACCGCGAATACAAAACCGCTCTGCGCGAACTGGCGACCTACATGATGGAAGACCCGCGCTCTATCTCGCGGGTCTTGAGCATTATCTGGGTGCTGCGTTCGCTGGAGCGGATCGGCGACCACGCCCGCAACATCTCTGAGCTGGTGATCTATCTGGTGCGCGGCACCGATGTGCGCCACATGGGCCTCAAGCGCATGAAGGAAGAAGTTGAAGGGACAAGTGGTGAAACCGCTAATGTTCCGGGCGATGCTGACGATAAGTAAGATTGCCTGAGAAAAGCGCCCGGCCCTTTGGCCGGGCGTTTTTGTTTCTGCTTTTCATAGGCAGAACCGAATTAAAAAGCAGCACCCGCGAACGAAAAGTCCCGGCGTGACTGAAGAGTTTTGGCAATGTGCCATCAGCCAGCGTTATGCTTGCCGGGATTTTAATAGGGGTGTTGGATGAGCAAGATCAGTGTGTTGGTCGTGGACGATGCATCGTTCATTCGTGACCTGGTGAAAAAGTGCCTGCGTAATTACTTCCCGGGGATTCGCACCGAGGACGCCATCAACGGCAAGAAGGCCCAGGCCATGCTGGCCAAGGAAGCCTTCGACCTGGTGCTGTGCGACTGGGAAATGCCGGAAATGTCCGGCCTCGAACTGCTGACCTGGTGCCGTGAGCAGGACAATCTCAAGACCATGCCGTTCATCATGGTTACCAGCCGTGGCGACAAGGAAAACGTCGTGCAGGCGATCCAGGCCGGCGTCACCGGTTACGTCAGCAAACCGTTCACCAACGAGCAACTGCTGACCAAGGTCAAACAGGCTCTGAACAAGGTCGGCAAGCTCGACACCCTGATGAACAGCGCCCCGACCAAGATGAACTCGGCGTTCGGCAACGACTCCCTGAGCGCGTTGACCGGTGGCAAGGCTGCCGTGGTCGGTTCCGCACCCGCTGCTGCTGCGGCCAACCCGTTTGCCAAGCCTGCCGCGGCGGCCCCGGCACCTGCCGCCGCGCCACAGCGTGGCCTGCTCAACAGCCCGCCGGTGAAAGCTCCGGCAGCCTCCAGCGCTCCGGCCGGTGGTCGCGGTCAGGGCCAACTGCGCTTGCCGAGCGGCACCCAGCAATGCGTGATCAAGGCCCTGAGCATCAAGGAAGCGCTGCTGGTGGTGAAACGCACCGACACCCTGCCGCAGATCCTCGACAGCGCCGTGCTCGATCTGGAGCAGGGCGACAACGCCGAAATCGCCCGCCTCAACGGCTACCTGCACGCCGTCGTTGCCCACGAGCCGAAACCCGACAGCGACTGGCTGCAACTGACCTTCCGCTTCGTCGACCAGGACGCGCAGAAGCTCGACTACATCTCCCGCCTGATTGCTCGCGGTACGGCGCAGAAGCACTTCGTACCGGGCGCTTGATCTTCGTCGACTGACCGTCCGCCATCGCCAGCAGGCTGGCTCCCACAGGGTTCACACCGAACCTGTGGGAGCCAGCCTGCGGGCGATGGGACCATCAAAAGCACCACCCATCTCTCGCGCTGCCCAATTTGAAACATCTGTCGACTAGCCTGGTCTGCTTCAGCTGCTAGGCTCATTCCCAGGCCTTACTCGACAGAATTTTTGCCCATGCCCCTGCGCCTGCTGTTTTTTTGTGGTCTGTTCATGGCCTCCACCTCGACTGTGGCCATGACGATCTACAAATCCACCGATGCCAACGGAGTGGTTTCGTACAGCGACCGTCCGAGCAAAGGCTCCCAGGTGTTCGTGTTTCAGGACCGGATGGTCGAGCGCCTCGAGCGCCAGGTCTATCTCGACATCAAGAAGCAGAAGGGCGCGGACGTGGTGTTCGTGCGCAACGACCTGTACGCGCCGGTCGAGATTGCCCTGGCGTTTACCGGGATGAGCAACGTGCGCGGCGCGCCGGCGCAAACGATCCGCCGGGTGTTGCCGGCGCGCAGCAATACGCGGCTGGCGCTGCTGACGGCGGTGTCCGGTGGCAAGCCGCTGGTGTACACGCCGCAGTTCCATTATTCCCTCGGTGACCCGGCTGGCGCGGCTCAGGGCTATCGCTATCCGTTTCCGTGGCGTGGCGGGCCGTTTCGCCTCAGCCAGGGCGCCAACGGCGACTACAGCCACTTCGGGCCGAAGAACAAGTACGCGATGGACATCGCCATGCCGGTCGGCACGCCGATCATTGCGGCGCGGGCCGGGGTGGTGGTGAAGACCGAGAATTCCCAGAACGGGCGCGGCACCGATCCGTCCGGCAACTTCGTGCGGATACTGCACGACGACGGCACGATGGGTGTGTACCTGCATCTCAAGCAAGGATCGGTGAGTGTCCGGGAGGGGCAACGGGTTACGGTGGGCAGCCCGCTGGCGCTGTCAGGCAATACCGGCAACAGCAGCGGCCCGCACCTGCACTTCGTGGTGCAGCGCAATACCGGGATGGGGCTGGTGTCGATTCCGTATCAGTTCAACCGGCCGCTGGGGGCGTTGCCCAACTTTGCGTTGGGCAAGCAGTAAACCCCGTCAGTCGAGCATCAGCACCTTGGCCAGAATGATCTTTGGACCTTTCATCTTCTTGATGATGATCCGCAGGCCTTCGACTTCCAGCACTTCTTCCTCTTCCGGCACCCGTTTCAGGGTTTCGTAGATCAGCCCGGCGAGGGTTTCGGCTTCGATGTGGTCCAGGTCGATCCCCAGCAGGCGCTCGACCTTGAACAGCGGCGTATCGCCCCGCACCAGCAACTTGCCCGGCTGATAGGCGAGGATGCCGCGCTCGGCCTTGCGGTGTTCGTCCTGGATATCGCCGACCAGCACTTCCAGCACGTCTTCCATGGTCAGGTAGCCGATGATGTTGCCGTCGGCTTCTTCGACCACAGCGAAGTGCGAGCCGCCCTTGCGGAACTGCTCCAGCAGCTGCGACAGCGGCATGTGCCGGGAAACGCGCTCCAGCGGGCGGGTCAGCTCGGCGAGGTTGAACGACTCGGGAATGTGATCCAGCGCT
The DNA here is from genome assembly GCF_016735645.1 of Pseudomonas sp. B7. Classification (NCBI taxonomy): domain Bacteria; kingdom Pseudomonadati; phylum Pseudomonadota; class Gammaproteobacteria; order Pseudomonadales; family Pseudomonadaceae; genus Pseudomonas; species Pseudomonas sp. B7. The sequence continues at coordinate 236,156 of NZ_JAERRE010000011.1, forward strand.
GCCAGTTCCAGCAGCAGATCCTTGATGTGCAGCAGGCCGACGAATTCCTTGCGCTCGCTGTCGTACACCGGATAACGGCTAAATTTGTGGCGGCGGAACATCGCCAGGATTTCTTTCAGCGGGGCGTTGAACTCGAGGGTGATCAGGTCTTCCCGGGAGTTGGCCCAGTCGACCACTTCCAGTTCGCCCATTTCCACCGCCGAGGCCAGCACGCGCATGCCCTGGTCGCTCGGGTCCTGGCCACGGCTGGAGTGCAGGATCAGTTTCAGTTCTTCGCGGCTGTAATGGTGCTCGTGATGCGGCCCGGGTTCACCTTGACCCGCAATGCGCAGGATGGTGTTGGCGCTGGCATTGAGCAGGTAGATCGCCGGGTACATGGCCCAGTAGAACAGGTACAGCGGCACCGCCGTCCACAGCGACAGCAGCTCGGGTTTGCGGATCGCCCAGGATTTGGGTGCGAGTTCGCCGACCACGATGTGCAGGTAGGAAATGATGAAGAACGCGGTGAAGAACGAAATGCCTTTGACGACTTCGGCCGACTGCACGCCGACCGCGCTCAGTAGCGGTTCGAGAATGTGCGCGAACGCCGGCTCGCCGACCCAGCCCAGGCCGAGGGAGGCGAGGGTGATACCGAGCTGGCACGCCGAGAGGTAAGCATCGAGCTGACTGTGTACGGTGCGCAGGATGTGCCCGCGCCAGCCGTGCTGTTCAGCGATGGCTTCGACCCGGGTCGAGCGCAGTTTGACCATGGCGAACTCCGCCGCAACGAAGAAGCCGTTGAGCAGAACCAGGATCAGAGCGAAAAGAATCATGCCGAAATCGGCGAATATGGTTGCGAGGGACAAGCCAGGGGAAGGGTCCATGATGGAGTTTTGCGGGTTCCGTGTGATTCGAAAGAAAGAAAAATCCGCACCTGAAAGGCAGGCGCAAGTCAGCCAATGTAGCGGCTGACCTGGCGATTGCCTAGTCCGGCATTACTCAGCGGCGCTGATGACCCGTGCCTGAGCGACCTGGGCCGGGGCGAAATGGCAGGTGAAGGTGCTGCCATGACCGGGCACGCTGCTGATCTCCATCCGTGCGCGATGGCGCAGCAGCACGTGTTTGACGATGGCCAGGCCCAGGCCGGTGCCGCCGGTGTTGGAGTTGCGGCTGGAGTCGACGCGGTAGAAGCGTTCGGTCAGGCGCGGCAGGTGTTTGCTGTCGATGCCGATCCCGGAATCCTGCACGCTCAGGTGCGCACCCTGATCGTCGCCCCACCAGCGGATGCGGATATTGCCTTCGGCCGGGGTGTATTTGACGGCGTTGAACACCAGGTTGGAAAACGCACTGCGCAGTTCCGCTTCGCTGCCCTTGAGTAGAATGCTGGTGTCGGCTTCCAGGGTGATTTTCTGATTCTTCGAACCTGACAGCTGCTGGGCGTCGCTCTTGATCGACTGCAACAGGGTGTCGATGTGCACCGGCTGATTGTCCGACGGGTAATCGGTGGCTTCCAGCTTGGCCAGCAACAGCAAGTCGTTGAGCAGGGTCTGCATGCGCCCGCCCTGCTGCTGCATCTGCTGCAGGGCGCGGCTCCAGCGCGGGTTCACTTCCTCAACGTTGTCGAGCAGGGTTTCCAGGTAGCCGCAGATCACCGTCAGCGGGGTGCGCAGCTCGTGGGAGACGTTGGCGATGAAGTCTTTGCGCATCTGTTCCAGTTGATGGATGCGCGTGACGTCGCGCACCAGCATCAAGTGTTCGTTGTTGCCGTAGCGCGTGAGGTACAGCTGGATGCGTACGCGATCGTTGGTCGGCGAGGGGATTTCCAGCGGTTCGGCGTAGCTTTCCTGCTCGAAGTATTCCTTGAAGCGCGGATGGCGGACGAGGTTGGTCACCGGTTGACCGCTGTCCTGCGGGGTCTTGAGACCGAGCAGGGTTTCGGCGGCGCGGTTCCACCATTCCAGGTTGCCGTCGCTGTCGAGCATGATCACCGCGTCTTTCAGCGCAGCGGTGGACTCCTGGACGCGGTCGATCACCGCTTGCAGGCGCCCGCGTACCCGTTGGTCGCGGCGTTGCAGGTGGTAGATGCTGTCGAACACCTCGCCCCACAGGCCATAGCCGTCGGGCGGTGCTTCATCGGGTTGGTGCAGGCGCAGCCATTCGTGCAGGCGCAGCAGTTGCTTGAGCGTCCAGGCCAGGTACAGGCCCAGGCCTGCCGCCAGACTCCAGCCGTAGTAGCCGGTGATCAGGCCGATCACCAGGCAGCCGGTGACCAGCAACAGCATGTGGCGGATCAGGGTGCCATGCCAGTTTTGGTTCACGGAAAATGCGGTCCTTGTCTACGGGGCTGGCGCTCGGCTCAGGCCTTGGTGGAGAACCGGTAGCCGGTGCCGCGCACGGTTTGTACCAGATTTTCGTAGGCGTCGCCGAGGGCCTTGCGCAGGCGCCGGATGTGCACGTCGACGGTGCGCTCTTCAACATAGACGTTGCCGCCCCAGACCTGGTCCAGCAACTGGCCACGGGTGTAGGCGCGCTCCTGGTGGGTCATGAAGAATTGCAGCAGACGGTATTCGGTCGGGCCCATCTCGGCCGGACGGCCGTCGATGGTCACGCGGTGGCTGATCGGGTCGAGCAGCAGGCCGCCGACTTCGATCGGCGCTTCGCCATCGGTCGGGCCGGCGCGACGCAGCACGGCCTTGAGGCGTGCCACCAGTTCGCGGGGGGAAAACGGTTTGGTGATGTAGTCGTCGGCGCCGACTTCCAGGCCCTGGATCTTGTTGTCCTCTTCGCCCTTGGCGGTGAGCATGATGATCGGGATGTCCCCGGTCAGTTCGTCACGCTTGAGGCGGCGGGCCAGCTCGATGCCGGAGGTGCCGGGCAGCATCCAGTCGAGCAGGATCAGGTCCGGCTTGCGGTCGACGATGATGGCGTGGGCCTGCTGCGAGTTCTCTGCCTCGAGGCAGTCATAGCCGGCCATTTCCAACGCAACGGCGATCATTTCGCGAATGGGCGCTTCGTCGTCGACGATCAGAATGCTCCTGCCAACCATGCCTTAATCCTCTTGTCATTTAACTGTCTTGCGCCGCATTAGATAACGGAATTATTGCAGTCGTGTGACAGTATTTTAGTCCGGCGGCGATTGCGCGAATCCTGAACTAAGCTTTAAGTCCGAATCCTGACAACCACAAGAGAAGGTTTCCATGACTCAAATGACTGCTTCCTTTAAGGCTTTGCTGATGGCTGCCGCCCTGACTTTGCCTGGACTGGCGATGGCGGCCGAGCCGGCCATGATGAAAGACGGAATGATGGTCGACCACAAGGGCATGACGCTTTACACGTTCGACAAGGACAGTGGCGGCAAGTCGATGTGCAACGGCGACTGCGCCAAGAACTGGCCGCCGCTGATGGCTCCCGCAGGCGCCAAGGCCGAAGGCAAATGGACGGTCATCAAACGCGATGACGGCATGATGCAATACGCCTACGACGGCAAACCGCTGTATACGTTCATGAAGGATGAGAAGCCCGGAGAAATGAAGGGCGATGGCATGAAGGACGTGTGGCACGTGATGCGCGAGCACAAATAAACGCAAATGCCCTGTGGGAGCGAGCAAACTCGCTCCCACAGGTTCTGTGGATCAACGCAACGCATAATCCAGCACGATCCCGACGAAAATCGCCAGCCCGGCCCAGTGGTTGTGCAGGAACGCCCTAAAGCAACGCATCCGGTCCCGGTCGCGGGTGTACCAGAACTCCCAGGCGTAGCATCCGGCCGCCACCAGCAGGCCGAGGTGGAACCACATCCCCAGCTCGAATTTCGATCCCGCCAGCACCAGGCAGCCCAGTGACAGAGCCTGCAAGGTCAGGATGATCACCCGGTCGGCATCGCCGAACAGGATCGCCGTGGATTTCACGCCGATCTTCAGGTCATCGTCGCGGTCAGTCATCGCGTAATAAGTGTCGTAACCCACCGTCCACAGCAGATTGGCGATCCACAGCAGCCAGGCCGTTGCCGGCAGCTCACCGGTTTCGGCGGTGAACGCCATCGGCATCCCCCAGGAGAACGCCGCGCCCAGCACCACTTGCGGGTAGTAGGTGTAGCGCTTCATGAACGGATAGGTGAACGCCAGCGCCAGACCGCCCAGCGACAGCCAGATCGTCGCCGCATTAGTGCACAGCACCAGCAGGAAACTCACGCCCATCAGCAGCGCGAAGAACACCAGCGCCTCTTTAGAACTGATCTTGCCGGCAGCAATAGGCCGCTGTGCAGTGCGTTTGACGTGGCCGTCGACCTTGCGGTCGGCCCAGTCGTTGATCACGCAGCCGCCGGCACGGGTCAGCACCACGCCGAGGACGAAAATCACGATATTGGCCAGCGATGGCGAGCCTTTACCGGCAATCCACAGGGCCCAGAGGGTCGGCCACAGCAGCAGGTAAATGCCGATCGGCTTGTCCATCCGCGTCAACTGGATGAAGTCCCAGGCGCGCGGGTTCAAGCGATTCAGAGATTTGAGCAGGCTTTGGTACATCAGCAGTTCTCCGGACGGGCGCGGACGGCTTCCCACAGCGTAGGCAGGAAAATCTCCGCCACCAGTACGCTCAATGCGCCACGGTCGAACCGCGAGCGCCGTCCCCACAGGCCGGCAGCCCGGGAACCTTCGGGCAACCAGTGTTCCGGGTAATGGCAGACCTCGATGGCGCGACGCTGGAAGGCGTGATCGCAGAACAGCAGTTCGCCCAGCGAGCGGCTGCCCAGTTCATCCATGTGCAAGCCGTCGCCCTGCAAGGCACTGCGCGACGCCACGCTGCGGGCGAACACCCAGGCCTCGCCATGCCCACGCAGATACACCTCGCGCACCCAGCCCTCGCTGCCTTCGGCCAGATCCAGCGCGGCGCATTCGTCGTCGCGCAGGGTCTGCCAGCCTTCGAACAGCGGCGTCACGCTGAAGCCGTCATCGGACAGACGGGTCAGGCGGCGGGTCAGGGAGCCTTCGTCGAACAGCCAGTCGAGCGTGGATGTGTCGGGGAGGGGTGTCAGGTGGCTTTGCGGGCACCACAGCGGGGCATTTTTGAGTTGCACAATGAGTCAGTATTGGCAGCAAATGAGGCGGCGAGCTTACCATGGTGAGCCGCGAGTTTGATTGATCCGGGTCGCCGCTGCGCCGAACAGGCTTGCATCTGCCCGGCACGATCAGTACAAAACGCCCTGAGCCGGACGGCAGCGCTGCACCATCGACCGTCCGCGCCGGTTAAAGCCTGAACCCTGAGGAAGTACCTGAATGAAAAAGTGGCAATGTGTGGTCTGCGGCCTGATTTACAACGAAGCCGACGGCTGGCCGGATGACGGCATTGCGCCGGGCACCCTGTGGCAGGACGTGCCGGAAGACTGGCTGTGCCCGGACTGCGGCGTCGGCAAGATGGACTTCGAAATGATCGAAATCAACTGAGAAAACACTGAGGAGTAGGGCATGAGCGCACCTGTCGTAATCGTTGGCACCGGGCTGGCGGGTTACAACCTGGCCCGCGAGTTTCGCAAACTCGATGGCGAAACCCCGTTGCTGCTGATTACCGCCGATGACGGTCGCTCCTACTCCAAGCCGATGCTGTCCACCGGCTTCGGCAAGAACAAGGACGCCGACGGCCTGAGCATGGCCGAGCCGGGCGCCATGGCCGAACAGTTGAAGGCCGAAATCCGCACCCACACCCGCATCAGCGGCATCGATCCGGGCCACAAGCGTCTGTGGATCGGCGAGGAAGCGGTGAGCTATCGCGACCTGATCCTCGCCTGGGGCGCGGAAACCGTGCGTGTGCCGATCGAAGGCGATGGCGCGGACCTGGTGTTCCCGATCAACGATCTCGAAGACTACGCCCGTTTTCGCGCCGCAGCGGCCGGCAAGCGTCGGGTGTTGCTGCTCGGCGCCGGACTGATCGGCTGCGAGTTCGCCAATGACCTGATTCTGGGCGGCTACGAGGTGCAGCTGGTCGCGCCGTGCGAACAGGTCATGCCGACTCTTCTGCATCCCGCGGCGGCGGCTGCGGTGCAGGCCGGGCTGGAAAGCCTCGGTGCACGTTTCCACCTCGGCCCGGTGCTGACCCGCCTGCAAAAAGTCGCGGATGGGCTGGAAGCGCACCTGTCCGACGGTCAGGTTGTCCCGTGCGATGTGGTGGTCTCGGCCATCGGCCTGCGCCCGCGGATCGACCTGGCGGCAGCCGCCGGCATCCAGACCAATCGCGGCGTGGTGGTCGACCGTCACCTGCAAACCTCTCACACCAACATTTACGCCCTGGGCGACTGCGCCGAGGTCGACGGGCTGAATCTTCTGTACGTCATGCCCCTCATGAGTTGTGCGCGAGCGCTGGCACAAACCCTGGCCGGCAACCCGACCGTGGTGAACTATGGACCGATGCCGATCACCGTGAAAACCCCGGTCTGCCCACTGGTGGTTTCCCCGCCGCCTCGGGGCCGCGAGGGTGTTTGGACCGTTGAGGGGCAGGGCGCCGATATCAAGGTGTTGTGCCACGACGCAGAAGGGCAATTGCTCGGTTACGCCCTGACCGGCGCGGCGGTGATGGAAAAACTCGCACTGAACAAACAGCTTCCGGCCTTGCTGGCGTAAATACTGGTCGTTCTGTCGGAATCACCCCGCTTTTGCCCCCACAAACGTCGCGGGGAGACTGGCGCCGCCCTTAACCGCGTGCCATCCTCACTCCCGTCTGCCGCAGAGTAGAGCCTGCGGCGCCTTGGGCGCTGTTCCAACGAGAACAGCACGGACATAACAACAAAAAACCGTCAAAGGGGCTTCACTAATGCGTAAACCAGAACTCGCCGCTGCAATCGCTGAAAAAGCGGATCTGACCAAAGAGCAGGCCAACCGCGTTCTCAACGCCGTTCTCGAAGAAATCACCGGCGCCCTGCACCGCAAGGACAGCGTCACGCTGGTGGGCTTCGGCACCTTCCTGCAACGCCACCGCGGTGCCCGCACCGGCAAAAACCCGCAAACCGGTGAACCGGTGAAGATCAAGGCCAGCAACACCGTTGCGTTCAAGCCAGGCAAATCGTTGAAAGACAGCGTTAATCCGTAATCGCGGCGAATGCCCGGTCAGCTGGGCGCGCTGCATGAAAAATGGGCATACCGATTGCGGTCGGATGCCCATTTTTTTGGCTGATGGCGAGCCGAGCTGGTCTTGGTGGATCGTTATGGGATTCGTCTAGCCGGTTACCCGTAGGTGGCCAGCACCATTCTGGCGAACTCGTTCTTGCTTGGCTGGTGTCCATAAGATTTCAGGTATTTACGCCACTCGGATTCGAGTATGGGACTTTCGTATTCACCCTCCGTCGCCAGATGCGCAGCTGCATCGTCTATCAAGGCTTGGGTGTAATGTTTCGAGGGGCCATCCAAACTGGCGTCTGAAGTTGAAATGAACGGTCCAACCGTTGTGAATAGCAACCCGATCCCGGTCAGCATCGAGAACTCCAAGGGGCCACCGTTCAATAGGCATCCAAATCCGATGCAGCCCTCAGCACGAGCAGAGGTGCTGGTTGTGAGCGTTAGCATGACAACCAAAGCGCATCCAAACCCTGATATTGATCGTTTATTGTGTCTGCCGCTCATGATGGTTTAACGCTCCCTGACGTTACTTATGGATCCCTTTGTTCAGTGATTGCAGATTGGCAAGTGACTGGAGGGGGTGAGATGCCTTACCAGCTCCCGAAGGGGATGCCGTATTTTTCGATGTAGGTTTTGGACTCCGGTGAAAGAGGTAGCGCGTAGCGTCCTCCATTTTTCCCTTGATACGGCCCCTGCTTGACGATGCTCCCTTCAACCCGAGTTATCTCGACAGACTTGAGACAAGGCGCTCCCAGCCAGACCTTGGCAATGCCGCCTGGAGCCAAGCCAATACCTATGCGGTCGCGGTAGTCTGTGATCCATTTGCCATCCAGTCTGCAAAAAGCCTTTTCCGGTTTGCGCATGATTTCCCGCGCGGACTCGGGAATAACAATGTAGGCCTCGTAGGTTTGAGGCTCTGCCAATGATTGCCATCGCACATAGATCAAGCGGGGAAGATCGGCACCGGTGACGTCACGTCCGGCGCCGCTGCCGGGGCTGTCAGGCCATCCTGCGGGCTTGCCCTTGTTGTCGGCGGGGGTGTTCACCGAGGCAATCCCGGCGCCGGCGCGTTTGAATACACGTTCGCGGATATCCACCACGTCGGCCGTTTCAATCCAGACCTCCATGTAGGTGGGTGCACCGAAGCCAAGATACCAGGGCTGTTTGGTGATCGGCTGTGCATTGCTTGGAGTGCAGAGCAACAACAGCAATCCGAAGATGAAACCTGTGTTTTTTTTGATGGGACGAGTGGGTTTATTCATGGGGGTGCACCACTCGTTGTTTGTCTTTTGTCGGTCGGTTTATGAAAACAATGCTCATGTCGCTGTTGTTGAAATCTTTGGCTGCGTTCCAGTGCGCAGAAAGATGGATATAGCGACTGCGTAACAAAGCCCGTTCTTTGATAGTCAGTCCTTCAACAGATGACTCGCCCAAGGCGTAAGCCTGGAGTTTTTTGTGAATGGGTATTAACTCTACGGGCAAATTTAGCTCTGGCCTGTCGGGAATCAACTTGAGCGGTACACCGGCTCTCACCGCAAGCTCATGCATGATGCGTAGATACACCAGCGACAACTCACCGTGTACCGGGCGCTCAATCATGGCCGCAGCATAAACCCGCTTCTGGGGATCCGGTGTGGATCGGCCCCTTTCCAATCGTTGAATGACAGGGGTTTCCCAGAGTGCAACCCGCAGTTGATTGCCTGGAGCGTCATCTTCGATGACGCCTTTTGTATACCAGGCAAACGCCTCCTTTTCGGCAGTGACGTAAGCTGCGCTACGGGTCGCTTCGTGGCTTCGGCTGATGGTGCTGGTGACCGGACTGCTCAATAGAAGTTTCTCCCTGGCCCTGGGCAGATAACCACCTCCCAGATCCGAGTGGGCGCCGGGTAATACCAGATCAATCTCACCCAGGCTGTTAAGGGCAAAGTTCTCGCGATGTTCATCACGCGCCACCAGGTGCACCACTTTGTTGGCGCAACCCTCCGGCAGCTTCAAGTTCAGTCCCGGATTTCTGCTGTTGGCGCCAGTGAAGTCGAGCAACCATGGATTGGCGATTGCCGCGACGGTATCAAACAGACCAATGAAGTTGATGCCGATACTGGATTGTGGATCCCAGTCAAAGCCACTGACCAAGAACGGAGAGCCCGCTGGCAGCGCCTTTGCGAGAATGCTGCGCTTGCCCTTGAGTACCTCGTTCGCGAAGTGCCGTGCAGCGGCGGCGCCGCGACTGAAACCGAAAATATCGAGCTCGATTCTTTCTATTAGCGCATTGGGGTTTTTTTTAATCAGTGTTCGCATTTGGTCCATGATTTTTTCAGGGCTCTGCTCCACACGAGCCAGAACACCGGTTTCGCCTCGGCCGGTTGCCTGTGCGTAAAGTGAATCGCCTCCATCAGCGGTTGTACCGATGCCTTCGATGTATACGCGCAAGGAAGCCTGTTTCGTGTTCTCTGGTAATACGTCAAAGGCATGGTCTGTATACAGCTCATGCAACCGCACGATATTGCTTACATCATTGCCGTAGCTGTTATCCGGCGAGTTGCCATTTCCGTCATAGCCATAAGCGGCGCAGTGCTTCTGAATCTCTTCGGCTGCCTCCGCCAGATTGGCATCTGGCGCATAGCAGGCCGCGACCGTTTCGCTGTTGGCCTTGTTGTTCCCCGTCCCATCGAAAAACACGCCGATCCGCAAGGTGATGCCGGCAGGCGTTTCATCCTCCAGTTCGACCTCTTCCTCCTCTTCTTCGAGTTCGGCGTCTTCCGGGTCTTGAGTGGATGAGGCCGTCAGCCCGACCTCCAATGCCCCCGCCATCGCGGCTTCTGGATGATCAACGGCTCCGCTGGTGGACGTCTTTCCTCCCGCCACGATCTCGGTACTGCTGAAGATCCCACCCCTGTCGATCACGATATGGTGACTGCCCGCCTTCAGTGTGATGCTGGCGCCTGCATCCAGCACCACGCTGGCGCCGGCCTTGATCTGCACCTGCTGGCCCGCCTCGACGGTGATGATTTTTCCGGCCGTCGTCTGGCTGCTGCCCTGGATGCTTTCCCAACGATCACGCCCGACCGCCAGCCGGCTGTCATGGAGAACCTGCCGCTCCATGTCGCGCTGGGCACGCAGGTAGACCAGTTCCAGTCCGGCGCGGTCTTCAATCGTCAATTCGCTGTAGCCGCCGGTGTCGGGCGAACTGCGACTGCGCAGCACGGTTCGGGTCTTGTGCTCGGGAAGCTTGTAGGGTGCAGGGGTGACCTTGTTGATCACGCAGCCGGTAATCAGCGGCTGGTCGGGATCACCTTCCACGAAGGTCACCACCACTTCCATGCCGAGGCGGGGGAGGGTGACGACACCGAAACCGTTACCGGCCCAGCTTGACGACACCCGCACCCAGCAACTGCTGCGCTCACTGTTTAATTCGGCTCGGTCCCAGTGGAATTCGACTTTTACCCGACCGAACTCATCGCAGTAGATCTCTTCGCCTTTGGGGCCTGTCACCCTGGCGGTCTGGCTGACCAGCGGGGGCCGGCGTGCGGGCAGTGGCGGGCGGAACACTACTTCGGCAGGAATGGCGCAGAAGGTGTTGCGATAGCCTTGGGTAAAGCCGTCCGCCGATTGAGTTTCGCTGCTGGCCGACTCCTCCAGAACTTGCGGCTGCCGTCCGGTGTGGGTGACACCGAGCAGCAGCCACAGACCGTTGTAGTTCTGACGAGGGTGTTCGGTCAGTTCAAGCAGATGGCCACAGCGCAGGGTCGTCTGGTTGCTTTGACCCTCGGCTATTTCATAATCGGCGCGATGGCGTTCCAGGGCCTGACGGGCCAGATGCTTGCCGCGCTTTTCGTTGTCCAGCAGCAGCGGGTATCGGTAGTCCTCAAGCGTCGGTGTGAATCCGGCGCTGAAGCGGCTTTCGAGTAAAAGCGTCGGTCGCTTCAGGTCGTAACCACGCCGGGTGACCCGGCTTGTCCGAGTGGCGGCGCGCAAGGAAAAGCTGCTGACCACCGGATATTCCGGGACCATCCCGTTTTCCCGCCGGAAGGGCGTGGGACGCAATGTCGGGAGGAAAACCGCATCATCGGTGAACACCAGCAAATGGCCTTGCGCCGAGTGCTGATGATGCCAGGCGATTCCCTCCTCGGCACACAGGCGCTGGATGAACTCGAAATCGCTTTCGCCGTATTGGGTGCAGTACTCCCGTGCCACGAGGGGCTGGACATGAAAAGTGAACGCATCGACGAGGATGCCGTGTCGCTTGAGCGTTTGCGTGATGATCTGCGGGACGGTCTGACTCTGGTAAATCCGTTGATCGTGACTGAACTGCAAATAGTGGAGGCTCGGCACCAGTGTCAGGCGATAGCGGGTCAGGCGTTTGTCGGATTCACCCGCCAACACATCGTCGATGCATCCATGAATGCCTTCATCGTTCAGGCCGAACTGCAGGAAGGCAGTCTGACCGAGCAGGCCTTCCATATCGAAGTCGGGATCTTCACTGACCAGTTCGACGTGAATGGCATAAAGGGTGCTGACGGTCTCGGTGCCCTCGAAGGCCAGCACCTTGAAGTCATTGCGAACAGCAGAAATCTGCAGAGTGAAGTGCGCAGAACTGACAGCTCCAGGCATACGCTTGTCCTTAAGCAGAGAGAGAAATCGGCGTGATGTCGAAACCCTCCCTGGTCAGCGCACGCGAACATTGGCCGGCACGCTAACAAGGCGTTAAACAGATTTATGTAAGAAGGATCGCTTGTTTAAGTCGGAGCTTTCCGGGTTGTAAAACAACGTGGAAATTGTGGGAAAAGGCTGTGAGAAAGTGACAGCGGATGATTGGAATTCTGCGTAATAGTCTTGTGCAGCCAAGGATTCATGACTATTAAATATATAAAATGCCATCAAATTGATGGCACTTTTAATGTTGTCTGTTGTCGCCAGTCATTTGTTAATAAATGGCGGTGTATTTTCGGAAGCGTCCTACTTCAAATTTTTTCGGGGTTTGTCATGCTTTCTCCGCTTACTTGTGGAACGAGCGTGCAGATGTTCCAGACGCCGCGCTCCGGCCGCTCTGGCCCAATGCTTCCGGAAGGGATAGGCTTAAAAGTGAAATATAAAGGCACATCAGGGAAACCCCTGGCACATATAGGGCGATCTCCTACAGCGCCCAATGAACAGTTCGTCTTGTTGTTTAATCAGATGCTTGCTAGTGGCCATCATAGTGATTACGATGCGCGCACTTGAAAGAGCAAACACTCAATTGGATGAGTCTTCCGACTGCTCTTCGATACTGTCCCGCGCCGCTGCAACTCCAATAGGCGCACGATCGTAATCCTAATAAAGGCCATGGATGTCCTACTCAAGCAAACTTTCCGCCCATTACCTCGAACTCGCTAAAGTCTCTGTTTCCAAAGAGAATTTTGCGGGCGAAGACGTTCGCTTTTCGAGCGAATTCGAGGCGCTGGAAAGCGAGCTGGCCAAAGCCTCGTCGATGCACGAAAGCGGGCAGATCGACTGGCTGAAAATTCGCGAAAACAGCGAAAACCTCCTGCGTACCCAATCCAAGGATTTGCGTGTCGGCGCCTGGCTGACGTGGTCGCTGTACCAGCGTGAATCCTTCCCCGGCCTGCTGGCCGGCCTCGGTCTGCTGCACCACTTGTCGGAAAACAATTGGGCCGAAGTTCACCCGCTCAAACCCCGCACCCGGGCCGCCGCCATCGGCTGGCTGGTGCCGCGTCTTGAGCAGGTCATCACCGAGAACATCGCGATCAAGGAACAGCTGCCGATGTTCCGGCAACTGTCCGAGCATCTGTCCGGTCTCGACGCCGCCTGCACCGAGCATCTGGGCGATGATGCGCCACTGCTGCTGCCGCTTTCCCGCCGTCTGAAAACCATGATCCAGCGCGCCGCCGACAACCAGCCGGCACCCGGTGTTGTGGGCGCGGCGGTGGCGCAGGTCAAGCAGGCCGCCAGCCAGTTGCTGGCGCCGGGCGCGCCGATCGACAACGAGAAAGAAGCCCACAAGGCCCTGCGTGCACAGCAGGAAAGCGCCCGCCCGTTGTGCGCCTGGTGGCTCAAGCAGAAAGCTACCGACCTGCGCGCCCTGCGCCTCAACCGCACCTTGCTGTGGATGACGATCGACGCGGTGCCCGAGCGCAACGCCGAGCAGATCACCGTGCTGCGCGGGTTGCCGGTCGACAAGCTCAAGCAGTATCAGGACCGTTTCGATCAGGGCAAATACGCCGACCTGCTGGTGGAACTGGAGGCGAGCCTGGCGAAGGCGCCGTTCTGGTTCGATGGCCAGAGGATGGTCTGGGAATGTCTCCAGAACCTCAACGCCGAGCTGGCCATGCGCGAAGTGGAAATCCACTTCGCGCTTTTGATTCAACGCCTGCCCGGCATCATCGAGCTGCGTTTCCATGACGGCGCGCCGTTCGCCGATCCGTCCACCCGGGCGTGGATCGCCGCCAACGTCATGCCGCACCTGCAAAGCGCCAGCGCGCCGCGCAAGGTCGAAACCGAAAACGCCGAAACCCAGCCGGCCTGGGAAAAGGCCCTCGAAGAAGTCCAGCCGATCCTGCGCAAGGAAGGCCTCAAGCCCGCAGTGCAGATCCTCAAGCAGGGCCTGCAATCGGCGCACGGCGGCCGCGAACGCTTCTTCTGGCAGTTCGCCCTCGCGCGGCTGTGCTTCCTGGCCAAGAAATACGAACTCGCCAAGAACCAGCTCGAAACCCTCGATCAGACATTACAGGACTCAGGCCTGCACGCCTGGGAGCCCGATCTTGCATTGGAAGTGCTGCACCTGCTGCACAGTTGCTGCGAGTTGTTACCGCAGAACCATGCCGTACGTGAACGCAAGGAAGAGATTTATCGCAGGCTGTGCCACCTCGATCTCGAAGTGGTACTCGAATAGGCCCCAGGGCCACAACCGCAAGGAGAAAAGCCATGGCCAAAGAAGGCTCGGTAGCCCCCAAGGAACGCATCAACGTCACCTTCAAACCCGCCACCGGCGGTGCTCAGGAAGAGATTGAACTGCCGCTGAAGCTGCTGGCAATCGGTGACTACACCCACCGCAAGGACGATCGCAAGATCGAGGATCGCAAGCCGATCAGCATCGACAAGATGACCTTCGACGAAGTGCTGGCCAAGCAAGAGCTGGGTCTGACGCTGAGCGTGCCGAACCGTCTGCAGGAAGATGGCGAGGCCGACGAGCTGGCTGTGCAACTGCGCGTCAACTCCATGAAGGACTTCAACCCGGCCAGCCTGGTCGAGCAAGTGCCTGAGCTGAAAAAACTGATGGAACTGCGCGACGCGCTGGTGGCCCTCAAAGGCCCGCTGGGTAACGCACCTGCGTTCCGTAAAGCCATCGAAGGCGTGCTCGCCGACGACGAATCCCGCGGTCGCGTACTCGGTGAGCTGGGCCTGAACGCCGCAGCCCCGGACGCCTGAGACTCCAGCAGCCAAGGAAGCCAACACAATGAGCACTAGCGCAGCACAACAGAACGCCGCAGAAAACGGCGAGTACAGCATCCTCGACAGCATCATCGCCGAAACCCGCCTGACGCCGGACGACGAAGCCTACGACATCGCCAAACGCGGTGTGTCGGCGTTCATCGAAGAGCTGCTCAAGCCGCAGAACAACGGTGAGCCGGTCAAGAAAGCCATGGTTGACCGCATGATCGCCGAGATCGATGCCAAGCTCAGCCGTCAGATGGACGAAATCCTGCACCACCCGGACTTCCAGGCCCTGGAATCGTCGTGGCGTGGCCTGCAACTGCTGGTCGACCGCACCAACTTCCGCGAAAACATCAAGATCGAAATCCTCAACGTCTCCAAAGAAGACCTGCTGGACGATTTCGAAGACTCGCCGGAAGTGATGCAGTCGGGCCTGTACAAGCACATCTACACCGCTGAATACGGCCAGTTCGGTGGTCAGCCGGTTGGCGCGATCATTGCCAACTACTACATGTCCCCAAGCTCGCCGGACGTGAAGCTGATGCAGTACGTGTCCAGCGTAGCCTGCATGTCCCACGCACCGTTCATCGCCGCCGCCGGCCCGAAATTCTTCGGCCTGGAAAGCTTCACCGGCCTGCCGGACCTGAAGGATCTGAAAGATCACTTCGAAGGCCCGCAATTCGCCAAATGGCAGAGCTTCCGTACCTCGGAAGACTCCCGCTACGTCGGCCTGACCGTGCCGCGTTTCCTGCTGCGTAACCCGTACGACCCGGAAGAAAACCCGGTCAAATCGTTCGTGTACAAGGAAAACGTTGCCAACAGCCACGAGCACTACCTGTGGGGCAACACCGCTTACGCGTTCGGCACCAAGCTGACCGACAGCTTCGCCAAGTTCCGCTGGTGCCCGAACATCATCGGCCCACAGAGCGGCGGCGCGGTTGAAGACCTGCCTCTGCACCACTTCGAAAGCATGGGCGAAATCGAAACCAAGATTCCTACCGAGGTTCTGGTTTCCGACCGTCGTGAATACGAACTGGCCGAGGAAGGCTTCATCTCCCTGACCATGCGTAAAGGCTCCGACAACGCGGCGTTCTTCTCCGCAAGCTCGGTGCAGAAGCCGAAGTTCTTCGGCATCAGCGCAGAAGGCAAGGCAGCAGAGCTGAACTACAAGCTCGGGACCCAACTGCCGTACATGATGATCGTCAACCGCCTGGCTCACTACCTGAAAGTGCTGCAGCGCGAGCAACTCGGTTCGTGGAAAGAACGTACCGACCTCGAGCTGGAACTGAACAAGTGGATCCGCCAGTACGTGGCCGACCAGGAAAACCCGAGCGCCGAAGTCCGTGGCCGTCGTCCGCTGCGCGCTGCGCAAGTGATCGTCAGCGACGTTGAAGGCGAGCCGGGCTGGTACCGCGTCAGCCTGAACGTGCGTCCGCACTTCAAGTACATGGGTGCCGATTTCACCCTGTCGCTGGTTGGCAAGCTGGACAAAGAGTAAGAGCGACTCATGGACGGATACGGCAGCCTTTTCGAACGCCTCAACGGCGACGCGGAACTACGCAAGGGCAGGAGCCTCGAGGCTTCGGCCATGGCGTCGGTGGCTGCCCATCTGGCCAAAATGCTCAGCACCCGGGCCGGCAGCGTGCAAACGCTGTCCGACTACGGGTTGCCCGATCTCAATGACATGCGCCTGAGCCTGCACGACTCCCTGAGTCAGGCCCGCCTGGCCATCGAAAGCTTCATCGAAGCCTACGAGCCGCGCCTGAGCAACGTGCGTGTCATTTCCCTGCCGCGTGACCACGATCAGCTTCGCCTGGCCTTCAGCATCGAAGGTCTGCTGGAAGTCGAGGGTTTCAAGCGTCAGGTCAGTTTCTCCGCGCGCCTGGATGGCAGCGGTCAAGTGAAGGTCAACTAAGGAGAACCCCGATGTCTGGCAAACCTGCAGCACGCGTATCCGACCCCACCGCTTGCCCGCTCCCCGGCCACGGCACCAACCCGATCGCCGCCGGTTCCGGCGACGTGTTCTTCGACGGCCTGCCGGCGGCCCGCCAGGGCGATGCCTCGGCGTGTGGCAGTGCATTGGTCGGCGACCTTGCGACCACGGTTCTGATCAATGGCAAGCCGGCCGCCACCGTAGGTTCAGTCGGGGCCCATGGCAACAAGGTCACTGCCGGCTCCGGGACGGTAATCATCGGGAATTCGCATACGCCTGCACCGTTTTCGGGGCTTGCTGCCCTGGCGGTCGCCGCTGCTCTGGAATACCGACTGGGTCTGAAGTCGGGTGGCAACTCGGTTTTGACCCCGCTGGAAATACCGGACTTCGATGAACTGAAGTCCGGAACATCGAAAAACCGCGAACTGGTCGACTTCGTCGTCGAGAACCGGATGGACGCGGCAGACAGTGTGAAGCTGGAAGTGCTGGACGGCGAAAAGCCGGTCTACACCGAAGCCAATACCGCCCCGTTCTTGCCCCCTGGCAAGCACCCGTGGCAATGGGATGGGTACGACACTGCCGGCATCCTCGACACCAAAATCCTGAAAAGCCCGAACCTCAAAGTTCGTCTGACCGCGACCGGAGCGGGCAAGCAGCAAGTCACCGAAGTGAAGCTCACTTGTTCGGCTGACGAGGTGAAGTGGGTCGATGCGCGTATTGATCGCAATGCCAAGACCGTGGAAGTGACGCTGCGCCCGAGCTTCTCGGAGGGTGGCAGCACTGGTTCCACGCCTGGCCTGGTGCCTACGCCGCTCAGCACTTTGCTGGGTTGGGCCAAGGAGGGCATCGAATTGTATTGGTCACGCAATGGTTCGCGCGGTGGTGGCATTGCCGAAGGAATCGCGACCAGCAAAGGGGTCTACAAAGTCACGGTCAAGGCCGAGGTCAACGTCGAGCCAAAGGCCGGGAACTTCCCGTTGATTGACTCGTTGTCAGCGGACTTCGGTCGTTCGACCAGCCTGGCAATTGCCCGTAAGGTTTACCACAACGCTGGCTACGCCTTTGACCAACTCGTCAAGCGTCAAGGCCTTACGGCTGCGGATGCTGCCAACTATGCGCAGGAAGAGTTCAAAGAGACCTCGGCCCATGAATTCGGGCATCTGATTCTCAACGAATACGGTGGTGGGCTGATCCCGAACTACTCGTGGACGCACAAAGAAACCTCAACGTTGATGCAAAACCCCAAGGCAAACCACCCGACACCGAGCACGGGTGAGGTGGATGTCATGCATTACTTCAGCAGCTACACCCAGACGTCCACCAACCTGCAGAAGCGCATGGCCGCTTCTGAACAGGACGTGAAAAGCCTGCTTTGGTTGGCCAGGGTTGAATTCAATGACTAGGTTCGCCGGTTTCATCCTGCTGTTTGTTTCCTTGTACGGCTGTGCGGCGCAGCAGGTCTACAACAACCATGTGTACATGGAGAACCGTTGTGGCCAGCCACTCGAGATGAAGGTTTCCAATAGCTCAAACATGCACTCACTGGATCGCACCCTGACAGTTGCAGCAGGCGCTCGTGCGCTCGTGGCGAGTTTTGCCTCGTACGGTGAAGACGTGATCGAACAGATCCCGAGCAACTATCAGCTGACCATCGACGACGCTGCGGGCAGTAAATCCATTGACGCCACTCAGTTGAAACAGCGCCTGGCAGTTGTCGAGAAAGTTACTGAAGGAACCCAGCGCGAGTGGACGATCCGTGAGGCTTCGATCTGCCCATGAAGCTGTCAGGAATCATCTGCATGTTGGGCTGGTCCGGGCCTTTCGCGTTTTTGGCCACGTTGACTGCCTGCGCTGCTCAACGGGTCTATCGCAATGACGTGTACCTGCAGAACACTTGTGGAGTACCGCTGGAGCTGACGTTGGCAAACGACTCCAACTACGACGATCAACCACGCAGCTTCACGTTGGCTCCGAATGAGCGCAGCTCTGTCGCCAACTATCAATCCTTCGGCGAAGACGTATCCGGTCAGATCAGCGACCGATACAGCCTGAAGCTTAAAAGTCCGGCCGCGACTAAAACCATCGACGCGCAGACATTACGAAAAGCCTTGGCGAGCATAGAAAAAACTGAAGAAAGGGGTGTTCGCTCATGGACGGTCGATAACGGGGCTTTCTGCCCATGAAGCGCTTTTTTCGGATCGGCTCCAAGAAGCTCAGTGCCTGGCAATGCCTTGTAGCTTTTCTCAGCTCGGTCGGTTTGCTGGCGATTCTGATCGGCCTTGCGTTGCTGTTGCGAATGGAACACTCCACCGAGCCCAAGCTGTTCGCCCATCCCAATGCTCTGTGGATCGGTGCCGAAGATGGCGGGGTATTCGTTGAAATTACCAGGAGCGAGGCACCGGACTACTACGTTGAGATCCGCCACGAGGGTGGTGGAATGTGGACCGAAGGTTGGATTCGTTATGGCACACGGGACAGTTATCCGCTCAGCGCCGCAGCTGTCGGCGGCTACGATGGCGTCGAGCTCTATCTGTACACGGGCGTCGCGATCACGTCGCAAAAACAGGGAATTGCGCAGCAATGAATATCTACGTGCGCCTTGCTCTGTGTCTGGTGATTCACGCGGTGGGATGCGTGGCCTACGTATTTCTGAACAACGCAGTCGTTGTGGCCTACAAGGCGTTTAACGGCGGATTTACTACCCGTGGGGTGGCGATCGGTATTGCTCACTACATGTTCATTTACATCTTTTTCGGGGTGAACGCGCTGGCCGCGATTATCCCGAAACTGTGGGCCAAGCTCGGCCTGCTCACACTAATGGTTGCCTGGATTCTATTCATGATGGTGCCCGACAACCCGTTGCGGGCGCTGTTCTACACCGTGGCTCAGGGCGGGGTGACGTTGCTGGCGATTCTGGCCACGCAGCTCATTGAGCTGCGCCTGGAAAAGCGCGCGTTGATGCGGCAGGCAATGCCTGCGATTGCTTCGCAGAACGTGCTTTCGAAGATGAGGACCTGCCCGTGATCGGTGTATCGAATCAGATGCCCATCCTCAGCCGCGCGCAGCTGAGTTTTTTCATGGGTGCCTTGTGGACGCCATTCTTGGCCATGCTGGCGTTTTCATCCTATGGCCTGTGGATTGGCGATTATTCGACATTCGATTCGTCCGAGACCCACTGGGTGTATCTGTTGTGGTTTGGCATGCCCGGACTGTTGTTATTTGCGCTGTGGGTATCGCGAACCGCGAAGAGCCGCAATGAGCAGCAGGCGCTGCGAATGGTCTGGCTGGCGCCGTTGAAGATCATCCCTTTCTACGCGGTGCCCTGGATGCTTTATGGCTTGTGCAGCCTGGTCATCGGGCCGTTCGACAATGCTTTCATGGCCTATGGCTGGATCCTGCTTGTGCCGTACCTCCTGATCGCCGGTTACTTCTGCGCCGGCGTGACGGTTGCGCTCTACAGGATATTTTTTTGATGAGTTCCACTACCAGGCAGGTAACCCGTGTCCTTTAACCACTACTACCAAAGCGAACTCACCGCACTGCGCCAACTGGGCCGCCGTTTCGCCGAGCGTAGCCCGGCGTTGGCGCCGTTCCTGGGGCAGGCCGGGCGGGATCCGGATGTGGAGCGGTTGCTTGAAGGCTTTGCGTTTCTGACCGGGCGGCTGCGCCAGAAGCTCGATGACGAGTTGCCGGAGCTCAGCCATTCCCTGATGCAGTTGTTGTGGCCGAACTACATGCGCCCGCTGCCGGCGTTCAGCATTCTGCAGTTCGACCCGCTCAAGCGTTCCGGGCCGGCGCTGAAGGTCGAGCGTGATACGCCGATCGAGAGCGTGCCGATCGAAGACGTGCGTTGCCGCTTTCGCACCTGCTACCCGACCGAAGTCATGGCGCTGGATCTGGCCGCGCTGAACTACTCGGTGAAGGGCGACGGTTCGCTGCTCAGCCTGCGCCTGGAGATGAGTGCCGACGGCCACCTCGGCGAGCTGGAGCTGAGCAAACTGCGCCTGCACTTTGCCGGCGAGCGCTACATCAGCCAGATGCTCTACCTGAGCCTGCTGCGCAACCTCGACGGCATCGAACTGATCCCGCTCGACGGCGCCGGCAAGCCGATCGATGGCGTGAGCGGCAAGCCGATGGCGTTCAAGATTCCGGGCGATCGGGTGAAACCGGTGGGCTTTGCCGAAGAAGAAGCGCTGATCCCGTATCCGCTGAACACCTTCCGCGGCTATCGCTACCTGCAGGAATACTTCGCCTTCCAGGACAAGTTCCTGTTCGTCGATGTCCACGGCCTGGACATTCTCAAGGCACTGCCGGAAGACACTCTCAAGCAGATGCGAGGCCTGGAATTGCGCTTCGACATCCGCAAGAGCGGCATCATGCGCATGCGTCCGACCCTGGATAACGTGAAGCTGTTCTGCACACCGATCGTCAACCTGTTCAAGCACGACGCACTGCCGATCCGTCTCGACGGCAAACAGGACGAATACCTGCTGCTGCCGGCCGAATACGATCTGGAAAACTGCGGCGTGTTCTCGGTGGAAACCGTGACCGGCTGGAAGCCCGGCGGTCTCGGTTATCAGGAGTACGTGCCGTTCGAATCCTTCGAGCACGACCCGAGTTTCGACGTGCCCAACAGCCGTCCGCATTACAGCATCCGCCAGCGTTCGTCGCTGCTGCACGACGGCCTCGACACTTACCTGAGCTTCGGTATCCGCCACACCGAAGCCCATGAAACCCTGTCGATCGAGCTGGTCTGCACCAACCAGAACCTGCCGCGCAAACTCAAGCTCGGGCAGATCTGCATGGCCTGCGAAGAGACCCCGGAGTTCCTGAGTTTCCGCAACATCACCCCGGCCACTTCCAGTTTTGCGCCACCGCTGAACCGTGACTTCCTGTGGAAGCTGATCAGCAACATGTCGCTTAACTATCTGTCGCTGGCCGACGTCAATGCATTGAAGGTGATTCTCGAAACCTACGACCTGCCGCGCTACTACGACCAGCACGCGGAGAAGGTCAGCAAACGTCTGCTGGGCGGCCTCAAGCACATCAAGCATCACCACGTGGACCGCTTGCACCGTGGTCTGCCGGTACGCGGTTTGCGCACCGAACTGACCATCGACCCGGAAGGGTATATCGGCGAAGGCGACCTGTTCGTCTTCGCCTCGGTTCTCAATGAGTTTTTCGCGCTTTACGCCAGTCTCAATTCATTCCATGAGCTGCGGGTAAAAAGCACACAGGGAGAGGTGTACCAATGGACACCACGTATGGGCCTGCAGCCCCTGCTTTAAGCGGGCTGACGAAGGTAATACGCGAGTACTCGCTGTTTCAGGCCGTGCTGCTGGTGATCGACCGGCTGCGCGATGCGCACCCGTACCTGAGCGAAGACGACCTGTACGACCAGCTGGAATTCCAGGCCAACCCGAGCCTCGGATTTCCGCGCAGCGACGTCGATCGCGTGGAGTTTTTCGAAGAGCACGGAAAGATGCGCGCGCGCCTGCGGTTCAACCTGATCGGCCTGGTCGGTTCCGGTTCACCGCTGCCGGCGTTCTATGGCGAACAAGCCCTGGGCGACAGCGAAGACGGCAACCCGACGCGCAATTTCCTCGACCTGTTCCACCATCGCCTGCAACGGCTGATGCTGCCGATCTGGCGCAAGTACCGCTATCGCGCGAGCTTCCAGAGCGGCGCGGTCGACCCGTTTTCCTCGCAACTGTTCGCCCTGATCGGCCTCGGTGGCGACGAGATTCGCAAGGCCAAGGAACTGAACTGGAAGCGCCTGCTGCCGTACCTCGGCCTGCTGAGCCTGCGGGCGCACTCGGCGGCGCTGATCGAAGCGGTGCTGCGTTACTACTTCAAGCACGAAGACCTTGTCATCGAGCAGTGCATCGAGCGCCGCGTGGAAATCCTCGAAGAACAGCGCAACCGCCTCGGCTTCGCCAACAGCGTACTGGGTGAAGACCTGGTGCTGGGCGAACGCGTGCGCGATCGCAGCGGCAAATTCCGCATTCACATCACCGAACTCGACTGGGAGCGATTCCACGAATTCCTGCCGATCGGTTTCGGTTACCAGCCGCTCTGCGCGCTGGTGCGGTTCACCTTGCGTGACCCGCTCGATTACGACATTCGCCTGGTGCTGCGCCCGGAAGAAATCCGCGAACTGCGCATTGGCGAGAAGAACGACTGTCGCCTGGGTTGGACCAGTTGGCTGGGCTGCGAAAAAGCAGACGGCGTAGTGACCCTGGGCAGCAAAATTCATTAAGGACGTGAGCCATGATCAACGTAGACCTGCAACAACTCATCCAGGCGCTGGACGCCGAAACCCGTCGCGATCTGGAGCGTTCGGCCGAGCGCTGCGTGGCCCGTGGCGGCAGCAAGATTCTGGTCGAAGACTTGCTGCTCGGCCTGCTGGAGCGCCCGAACGGGCTGCTCTCCCGCGCGCTGCAGGATGCCGACGTTGACGCTGGCGAACTGAGCGCGGCGCTGCAATCGCGGGTCGAGCACAGCGCTTCGCGCAACCCGGTGTTCGCCCCGGAACTGGTGCAGTGGCTGCAAGACGCACTGCTGGTGGCCAACCTTGAGCTGGGCCAGACCTCGGTCGAAGACGCGGCGCTGATCCTCGCGCTGCTGCGCAACCCGATGCGCTACGCCGGCAGCCGCTACCAGCCGTTGCTCGCCAAACTGAACATCGATCGCCTGAAGGAATTTGCGCTGTCGCAACAGCCCCAGGCAGCGGCCAACGGTAAACCGGCCGCCCAGGGCGAATCGCTGTTGGAGCGCTTCACTCACAACCTGACCCAACAGGCCCGCGACGGCAAACTCGACCCGGTGCTGTGCCGCGATGGCGCGATCCGCCAGATGGTCGACATCCTTGCCCGTCGCCGCAAGAACAACCCGATCGTGGTCGGTGAGGCCGGTGTCGGTAAAACCGCCATCGTCGAAGGCCTGGCCTCGCGCATCGCTGCCGGTGAAGTGCCGCAAGTGCTCAAGGGCGTCGAGCTGCTGTCGCTGGACATGGGCCTGTTGCAGGCCGGCGCCAGCGTCAAAGGTGAATTCGAACGTCGTCTGAAAGGCGTGATCGACGAGGTCAAAGCCTCGCCGAAACCGATCATCCTGTTCATCGACGAAGCCCACACCCTGATCGGCGCGGGCGGTAATGCCGGCGGTTCCGATGCGGCCAACCTGCTAAAACCGGCACTGGCTCGCGGTGAACTGCGCACCATCGCCGCGACCACCTGGGCCGAGTACAAGAAATACTTCGAGAAAGACCCGGCGCTGGCCCGTCGTTTCCAGCCGGTTCAGTTGCACGAACCGACCGTGAGCGAAGCGGTGACCATCCTGCGTGGCCTGGCTCAGGTCTACGAGAAGAGTCATGGCATCTACCTGCGCGATGACGCGGTGGTGTCCGCCGCTGAGTTGTCCGCCCGCTATCTGGCCGGTCGCCAGCTGCCGGACAAAGCCGTCGACGTTCTCGACACCGCGTGCGCCCGCGTTCGCATCAGCCTCGCCGCTGCCCCGGAAAGCCTGGAACGCCTGCGCGGCGAACTGGCTGAAGGTGGCCGTCAGCGTCAGGCCCTGCGCCGCGATGCCGAAGCCGGTCTGCTGATCGATCACGAAGCGCTGGAGGCACTGGAAGCGCGTCTGGACGAAGCCGAAGCCGAAATGGTCGCACTGGAAACCCTGTGGACCGAGCAGAAACAACTGGCCGAGCGCCTGCTGGAACTGCGCCAGCAACTGGCCAAGGCCCGTGAAGCCGCTGCGGTCGAGCCGACAGTGACTGTTGAAGAAGACGCCGAAGGCACGGTGATCGAAACCCACGCCGCCGAAGTTGACGAAGCTCTTAGTGTCGAAGCGCTGGAAGCACAACTCAACCAAACCCACAGCGCGCTGACCGCCGCTCAGGTCAAGGAGCGCCTGGTCAGCTTCGAAGTCTGCCCGCGTCTGGTGGCCGAAGTGATCAGCGCCTGGACCGGTGTGCCGCTGGCGCAACTGGCCCGAGAGCACAACGCCAAGGTCGCGAGCTTCGCCACCGACCTGCGCACCCGCATCCGGGGTCAGGAACAAGCCGTGCACGCCCTGGATCGCTCGATGCGCGCCACCGCTGCCGGCCTGAACAAGCCTGACGCACCGGTCGGCGTGTTCCTGCTGGTCGGCCCGAGCGGCGTCGGCAAGACCGAAACCGCGCTGGCGCTCGCCGACCTGCTGTACGGCGGCGACCGCTTCATCACCACCATCAACATGTCCGAGTTCCAGGAGAAGCACACCGTTTCCCGCCTGATCGGTGCACCACCAGGCTACGTCGGTTACGGCGAAGGCGGCATGCTCACCGAAGCCGTGCGCCAGAAGCCGTACTCGGTGGTGCTGCTCGATGAAGTCGAGAAGGCCGACCCGGACGTGCTTAACCTGTTCTACCAAATCTTCGACAAAGGCGTGGCCAACGACGGCGAAGGGCGCGAGATCGACTTCCGTAATACGTTGATCCTGATGACCTCGAACCTGGGCAGCGACAAGATCAGCGACCTCTGCGAAGACGGTGCGCGTCCGACCGCCGAAGTGCTGGAAGAAACCATTCGCCCGGTGCTCAGCAAACACTTCAAACCGGCGCTGCTGGCGCGGATGAAAGTGGTGCCGTACTACCCGGTCGGCGGCCCGGTGCTGCGCGAGCTGATCGAGATCAAGCTCGGTCGTCTGGGCGAGCGTCTGAACCGTCGACAGCTGGATTTCACCTGGTGCCAGAACCTCGTCGATCACCTGTCCGAGCGCTGCACTCAAAGCGAAAGCGGTGCGCGCCTGATCGACCATTTGCTCGACCAGCACGTGCTGCCGCTGGTGGCCGACCGTTTGCTCGACGCCATGGCCACCGGTGAAAGCCTCAAGCGCGTGCATGCGACGCTTGACGGTGAAGCCAGCGTGACCTGCGAGTTCGCCTGAGGTGAGTGTGATGTTCACCCAAGTGCCGCAGCCACTGCTCTATGCCGAAGCCTTGCTGGCGCAGTTCGCCAGCCTGTCGCGCGCGGCGGACGGTGCTGCGCTGCTGGGTGACTTCGTGCGCGGCCTGGCCGGGCTGAGCGGTTGCGAACTGACGCAGCTGTACTTGCTGGACGCCACGCATACGTCGCTGGGGATGAACGCCGAATGCCTCGACGGCGTGCTGCAACCGCGCAGCGCGGCGAGCCTGCCGGCGGATTACAACGGCGAGCAACTGTTGCAGTTCGCCCTGTGCCAGAACCGCGTGGTGAGCTTCGACGACCTGGGCGGCAGCCTGCACGAAACCAGTTTTCTGCCGGCGTCGTCCACGCCGTGGCAGTCGCTGTTGTGCGTGCCGCTGGTCAATCAGCAGAAGGCCGTCGAAGGCCTGTTGCTGTGCGCCAGTCGTCGCCACATCGACCTGCAAGGCTTCGCCGATTCCCTTGGCCAGCTCGGCTCGTTCGTGCTTGGTCAACTGCATCTGCTGCAACGTCTGCGCCAGCCAGTGGATGCGGCCGCACCGGTCGTGCGCAGTCTGCCGAGTGCCAGCGGCTACGGCTTGATCGGCAAGAGCGCGGCGATGCGCCAGACCTACTCGCTGATCAGCAAAGTCCTGCACAGCCCGTACACCGTGCTGTTGCGTGGCGAGACCGGTACCGGCAAGGAAGTGGTCGCGCGGGCGATCCACGATTGCGGCCCGCGCCGGTCCCAGGCGTTCATCGTACAGAACTGCGCGGCGTTCCCGGAAAACCTGCTGGAAAGTGAGCTGTTCGGCTACCGCAAAGGTGCGTTCACCGGCGCCGATCGCGACCGCGCCGGGCTGTTCGATGCGGCCAACGGCGGCACTCTGTTGCTCGACGAAATCGGTGACATGCCGATGTCGCTGCAAGCCAAGTTGCTGCGTGTTTTGCAGGAAGGCGAGATCCGTCCGCTGGGTTCCAACGACACCCACAAGATCGACGTGCGCATCATCGCCGCGACGCACCGCGATTTGTCGGTGCTGGTCAGCGAAGGCAAATTCCGCGAAGACCTGTACTACCGTCTCGCACAATTTCCGATCGAACTGCCGGCCCTGCGCCAGCGTGAAGGCGACATCCTCGACCTCGCCAAACACTTCGCCGACAAGGCCTGCACTTTCCTGCAACGTGATCCGGTGCGCTGGTCGGACGCAGCGCTGGAACACCTGTCCGGTTACACCTTCCCCGGCAACGTGCGTGAACTCAAAGGTCTGGTCGAACGCGCGGTGCTGTTGTGCGAGGGCGGCGAGTTGCTGGCCGAACATTTCTCGCTGCGCCTGGAATCGGCGCCAGCGCCGGAAGACCACTGCGGCCTCAATCTGCGCGAACGACTGGAAGCGGTCGAACGCAATCTGTTGCTCGATTGCCTGCGCAAGAACGACGGCAACCAGACGCTCGCCGCCCGGGAACTGGGCTTGCCGCGCCGCACGCTGCTGTACCGGCTCGGCCGCTTGAACATCAATCTGGGTGATTTCGATGGGTAGGCGAAAGTCCGTCGGATTCACCTCGAACACCTATTTCAGCGCCGCCCGCAAGGGTCGGCGCTTTGTGCTTTGTCTACACCTGGAGACCCTCTGATGTCTGTTCGTCACTGGCACGCTGTCCTGCTGACCCTCGTCGTTCTATGCGGCCTCGGCGGTTGCAGCGGCAATTACAAATTCAACGATAACGATTACCGCCCGCTGGGTGATCCGCAGGCGGTCAATCGCGGCAAGTGACCGCAAGGAGCATCAAACATGGAATTGGTTTTCGAAATGCTGAACACCAAGCAGTTCGTGCCCACCGAGCTGTGCCAGCGGACCTTCAAACAGGCCGGTGGCGTGATCGGGCGGGGCGAGGACTGCGATTGGATCATCCCTGACCGCAAGCGTCACTTGTCCAACCACCACGCGATCGTCAGCTATCGCGAGGGTACGTTTTTCCTGACCGACACCAGCAGCAACGGTGTTCAGGACGGCGACAGCGGCGCACGCCTGCACAAGGGCGAACCGGTGCGCATCGAGCACGGCAGCACCTACGTGCTGGGCGACTTCGAGATTCGCGCGCGCCTGGTGCGCGACCCGGCGACCTTCGACGGTGAAGTCGGCCTGCCACGCGCCGCCGGCAGCATCATTCCGGACGATGCGTTTCTCGACCTCGATCCGCTGAAGTCGCTGGAGCAGCAAGAGCGCGTGTACTCGGAGTTCGAGGAAATGCTCGCACCGGTGACCGACCCTGAAGACTCCCGTCAGCGCGCCGACTATGCGCGTATCGACATGGAAAGCCTGATGGTGCCGGAGCTGATCGTCGAGCCCAAGCCTGAGCCTGCACCGGCACCGAAAGCAGTCGAGCGCCAGAGCGAAACCTTCTGGGACAAATTCGGCGCGGCCCTCGGCGTGAACGTGAAGAACCTCAGCCACGACGAGCGTGAAGCTCTTGCGCTGAACGCTGCTCGTCTGCTGCGCCAGAGTATCGGCGGTCTGCAACAGAGCCTGCGCACCCGTTCCGAGCTGAAGAACGAGCTGCGTCTAGCCCAGACCACCGTGCAAGGCACCAACAAGAATCCGCTGAAATTCGCCGTCGACCCGAGCGAAGCGCTGGACATCCTGTTGCAGCCGAACAAACCGGGCCACTTGCCGGCCGAGCAGGCGATTTCCCGCGCGTTCCGCGATTTGCAGGCGCATCAGGTGGCGCTGCTGACCGCCAGCCGCGCGGCGGTACGCGGCACTCTGGAGCACTTCTCGCCGGAGCAGTTGACCCTGCGTTTCGAGCGCGACAACAAGCCGTTGCTCGCCACCGCTGGCGGGCGCTGGAGAGCGTTCAACCGTTACCACCACGCGCTGCGTCAGGACGACGACTGGAGCGAGCGCCTGCTGGCCCGCGACTTCGCCCAGGCCTACGAAGAACAGATCCGCCTGATCTCCACCCTCCACACCGACCACCAAGGATGATGCGCATGTCTCGCCGCTCGACCGCTTTTTTCAAGACGCTGACCGCGCTCACCCTGTTGGTGCTGCTCGCCGGTTGCTCGTCGCTGTCGCCGTATTCGAAAGTGACCAAGATCAACCTGAAGCTGACCGGCAGCGATCAATTGAACCCGGACCTCAACGGTCGTCCGTCGCCGATCGTGGTGCGCCTGTTCGAACTCAAGCACCCGGTGACGTTCGAGAACGCCGATTTCTTCAGCCTCTACGAGCGCGCGAAGGAATCCCTCAACCCGGATCTGGTGGCCAGCGAAGAACTCGAACTGCGCCCGGGTGAAACCGTGGAGCTGAAACTCAGTGTGGAGGAGGGCAGCCGCTTCATCGGCATCCTCGCCGCGTACCGTGACCTGCCGGAAACCAAATGGCGCCACACGTTCCCGATCACACCGCTGGAAGTCACCGAAGCCGATCTGACCCTGGATCAGGCCGGTATCCGCAAGACCAACGAAGTGCTCGCCAAGGCGGATGACTGACCATGAATACCCATAAAGTCATCTGGCAGGAAGGCATGCTGCTGCGCCCGCAGCACTTCCAGCACAACGACCGCTACTACGATCACCAGATGAAGACCCGCACCCAGTTGCTGGGCGGCTACACCTGGGGTTTCCTGAATCTGGAGATCGACCTGCAGTTCCTCAACATGGGCAAACTGGTGATCAGTGAAGCCTCGGGGATCCTGCCGGACGGCAGCCTGTTCGAACTCGGTGGCAACACCGAGCCGCTGGCGCTGGACGTACCGCCGAACACCGGCAACATGCCGATCTACCTGGCGCTGCCGCTGGTCACCGGTAACCACATCGAGGCCCGGCGCCCGGAGCAGTCCGATGTGCTGGCGCGCTACACCGCATATGACGCCGAAGTCGCCGACTCCAACGCCGGTGATGATTCCGCCAGCCAGGTCAGTTGCGGCCGCCCGGACTTCAAGCTGTTGCTCGGCGAGCAGCAGAGTGACCAGGCTTACGTGAAGCTGAAGATCTGCGATGTGCTCGACACCACGCCGGACGGCGTGATCAGCCTCGATCCGGATTTCGTGCCGACCTACATTCAGGCCCACGCCTCCAGCTACCTGCTGTCGTGCCTGAAAGAAGTGATCAGCATGCTCGGCCACCGGGGCGACACCATTGCCGAGCGCATTCGTTCGAACGGCAAGGTCGGCGGCGCGGAAATCGGCGACTTCATGATGCTGCAACTGATCAACCGCACCGAACTGCTGCTGCGCCACTACCTGGGCCTGGAGCAGGTTCACCCGGAAGAGTTGTACCGCACGCTGCTGACCATGCTCGGCGATCTGGCGACGTTCTCCAGCGACAGCAAACGCCCGCGTCTGGACAGCCGCTACTCCCACGCCGACCAGGGCGCGAGCTTCCGCAAACTGATGGAGTCGATCCGTCAGGTGCTGTCGATGGTGCTGGAACAGCACGCCATCGAACTGATCCTGCAAGCGCGTCAGTACGGGATCATCGTGTCGCCGCTGCACGACCACAAACTGCTGGGCTCGGCGTCGTTCGTGCTGGCAGCCAGTGCCAACTGCGACTCCGAAGAACTGCGCAACCGCTTGCCTGCGCACCTCAAGGTCGGCCCGGTGGAGCGCATCCGCCAACTGGTCAACCTGCACCTGCCGGGGATCAAGGTCAAACCGTTGCCGGTGGCCCCGCGGCAGATCGCGTTCCACTCCAACAAAACCTATTTCATCCTCGAACTCAGTTCCGAAGACCTGGCACAACTCGAGCGCTCCGGCGGCTTCGCGTTCCACGTGTCCGGCGAATTCGCCGAGCTTGAACTGAAATTCTGGGCCATCAGGAACTGACCGACATGATCAAGGACATGGAACACAACCAGGACGACAAAACCGTCCTGCTCGACCGTCAGGGCCATGGCCCTGCGGCGAGTCCGCTGACCGACTTCGCCGCGCCGCCGCGCTTCGAACAACTGGAAGAACGGATGATCTACGCCGCGCGCCTGCGCCCGGCGGAGGCCTTCAATATCAGCCTCAATTCGCTGGTGGCCGCGTCGTCCGAGCTGCTGTCGGAAGTGGTGCGCCTCAAACACAGCGAAACCCGCGAAGACCTCTACGCGCTCAACGAGCGCCTGACCGCCGGGCTCAAGCTGTTCGAAGTGCGCGCCCTGCACAACGGCGCCGAAAGCAGCCAGGTGATGGCCGCCCGTTACGTGCTCTGCACCGTGGTCGACGAAGCCGTCGTGACCACGCCGTGGGGCAACGAGAGCGAGTGGTCGCAGATGAGCCTGCTCAGCAGCTTCCACAACGAAACCTTCGGTGGCGAGAAGTTCTTCCAGCTGCTCGATCGGCTGTCGAAAAACCCGGTCAAGCACCTGCCGATGCTGGAGCTGATGTACCTGTGCCTGTCCCTCGGTTTCGAGGGCAAGTACCGCGTGCAGGCGCGCGGCATGCTGGAACTCGAAGGCATCCGCGACGCCCTGTACCGGCAGATCCGTCAGTTGCGTGGCGATGTGCCGCGCGAATTGTCGCCGCAGTGGGAAGGCCTCAACGATCAGCGCCGCAATCTGGTGCGCATCGTGCCGGCGTGGATGGTGGTGCTGTTCACTTTCGTCTGTCTGGTGATGATGTATTCGGGCTTCGCCTGGGTCTTGGGCGAGCAGCGCGACACCGTTCTGCAACCTTATCAGCCGCTTGATCCGGCCGCGGCCCAGCCGCAGTCGCAGCCGTAAACAGGGACGTGTGATGAAAAAGTTTTTCAAGAAAGTCGGCGCCTTCCTGCGCCAGACCTGGGTCTGGACCTTGCTGCTGGTGCTGTTCGTGGCGCTGCTGGTGTGGTTCGTCGGCCCGTTGTTGGCAGTGGATGACTACAAGTTCTGGGAAAGCGCGACCTCGCGTCTGCTGACCATCAGCGTGCTGTTCCTGATCTGGGGCCTGACCATGGTCTTCGTCAGCTGGCGCGCCGGGATCCGCAAGAAAGCCGTCGAAGAAACCGAAGACGGCCAGGACCGTATCCGCCGCGAAGAGTTGATCGACGAAGAGCAGAAAGAGTTGAAAGAGCGTTTCAAGGACGCCCTGAAAACCCTCAAGACTTCGAGCCTGTACCGCGGCCGCAGCGAGCGCTGGCGCAATGACTTGCCGTGGTACTTGCTGATCGGCCCGCAGGCCAGCGGCAAGACCAGCCTGCTGGACTTCTCCGGGCTGGAATTCCCGATCAACAAGATCGACCGCAAGCTGACCCGCGACACTCACGGCACCCGTCATTGCGACTGGTACTTCGCCGACCACGGTGTGCTGATCGACACCGCCGGCCGCTACCTGACCCAGCCGGATGCGGAAGTCGACGGCAGCGCCTGGACCACCTTGCTGGAACTGTTGCGCAAGCGTCGTCGCGGTCGTCCGCTGAACGGCGTGCTGGTGACCATTCCGGTGGAAACCCTGACCGGTGGCAGCGAACAGGACATCGAAACCCTGGCCCGCCAGGTGCGTGCGCGTCTGCAAGACGTCTATCAGAAGCTGCACGTCGATGTGCCGGTGTATCTGGTGCTGAGCAAGGCCGACAAGCTGCTGGGCTTCGACGAGTTCTTCGATCAACTGACCCGCGAAGAAAGCGATCAGGTGCTGGGTACCAGTTTCCGCAAGGATCAGGTCGGCACCGACGTGACGGTACTGCGCAACGAGTTCGAAGAGCTGCTGCGTCGCCTCAACAGCCAGGTGATCATGCGCATGCACTCCGAGCGCGACACCCAGCGCCGTGGCCGCATCCTCGACTTCCCGCACCAGATGGGCCAGATCGGCGAGCGTCTGTGCCTGCTCGTCGATATGGCGTTCACCGGCAACCGCTACCAGCGTGCGACACAACTGCGTGGTTTCTACCTGACCAGCGCACCGCACCTGACTCAGGAAATGGATTCGACCACCGCCGGCATCGGCGCGAGTCTGGGCATGAGCGCCGGCGTGTTGCCGACACTGCGCAGCGGTCGTTCGCGTTTCATCCATCATTTGCTCAGCCGGGTGATTTTCCCGGAGGCCGATCTGGCCGGTCTGGACAAGCGCGAACGCAGCCGCATCCACTGGGGCCAGCGTGCGTTGTACGTCGGCGCGCTGGGTGCTCTGGTTCTGTTCGGCATGCTCTGGGCCGGTGGATTCTCGGCCAACTACGAGCGTCTGGAAAACCTGCGCAACCTGGCGCAGAACTGGACCCAGCAACGCACGGCACTGTCGCCGCGCGATGACGCGATGGGCGCGCTGAAAACCCTCGACACCAGCTACGCTGCCACCCAGGTGTTCCCGAAAAAAGGCGACGCGGCGTACCACGAACGGATGGGGCTGTATCAGGGCCAAGACGTCAATCCGGTGGTCAAGGAGGCTTACGAGCGCGAGCTTGAAAAGCAACTGCTGCCACGCGTCGCGACGATGCTTGAAGGCCAGATCCGCGCCAACATGAAGGACCGCGAAAAGCTGATCAACAGCCTGCGTGCGTACCTGATGCTGAACATGAAGGATCGTCGTGACGCGGCATGGCTCAAGGACTGGATCGCGGCTGACTGGTCGCAGCGCTACACCGGCAACACTGCGGTGCAGAACGGTCTGAACACGCACCTTGAGCGTCTGCTGCAGCAGCCGTTTATCTACCCGCTCAACGAGCAACTGGTGACCCAGGCGCGTCAGGTGCTGCGCAGCGAATCGCTGGCGACCGTGGTTTACCGCATGCTCCGCGAGCAGGCGCGCAACCTGCCGGATTACCGTTTCAGCCAGCACCTCGGGCCGCAAGGCTCGCTGTTCATCGGTACCGAATACGTGATCCCGGGCTTCTACACCCAGACCGGTTATCAGCAGTATTTCTCGGTACAAGGCGCGTCGCTGGTGACCGACATCCTGCGTGACAACTGGGTGCTGGGCGAAGGCGCCGGCATCAGCGACATGGACTTGCGTCGCCTGATGGTCGAGCTGGAGCAACTGTACTTCCGCGACTATGCCAACTACTGGAGCGAGGCCGTTGGCCAGGTGGCGCTGCCGCCGATCAGCGATGCCGGTGAAGGCGCCGAGCAACTGGCGGGCCTGACCTCGGCCAACTCGCCGGTGCTGGCGCTGCTGACCGAAGTGCGCGAGAACACCCGTTTCCCGGCTGCTCCTGAGCCGGTGGACGAAGCCGGTGACGCTGCCGATGCGCTGGCGGGGCAGAAGGGCAAGCTGGGCAAGGTCGGCAAACTCGCTTCCGCTGTCGCCGACAAGGCTTCGGCGATGAACGTAGCGAAAAACCTGCCGGACACCGCCAAGAAGTCCCTGCAACGTCGCTTCGAGCCGCTGCACAAATTGCTCGACGACAACAACGGCCCGGCCGCTGACCTGACCCCGGCCTTCACCGCGCTCAACGACCTGCAACTGCAACTGGCGGGCCTCGCCCGTTCCAGCACGCCGGAGCAGGCCGCGTTCGAACTGGCCAAGACCCGCATGAGCGGCCAGCGTGATGCGCTGACCAACCTGCGCAATGCATCGGGTCGTCTGCCGCGTCCGTTGAGCGTGTGGTTCAACGTGCTGGCTGAGGACTCGTGGCGCCTGGTGCTCAACGATGCCTACCAGTACCTGAACGGCCGTTATCAGAACGAGCTGTACAGCGTGTATGGCAAGACGATCAACAAGCGTTACCCGTTCAGCGCCTCGAGCACCAGCGATGTGGCGATCAGCGATTTCCGCGAGTTCTTCCGGGCTCAAGGCACCATCGACCGCTTCTTCGACAGCTACATGCGTCCGTTCGTCAGCGGTGATCCGGGCAACTACCGGATGCGCAGCATCGACGGTCGCAGCCTGCCGGTGTCCAAGGTCTTCCTCGACCAGATGGCGGCGGCCCTGAACATCCGTCAGAGCTTCTTCTCGATCAATCCGGCCGAGCCGACCGTGCAGTTCAAGCTGGAGCCGTACACCCTCGATCCGGCCGTCAGCCGTTCCGAGTTCAAGTTCGGTGACAAGACCATGGAATACCGCCACGGTCCGATCCTGCCCATGACCTTCAAGTGGCCGACCGATGCTGAAGACGGTCGCACCAGCCTGGTCATGGACAAGATGGCCGGGCGCCCGATCGGCATCGAGAAGAACTCCGGCCCGTGGTCGCTGTTCCGTCTGTTCGACCTGATGCAGACGGAGTACCTGACCGGTCGCGACGTGCTGGTGCTGAAAGCCGATGTGGGTGGCCTGCGCGCCAACTACCTGCTGACCAGCCAGCGCACGCCGAACCCGTTCGACATGGGCGTAATGCGTACCTTCCGTATGCCGGTGCAGCTCTGATGCTGGTGGCCAGTCCCTGGCGCAGCGCGGCGCGAACCGACCCGGGCAAGGTGCGGTCGCGCAACGAAGATGCCTTCCTCGACACCCCGCAGCATGGGCTGTGGGTGGTCGCGGACGGCATGGGCGGTCATCAGGGTGGCGACATCGCCAGCCAGTTGATCGTCGCCAGCCTGGCTGAACTGCCGCAGCACGAAGATTTCGACGAACGCCTCAAAGCCATCCGCCAGTGCCTGCACTGGCTGAACCGGCGCCTGGGGCAGGAGTTGACCGTCACCGCCGGGCGCCACGACAGCATCATGGGCAGCACCGTCGTGGCGCTGCTGGTGGACGGCAATCGCGCGGCCTGCATCTGGGCCGGCGACAGCCGTTGCTACATGTGGCGCGGGCAGCGGTTATATCAGCTGTCGAAGGATCACTCGCTGCAGCAACAACTGATCGACGAACAGCAGATGAGCGTCGAACAGGCAGCGGCGCACCCGGCGGCCCAGGCCCTGACCCGGGCGGTCGGCGCGGCGGAACAGTTGACCCTGGATGTGCTGGAACTCGAGGTCTATCCCGGTGATGTGTTCTTGCTGTGCAGCGATGGTTTGTATCAAGGCCTGAGCAGCGATGCCCTCGGCAATGCTCTCAGCCTGGCGGCGCCACACGTGGCGCTGGAACGTCTGTTCGACGGCGCCCTGCGGGGTGCCGCTCGCGACAACCTGACGGCCGTGGTGATCCGCCAATGACTGAAATCGAATCCTCAGTCGACGACTTGCTGATGAGCGAAGAGCAGGCCAACAACCTGACTTATTTCGCCTTCGCCAAGCAACATAATGCCGAACCCGCGCTGGCGCCGACCAAGGCCAGCGTCGGCGCACTGCCGGATGTTCTGGCAGGCCGCTACCACCTCGAGCGTCTGCTCGGGGCCGGTGGCATGGGAGCGGTTTACCGGGCCCGGGATCTGCTGCACGAGCAGTTCGGCGATCCCGATCCTTACATTGCGCTGAAAATCCTCAGCGAAGAATTTGCCGAGTCGCCGGACGCCAGTGCCTTGCTCTACAGCGAGTTTGCCCTGACCCGACGCCTGCGCCACGACAACGTGCTGCGACCGCACACGTTCGAAGTGGACACCGATTGCCAGCGGGCCTTCATCACCATGGAACTCATGCGTGGCCTGACCCTGGACAAACTGCTCTGCGAGCGGCCGCTGGGCCTGCCGTGGAAAGAACTGCGCGACATCGCGCTGCCGCTGCTCGACGCGCTGGCCTACGCCCACCGTCGCGGCGTGCTGCACGGTGACATGAAGCCGAGCAACGTCATGCTCAGCGAAGACGGCGTGCGCCTGTTCGACTTCGGTCTCGGGCAAGCCGAGGAGGGCATCCTGCCCGGCCTGCCGCACCTGAGCCGCGAGCGCTTCAACGCCTGGACACCGGGCTACGCCGCCCCCGAACTGCTTGAGGGCCAACCGCTGTCGGCCAGCGCGGACGTGTACGGCGTGGCCTGCGTGATCTATGAACTGGCGGGCGGCAAACACCCGTTCCGCCGCTTGCCCTCGACCCAGGCCCGTGACGAACACCTGGAGCGCGAGCTGCAAGCCCCGGCAAATCTACCGACACACTGCTGGCCCGCGCTGCGCACCGCGCTGGCCTTTGACGCGGCAGAGCGCACCATCACTGCCGACCAATTGCGTGACGCCTTGGGCGCCACTTCGTCCTGGCTGCAGCGTTTGCGACTGCGGGCGTAACGGATGACATTCGAACAGGGAGCACTTTATGTTCAACCCAGCTAACGAAACGCACTTCAGCCTGACCGTTGAAGATTATGTAGGCGACCTGCTAGTCCTGTCGTTCACCGGCACCGAAGGCATCAGCCAGCCGTTCCGTTTCGACCTGGAACTGGTCAGCGAAAACCCGGATCTGGACCTGGAAAAGCTCCTGCACAAACAGGCCTTCCTCGCCCTCGATCCGCAAAGCTCGGGCATCCACGGCCAGATCTACCGCGTGGCCCAGGGCGATGCCGGCAAGCGCCTGACCCGCTACAAGGTTTCGCTGGTGCCGCAGCTGCAATACCTGCATCACCGCACCAACCAGCGCATCTACCAGCAGATGTCGGCGCCGAAAATCATCGCACTGATCCTCGACGAGCACGGCATCAAGGGCAACGCCTACAGCTTTCAGTTGAGCCAGCCGTGCCCGGACCGCGACTACTGCGTGCAGTACGACGAAACCGATCTGCACTTCGTCCAGCGCCTGTGCGAAGAAGAGGGGATTCACTACCACTTCCAGCACAGCAAGAAAGGTCATCTGCTGGTGTTCGGCGATGACCAGACCGTGTTCCCCAACCTCGGACAACCGACCGCGTATGTACAGGGCAGCGGCATGGTCGCCGAAGAACCGGTGATCAAAGGCTTCAAGCTGCGTCTGGAAACCCGCACCAGCCGCACCACCCGCCGCGACTACGATTTCGAGAAACCGCGCCTGCAAATGGAGGCGGCGTACAAACCGGACGGCGAGAGCACTGAACCGGATCTCGAAGACTACGACTACCCCGGCCGTTTCATCGACCGCGCGCGCGGCAAGTTCCTCAGCCAGCGCGCCCTCGAACGCCACCGTGCCGACTACCGCCAGGCCGAAGGTCGCGGTGACCAGACCAGACTCGTCAGCGGCCACTTCATGGAAATGTCCGACCACCCGCGCAGCGAGTGGAACGACCTGTGGCTGCTCACCGAAATTTTCCACGAAGGCAAACAGCCGCAAGTCCTCGAAGAATCGGTGACCAGCGACACCACCGACAACAAGGACGACTTCCACCAGGGCTACCGCAACCGCTTCCTCGCCACCCCGTGGGACGTGTTCTACCGCCCCGCGCTCGAACACCCGAAACCCCGCGTGCTCGGCAGCCAGACCGCGATGGTCACCGGCCCCAAAGGCGAAGAAATCCACTGCGACCAATACGGCCGCATCAAAGTGCAATTCCACTGGGACCGCGAAGGCCTGGCCGACGACAAAACCAGCTGCTGGCTGCGCGTCTCCAGCTCCTGGGCCGGCGACCGCTACGGCGCCATCTCCATCCCGCGCATCGGCATGGAAGTCCTCGTCACCTTCCTCGAAGGCGACCCCGATCAACCGCTGGTCACCGGCTGCCTGTACCACAAGGAAAACCCGGTGCCGTACGCCTTGCCGGCAAACAAAACCCGCAGCGTCTTCAAAACCCTCAGCTCCCCGGGCGGCGGTGGCTACAACGAACTGCGCATCGAAGACAAAAAAGGCGCCGAACAGATATTCATCCACGCCCAGCGGGACTGGGATGAAAACGTTGAGCACGACCAGAAGATTCGCGTCGGGAATGAACGTCACGACACGGTGGTGAAGAACAGCTACACCGAGCTCAAGGCAGAAGAACACCGCACCACCATAAGCGACCGCAAGATCGAAGCGAAAGCCGACGATCACCTGACGGTAGGAGAAAGCCAGCACATCAAGCTCGGTACCGCCCAGTTGACCAGTGTGGGGAAAGAGATCCACCTGAAGTCTGGCGACAAGATGGTGATTGAGGCTGGCACCGAACTGACCATTCTGGGCGGTGGGAGCTTTATCAAGCTCGATGGCGGTGGTGTGACGGTGGTTGGACCGGTGGTGAAGATCAATGCCGGAGGCTCGGCGGGAAGCGGTACGGGGATTGGCATTCTGGCACCGGTCATTCCGCTGATTGCGGATCAGGCTAGGGCGGGGAACACACTGAAGTCTGGTACTGCCAATAGTCCGAAGTATGACGAACAAATCCGTTTTGTGACCGGGCTCGGTCAACCCATAAAGTCTGTGAAGGCAGCGATTATTGTCCCTTCGTCGGTCGCTCCTAAAATCTCCAAAAGCAACGCAGATGGTCTGCATCCGCGTGTGGTGACTGACAGCGAGGAAACCGCTGAGGTCCATCTGATGTGGGACGAACTCATCGTGCCGGAAGGCTCCGACGATTACGAAGCGAGTAGAAATAAATGAGCGCACCCGTTGCTACATTCAAAACCAATAACCAAAGCTGCTCCGTTCAAGACATCACGTTGAAATGCGACAAGCTATGGACGATGGGGCAGCAAGAGGCTATCAGCCGACTGAGTGTCTCAGAAAAGAGCTGGTTTTCTTCGTCGAGCAAAATGGTATTGGTGGGTGACTTCAGCGCGCGAGCCGCGCGCATTGCAGCAGCCTATGCTGAGTTTTATCTAGAGCGTGGTGAGGACGGCAAACCTGACTTGAAGGGACGCTTTTACTGGATGGGATTGGCAGCTTTCGCGAGCAAGCAAGTCATGTGTGGTCTCGATTACATTCCTTCGGAACCGTACCTGACAGGCATAGTGCCGTTGCCATTTCAGATCCCCTACAAAATAGGCAAAAATGGCCTCGGCATGGGCAACTTTTGGCTGTTTCAGGATATTTTTGTCTGGCATTGGTTCTATAAAAAATATCCGGAGCAATTTAATGACTGTGCCCCGAAGCGAAACGCGAAGAGCTGCGATGCGCAAGTTCAGATGAATATCGATGAGTTGCCTTGGGCGGATAAAGCACTACCTGTTCTGAAAAATCTGGGACTGACTCCTGACATCACTGCAGGCTTCAACCTCATAAAAAAATCCGAGACGACATCTGATCCGGTTGCGAAACGAAATATTCAACAGCAATCACTATTGGCAATTGCTGATCATGAACAAAGAAGAATTCTTCAACCGCTTATCTATAACGGCTTTTTGTTTCAGAAAGTTCTGCAGACACAAGCTGCCGCTGAGGGTGCGCCGTTTGTACCGTTGCGGGTTGCTTCTTTCAGTTCTGCCTGTGATGTAAACAATAAGGAGTTGCGGGTTCAGATGACTAAAGGGGACTTGTTTAACGAATCTGATCGAATGGAGTTTATTCTGGAAATTGCAAAGCAATACCATAAAATGATGGGGCAAAAGAAAGATTATATGGAGCAGCAAATAGAGACGATTTCTACCTGGAAAAGCCGAAAATGAAATTTTACGGGTTGTTGATTTTTTTATTGCTCGCTGCATGCGGTGACTCAGACAAAGTAGGGACTGTTTCCATGGCAAACAAAACCCAGTTAATCAGTGTTGAGATTGGTGAGGAGATAAGCAATCTACTTTCTAGTTCTCCTGTGTCTTTTTCAAAAGAGTGCATTTCTGATGTGGATATGTGCTGGTATAAAGTTAAAAAGTCATTCGGTGATGAAGACCTTCCATCAGTCGAGGTGAATAAATCTCTGCGTCTAGACCAGGTTGCGAGTGTCAGTACTGCAGTAGATGGTGAGGTAGGCACTACTGTGGAGAACCTCGACTTATCAGTTCGGAGTCTCCCGGATGGAAGCAAGCATGATGAGTATCGAGCGTTTCTATACGATCTCATAAAAGATATAAAGAAGGCGGGCTGGGTACACTATTACGCACCTTCTGATCCTAGAATTTCCGGTAGTCAAATTGGCAAGATTAATTCAGCTGATGAAGTCATGGGTGATAGCGTATTAAGTCATCCGTGGCTGGATCCGAACTATAATCTGGATCATGAGCGATGGTTGAAAGTCGGTAAATTCTACAATTGGCATTTTTATAAGGATGGCAATCATCTTACGTTGCAAGCATGGCGGCGAGACTCTGATGCTGCTCCTGATGAGCGCGGAACGTATTTGGTAAGTTTGAGCTTCACCACCGAGCGTGAATACTGGAGTGCTGCTTTCACCGAGGCTGAAGATAAAAAGCGTTGGAAAGAGCTGCTGCCAGCCAAGATGAAAGAATATGCTGCTATTCGGAAGTCCCGAGAAGACAAGGCGGAAAAGGCGGGTATTAAAATTGACTCAAGCTATCAAGATCCAACCATCAAAGCATTGAAGTAAGTTGGAAGGAGACGGGTTGTATTCTTCCTGTCTCCTTTAAACTCCCCGCCCTCAAGGAACGCGCTCAGGACACGGAATGCCAGCCCCCTCTTTCTCTCTTCGCCCCGTGATGGTGCTTTGGCTGTACGCCGCGGCAATCGTGCATGTGCTCGCCGGTCTCACGCTGACCTGGGCCGGTCATTCCGGATTACTCGACGGCTATTTGCACACCCTCGAACTCGCGTTCTGGGGCGCCGATGCGGTCCCTGCCGCCGGTCAAGAGCTGCAGGTCTGGTGGCTCGCACTGTTCGGCGCGACGCTGCAAAGTTATTCGCTGTACATGCTCGCGCTGGTGCATTTGGGCAATCGCCTGAAATCATCAAGTGTGTGGGGCTGGTTGATGGCGGGCGTGCTGTTATGGGCGCCTCAGGACATGTGGCTTTCAGCGCAACAACAGGTCTGGTCGCATCTGTGGCTCGACGGATTTGCGCTGCTGGTGCTGTTGCCGCCGCTGGTCTGGTTGCTGCGCCATGATCGTCGAAAATCCCCACCAGAAAGGACCGTGAGCAAGTCCAACCCCTTTGTCGGCGGCGCCTACAAGCGTGTGCTGATCACCGGTGGCACCGGGTTTATCGGTGAAGCCGTAGTCAATCAATTACTCGATGCCGGCCACACCGTCAGCGTGTTGGCGCGTGATCCGCTGAAAGCGGCGAACCTGTTCGACGGTCGCGTCCGCTGTGTACGGTCGTTGAGCGAACTCGGCCGTGACGAACCCTTCGACGTAGTGATCAACCTCGCCGGCGCACCGGTCGCCGGTCCACGCTGGAGCCCCGAGCGGCAGGCGCAATTGCTCGCCAGTCGGGTCAACACCACTGAAGCGTTGATGACCTGGCTGAAAAACGCCAGGCACAAACCGGCGCTGTGGATTCAGGCCTCGGCCATCGGTTTTTACGGCGTGCGCGATGCCAGCGAAAGCCTCGATGAACAAGCCAGCAAGGGCGACGGTTTCATGGCCGAGCTCTGTGCGCGTTGGGAGGCTTCGGCGCAACCCGCCACGCAGTTTGGCGTGCGTCAGGTGGTGCTGCGCCTCGGCGTGGTGTTTGGTCCGGGCGGTGCGCTGCTGCCGTTGCTGATTCCGTTTCGCCTGGGTTTCGGCGGGCGCATGGGTGATGGTCAGCAGATCATGAGCTGGGTGCATCGCGACGATGTGATTCAGGTGATCGCTCGATCCTTCCACGATGAAAATTTGCGCGGCACCTACAACATGGTCGCGCCTGAAACCGTCAGTCAGGCGGCCTTCGCCGAGAGCGTCGGCAAAGTCCTCAAGCGCCCGGTGTGGTTCCACATTCCTGCAGCGCCCGTGCGTGCGTTGGTCGGTGAAATGGCTCAGCTGTTCTTTGACGGTCAGCGTGTGGTGCCGCGGCGTTTGAGTGAGGCAGGTTACGAGTTTCGCTATCCGACCCTCGACGCCGCTCTGCGCGATCTGGCCTGAGGATCGCCCATGAGCAAGCCTCTGATGTACCTGCTGGCCGGCAACGGCAGCGCCGCCGATTGGTGGAATGACGCGCTGCCGCATTTTCAGCGTTACGACGTGGTGCCGCTGGAGCTGCCGGGCTTCGGCGCCAACCCGCAGCCGCCCTGCGAGGATCTGGCGGCTTACGCCCAAACCTTGTTGGCGATGACGCAAAAAGGCAGCGCGATCATGGCCGTCGGGGTCAACGCGTTGCTGGTGCTGCATGCGCTGCAACGTCGGCCCGGGTACTTTTCTCGTAGTGTTCTGTTGGCGCCGGTGGGCGCCTTTTTGTGGCAGCGCCGATTGCCGGCGTTGATGTCACCGCTGCCGATCCGCAAGTCCATTCACTGGCTGCTGTCGAACAAACCCACGCTGTTCGCCCGCAAGTTCTCCAACCAGACCTGGACACCCGCGCAGTACCAGCGCATGGGCGCCGGTTATGCGCGTTGCCGTGCGTTTGTGCCGCACTGGGATCTGATCCGTGCCGACACCGCGCTGCCATTGCTGGAGTGGATCACCGACCCGGTCCAACTGGTCTGGGGTGATCAGGACAAGGTGCTCGGCATCGAGCAAGCCGCCGCGTGGTCAGCGATTCTTGCGCGTGCAGATCTGACCATCAGCCTTCAACCCGGTTGGGGCCATTACCCGTGGATCGACGCGCCCGCGCAGTTTGCGCAGTGGCTGGAGTCAGGCGAACGCGGGTTTGTCGCGCACACCAAGGGCGGGCGTTTGCGTCTGGCGGAACTGGCCCGGCAACCGGTGCCGGCGGCGCTGACCCTCAATGATTGCAACGACCCGCGACTACCGACCTTCCTCGCCCGCCAACCACAGGCGATCTGGGCGGTGCGCTCTTCCAGTTATGGCGAAGATCAGGCCGACTCGGCGAATGCCGGTTTGAGCACGACCTACCTGCGCGAGCCGGCCGCCAACGTGCCGGCACGTATCGCCGAGCTGACAACCGAAGGTGTCGAGGAAGTGGTGGTGCAGCGCTTCATCACGCCGCAGGTGTCGGGCATCGCGTTTGTGCGTCATCTGTCGGTGGAACTCGAATGGGTTGAAGGTCATCTTGAGTCCCTTGCCGATGGTCAGATCAGCCCGGAACGAGCGACGCTTTCGCGGCTCGGCGATGCCTGGCGCAGCGGCACGTTCACGGCCGCCCATGGGTTGACCGAAGACGTGCTGTGGCGCTTTCTCCAGGATGTCTTGCGGGTGTTTCACTATGTGCCGGGCGATGTCGAATGGGCCTGGGACGGTACGCAACTGTGGCTGCTGCAATACCGGCCGATCAGCGACTACGGCTGGCGCCGGCACCTGACGGCCGCCAACATCGCCGAGATCCTGCCGCCGCAACCCAGCGTGCTGGTGGAGTACGCCCAGCGCCGGGCCGCCGCGAGCATTCCGGCGATCATGGCCCGTTGGGATGCGCGGGTGTTGCAGGACAACGAGCCGTTCACGGCGGTATTTGGCGGCGCGTCCTACATCAACAACGACCTGTTTCTCGCACGATTGGCCGACTGGGGCATCAGCGCCAGCAACTATGCCGGTGAAGTCGGCGGCGCGACTCCGCATCTGCCGTGGCGACCGCTGCGGA
This sequence comes from Pseudomonas sp. B7, assembly GCF_016735645.1. Classification (NCBI taxonomy): domain Bacteria; kingdom Pseudomonadati; phylum Pseudomonadota; class Gammaproteobacteria; order Pseudomonadales; family Pseudomonadaceae; genus Pseudomonas; species Pseudomonas sp. B7. Next base: position 279,729 of record NZ_JAERRE010000011.1, read on the forward strand.
TGTTGCGTTCGCTGCCGTTGTTTTTGCGCATGCAACGTATCGCTCGCGGTCATTTGCTGAGCCTTGAGCACGGCTTGCAGCGCTTCGACCGGGAGCTGACCGACCTCGTCGCCCAAGGTGCTGACGGTCAGCAACTGGCCGACTGGTTCACCCGGTTCTATGTGTTCGTGGTGCAGGGCAATTTGTGCATCGCCACGGCGCTGGCCAGCAGTGGCGGGGACTGGCTGGGCCGACCGCCCACCGCTTACGACAACCTGGAAAACAGCCCCCATCGACTGCCGTGGGAGACCGATCCGGCCACACCTCGACCCGCGTCGAGCGCGTTGCCATTACAGGCGTTCCCGCAATGGTCAGGGCTGATTCGCCTCGCTCATTCAACCGGCCTGCCGGGCCTGCGTGGTTACTACCTGCAAGTGCGCGAGTGGTATCGCGACAACCTGATGCGCATCTTCTTCCGCCTGCATCACGCCATGCCACTGGCGGATCGCGAACATTGGTTTGCGCCGCACCCGGACATCCGCACGCGCGACGGCAGCTTCTGGCAGGACGGCCGCGAAGGTGCCGAACAAGCCACCGGATTCATGATTTACCCGGGGCAGGTGCGGGGCATTCTTGGCGAAGACATCTTGCTGGAAGACACCCTCGATCCCGGGCGCCACGCGCACTATCAGGCCGCGCGGGCGGTGATTGCGCGGATGGGCGGGCGGTTGTCGCATGGTTCGACGTTGTTGCGGGAACTGCGCAAGCCTTCGGCGGTGATGCCGCAGGTGGATCTGGCGTGGATCGGGTGCGAAGTGTTGTATCGGGATGGTGAGCTGGAATTGATGAATTCGAAGGATGTGAAGTGAACGCCCGATACTTCCATGGGTTGATGTCTGGTTTGCTCGTGCTTGCTCAGGTGGGCCATGCCGCCGATGCCGTGATAGTCGGCAATTCAATGGGTCAGTCACAGGTCCTTCACGGCCCGGCGGCGGCAGTTGTAGACATGGAGTCATGTCGGTTCTCAATGCCGCTGCTGCAAGACCAATGGTTGACGTTCGATGATTTCTATCCGGTCTTCGTGGCAGCCAAACAGTTGCCCAAATCGTCCAGCGCGCCTCGCTTGTGGCAAGCGCCAACGTCGAGTGGCTCCGATTGGCACTTCGAGAAACCCTCCAACCTGAGCCAGCCGTGGTTTGGTTTGATGTGTGAAAGTACGGAATTCTTTTCCCGCCTCACCGCCTGGAAACCTCCGGAAGACGATGCGTTTGCGGTGCAAGTCCTGCGTGATGACAACGACCGAAGGTGCCCGGCGACCCTCACTGATCACGGTTGGGTGCCCAACGAGTTGGCGGGTCGCGGGAGCACCTACACCTTCGAGCAATGGGCTGGGGAGGCTTCTTCAGGGTTCATCTTCGGCTTCCACGACAAGTCACGACGGCACATTACCCGCGTCGCTTTTTGCCTGCTGCGGGGTAAAGACGTGCTGATCGGCTCGGCGGAATCAGGCTCGGCCAAACCGTTGGCGATCAGCACCGAAGGATTTGAACAAATCAAAACAGCGGTGCGCAGCATCGCCTTCGAATGAATACCCAGACGATGAATGTCAGAGATGGAGTTACAGCGTGAAAGGATTTTCGATTGTTCTCGGCAGCTTGCTGTCAGCTGCCACTTCCATCGCATTCGCCGCTGATCCCGACTTCAAGGATTACGCCGTCACCCCCGTTTTCAGCGGCCCCAACCATGAGCCGGTGCAGCAAGAGCAAAGCAACGCGGTCATGGACAGCACCCGGGCGAAGGCCCTACAAGGCAAGGTCAACTTCGCCGGCCATTACATCCTGTACAGGTTCGGCTGTGGCGGCGGCGCCATTTGTGGCGAAGTGCTGGACGCCCAGACCGGTGATGTCGTTGGTGGTCTTCCGAATGCCTACGACGGCAGCACTTTCGACACGACGTACCTGCCCGATAGTCGCTTGATCATCATTTCCGGCGTCACGCTCGATGGCGAAGAAGATGCCCAAGGAAATCCTCTGGAAAACCGTAACCGGGATCGGTACTACGAATTCGTGAACAACGAGTTCCGGCTGCTTGGCATGACCGACGTGGAATCACCGTCGATTGATGAGGAATGAGTGGATGAACCGTCTACTCGCGGGCAGCCTTAAGTGGGTGATGATTGTCATCAGCCTCTTCGCTTCCGCCAATGCCTTGGCTGAGAGCATTCAGATCGTCGGGGTTGGCGGGCACATGTTGACGCTGAAGGATAAGAAATGGAGCAGGCCTGCTGCGGAGTTGGCGATCGCCTCGTTTACCGCGAATGGCAAGACTTTCCCACTCTATGTTTCCGACGTTGGTACCGAAACGCATGACAGTTGGCTAAGCCCTGACAAAAAAACAGTGCTGCTTCTTCAGACTCTGTATGGCGTTGTCATTGGTCAAGAGGCTGAAGAAATTCCAACAGAGGAGACTGGTTGCGGTGTCGTTTCGATGGAGACCGGTTGCGTACTGAGTCAGCACGCAGCCACGTTTTGCTACGGCAAGTGGGAGGGCAATCGATGGACCTCCGGTGAAGGGGAAGTTCTTGACCTTGCCTTGACGACACCGTCTCCAAAGGATTTGTTGAATCGAGTCGCAAGTATTGAGGTGCCGCAATCTCGCGTGGAAGAACTCGAATTCAATCTTCGCACTATAAGTCCAGACGCCTATATGGCTTGTCACCCACCGGCGCGCAATGTTCAAGCTCTCAACGACCTAGCCTTCTACCTGGCCGAGGGCGGTAACGATGAACTTGCATTGAAGTTTTATCGAGGCGTTGAGGCCGTCGGCAAACGCACGGTACTGATGTTGAACATCGCCGACTCACTCTGGCGCCTTGATCGCAAAGACGAAGCGCAGCGCTATTACAGCGAGTACCGCGACGCGATGAGCGCGGACGGTAAGGCGCAGAAAATACCTCAACGTGCAGTTGAGCGATCCGTTATTCAGGGAATGAAACATTGAACATGTTTGTGCGCTGTATCGCGTTGTCCTTAGGCCTGCTGTCCGCTTCAGCCGTGCTCGCTGAGGACACTTGCAAAGTCATCACCGTGAGCTGGCAGTACGATGAGTGTGTGGAAGCCGACCGCAAGAGTGCCGACGCAAAACTCAATTCCAGCTACAAAAAACTGATGGCGCGATTTGAATCTCGATGGAAGCCTGAGCCTGAACAAGGAAAGGCTTACATGGCTATGGCAAAAGACTCGCAGCGCGCCTGGATCAAGTTGCGCGATACCACTTGCCCCCTCGATGCCACGGATGTCGAACCTGGTTCGCAGGCATATACCTTGGTGCTCAATAAGTGCATCGCCAGAATGAGTCTAGAGCGTGCAGCCTTCCTGGATGCGGTCGTTCCGGATGGTCCGAGTGAAGTGGTCGATGTCGCCAAGGTTTCCAGTTCTGCTTCGCAACGATACGGCGATGTGGTGGCTCGTTATGTCACTACGTTTGGTAGCCCCTGCCTCAATGTTCAGATCCTCGCGCCCGAGGGCAATTGGCGGGAGCTCTCCTCAAAACGGTTTTGCAGTTTTAACGGCAAATCGTTTTGGGATGGTTACGCCAGTGCCTTGTTTGAGGATCATGCATTCACTTCGGATGGTTTACAGCTGACGCTCAGCTTGTTCGAGCTTCGTGAGGAGGCAGAGAAGCGCCTCGCCTGTGTAATTCCGATTCAAAACGAGCAAATCAAAGAGCTGAAATGCGGCGCACCTGAGTCATCGTGAAACCATCAGCGTAAATATTTAGAAGATTGATCAGCAGGGAAGTGATCGGAATTGAACAGGCTCTTAAGTTGTTTTGGTGTGCTCGGGCTTATCGTCGGCTTGTCGACTCAGCCGGCATCGGCAAGTGACCCTCAAACCATCGGTGAACTGCATCCTCCGGTGGTTGCTTCGTTGGGTGATCAAAAGATCACGGTGTTCTTTTTGAAGAACAACCTCAAGGGTCAGGTCAGGGGCGTGCATGTGCCACGTGCCGAGATTTTCTACGCGCCCATGAATGCGGTGAAACCTACGCTGAATTATGTGTGGAAGGTTGAGGATGAACAAATTGCCTCGGTGTTCTTCTTCGAGCGCAAATTCCCTGAGCGAGCGGGGAAGTCCATGTTTGTCCTGACAAAACACAAAGTTCTGGACGAACATTTCGAAGGAGATTCCTATTCGGTGCTGGAACTTCCAATCTTCAAGGACGGCGATCACTTGGCTTTGCAGTTCTTTCGGGGTGACCTGCCAGATCCTGAGTTACAGAACTGCCTTGACGGTATCAATCGGGAAGATGGCGTAGAAGTCGAGTGTGCTTACAAGGATGCGGCGAGCATCAAGAAGTACTTGGCGGATCTGGATGGAAGGATGATTTCGGATTCGAAACTGGATCAGGGCAACCGTCAGAAGCCACTCAAAACTGATGGTGACAAGGCCAGTGTTGCTTGCCCCTCACTCAACTTTTCAACGTTTCTCTCAGCCTTCTCTGAACGCGCGGACGTGCAGAAAGCTTTCGTCCAGCAGCCGCTGAAAATGGTCACGACTGTGGCCGGTGATCCCGAGCCCGAGATGCAAAAAAGCAGCCTCAGCGGCGATCAGCTCAATTTCCCGATCATCCCGGATGTAGCGAAGCGAGAGGCCCAGGGCCTGACGTTGACCGTCAAGGAAGAGCAGGGTGACCACGCCGTCGCCATCCTGCAGAAACCGGATACCGATTATGTCTTCGAGTATCGGTTTGCCCGTGGGCCATGCTGGCAGCTTGAAGAAGTGATGGATTACTCGCTTTGAAACAGGTGGCAAGTTGAAAAGATTAGGTTTGATTGCGTTATTGATGTGTTCTTTCTCTGCGGTGGCGGCGCCGATGTTCCCGTCTCTCACGTCGTGCAGGGATGCTGATAGCGACTGTGCGCTGGCGCTGAAAGACAACTTTCTGGTGGACGCACATTCCGGGCAGCGCCTTTCCGAGACGGCGGAGCCGGCAGGGGCGATGAGTGACTTCTGGCTGTATCGAGATGGCGAGCGCTACATCCTTCAGGAAGAAAATTACTCCCAGGCGAAGTCGCGCCGTTGGCTGGTTTTCACCTATGACAGCGGCAAAGTGGTGCTCGACGGCGCTTATGTTTTCTCGATCGACATTGATATGAACACCGGGCCCTACTGGCATGGCTACGACTGCCGAGGTGATGCCAAGCCGTTCGCCGTGCCTACGAAAGACTCGTTCAGTGAAGTCGCTTTGGATGCGTTATGCGGGGAGGCCGAAGGCTGGGTCGTCTCGGGCGGGGATACCAAGGTGCCGGTGTCGGCCAAAGGGCTGGCCGTCAGTGTTCCCGTTTATCACGCCCGCAACCGCGATGGTTCAGCGACTTACCTGTTCACTGAAAGCGATGATCCGGATCTTTCGAAGCTAATTTGCCTGTCCAACTGTGCTGATATCGCGAAAGCGCCGGAGCGCGTTTCGCAGGAGACGGCGCCGTTGAAGGGCGGGCAGGATGGAACGTTGTGCTCGGATGACGAAGACATTTACTTCAGCTGCCCGCTGGAGGGCGGCAAGACGGTTTCTGTTTGTGCGCGGGGAAACAGCAAGCCCACGGCCGGTTCTGTTCAGTATCGCTACGGTGTGCCGGGGAATATCGAGATGGTCTACCCGAAAAATGCTACGCCACCCAAGGGCAAATTTTTTGTTGTAGATGCGTCGGAAGGCAGCGTGAACCTGAACATCATCAAGTTCAAAAGCGGTGCGTATACCTACCTCGTTAACCAGGCCTTCGTGAGTTATCTGAAGGTGCTCAAGGGGGACAAAGTTGTATTCCGACAGTCTTGTAATGCCGGTGGTCATGCTTACGTACACCGGTTGGCGGATTTCGGACTAGAGAAGGCCCCAAAAAGCGCAGAGGACTTTCGCTAGTTGCTGTTGCCGAAGAATGGAAGAGGGGACTCAACGTCCCCTTTTTTCCGCCCGCGATTCAGCTACGGCTTGGTCTGATACTCCCGAAACTCAATGTGATCGAGCGTGCCTTCCACCATCAACCGCACGCCATCCGCCATTCTGCTCAGGCCCAGTGCCATTGAGCGGCGGGGGCCGTCGAGGTCGTCGGCCAGGTTGGCGGCGAAGGCGCTGATGGACAGGAGGTCTTCGGAGGCGTTGGCCATGAGCGCTTCGGCGTCGGCGTTGGGGCAGAGGGCGAACAGGCCACCCAGGCGTTTTGGGCGTGGGATGGTAGGTTTGAAGTGGTGGTCGAGGGCGCGTTCGGCGGCTTCGTGGAGTTTCTTTGAATCGGGGGATTCGTAGGGGGAGGTTTCTGGTGTTTCTGGGGGATTGGGTGTTGGTTTGATCATGGATGTCATCCCTGGAGTTAAGACGCTGACACCGTTTCGCTTTGCACTTCGAAATAGGTGGCAGCTGTGCGTTGGTGTGCAAGACCGGTCCAGGTGCCCGGCAGACCCAAAGGTCTCCGACGCACAGCCGCCATAACGATCCGCGAGCATAGGAAAAGGCTCGGCGAAATGCCATTGCGATTGTGCACCTGAACCGGACTTGCACGTCCGAGTCACCGATTTTGCGGCGACACACAGAGGCTATCGACGATGGTCCAGTCTGCCTAGTTCATGGACAGCACCGCAGTTTGAAGGACATTTCCCAAGGATTTGCGAGGTAGAGGAACAAGAAACCACAGCCTTCGGCAGCTCCTACAGGAATGTGTTTCTTCAGGTGTAGGACGGGGGGATGGTGTGACGCGTAGCGTCACGGGAGGCATTCCCACGCGGAGCGTGGGAAAGATCAGGTTGTGGGGCGTAAATCGTGACTTGGTAGTCATCATGCGAGAAAAGACCTACATCGTCTTCTATCAATCCAGGATGGTGGCGAATCCATCCGAATCCCTTACACTCCCCCAGCCGTTCATTTTCCTTTTGAGGCTGTGCGCATGAAATTTCGTTTTCTTCTGTGGATGCTGGGTCTGTTGATGGGTAAGGCCAGTCGGACAAATCCTGCGTTCCAGCAGCAGTTGGGTGACAAGGATCTGGTGTTTCAGCTACAGACTCTGGACGGGAAAGTGGCGCGGCATTTCGTGGTGAAAGATCAGCGCATTACCAGCAAGTCTGGCGTGGTGGCGGAGCCGGCGTTTGCGATTGCATTCAAGGATGCGGCGTTCGGGTTTGCCACGATGCAGGCGAAGAACAAGCAGCTGGCGTTCATGCAGGGGATTCAGGACAAGTCGATACAGCTGAAGGGAAATCCGGCGCTGGTGATGTGGTTTCAGGGGTTGATGAAGTATTTGAAGCCTAGGAAGGCCAAGCCAAAGGCTTGATGCGTTCAGTTGGACCGAGTTGGATTCATCGCGGGCAAGCCCGCTCCCACAGGGATCGCGTAGATCTTGTGGGAGCGTGGCTTGCCCGCGATGCTTTTAAGCCTGGCTGAACTGCGAAGCCAGGTCCCGCAGCAGCA
>NZ_JAERRE010000012.1:0-192228 GCF_016735645.1 Pseudomonas sp. B7
AGAAGTGAAACGATGCATCGCCGATGGTAGTGTGGGGTTTCCCCATGTGAGAGTAGGTCATCGTCAAGATCAAATTCCGAAACCCCAATTGCGAAAGCAGTTGGGGTTTTGTTTTGCCCGCAGGAAATTGGATTGTTTGAATTCTATGCAGCGGCCCGGTGCATGGCTATTATTCGGGCCTCATTCTGAGGCGAGACCTGCATGCTGACGTTGTTGAACCTTCTGAAGGATGGTCGATTCCATTCCGGTCAGGCTCTGGGGGCTGCCCTGGGAATTAGTCGAAGTGCGGTGTGGAAGCAGCTTCAGCACCTGGAGGCTGAGCTTGGGTTATCCATACATAAAGTCCGGGGGCGGGGCTATCAATTAGCCTCGCCATTGACTTTGCTTGACTCGCTCGAGATAGCGGAAAGTCTTCCTGGCTGGTCTGTCAGTATCTTTGATTCCGTCGACTCTACTAATGCTGAATCGTTGCGCGCGGTGGATCGGGGGCGGGCGGCTCCCTTTCTTGTACTGGCCGAGCTCCAAAGATCAGGGCGTGGGCGCAGGGGGCGTAAATGGGTGAGTCCGTTTGCTGAAAACCTCTATTACAGCCTCGTGTTGCGCATCGATGGTGGGATGCGTCAGCTTGAGGGGTTAAGTCTTGTTGTTGGTCTCGCGGTCATGCAGGCCTTGCATGCGCTTGGGGTGCCAGGTGCAGGGCTGAAATGGCCCAATGATGTATTGGTCGGGCGAAAAAAAATCGCCGGGATCCTGTTGGAGCTGGTTGGCGATCCGGCAGACGTGTGTCATGTAGTGTTGGGCATAGGCATTAATGTGAACATGCAAGCTACAGATGAAGTCGATCAGCAATGGACTTCAATGCGTCTGGAGTCGGGTAAATCTTGTGATCGCAATATTCTGGCGGTTGAGCTGAGTAAGCAGCTGCAACTCTATTTGCAGCGTCACCAATCGGGCGGCTTCTCTGTGCTTCGGGCGGAGTGGGAGGCGAGCCATTTGTGGCAGGGGCAGCCGGTTTCTCTCACTGCGGGGGTCAATCAAGTAGATGGTGTGGTGCTGGGAATCGATAATCAAGGCGCACTGCGGCTAAAGGTAGACGGTGTGGAAAAAGTCTTTAGTGGTGGTGAGCTCAGCTTGAGGTTGCGTGATGATTCTTGAGCTTGATTGTGGAAACAGCTTTATCAAGTGGCGTGTGCTGCGGGCTGAGGCGGGAGCCTTGATCGCGGAAGGAGTGGTCGACTCTGATGGCGCCTTGGTCGACAATCTAAGGTCGCTTGAGAAGGTATCTCTCGTCAAATGTCGCCTTGTTAGCGTAAGAACTGAAGATGAGACCAATTTGCTTATTGGCTTGCTTAAGCAGGAGTTCGGCATTTCCGTTGTCTGTGCGGCGCCCGCTCGCGAGATGTCCGGCGTAAAGAATGGTTACGACGATTATGAGCGCCTTGGCCTCGATCGTTGGCTTGCGATGCTTGGTGGTTTTCACCTGGCTAAAGGGGCTTGTCTGGTTCTAGATTTCGGGACGGCGGTGACCGCCGATTTTATCTCCGCGGACGGTGAGCATTTGGGAGGCTTCATTTGTCCCGGCATGCCGCTGATGCGTAATCAACTGCGTACCCATACTCGAAAAATTCGCTATGGAGATCTCGCGGCGGAGCGGGCATTGACGAGCCAGGCTCCGGGGCGCAATACAGTTGAGGCTGTAGAGCGTGGCTGTTCGTTGATGCTCAGAGGATTCGTGTTGACGCAGTTGGAGATGGCGCGTTCCTACTGGGGTGATGACTACCGAGTCTTCATCACCGGTGGTGATGCGGAGCTGGTCTCGGATGTCGCGCCTGAGGCTCGGGTTGTTTCCGATTTGGTGTTCGTGGGTTTGGCTATGGCGTGTCCTTTGTCCTGAGGTTTGTATGCGTTGGTTGTTCCTCCTGCTTCTGGTACTCAATGTGTTTTATTACGTCTGGCATCAGCAGGAGGCCCCTCTGCGCGCAAAGGATGTCACGCCGCTCAGTCTTTATCGTGGCTCGCAACAGGATATTCGCCTGTTGAGTGAGGCTGGAGGTGATGCTTCCCGTGAAAAAAGGACTGGGGGAAAGCCTGATGGGCAGTGCCTATATATAGGCGGCTTGGGTCTACCTGAGTCTGCTCAGGTGTTGGAACAGCGTTTGACGGAGCTTGGAGCAAAAGCTCTTCCTTCGTCAAAAGAGTCTTCCGGCGGCTCATATTGGTTCCAGATTACGCCCGAAACCCAGCGTTTGCTGGGTGATGCTCAGCTACAAAACCTTTCCAAGGAATTCAATGAGTTAAAACATAAAATAATGCTGTGCGAGGGGGTTGCACCTGCGGAATAGTTTGCATAGAATGGCGCCCGCTCCACAGCGAAGACCTGAAAAGGTTGATGCAGTGGGGTGGTGTCAATGCAGCTAACCTCAGGTTTTTAAATGAGAAAATGCTTGACAGAGGTTTGGCATGGTATAGAATGCCGGCCTGATTAGGAGGGGTTCCCGAGCGGCCAAAGGGATCAGACTGTAAATCTGACGTCTACGACTTCGAAGGTTCGAATCCTTCTCCCTCCACCAGATTTTAGCGTGAGCTGCAAGCTCCGCGGGTATAGTTTAGTGGTAGAACCTCAGCCTTCCAAGCTGATGATGCGGGTTCGATTCCCGCTACCCGCTCCAAGTTTGCAGGTTGTGCAAAGTGTTACGCTCTTGTAGCTCAGTTGGTAGAGCACACCCTTGGTAAGGGTGAGGTCAGCGGTTCAAATCCGCTCAAGAGCTCCATATAACAAGGCAGATATGAAAATATCTGCCTTTGTTTTAATGGCTCGTGTCGTTTGCTCAATTTCTTCTGTTAGGGGTGATATCGATGGCTAAGGAAAAATTTGATCGTTCCCTGCCGCACGTCAACGTTGGCACCATCGGTCACGTAGACCACGGTAAGACCACGCTGACCGCTGCTCTGACTCGCGTCTGCTCCGAAGTTTTCGGTTCGGCCGTAGTTGAATTCGACAAGATCGACAGCGCTCCAGAAGAAAAAGCTCGCGGTATCACCATCAATACCGCGCACGTTGAGTACAACTCGAACATTCGTCACTACGCTCACGTTGACTGCCCAGGTCACGCTGACTACGTGAAGAACATGATCACTGGTGCTGCGCAGATGGACGGCGCGATCCTGGTTTGCTCGGCCGCTGATGGTCCGATGCCACAAACTCGTGAGCACATCCTGCTGTCCCGTCAGGTAGGCGTTCCGTACATCGTGGTTTTCCTGAACAAGGCTGACCTGGTAGACGACGCTGAGCTGCTGGAACTGGTTGAGATGGAAGTTCGCGACCTGCTGTCCACCTACGACTTCCCAGGCGACGACACTCCGATCATCATCGGTTCGGCTCGTATGGCGCTGGAAGGCAAAGACGACAACGAAATGGGCACCACCGCTGTTAAGAAGCTGGTGGAAACTCTGGATAGCTACATCCCAGAGCCAGAGCGTGCTATCGACAAGCCATTCCTGATGCCAATCGAAGACGTGTTCTCGATCTCGGGTCGCGGTACTGTTGTGACCGGTCGTATCGAGCGCGGTATCGTTCGCGTTCAAGACGCCCTGGAAATCGTTGGTCTGCGTGACACCACCACCACCACCTGCACCGGTGTTGAGATGTTCCGCAAGCTGCTGGACGAAGGTCGTGCTGGCGAGAACTGCGGCGTTCTGCTGCGTGGTACCAAGCGTGACGACGTTGAGCGTGGTCAGGTTCTGGTTAAGCCGGGTTCGGTTAAGCCGCACACCAAGTTCACCGCAGAAGTTTACGTTCTGAGCAAGGAAGAAGGCGGTCGTCACACTCCGTTCTTCAAAGGCTATCGTCCACAGTTCTACTTCCGTACTACTGACGTGACCGGTAACTGCGAGCTGCCAGAAGGCGTTGAAATGGTAATGCCAGGTGACAACATTCAGATGACTGTTACCCTGATCAAAACCATCGCTATGGAAGACGGTCTGCGTTTCGCAATCCGTGAAGGCGGCCGTACCGTTGGTGCTGGCGTCGTAGCCAAGATCATCGAGTAAACAGTTGTAATGTCTTTTTCAGGCCGGCATAATGGTCGGCCTGATTTTGTTTTAGGTCAGTAGCTCAATTGGCAGAGCGACGGTCTCCAAAACCGTAGGTTGGGGGTTCGATTCCCTCCTGACCTGCCAGATTCACTCGGTGTGTCTGGCTTTCTTTTCACAGGATCTTCATAGATGACTCCTAAAGCTGAAGCTCAAGGCTCTCGCTTCGATTTGCTCAAGTGGCTCGTCGTAGTCGCTTTGGTAATTGTTGGCGTTGTCGGCAATCAGTATTACGCTGCTTCGCCGATCCTGTACCGCGTACTCGCATTGCTTGTCATTGCTGCTGTAGCTGCCTTTGTAGGTCTGCAGACTGCCAAGGGCAAGTCTTTCTTTGTACTGGTTAAGGAAGCTCGCACCGAGATTCGTAAAGTCGTATGGCCAACTCGCCAAGAAACGACACAGACCACGCTTATCGTTGTGGCTGTTGTTCTGGTTATGGCGTTGCTGTTGTGGGGGCTTGATTCCCTGCTCGGCTGGCTTGTTTCCTTGATTGTCGGCTAAGGGTGTCCCGTGGCTAAGCGTTGGTACGTTGTGCATGCTTACTCGGGTTACGAGAAGCATGTCATGCGTTCGTTGATCGAGCGCGTAAAGCTGGCTGGCATGGAAGATGGCTTCGGCGAAATTCTGGTTCCCACTGAAGAAGTGGTTGAAATGCGTAATGGCCAGAAACGCAAAAGCGAGCGCAAATTCTTCCCAGGTTATGTGCTGGTTCAGATGGATATGAACGAGGGTACTTGGCACTTGGTCAAGGATACTCCTCGGGTGATGGGTTTTATCGGCGGTACTGCTGATAAGCCAGCGCCAATCACTGATAAAGAAGCTGAGGCGATTCTGCGTCGCGTTGCTGACGGTAGCGACAAGCCGAAGCCGAAGACGTTGTTTGAACCAGGCGAAACCGTTCGAGTCAACGACGGTCCGTTTGCTGACTTTAACGGTGTTGTTGAAGAAGTTAATTACGAAAAGAGCCGGATCCAAGTGGCAGTGCTCATTTTCGGACGCTCTACTCCGGTAGAGTTGGAGTTCAGTCAGGTCGAAAAGGTCTAACTGAGCAAGCATCCCAACCCCGCAGCCCTAGGCTGTGGGGTTTTGTCGTCACTGGGATAAACGCGCAAGTAACCGGGGAGCCTTTCGAGGCGTTCGAACCCGTAATTGGAGTGCCTCATGGCCAAGAAGATTACCGCTTACATCAAGCTGCAAGTGAAGGCCGCTCAGGCTAACCCAAGCCCACCTGTTGGTCCTGCTCTGGGTCAGCACGGCGTGAACATCATGGAATTCTGCAAAGCTTTCAACGCCCGTACCCAGGGTCTGGAAGCTGGTCTGCCGACTCCGGTGATCATCACTGTCTACAGCGACCGTAGCTTCACTTTCGAAACCAAATCCACCCCTGCTTCGGTTCTGCTGAAGAAGGCGGCCGGTCTGACCAGCGGTTCCGCTCGTCCGAACACCGTTAAGGTTGGCACTGTTACCCGTGCTCAGCTGGAAGAAATCGCGAAAACCAAAAACGCGGATCTGACTGCAGCTGATATGGATGCAGCCGTGCGCACTATCGCCGGTTCTGCTCGTAGCATGGGCCTTAACGTGGAGGGTGTGTAATGGCTAAGCTGACCAAGCGCCAAAAGGCTATCGCTGAAAAAATCGAAGCGGGCAAGTCCTACAACTTCGAAGAGGCCGCAACTCTGCTGGCTTCGCTGCCAGCTGCCAAATTCGTCGAGTCGTTCGACGTAGCTGTAAACCTGGGCGTAGACCCGCGTAAATCTGACCAGGTCGTTCGTAGCGCTACTGTGCTGCCACACGGCACTGGCAAGACTGTTCGCGTTGCTGTGTTCACCCAGGGTCCAGCTGCTGAGGCCGCTCTGGCTGCCGGCGCTGACCGTGTAGGTATGGATGAGCTGGCTGCCGAAATGAAAGGCGGCGACCTGAACTATGACGTAGTTATCGCATCCCCGGATGCCATGCGCGTTGTAGGTCAACTGGGTCAGATCCTCGGTCCACGTGGTCTGATGCCTAACCCGAAAGTCGGCACTGTTACCCCAGACGTCGCTACCGCGGTCAAAAATGCCAAGGCTGGTCAGGTTCGTTATCGCACCGACAAAAACGGCATCATCCACACTTCCGTTGGCAAGATCGGCTTCGATGCCGTCAAGCTGAAGGAAAACGTTGAAGCCCTGATCGCTGATCTGAAGCGTATCAAGCCAGCTTCTTCGAAAGGTATCTATGTCAAGCGCGTTACCCTGAGCACCACTATGGGCCCAGGTCTGGTCATCGACCAGAGCTCGCTGGACGCGTAAGACAAAAATTGGCGCAGTTGACTGCGCCAATTGAAAGATTGGGGTCCCTGCCTGGCGGGGGCTATCCAAGACCGTAGGCGGCGCAAGTCTTAAACCTCAAGCCTACGCAGATGGTGCTCCCGGTTCCTTACCGAATCAGACACCAAAACGACATTCGGTTTCGATCGGATGAAACGGTAACAAGCAGGAGTTAAACCCGTGGCAATTAATCTCGAAGACAAGAAGGCCATCGTCGCTGAAGTCAACGAGGCTGCCAAAGTCGCTCTGTCCGCTGTCGTGGTTGATGCACGTGGCGTAACAGTAGGCGCAATGACCGGACTCCGTAAAGAGGCTCGTGAAGCTGGCGTTTACGTACGTGTTGTACGTAACACCCTGCTCAAGCGCGCTGTTGCTGGCACTTCGTATGAAGTGCTGAACGACGCGTTCACTGGCCCGACCCTGATCGCATTCTCCAACGAACACCCGGGCGCTGCTGCTCGTCTGTTCAAGGAATTTGCCAAGGGTCAGGATAAGTTCGAGATCAAGGCAGCTTCGTTCGAGGGCAAGTTCCTCGCAGCGAATGAGATCGACGTGCTGGCAAGCCTGCCAACTCGCGACGAAGCTATTGCGAAACTGATGAGCGTGATTCAAGGCGCTACCAGCAAGCTGGCTCGTACTCTGGCGGCAATTCGCGATCAGAAAGAAGCAGCTGCAGCCTGAGGCTGAGCGTTTCCACTCTCGCGTATTTTTGTTTATTTCGACGGCCGTACAGGCTGTCCACCAAATCAGGAATTGAGTCATGTCTCTGACTAACGAACAAATCATCGAAGCAATCGGCCAGAAAACCGTTCTGGAAGTTGTTGAGCTGATCAAAGCAATGGAAGAAACCTTCGGCGTGACCGCTGCTGTTGCTGCTGCTGGTCCAGCTGCTGCTGCCGCTGTTGTTGAAGAGCAAACCGAGTTCAACGTTGTTCTGGTTGAAGCCGGCGAGAAGAAAGTAAACGTGATCAAGGCAGTTCGTGAACTGACCGGTCTGGGCCTGAAAGAAGCCAAAGAGAAAGTCGACGGCGCTCCTCAGGTTGTAGCTGAAGGCGTTTCGAAAGAAGCTGCTGAAGACGCTAAGAAGAAGCTGGAAGAAGCAGGCGCTAAAGTCGAGCTGAAGTAAGCATCGACTTTGCTCCTCCAGCCCGAGCGTCAAGCGACAGGCTGATGGCTGGTGGCTCTTGCCACCGGCCTTTTTCCGTTATTGGCAGCCGACTGGGTCGGTGTCGATAACGAGCTGTAACCACCCGATGCGGTGGCGCAAACCATGGGGTTTGCACGATTTTCTGGCTGCTCCCGTCGGGAGGGGCCAAACAAGCAGGTGACCAAGCTGGGGAACGCTGATGGCTTACTCATATACTGAGAAAAAACGTATCCGCAAGGACTTTAGCAAGTTGCCGGACGTCATGGATGTGCCTTACCTCCTGGCCATCCAGCTGGATTCGTATCGTGAATTCTTGCAAGCGGGAGCGACTAAAGATCAGTTCCGCGACGTGGGCCTGCATGCGGCCTTCAAATCCGTTTTCCCGATCATCAGCTACTCCGGCAATGCTGCGCTGGAGTACGTCGGTTATCGCCTGGGCGAACCGGCATTTGATGTCAAAGAATGCGTATTGCGCGGTGTAACTTTCGCCGTACCTTTGCGGGTAAAAGTGCGCCTGATCATTTTCGACAAAGAATCGTCGAACAAAGCGATCAAGGACATCAAAGAGCAAGAAGTCTACATGGGTGAAATCCCATTGATGACTGAGAACGGTACCTTCGTAATCAACGGTACCGAGCGTGTTATCGTTTCCCAGCTGCACCGTTCCCCGGGCGTGTTCTTCGACCACGACCGTGGCAAGACGCACAGCTCCGGCAAGCTGCTGTACTCCGCGCGCATCATTCCTTACCGCGGTTCGTGGCTGGACTTCGAGTTCGACCCGAAAGACTGCGTATTCGTGCGTATCGACCGTCGTCGCAAGCTGCCGGCCTCGGTACTGCTGCGCGCGCTCGGTTATACCACCGAGGAAGTGCTGGACGCGTTCTACACTACCAACGTATTCCACGTGAAAGGCGAAGGCCTGAGCCTGGAGCTGGTACCTCAGCGTCTGCGTGGTGAAGTTGCGGTTCTCGATATCCAGGACGACAAAGGCAAGGTGATCGTTGAGCAGGGCCGTCGTATTACTGCCCGCCACATCAACCAGCTGGAAAAAGCCGGGATCAAAGAGCTGGACGTGCCTCTGGACTACGTTCTGGGTCGTACCACCGCCAAGGCCATCGTGCACCCGGCTACCGGTGAGATCCTGGCAGAGTGCAACACCGAGCTTTCGACCGAGATCCTGGCGAAAATCGCCAAGGCCGGCGTCGTACGCATCGAAACTCTGTACACCAACGACATCGACTGCGGTCCGTTCGTCTCCGACACGCTGAAGATCGACTCCACCAGTAACCAATTGGAAGCGCTGGTCGAGATCTATCGCATGATGCGTCCGGGTGAACCGCCAACCAAAGACGCTGCCGAGACCCTGTTCAACAACCTGTTCTTCAGTCCTGAGCGCTATGACCTGTCTGCGGTCGGCCGGATGAAGTTCAACCGTCGTATCGGTCGTACCGAGATCGAAGGTTCGGGCGTGCTGTGCAAGGAAGACATCGTCGCGGTACTGAAGACTCTGGTCGACATCCGTAACGGTAAAGGCATCGTCGACGACATCGACCACCTGGGTAACCGTCGTGTTCGCTGCGTAGGCGAAATGGCCGAGAACCAGTTCCGCGTTGGCCTGGTACGTGTTGAGCGTGCGGTCAAAGAGCGTCTGTCGATGGCTGAAAGCGAAGGCCTGATGCCGCAAGATCTGATCAACGCCAAGCCAGTGGCTGCGGCGGTGAAAGAGTTCTTCGGTTCCAGCCAGCTGTCGCAGTTCATGGACCAGAACAACCCGCTGTCCGAGATCACCCACAAGCGTCGTGTCTCTGCACTCGGCCCTGGCGGTCTGACTCGTGAGCGCGCGGGCTTCGAAGTCCGTGACGTACACCCGACTCACTATGGTCGTGTCTGCCCGATTGAAACGCCGGAAGGTCCGAACATCGGGCTGATCAACTCCCTGGCTGCTTACGCTCGCACCAACCAGTACGGCTTCCTCGAGAGCCCGTACCGCGTGGTGAAAGAGGGTGTGGTCACCGACGACATCGTGTTCCTGTCCGCCATTGAAGAAGCTGATCACGTGATCGCGCAGGCTTCGGCGACCATGAACGAGCAGAAAGTCCTGATCGATGAACTGGTGGCCGTGCGTCACCTGAACGAATTCACCGTCAAGGCGCCGGAAGACGTCACCTTGATGGACGTTTCGCCGAAGCAGGTAGTTTCTGTTGCAGCGTCGCTGATTCCGTTCCTCGAGCATGACGACGCCAACCGTGCGTTGATGGGTTCGAACATGCAGCGTCAGGCTGTACCAACCCTGCGTGCTGACAAGCCGCTGGTCGGTACCGGCATGGAGCGTAACGTGGCTCGCGACTCCGGCGTTTGCGTCGTGGCTCGTCGTGGCGGCGTGATCGACTCCGTTGATGCCAGCCGTATCGTGGTTCGTGTTGCTGATGACGAAGTTGAAACCGGCGAAGCTGGTGTCGACATCTACAACCTGACCAAATACACCCGCTCGAACCAGAACACCTGCATCAACCAGCGTCCGCTGGTGAGCAAAGGTGATCGCGTTCAGCGTAGCGACATCATGGCCGACGGCCCGTCCACCGACATGGGTGAGCTGGCTCTGGGTCAGAACATGCGCATCGCGTTCATGGCATGGAACGGCTTCAACTTCGAAGACTCCATCTGCCTTTCCGAGCGTGTGGTGCAGGAAGACCGCTTCACCACGATCCACATTCAGGAACTGACCTGTGTGGCCCGTGACACCAAGCTTGGCCCAGAGGAAATCACTGCGGACATCCCGAACGTGGGTGAAGCTGCGCTGAACAAGCTGGACGAAGCCGGTATCGTTTACGTAGGTGCTGAAGTTGGCGCAGGCGACATCCTGGTAGGCAAGGTCACTCCGAAAGGCGAGACCCAACTGACTCCGGAAGAAAAACTGCTGCGCGCAATCTTCGGTGAAAAAGCCAGCGACGTTAAAGACACTTCCCTGCGCGTGCCAACGGGCACCAAAGGCACTGTCATCGACGTACAGGTCTTCACGCGTGACGGCGTTGAGCGTGATGCTCGTGCACTGTCGATCGAGAAGTCCCAGCTGGACGAGATCCGCAAGGATCTGAACGAAGAGTTCCGCATCGTTGAAGGCGCGACCTTCGAGCGTCTGCGTTCCGCTCTGGTAGGCCACAAGGCTGAAGGCGGCGCCGGCCTGAAGAAAGGTCAGGACATCACCGACGAAGTACTCGACGGTCTTGAGCATGGTCAGTGGTTCAAACTGCGCATGGCTGAAGATGCTCTGAACGAGCAGCTCGAGAAGGCTCAGGCCTACATCGTTGATCGTCGCCGTCTGCTGGACGACAAGTTCGAAGACAAGAAGCGCAAACTGCAGCAGGGCGATGACCTGGCTCCAGGCGTGCTGAAGATCGTCAAGGTTTACCTGGCAATCCGTCGTCGCATCCAGCCGGGCGACAAGATGGCCGGTCGTCACGGTAACAAAGGTGTGGTCTCCGTGATCATGCCGGTTGAAGACATGCCGCACGATGCCAATGGCACCCCGGTCGACGTGGTCCTCAACCCGCTGGGCGTACCTTCGCGTATGAACGTTGGTCAGATCCTTGAAACCCACCTGGGCCTCGCGGCCAAAGGTCTGGGCGAGAAGATCAACCGGATGGTCGAAGAGCAGCGCAAAGTCGCTGAACTGCGTACCTTCCTGGACGAGATCTACAACCAGATCGGCGGTCGTAACGAAGATCTGGACAGCTTCTCCGATCAGGAAATCCTGGATCTGGCGAAGAACCTGCGTGGCGGTGTTCCAATGGCCACTCCAGTGTTCGACGGTGCCAAGGAAAG
This sequence comes from Pseudomonas sp. B7, assembly GCF_016735645.1. NCBI lineage: Bacteria > Pseudomonadati > Pseudomonadota > Gammaproteobacteria > Pseudomonadales > Pseudomonadaceae > Pseudomonas > Pseudomonas sp. B7. The sequence goes on from NZ_JAERRE010000012.1 coordinate 11,368, forward strand.
CGAAATCAAGGCCATGCTGAAACTGGCAGACCTGCCAGAAAGCGGCCAGATGCAGCTGACCGACGGCCGTACCGGCAACAAGTTCGAGCGTCCAGTTACCGTTGGCTACATGTACATGCTGAAGCTGAACCACTTGGTAGACGACAAGATGCACGCGCGTTCTACCGGTTCGTACAGCCTGGTTACCCAGCAGCCGCTGGGTGGTAAGGCGCAGTTCGGTGGTCAGCGTTTCGGGGAGATGGAGGTCTGGGCACTGGAAGCATACGGTGCTGCTTACACTCTGCAAGAAATGCTCACAGTGAAGTCGGACGATGTGAACGGCCGGACCAAGATGTACAAAAACATCGTGGACGGCGATCACCGTATGGAGCCGGGCATGCCCGAGTCCTTCAACGTGTTGATCAAGGAAATTCGTTCCCTCGGCATCGATATCGATCTGGAAACCGAATAACACGTGACGCGATCGAGAGCGGGGCAGGACTGCCCGCTCTCTGCTCCGCCAGGAGGAAAGGCCTTGAAAGACCTACTGAATTTGCTGAAAAACCAGGGTCAAGTCGAAGAGTTCGACGCCATCCGTATCGGATTGGCCTCGCCTGAGATGATCCGCTCGTGGTCGTTCGGTGAAGTTAAAAAGCCGGAAACCATCAACTACCGTACGTTCAAACCTGAGCGTGACGGTCTGTTCTGCGCCAAGATCTTTGGCCCGGTAAAGGATTACGAGTGCCTGTGCGGTAAGTACAAGCGCTTGAAGCACCGTGGTGTGATCTGCGAGAAGTGCGGCGTTGAAGTTGCACTGGCCAAGGTTCGTCGTGAGCGCATGGCGCACATCGAACTGGCTTCGCCGGTTGCCCACATCTGGTTCCTGAAATCGCTGCCGTCCCGTATCGGCCTGCTGATGGACATGACCCTGCGTGATATCGAACGCGTTCTCTATTTCGAGAGCTATGTCGTTATCGACCCAGGCATGACCACTCTTGAAAAAGGTCAGCTGCTGAACGACGAGCAGTACTTCGAAGCGCTGGAAGAATTCGGTGACGATTTCGACGCCCGTATGGGTGCTGAGGCTGTCCGTGAACTGCTGCACGCTATCGACCTGGAACACGAGATTGGCCGTCTGCGTGAAGAAATTCCGCAAACCAACTCCGAAACCAAGATCAAGAAGCTGTCCAAGCGTCTGAAGTTGATGGAAGCCTTCCAGGGTTCCGGCAACCTGCCAGAGTGGATGGTGCTGACCGTTCTGCCGGTTCTGCCGCCAGATCTGCGTCCACTGGTCCCGCTGGATGGCGGTCGTTTCGCGACTTCCGACCTCAACGATCTGTATCGTCGAGTGATCAACCGTAACAACCGTTTGAAGCGCCTGCTGGATCTGTCCGCTCCTGACATCATCGTGCGCAACGAAAAGCGTATGTTGCAGGAAGCTGTCGATGCACTGCTCGACAACGGTCGTCGTGGCCGCGCTATCACCGGTTCGAACAAGCGTCCTCTGAAATCCCTGGCTGACATGATCAAGGGTAAGCAAGGTCGTTTCCGTCAGAACTTGCTCGGTAAGCGTGTTGACTACTCGGGTCGTTCGGTAATTACCGTAGGTCCGACCCTGCGTCTGCATCAGTGCGGTCTGCCGAAGAAGATGGCTCTCGAGCTGTTCAAACCGTTCATTTTCGGCAAGCTGGAAATGCGTGGTCTGGCGACCACCATCAAAGCGGCCAAGAAAATGGTCGAGCGCGAACTGCCAGAGGTTTGGGATGTTCTCGCTGAAGTGATTCGCGAACACCCGGTTCTTCTCAACCGTGCACCGACCCTTCACCGTCTGGGTATCCAGGCGTTTGAACCGGTACTGATCGAAGGTAAGGCTATCCAGCTGCACCCTCTGGTCTGCGCCGCGTACAACGCTGACTTCGACGGCGACCAAATGGCCGTGCACGTGCCGCTGACGCTGGAAGCCCAGCTCGAAGCGCGTGCGTTGATGATGTCGACCAACAACATTCTGTCGCCAGCCAACGGTGAGCCAATCATCGTTCCGTCGCAGGACGTTGTATTGGGTCTGTACTACATGACTCGTGAAGCGATCAACGCCAAGGGCGAAGGTCGTGTGTTCGCGGATCTGCAGGAAGTTGACCGTGTGTTCCGTGCCGGCGAAGCCGCACTGCACGCCAAGATCAAGGTTCGTATCAACGAAACCGTGAACGATCGTGACGGCAACAGCGTGAACAACACTCGTATCGTCGACACCACTGTCGGCCGTGCGCTGCTGTTTCAGGTTGTGCCAAAAGGTCTGTCGTTCGACGTCGTCAACCTGCCGATGAAGAAAAAGGCGATCTCCAAGCTGATCAACCAGTGCTACCGCGTGGTTGGTCTGAAAGAGACCGTGATCTTCGCTGACCAGTTGATGTACACCGGTTTTGCCTATTCGACCATTTCCGGCGTTTCCATCGGTGTTAACGATTTCGTTATCCCGGATGAAAAAGCCCGCATCATCGGTGCTGCCACCGACGAAGTGAAAGAAATCGAGAGCCAGTACGCCTCCGGCCTGGTAACCCAGGGCGAGAAGTACAACAAAGTGATCGACCTTTGGTCGAAAGCGAACGACGAAGTCTCCAAGGCGATGATGGCCAACCTCTCGAAAGAGAAAGTCATCGACCGTCACGGCGACGAAGTCGAGCAAGAATCGTTCAACTCGATGTACATGATGGCAGACTCGGGTGCGCGGGGTTCCGCAGCACAGATTCGTCAGCTGGCCGGTATGCGTGGTCTGATGGCCAAGCCGGACGGTTCCATCATTGAAACGCCGATTACTGCGAACTTCCGTGAAGGTCTGAGCGTACTCCAGTACTTCATCTCGACTCACGGTGCTCGTAAAGGTCTGGCGGATACCGCGTTGAAAACTGCGAACTCCGGTTACCTGACTCGTCGTCTGGTAGACGTGGCGCAGGATCTGGTCGTGACCGAGATCGATTGCGGCACCGAACACGGTCTGCTGATGACTCCGCACATTGAAGGCGGTGACGTTGTAGAGCCGTTGGGTGAGCGCGTATTGGGTCGTGTCATTGCCCGTGACGTATTCAAGCCGGGTACCGAGGACGTCATCGTTCCTGCTGGCACTCTGGTAGACGAGAAGTGGGTCGAGTTCATCGAGCTGAACAGCATCGACGAAGTGATCGTGCGTTCGCCGATCAGCTGCGAAACCCGCTATGGCATTTGCGCCAAGTGCTACGGCCGTGATCTCGCTCGTGGTCACCAGGTGAACATCGGTGAAGCAGTCGGCGTTATCGCTGCCCAGTCCATCGGTGAGCCGGGTACCCAGCTGACGATGCGTACGTTCCACATCGGTGGTGCGGCAAGCCGTACTTCCGCAGCCGACAGCGTTCAGGTGAAGAATGGCGGTACCGTCCGTCTGCACAACCTGAAACACGTTGAGCGTGTGGATGGCAACCTGGTTGCTGTGTCCCGTTCCGGTGAGCTGGCAATCGCTGACGACTTCGGTCGTGAGCGCGAGCGTTACAAGCTGCCGTACGGTGCCGTGATTTCGGTTAAAGAAGGTGACAAGGTCGACGCTGGCGCAATCGTGGCCAAGTGGGATCCGCACACTCACCCGATCGTTACCGAAATGAAAGGTACCGTGACCTACGTGGGCATGGAAGAAGGCATCACGATCAAGCGTCAGACTGACGAATTGACCGGTATGACCAACATTGAAGTACTCGATGCCAAAGACCGTCCGGCTGCCGGCAAGGACATTCGTCCTGCGGTGAAGATGGTTGATGACAACGGCAAGGATCTGTTGCTGCCAGGCACTGACGTTATCGCTCAGTACTTCCTGCCAGCCAACGCCCTGGTCGGTGTTGCGGACGGTGCGAAGATTGCGATCGGTGATGTTATCGCTCGTATCCCGCAAGAAACTTCGAAAACCCGTGACATCACCGGTGGTCTGCCGCGTGTTGCAGACCTGTTCGAAGCCCGTCGTCCGAAAGAAGCGTCGATTCTGGCTGAAGTCAGCGGCACCATCGCGTTCGGTAAAGAGACCAAGGGCAAGCGCCGTCTGGTCATTACCCCGAACGACGGTAGTGATCCGTATGAAGAGCTGATTCCGAAGTGGCGTCACCTGAACGTGTTCGAAGGCGAGCAGGTAAACCGCGGCGAAGTTATCTCCGACGGTCCGAGCGATCCGCACGACATCCTGCGTCTGCTGGGTGTGAGTGCGCTGGCCAAGTACATCGTCAACGAGATCCAGGACGTTTACCGTCTGCAAGGCGTGAAGATCAACGACAAGCACATCGAGACCATCCTGCGTCAGATGCTGCGTAAGGTTGAGATCTCCGAGTCTGGCGATTCCAGCTTCATCAAGGGCGACCAGATGGAACTGACTCACGTTCTGGTAGAGAACGAGCGTCTGAACGCGGAAGACAAGTTTGTCTCCAAGTTCACCCGCGTTCTGCTGGGTATCACCAAGGCGTCGTTGTCGACCGAATCGTTCATCTCGGCGGCTTCCTTCCAGGAAACCACCCGCGTGCTGACCGAGGCGGCGGTAACCGGCAAGCGCGATTACCTGCGCGGCCTGAAAGAAAACGTGGTCGTGGGTCGTCTGATCCCGGCCGGTACCGGTCTGGCTTATCACAGCGAGCGCAAGCGTCGTCGTGATGCAGACAAGCCGTTGCGCGTAAGCGCCAGTGAAGTGGAAGCTGCACTGACCGAAGCGCTGAACTCGAGCGGTAACTGAGTTCTGCGAAAAATGAGCTGAGGCCCTGATCAAGCCGTTCATCGAGTCGAGACAATTTGTCGAGGTTCGACGAGCGGGGAGGTCGGGGCCTTGCCTTGACTGGGGACAAGATCCTCTTTAGACTCTTGATCCCCTAAATTTGGCGGGAATTCGTTCCTGCCATTTTGCTTTTCTTGCAAGACAATAGCGTCGCAAGACAACAGTGGAGCTAGTAGATGGCAACTATCAACCAGCTGGTACGTCAGCCGCGTAAGCGTATCGTCGAGAAATCCGACGTGCCTGCGCTGCAGAACTGCCCGCAACGTCGTGGCGTGTGCACCCGTGTGTACACCACTACGCCGAAAAAACCTAACTCGGCACTGCGTAAAGTATGCCGTGTGCGTCTGACCAACGGTTTCGAGGTTTCCTCGTACATCGGTGGTGAAGGCCACAACCTGCAAGAGCACAGCGTGGTACTGATCCGCGGCGGTCGTGTAAAAGACTTGCCAGGTGTTCGTTACCACACCGTTCGCGGCTCCTTGGATACTTCCGGCGTTAAAGGCCGTAACCAGGGTCGTTCGAAGTACGGTACCAAGCGTCCGAAGTAATCGGCCGTTTTGCAGATTTTCATTTTATTGAGTCGATAAGAGTAAGGTCGGGCGCGCATCCACTGGATCTGTCCCGAGCTAACCTGAAGACCGTTTGAGGGCTTATCAATGCCAAGACGTCGCGTAGCAGCAAAGCGTGAGATTCTGGACGATCCGAAATACGGAAGCCAAATCCTCGCCAAATTCATGAACCACGTTATGGAAAGCGGCAAGAAAGCCGTTGCCGAGCGTATCGTTTATGGTGCCCTGGAAACCGTTGCGGCTCGCAAGACCGGCACCGATCCCCTGGAACTCTTCGAAAAAGCACTCGACGCCATCGCTCCGCTGGTCGAAGTGAAGTCGCGCCGCGTTGGTGGTGCTACTTACCAGGTTCCGGTCGAGGTTCGTCCGTCCCGTCGTAACGCTCTGGCAATGCGCTGGTTGGTAGACTTCGCCCGCAAGCGCGGCGAGAAGTCCATGGCTCTGCGCTTGGCTGGCGAACTGCTGGATGCTGCTGAAGGTAAAGGTGCTGCTGTTAAGAAGCGTGAAGACGTGCACCGTATGGCCGAAGCTAACAAAGCTTTCTCGCACTACCGCTTCTAATTTTAGCTTCACTAATTTTGCGAGGGCTTTATGGCTCGTACTACTCCGATTAGTCGCTACCGTAACATCGGTATCGTCGCTCACGTGGATGCTGGTAAAACCACCACCACCGAGCGCGTCCTTTTTTACACTGGCAAAAGTCACAAAATGGGCGAGGTGCATGACGGCGCCGCGACCACGGACTGGATGGTTCAGGAGCAGGAGCGTGGTATTACCATTACTTCTGCTGCCATTACCGCCTTCTGGAAAGGTTCCGAGAAGCAGTACCCACACGAACATCGCTTCAACGTAATCGATACCCCGGGCCACGTAGACTTCACCATTGAAGTAGAGCGTTCCCTGCGCGTACTCGACGGCGCGGTCGTTGTGTTCTGCGGTACTTCGGGTGTTGAGCCTCAGTCGGAAACCGTATGGCGTCAGGCCAACAAATACGGCGTTCCACGTCTTGTTTACGTAAACAAGATGGACCGTGCTGGTGCCAACTTCCTGCGCGTGATCGGTCAGATCAAACAGCGTCTGGGTCACACTCCGGTGCCGATCCAGCTGGCTATCGGTTCGGAAGATAACTTCCAGGGCCAGATCGACCTGATCAACATGCAAGCTGTCTACTGGAACGACTCTGACAAGGGTATGGTTCCGGTTCGCAAGGAGATCCCTGCGGACATGCTTGAACTGGCTGAAGAATGGCGCAACAACATGGTTGAAGCCGCCGCCGAAGCCAGCGAAGAGCTGATGAACAAGTACCTGGAAGGTGAAGAGCTGTCGATCGCCGAGATCAAGGCTGCTCTGCGTCAACGTACTATCGCCGGCGAAATCGTTCTGGCTGTTTGCGGTTCTTCGTTCAAGAACAAGGGCGTTCCCCTGGTTCTCGACGCCGTTATCGACTTCCTGCCTGCTCCGACCGACATTCCTGCTATCAAGGGTTCCAACCCTGATAACGAGGAAGAAGAGATGGAGCGTCATGCAAGCGACGACGAGCCGTTCGCGGCCCTGGCGTTCAAGATCGCTACCGACCCATTCGTGGGTACCTTGACCTTCGTCCGTGTTTACTCGGGCGTGTTGAACTCCGGCGACGGCGTGATCAACTCGGTTAAGGGCAAGAAAGAGCGCGTTGGTCGTATGGTGCAAATGCACGCAAACGCCCGTGAAGAGATCAAGGAAGTGCGCGCTGGCGACATCGCGGCCCTGATCGGCATGAAGGACGTCACCACTGGTGAAACCCTCTGCAACGCTGACAAGCCAATCATCCTGGTTCGCATGGACTTCCCGGAGCCGGTTATTTCGGTTGCCGTAGAGCCTAAGACCAAGGATGACCAGGAAAAAATGGGTATCGCTCTGGGCAAACTTGCTCAGGAAGACCCGTCTTTCCGCGTTAAGACTGATGAAGAGACTGGTCAGACGATCATCTCCGGCATGGGCGAGTTGCACCTGGACATCCTGGTTGACCGGATGCGCCGTGAGTTCAACGTCGAAGCCAACATCGGCAAGCCACAGGTTTCGTACCGTGAGCGCATCACGAAGAACTGCGAAATCGAAGGCAAGTTCGTTCGTCAGTCCGGCGGTCGTGGTCAGTTCGGTCACTGCTGGATTCGCTTTGCTCCTGCTGACGAAGGTCAGGAAGGTCTGCAATTCCTGAACGAAGTAGTGGGTGGTGTGGTTCCTAAGGAATACATCCCGGCTATCCAGAAGGGTATCGAAGAGCAGATGAAGAACGGCGTTGTTGCCGGCTATCCGCTGATCGGCCTGAAGGCTACCGTGTTCGATGGTTCTTACCACGACGTCGACTCCAACGAGATGGCGTTTAAAGTGGCTGCTTCCATGGCGACCAAGCAACTGGCCCAGAAGGGCGGTGGTGAGTTGCTCGAGCCGATCATGGCGGTAGAGGTTGTTACGCCTGAAGACTATATGGGTGATGTGATGGGCGACCTTAACCGTCGTCGCGGCATGATCCAGGGTATGGAAGACACAGTGTCCGGCAAGGTTATCCGTGCCGAAGTTCCACTGGGTGAGATGTTCGGTTATGCGACCGACGTTCGCTCCATGTCCCAGGGTCGCGCAAGCTACTCTATGGAATTCAAAAAATACGATACGGCTCCGTCGCACATCGTCGAATCCGTTACCAAAAAACAAGGCTGATTCAGCCCCTTTAGGCTAGGAGTTAATTGTCGTGGCTAAAGAAAAATTTGATCGTTCCCTACCGCACGTAAACGTTGGCACCATCGGCCACGTTGACCACGGTAAAACCACTCTGACCGCTGCTCTGACTCGCGTCTGCTCCGAAGTTTTCGGTTCGGCCGTAGTTGAATTCGACAAGATCGACAGCGCTCCAGAAGAAAAAGCTCGCGGTATCACCATCAACACCGCGCACGTTGAGTACAACTCGAACATTCGTCACTACGCTCACGTTGACTGCCCAGGTCACGCTGACTACGTGAAGAACATGATCACTGGTGCTGCGCAGATGGACGGCGCGATCCTGGTTTGCTCGGCCGCTGATGGTCCGATGCCACAAACTCGTGAGCACATCCTGCTGTCCCGTCAGGTAGGCGTTCCGTACATCGTGGTTTTCCTGAACAAGGCTGACCTGGTAGACGACGCTGAGCTGCTGGAACTGGTTGAGATGGAAGTTCGCGACCTGCTGTCCACCTACGACTTCCCAGGCGACGACACTCCGATCATCATCGGTTCGGCTCGTATGGCGCTGGAAGGCAAAGACGACAACGAAATGGGCACCACCGCTGTTAAGAAGCTGGTGGAAACTCTGGATAGCTACATCCCAGAGCCAGAGCGTGCTATCGACAAGCCATTCCTGATGCCAATCGAAGACGTGTTCTCGATCTCGGGTCGCGGTACTGTTGTGACCGGTCGTATCGAGCGCGGTATCGTTCGCGTTCAAGACGCCCTGGAAATCGTTGGTCTGCGTGACACCACCACCACCACCTGCACCGGTGTTGAGATGTTCCGCAAGCTGCTGGACGAAGGTCGTGCTGGCGAGAACTGCGGCGTTCTGCTGCGTGGTACCAAGCGTGACGACGTTGAGCGTGGTCAGGTTCTGGTTAAGCCGGGTTCGGTTAAGCCGCACACCAAGTTCACCGCAGAAGTTTACGTTCTGAGCAAGGAAGAAGGCGGTCGTCACACTCCGTTCTTCAAAGGCTATCGTCCACAGTTCTACTTCCGTACTACTGACGTGACCGGTAACTGCGAGCTGCCAGAAGGCGTTGAAATGGTAATGCCAGGTGACAACATTCAGATGACTGTTACCCTGATCAAAACCATCGCTATGGAAGACGGTCTGCGTTTCGCAATCCGTGAAGGCGGCCGTACCGTTGGTGCTGGCGTCGTAGCTAAAATCATCGAGTGATCTCTTTATTGAGTCAGCTTTGATGAGTTGAAAAAGCCCCCGCTTAGCGGGGGCTTTTTTATTGGGTTGACACCTATCTGGGGCGTCTATAGAATTGCGCCTCCTTTTAACGGGCGTATTGCGCCCGGTGGGAATAGCAGCCGGAGTCTGAAATCCAATGCAAAATCAGCAAATCCGTATCAGGTTGAAGGCTTTTGACCATCGCCTGATCGACCAATCAACCCAGGAAATCGTGGAAACCGCGAAACGTACTGGTGCTCAAGTGCGTGGTCCAATTCCACTGCCTACCCGTAAAGAGCGGTTCACCGTTCTGGTTTCCCCGCACGTCAACAAAGACGCGCGTGACCAGTACGAGATCCGCACTCATAAGCGTGTTCTGGACATCGTCCAGCCAACGGATAAAACCGTTGATGCACTTATGAAGCTTGATCTTGCGGCCGGTGTGGAAGTGCAGATCAGCCTCGGCTAAGACTCGGTCTTGGTCGTGTAACGCTCTGAAATGGGCGGCCATAGCGGGTGAAAGCCCCGTACACTCATGAGGTTTACAACATGACTATTGGTGTAGTCGGTCGTAAAGCGGGTATGACCCGTATTTTCACCGAAGAAGGTGTCTCCATTCCGGTCACGGTCATTGAGATCGAGCCGAATCGCGTCACCCAGTTCAAAACTGAAGAAACCGATGGCTATCGTGCAGTGCAAGTCACTGTCGGCGAGCGTCGTGCTTCCCGTGTAACAGCTGCTCAGGCTGGCCACTTCGCCAAGGCGAACGTTGCCGCTGGTCGTACCGTAATGGAATTCCGCCTTGAAGAAGGCGAGTACCAGGCCGGCGATCTGATCAACGCTGAAATCTTCGCTGCTGGTCAACTGGTTGATGTAACCGGTCAGTCCAAAGGTAAAGGCTTCCAGGGTACGATCAAGCGTTGGAATTTCCGCGGGCAAGATAACACCCACGGTAACTCCGTATCCCACCGCGTCCCAGGCTCTATCGGCCAGTGCCAGACTCCTGGTCGTGTATTCAAGGGCAAAAAAATGTCCGGTCATATGGGCGCTGAGCGCGTGACCGTGCAGTCCCTGGAAGTAGTGCGCGTGGACGCTGAACGCAATCTGTTGCTGGTCAAGGGTGCTGTTCCTGGCGCTACTGGCGGCAACCTGGTTGTACGTCCAGCAGCCAAGGCTCGCGGTTAAGGGGAAGCTGACATGCAATTAAATGTAAATGACGCTCAAGCGATCGAAGTTTCCGAACTGACATTTGGCGGCGAATTCAACGAGACGCTGGTTCACCAAGCAGTCGTGGCCTACATGGCCGGCGGCCGTCAAGGTAGCAAGCAGCAAAAGACCCGTTCCGACGTTCGTGGTGGCGGTAAGCGCCCATGGCGTCAGAAAGGTACTGGCCGTGCTCGTGCCGGTACTATCCGTAGCCCAATCTGGCGCGGCGGCGGCACCACTTTCGCAGCTCGTCCACAGGATCACTCCCAGAAGCTGAACAAGAAGATGTACCGCGCAGCAATGCGTTCCATCCTTGCTGAGCTGGTGCGTACTGATCGTCTGGTCGTGGTTCAGGATTTCGCAGTTGAAACTCCGAAAACCAAAGACCTGCTGGGCAAACTGAACAACATGAGCCTGACCGACGTTCTGATCGTGTCGGACGCTGTTGATCAGAACCTGTACCTGGCTGCTCGCAACCTGCCGCACGTAGATGTACGTGACGTGCAAGGTTCCGATCCAGTTAGTCTGATCGCATACGACAAGGTGTTGATCACCGTGTCGGCCGTGAAGAAATTCGAGGAGCTGCTGGGATGAACCAGGAACGCGTATTTAAAGTTCTGCTTGGCCCGCACGTTTCCGAGAAGGCTACGGTTCTGGCAGACAAGAAAGGCCAGTTCGTTTTCAAGGTTGCTACTGACGCAACCAAGCTGGAAATCAAGAAGGCCGTCGAAAGCCTGTTCAGCGTGAAAGTTGAGCGTGTTACTACCCTGAACGTTCTGGGTAAGAGTAAGCGCACCGCTCGCGGTCTGGGCAAGCGTAATGACTGGAAGAAGGCAGTTATCTCCCTTCAGCCAGGCCAAGATCTCGATTTCAGCAGCAGTGCTGAGTAAGGAAGGGGTGCATCATGGCAATCGTTAAATGCAAACCGACTTCCCCTGGCCGCCGTTTTGTGGTCAAGGTGGTCAACCAGGAGCTGCATAAAGGCGCTCCTCACGCACCGCTGCTCGAGAAAAAGTCGAAGTCTGGTGGTCGTAACAACAATGGCCGTATTACCACTCGTCACATTGGTGGTGGTCATAAGCAGCATTATCGTCTGGTCGACTTCCGTCGCAACGACAAAGATGGCATCGCTGCCACTGTCGAGCGTATCGAATACGATCCAAACCGTACTGCTCACATCGCTCTGCTGCTGTACGCAGATGGCGAGCGTCGCTACATCATCGCCCCTAAAGGCGTGAGCGCTGGCGACCAGCTGATCGCAGGTGCTCTGGCACCGATCAAGCCGGGCAACGCTCTGCAACTGCGCAACATTCCAGTTGGTAGCACCGTACACGGCATCGAACTGAAGCCAGGTAAGGGCGCACAAATCGCTCGTTCCGCTGGTGCTTCGGCTCAGCTGATCGCTCGTGAAGGCGTTTACGTGACCCTGCGTCTGCGTTCCGGTGAAATGCGTAAAGTACTGGCTGAGTGCCGTGCGACCCTGGGCGAAGTCTCGAACTCCGAGCACAGCCTGCGTTCGCTGGGTAAAGCTGGTGCCAAACGCTGGCGTGGCGTTCGCCCAACCGTTCGTGGTGTTGCCATGAACCCGGTTGACCACCCACATGGTGGTGGTGAAGGTCGTACCTCTGGTGGTCGTCATCCGGTATCGCCATGGGGCTTCCCGACTAAGGGCGCGAAGACTCGTGGTAATAAGCGTACCGACAAAATGATCGTCCGTCGTCGCAAGTAAATAGAGGGATACGACAGTGCCACGTTCTCTGAAAAAAGGTCCTTTTATTGATCTTCACCTACTGAAGAAGATCGAAGTGGCGGCGGAAAAGAACGATCGCAAACCAATTAAGACTTGGTCGCGTCGTTCGATGATCCTGCCACAAATGGTCGGTCTGACCATCGCAGTACACAACGGTCGTCAGCACGTCCCAGTTCTCGTAAACGAAGACATGGTCGGCCACAAACTGGGCGAGTTCGCCGGTACCCGCAACTATCGCGGGCACGTGGCAGACAAGAAAGCCAAGCGTTAAGGGGTAAGGAAATGGAAGTAGCCGCTAAGTTGTCGGGCGCTCGAATCTCCGCCCAGAAAGCCCGCTTGGTCGCCGACCAGATCCGCGGGAAGAAGGTGGGCGAAGCGCTCAACCTGTTGGCTTTCAGCAGTAAGAAAGCCGCCGAGATCATGAAAAAAGTGCTGGAGTCGGCCGTAGCCAACGCCGAGCATAACGAAGGCGCAGACGTTGATGACCTGAAGGTCAGCACCGTTTTCGTCAACGAAGGGCGTTCGCTGAAGCGCATCATGCCACGTGCCAAAGGCCGTGCTGATCGCATCGTCAAGCGGTCTTGCCATATCACTGTCAAGGTTGCTGACAAGTAACGGAGTCGAAGAGATGGGTCAGAAAGTACATCCCATTGGCATTCGCCTGGGAATCGTCAAGGAGCACACCTCCGTCTGGTACGCAGACGGTCGGACTTATGCGGACTACTTGTTCGCTGATCTGAAGGTGCGTGAATACCTCCAAGACAAACTAAAAAGCGCGTCCGTAAGCCGTATCGATATCCATCGTCCGGCCCAAACTGCACGCATCACCATCCACACCGCTCGTCCAGGTATCGTTATCGGGAAGAAAGGTGAAGATGTTGAGAAACTGCGTCAGGACCTGACCAAGCAAATGGGTGTGCCTGTGCACATCAATATCGAAGAGATCCGCAAGCCGGAGCTCGACGGTATGCTGGTTGCGCAGAGCGTAGCTCAGCAGCTGGAGCGTCGTGTAATGTTCCGTCGCGCCATGAAGCGCGCTGTACAGAACGCCATGCGCATTGGTGCCAAAGGCATCAAAATCCAAGTGAGCGGTCGTCTCGGCGGTGCTGAAATCGCACGTACTGAATGGTATCGCGAAGGTCGTGTGCCACTGCACACCCTGCGTGCCGACATCGACTATGCCAACTACGAAGCTCACACCACTTACGGTGTGATCGGTGTAAAGGTTTGGATCTTCAAAGGCGAAGTAATTGGTGGTCGCCAAGAAGAGCTGAAGCCACAAGCACCAGCGCCTCGTAAAAAAGCTGCTAAGTAAGGGGTACGCCAAATGTTGCAACCTAAGCGTACGAAGTTCCGCAAGCAGATGACCGGCCACAACCGTGGTCTGGCACTGCGCGGTAGCAAAGTCAGCTTCGGCGAGTTCGCGCTGAAGTCTGTAGCTCGTGGTCGTCTCACCGCTCGTCAGATCGAGTCAGCGCGTCGTGCTCTGACCCGTCACGTAAAACGTGGCGGCAAGATCTGGATCCGTGTATTCCCGGACAAGCCGATCTCCAAAAAGCCTCTCGAGGTTCGTATGGGTAAAGGTAAGGGTAACGTGGAGTACTGGGTTGCCCAGATTCAGCCAGGCAAAGTCCTGTATGAAATCGAGGGTGTTTCTGAAGAGCTGGCGCGTGAGGCTTTCGCCCTGGCTGCTGCAAAGCTGCCGCTCGCCACCTCCTTTGTTAAACGGACGGTGATGTGATGAAAGCGAATGAACTTCGTGAAAAATCCGCACAGCAGCTGAACGAGCAACTGCTCGGCTTGCTGCGCGACCAGTTCAATCTGCGCATGCAGAAAGCAACTGGCCAGTTGGGGCAGTCTCATCTGCTCTCGCAAGTTAAGCGTGACATCGCTCGCGTGAAGACTGTGCTCAACCAGCAGGCAGGTAAGTGATCATGGCTGAAGCCGAAAAAACTGTCCGTACGCTGACTGGCCGTGTTGTCAGCGACAAGATGGACAAAACCATCACCGTTCTGATCGAGCGTCGCGTTAAGCACCCGATCTACGGTAAATACGTTAAGCGTTCGACTAAGCTGCACGCGCACGACGAAACCAACCAGTGCCACATCGGCGACAAAGTCACTATTCGTGAAACTCGTCCGATGGCCAAGACCAAGTCTTGGGCGCTGGTTGATGTTCTCGAACGCGCTGTGGAAGTCTAAGGGCTAGGGGTCGGAGAAATTATATGATTCAGACTCAATCCATGCTCGATGTGGCCGATAACAGCGGCGCTCGCCGCGTTATGTGCATCAAGGTGCTGGGTGGCTCCCATCGTCGTTACGCTGGTATCGGTGACATCATCAAAGTTACCGTGAAGGAAGCAATTCCTCGCGGTAAGGTGAAAAAAGGCCAAGTGATGACTGCTGTTGTAGTCCGCACTCGTCACGGCGTACGTCGTGCTGATGGCTCCATTATCCGCTTTGATGGCAACGCTGCTGTTCTTCTGAACAACAAGCAAGAGCCGATCGGCACCCGTATCTTTGGGCCAGTGACCCGTGAGCTTCGTACTGAGAAGTTCATGAAGATCGTCTCGCTCGCCCCAGAAGTGCTGTAAGGAGATCCGACATGCAAAAGATTCGTCGTGACGACGAGATCATCGTGATCGCCGGCAAAGACAAAGGTAAGCGCGGTAAGGTGCTGAAGGTTCTTGCTGACAACCGTCTGGTTGTTGGTGGTCTGAACCTGGTCAAGCGTCATACCAAGCCTAACCCGATGTCGGGCGTACAGGGCGGTATCGTCGAGAAAGAAGCGCCACTGCACGCTTCCAACGTCGCCATCTTCAACGGCGAAACCAACAAGGCTGACCGCGTTGGTTTCAAAGTAGAAGACGGTAAGAAAATTCGTGTCTTCAAGTCGACCCAAAAAGCGGTTGATGCTTGAACACTGCTAGGTAGAAGACCATGGCACGACTAAAAGAGATTTACCGGAAGGAAATCGCTCCGAAACTTAAGGAAGAACTTAAGCTTTCGAACGTGATGGAAGTTCCGCGCGTTACCAAAATCACCCTGAACATGGGTCTGGGCGAAGCGATCGGCGACAAAAAAGTCATCGAGCACGCTGTTGCTGACCTGGAAAAGATCACCGGCCAGAAAGTCGTTGTGACCTACGCTCGCAAATCCATCGCTGGCTTTAAAGTCCGTGAAGGTTGGCCGATCGGCGTCAAAGTGACCCTGCGCCGTGAGCGTATGTACGAGTTCCTGGATCGTCTGCTGTCGATCTCCCTGCCTCGGGTTCGCGACTTCCGCGGCCTGAATGCCAAGTCCTTCGATGGTCGTGGCAACTACAGCATGGGCGTGAAAGAGCAGATCATTTTCCCGGAAATCGACTACGACAAGATCGATGCTCTCCGCGGTCTGGACATTACCCTGACCACCACTGCCAAGAACGATGATGAAGGCCGCGCTCTGCTGCGTGCTTTCAAATTCCCGTTCCGCAACTGATTGGAGTAGGAAAATGGCCAAGAAGAGCATGAAAAACCGTGAGCTGAAGCGTCAGCTCACCGTTGCCAAGTACGCCGTCAAGCGTGCAGCGCTGAAAGCTATCATCGTCGATCTGAACGCAAGTCCAGAAGCGCGTTGGGAAGCTACCGTAGCTCTGCAGAAGCAACCACGTGACGCAAGCGCTTCGCGCATGCGTAACCGTTGCCGTCTGACCGGTCGTCCGCACGGCGTTTACCGCAAGTTCGGCCTCGGCCGTAACAAACTGCGTGAAGCGGCAATGCGTGGTGACGTTCCAGGTCTGGTTAAAGCCAGCTGGTAATTGCTGTCAAAGCCTTGGTGGTCAGCGTCGCAAGAACCTGACCACCGGTGGCCTTGAACTTGAATCAAGCCCCTTTTGGGGCTTGATTCATTTCTGGGGTATGTCTAGAATGACCGGCTCGCCTGAGCCCGTGTTTTTTATGCCCGGAATTTCTCGGCGACAAGTAGTAGCCGCAAGGCTAATTTTTCTGTATTAGGAGCGTCTAGCCCATGAGTATGCAGGACCCGTTAGCGGACATGCTAACTCGAATCCGTAATGCCCAGATGGCTGAAAAGTCCGTCGTAAGCATGCCGTCTTCCACGTTGAAGGTGGCTGTAGCAAAAGTCCTGAAGGACGAAGGTTACATCGCGGGTTATCAGATCAGCAGCGAAACCAAACCACTGCTGTCCATCGAGCTGAAATACTTCGAAGGCCGTCCGGTCATCGAAGAAGTGAAGCGCGTTAGCCGTCCAGGCCTGCGTCAGTACAAGTCCGTCGAAGAACTGCCAAAAGTACGTGGCGGTCTCGGTGTGTCTATCGTCTCCACCAACAAGGGTGTGATGACTGATCGTGCTGCGCGCGCTGCCGGTGTCGGCGGCGAAGTTCTTTGCACTGTGTTCTAAGGGGGGATAAGCATGTCTCGCGTCGCTAAGAACCCCGTTAAGCTGCCAGCCGGTGTCGAAGTAAAATTCGCAGGCCAACAGCTTTCGGTGAAGGGTGCCAAGGGTACTCTTGAACTGAACGTCCATTCGTCCGTTGAAGTCGTTGAAGAGGCCGGTGAGCTGCGTTTTGCTGCTCGCAATGGCGATCAACAGACTCGCGCAATGGCCGGTACCACTCGTGCGTTGGTAAACAACATGGTCCAGGGCGTAAGCCAAGGCTTCGAGCGTAAGCTCCAGCTGGTCGGTGTTGGTTACAAAGCGCAAGCAAAAGGTCAGGTGCTGAACCTGGCTCTTGGCTTCTCGCACCCAGTGGATTACGAACTGCCGGAAGGCATCACCGCTGAGACTCCTAGCCAGACCGATATCCTGATCAAGGGCATCGACAAGCAGCTGGTAGGTCAAGTGGCCGCCGAGATCCGCGACTTCCGTCCACCAGAGCCGTACAAAGGCAAAGGTGTGCGCTACGCGGACGAAGTCGTCCGTCGTAAAGAAGCCAAGAAGAAGTAGGGCATAGCAAATGACCGACAAAAAAGTTACTCGACTGCGTCGCGCTCGCAAAGCACGCCTGAAAATGCACGAACTCGAAGTCGTGCGTCTCTGCGTGTTCCGCTCTTCGCAGCACATCTACGCCCAGGTCATTTCGGCCGACGGCAACAAAGTCCTGGCAAGCGCCTCGACTTTGGATAAAGAACTGCGTGATGGCGCCACTGGCAACATCGACGCGGCCACTAAGGTTGGCCAGCTGGTCGCTACGCGTGCTAAGGCCGCTGGCGTCTCGCAGGTGGCTTTCGACCGCTCTGGCTTCAAGTACCATGGCCGCGTTAAAGCGCTGGCTGATGCTGCTCGTGAAGCTGGGCTGGAGTTCTAAGTTATGTCAAATAACGACCAAAAGCGCGACGAAGGCTACATCGAGAAGCTGGTTCAAGTTAACCGCGTAGCCAAAACCGTAAAAGGCGGCCGTATCTTCACTTTCACCGCGTTGACCGTGGTTGGTGATGGTAAAGGGCGTGTTGGCTTCGGCCGTGGCAAGTCGCGTGAAGTGCCTGCTGCGATCCAGAAGGCAATGGAAGCTGCTCGCCGCAACATGATCCAGGTTGATCTGAACGGCACCACTCTGCAGTACGCAATGAAGTCTGCTCATGGCGCTTCGAAGGTGTACATGCAGCCTGCTTCTGAAGGTACCGGTATCATCGCTGGCGGCGCTATGCGTGCTGTCCTCGAAGTTGCTGGCGTTCAGAACGTTCTGGCCAAGTGCTACGGCTCGACTAACCCTGTAAACGTGGTTCACGCCACTTTCAAGGGTCTGAAGGCTATGCAGTCTCCTGAATCCATTGCAGCCAAACGTGGCCTGCGTGTTGAGGAGATCAAGTAATCATGGCTACCGTTAAAGTTACGCTGATCAAAAGCATGACCGGCCGCATCCCTAACCACAAACTGTGCGTTAAGGGTCTGGGTCTGCGTCGCATCGGTCACACTGTAGAAGTCCAGGATACTCCCGAGAATCGCGGGATGATCAACAAGGCTTACTACATGCTGCGTGTCGAGGGTTAATCGATGAAACTCAATGATCTGAGTCCAGCGCCGGGTTCCCGTCGCGAAAAGCATCGTCCGGGCCGTGGTATCGGTAGTGGTTTGGGTAAGACTGGTGGCCGTGGTCACAAAGGTCAGACTTCCCGCTCCGGTGGCACCATTGCTCCAGGCTTTGAAGGCGGTCAACAGCCGCTGCATCGTCGCCTGCCGAAGTTCGGTTTCGTTTCCCTGAAGGCCATGGATCGCGCAGAAGTGCGTCTGTCCGAGCTGGCTAAAGTGGAAGGCGACATCGTCACCGTGCAGTCCCTGAAAGATGCCAACGTGATCAACGTCAACGTACAGCGTGTGAAAATCATGCTGTCCGGTGAAGTGGCTCGCGCTGTCACTATCGGCAAGGGAATCGGCGCCACCAAAGGTGCGCGTGCGGCTATCGAAGCAGCTGGCGGCAAGTTCGAGGAATAAATGGCTAAGCAAGGTGCTCTCTCTGCGCTCGGCAAAGGCGGTATGTCTGAACTTTGGGCTCGTCTGCGTTTTCTGTTCCTGGCGATTATCGTCTACCGAATAGGCGCACACATCCCGGTTCCAGGTATCAACCCGGACCGACTCGCAGACCTGTTTCGACAGAATGAGGGGACCATTCTTAGCTTGTTCAACATGTTTTCCGGCGGCGCGCTGGAACGGATGAGCATCTTTGCGTTGGGGATCATGCCGTACATTTCGGCTTCGATCATCATGCAGTTGATGACCGCCGTCAGCCCGCAGCTGGAGCAGTTGAAGAAGGAAGGTGAAGCTGGCCGTCGCAAGATCAGCCAGTACACCCGCTACGGCACCGTCGTCCTGGCTCTCGTTCAGGCCATTGGCATGTCCATTGGTCTGGCGGGGCAGGGCGTTGCGTTCACTGGTGACTTTGGCTTCCATTTCGTCGCGGTCTCCACGTTTGTGGCTGGCGCGATGTTCATGATGTGGCTGGGTGAGCAGATTACTGAGCGTGGTGTAGGCAACGGTATCTCGATGTTGATTTTTTCGGGTATCGTCGCCGGTCTTCCGAGAGCAATCGGGCAGTCTTTCGAGTCTGCGCGTCAGGGCGATATCAACATCTTCGCTTTGGTTGCCATCGGTTTGCTGGCAGTAGCGATTATCGGTTTCGTGGTGTTCATTGAGCGTGGTCAGCGTCGTATCGCTGTTCACTACGCCAAGCGTCAGCAGGGCCGCAAGGTTTTTGCTGCGCAGACAAGCCACTTGCCGCTGAAGGTGAACATGGCCGGCGTTATTCCGGCTATTTTCGCGAGCAGCATTTTGCTGTTCCCGGCTTCGCTGGGTGCCTGGTTCGGTCAGTCTGAAGGTATGGGCTGGTTGCAGGACATCTCGCAGTCGATCGCTCCTGGTCAGCCGTTGAATATTCTGCTGTTTAGTGCAGGGATTATTTTCTTCTGCTTCTTCTATACGGCGTTGATGTTCAATCCGAAAGACGTAGCGGAAAACCTGAAGAAGTCCGGTGCCTTTATTCCGGGCATCCGTCCAGGTGAGCAGTCCGCGCGCTATATTGATGGCGTTTTGACTCGCTTGACCATGTTCGGTGCTCTTTACATGACGGCCGTGTGCTTGTTGCCCCAGTTCCTGGTGGTTGCAGCAAACGTTCCGTTCTACCTTGGCGGGACCTCGTTGCTGATCGTGGTCGTGGTTGTGATGGACTTCATGTCCCAAGTACAATCGCACCTCGTTTCGCACCAGTACGAATCCCTGATGAAGAAAGCCAACCTGAAGGGTTACGGCAGCGGCATGTTGCGCTGAGTACCCATAAGGTTCGAGGAGTTGGTGATGAAAGTTCGTGCATCGGTGAAAAAGCTGTGCCGTAACTGCAAGATTATTCGCCGCGAAGGTGTTGTTCGAGTAATTTGCAGCGCGGAACCGCGTCACAAACAGCGCCAAGGCTGAGTGTGATTGTGCTTCAAGCCCGGTAGCTAGTGCGCTACCGGGTTGATTATTTGTTATTACAGCGATATTATCTCGCGCCCTATTTCTTGGCTTCCGGGGCGTAGGTAGCTGTCAATTGGAGTCCCACTGAATGGCCCGTATTGCAGGCGTTAACATTCCAGATAACAAGCATACTGTTATCTCGCTGACCTACATCTATGGTGTTGGTCGCACTACTGCACAGAAGATCTGTGCAGAGACTGGGGTAAACCCAGCCGCAAAGATCAAGGATCTGAGCGACGAGCAGATTGAACAGCTGCGTGGCGAAGTGGCGAAGTTCACCACTGAAGGTGACCTGCGTCGCGAAATCAACATGAAAATCAAGCGCTTGATGGACCTCGGTTGCTATCGCGGTCTGCGTCATCGTCGTGGTCTGCCAGTACGCGGTCAGCGTACCAAGACCAACGCGCGTACCCGTAAAGGTCCGCGTAAGCCGATCCGCAAGTAATCGCCCCAGCGAATCGACAGGAATTTAATCATGGCAAAACCTGCTGCTCGTCCTCGTAAAAAAGTTAAAAAGACAGTGGTTGATGGCATCGCCCACATCCATGCCTCTTTTAACAACACCATCGTGACCATCACCGACCGTCAAGGTAACGCTCTTTCCTGGGCTACCTCCGGTGGTTCGGGTTTCCGCGGTTCTCGCAAGTCCACCCCGTTCGCTGCTCAAGTAGCTGCTGAACGTGCTGGTCAAGCTGCGCTGGAATACGGCCTGAAAAACCTCGACGTGAACGTCAAGGGCCCAGGTCCAGGTCGTGAATCCGCAGTCCGCGCTTTGAACGGCTGTGGCTACAAGATCGCCAGCATCACCGACGTGACGCCAATCCCGCACAACGGGTGCCGTCCGCCGAAGAAGCGCCGCGTGTAATCCAGGAGATTGTAAAGAATGGCTCGTTACATTGGTCCAAAATGCAAACTCGCTCGTCGCGAAGGCACCGATCTCTTCCTGAAGAGCGGCGTGCGCGCGATCGAATCGAAGTGCAACATTGAAGCAGCACCTGGTATCCACGGCCAACGCCGCGGTCGCCAGTCCGATTACGGCACCCAACTGCGCGAAAAGCAGAAGGTCCGTCGTATCTACGGCGTTCTCGAGCGTCAGTTCAGCGGCTACTACAAGGCTGCTGCCAGCAAGAAAGGTGCAACCGGTGAAAACCTGCTGCAACTGCTCGAATGCCGTCTGGACAACGTTGTATACCGTATGGGCTTCGGTTCGACTCGTGCCGAATCCCGTCAGCTGGTATCGCACAAGTCGATCAGCGTTAACGGTCAGACCGTAAACGTTCCGTCCTACCAGGTTCGTGCTGGTGACGTGGTTGCTGTTCGCGAGAAGGCAAAGAACCAACTTCGCATTGTCCAAGCTCTCGAGCTGTGCGCCCAACGTGGTCGCGTAGAATGGGTAGAGGTAGATGCTGAGAAGAAGTCGGGCGTTTTCAAGAACGTTCCTGCTCGCAGTGATCTGTCCGCCGACATCAACGAAAGCCTGATTGTCGAGCTCTACTCCAAGTAAGTAAGGGCTAGAAAATAGGTGCATCCATGCAGATTTCGGTAAATGAGTTCCTGACACCCCGCCACATTGATGTGCAGGTTGTCAGTCCAACCCGCGCCAAGATCACTCTCGAGCCTCTCGAGCGTGGTTTTGGCCACACCCTGGGCAACGCGCTGCGCCGCATCCTGTTGTCCTCAATGCCCGGCTGCGCAGTAGTCGAGGCCGAGATTGACGGTGTGCTCCACGAGTACAGCGCCATCGAAGGTGTACAGGAAGACGTAATTGAAATCCTGTTGAACCTTAAAGGTCTGGCCATCAAGCTGCACGGTCGTGACGAAGTTACGCTGACCTTGTCGAAGAAGGGTTCGGGGGTGGTTACCGCTGCCGATATTCAGCTGGATCATGATGTCGAGATCGTTAATCCCGATCACGTAATCGCTAACCTGGCGTCTAACGGCGCCCTGAACATGAAGCTCACCGTAGCTCGTGGTCGTGGTTATGAACCAGCCGACTCGCGTCAGAGCGATGAAGACGAAAGCCGCAGCATCGGTCGCTTGCAGCTCGACTCTTCGTTCAGCCCGGTTCGCCGTATCGCATATGTGGTGGAAAACGCCCGTGTCGAGCAGCGTACCAACCTGGACAAGCTGGTTATTGATCTGGAAACCAATGGTACTCTGGATCCTGAAGAGGCTATCCGCCGTGCTGCAACCATTCTGCAACAGCAGTTGGCTGCGTTCGTCGACCTCAAAGGTGACAGTGAGCCAGTGGTTGTCGAGCAGGAAGACGAGATCGATCCGATCCTGCTTCGCCCGGTTGACGATCTGGAACTGACTGTACGTTCGGCTAACTGCCTTAAGGCGGAAAACATCTACTACATCGGCGACCTGATTCAGCGTACCGAAGTAGAGCTGTTGAAGACTCCGAACCTGGGCAAGAAATCCTTGACTGAAATCAAGGACGTTCTGGCCTCCCGCGGTCTGTCCCTCGGCATGCGCCTCGACAACTGGCCGCCTGCAAGTCTTAAGAAGGACGACAAGGCGACTGCCTGATCGTCGTAATCACCGAACGTAGTGTTTGGTAAGGAATGAACCATGCGTCATCGTAAAAGTGGGCGTCACCTGAGCCGCACCAGCTCGCACCGCAAGGCCATGTTCCAGAACATGGCGGTGTCGCTGTTCGAGCACGAGCTGATCAAAACTACTCTGCCAAAAGCCAAAGAACTGCGCCGCGTTGCCGAGCCGCTGATCACTCTGGCCAAGACAGACAGCGTTGCTAACCGTCGTCTGGCTTTCGACCGTACTCGTTCGAAAGCTATCGTTGGTAAGCTCTTCAACGACCTGGGCAAGCGTTACGCTACCCGTGAGGGTGGCTACCTGCGCATCCTCAAGTGCGGTTTCCGCGCTGGCGACAACGCGCCTATGGCGTACGTCGAACTGGTTGATCGTGCTGTCGGCGGTGAAGCTGTATCCGCTGAGTAAGACATCAGTCTGAAACAAGGAACCGGGCCTAGTGCCCGGTTTTTTGTGCCTGTAAGAAATGCGCTGTTCGTACAAGCTTCTACGCTGTTTGGGTCTGCACTATGTGCGGGGATTTATCGTTAGTTTTTATCTATTGGTGACCATAAGTTAATGAATTTGTGGCTGTCATATTGATGATCGATACTCCCCAACAAGCCGATTAGCCGGCAGTTCAAGACCGATAGAGGAAGAAGTTCGCATGAGCCAGAACAAGACGCTTACGACCGCCAGTGGCGCACCTGTCGCCGATAACCAGAACTCTCGCTCCTCCGGCCCTCGTGGTCCGTTGTTGCTCGATGATTTCCACCTGATCGAGAAGCTTGCTCACTTCAACCGGGAAAACATTCCTGAACGTCGTGTACACGCCAAGGGTTCGGGCGCATACGGCACTTTCACGGTCACTCGCGACATTACGCAGTACACCAGCGCCAAGCTGTTCTCTGCTGTCGGCAAGCAGACGCCGACCTTCCTGCGTTTCTCCACGGTCGGTGGTGAGCGTGGTTCGGCCGATACCGAGCGCGATCCGCGTGGCTTCGCCCTCAAGTTCTACACCGAAGAAGGCAACTGGGACATCGTCGGCAACAACACGCCGGTGTTCTTCATTCGCGATCCGCTGAAATTTCCTGACTTTATCCACACCCAGAAACGCCTGCCGCAAAGCAACCTGAAAAGCGCGCAGATGATGTGGGACTTCTGGTCGCATTCGCCTGAAGCGCTGCACCAGGTCACGATCCTGTTCTCCGATCGCGGTATACCGGACGGCTATCGCCACATGCACGGCTTCGGCAGTCACACCTACAGCCTCATCAGCGCTCAAGGCGAGCGCCACTGGGTGAAGTGGCACTACAAGACCAAGCAAGGGATCAAGAACCTCGCGCCGGCAGACGCGGCACGTCTGGCAGGCACAGACCCGGACTACGCCCAGCGCGATCTGTTCGAAGCCATCGAGCGTGGTGACTTCCCGAAATGGAGCGTATGCATCCAGATCATGACCGAAGCCCAAGCCGCTGCGCACTATGAGAACCCGTTCGACGTGACCAAGACCTGGTCGCAAAAGGAGTTTCCACTGATCGAGGTGGGTGAGTTGGAGCTGAACCGTAATCCGCTCAACTACTTTGCCGAAGTTGAGCAAGCTGCGTTCGGCCCGAGCAACATGGTGCCTGGCGTAGGTCTGTCGCCAGATCGCATGCTGCAAGGTCGAGTATTCGCGTACGCCGATGCCCACCGCTACCGCGTAGGCACCAACCACCAGCAGCTGCCAGTTAACGCCCCGCGCAGCCCGGTGAATACTTACCAGCGCGACGGTTCTATGGCTTTTGGCAGCAATGGTGGCGCGGCGCCTAACTACGAGCCAAACAGCTACGTAGAGTCGCCGAAACAAGCGCCACATTATGCCGAGCCTGCGCTGGCCCTGAGTGGTGCGGCTGATCGCTACGATCACCGCGAAGACAGCGACTACTACAGCCACGCCGGTGCGCTGTTCCGTTTGATGAGCGACGAACAGAAAGCGTTGCTGGTCAGCAACATCGCCGGTGCGATGGGGGGTGTTTCGAGTGATGTGATCGACCGTCAGCTGCAGCATTTCTACAAGGCCGATCCGGCGTACGGAGAAGCAATCGCAAAGCTGCTCAACGTACAGCTTAACGAAGTCTAAACGAGAAGCAGAACCGCCCTCATTCGGGCGGTTTTTGCGTTATTTAGGCTGCTTTTCTCAGAATATCTTCGCTTTTATTGCGCGAAGTGAGTGACCTTCCAGTCAGGTTGGTTCAAACTACAGACTTTCAAGCAGGGAGATGTAGGGCGATGCAAGGCCACCCAGACGTTATCGATTACCTCAACACGTTGCTGACCGGCGAACTGGCCGCGCGTGACCAATATTTCGTTCACTCGCGGATGTATGAGGACTGGGGATTCACCAAGCTCTACGAACGAATCAACCACGAGATGGAAGAAGAGGCCGCTCATGCCGATGCGCTGATGCGCCGGATTCTGATGCTCGAAGGCACTCCGCGCATGCGCCCGGATGACCTGGATGTTGGTACCACGGTCGAGACCATGCTCGAAGCGGATCTGCGTCTTGAGTACAAGGTTCGTGCTGCACTGTGCAAGGGCATCGAGCTGTGTGAAAAGAATGGCGACTATGTAAGCCGCGATATCCTCAAGCTTCAGTTGCATGATACCGAAGAAGATCACACCTACTGGCTTGAGAAGCAGTTGGGACTGATCAAACTGATCGGTATCCAGAACTACCTGCAGTCTCACGCGTCCTGATTGCAGTCGATACAAAAAAGCCCCTGTCACTGACGAAGTGACAGGGGCTTTTTCATGTCCGGCAATCAGGCCCGATCGCGGATCAGCAGCGGCTTGAGGTAATGCCCGGTGTGAGATTGTTTCATCTCGGCCACTTCCTCCGGCGTACCGGTAGCGATGATCTGACCACCTTTCGAACCACCCTCGGGGCCAAGATCCACCAGCCAGTCGGCGGTTTTGATCACGTCGAGGTTGTGCTCGATCACCACCACGGTGTTGCCGTGGTCGCGCAGGCGATGCAGTACGTCGAGCAGTTGCTGGATATCCGCGAAGTGCAGGCCGGTGGTCGGCTCGTCGAGGATGTACAGGGTCTTGCCGGTATCGCGCTTGGACAGCTCGCGGGACAACTTGACCCGCTGCGCTTCACCACCGGAAAGCGTCGTGGCCGATTGTCCAAGCTTGATGTACGAAAGCCCCACATCCATCAGCGTTTGCAGCTTGCGCGCCAGCGCCGGCACCGCGTCGAAGAACTCTCGCGCTTCCTCGATGGTCATCTCGAGAGTTTCGTGGATGTTCTTGCCCTTATATTTGATCTCCAGGGTTTCGCGGTTGTAGCGCTTGCTCTTGCACACATCACACGGGACGTAGATGTCCGGCAGGAAGTGCATTTCCACCTTGATCAGACCGTCGCCCTGGCAGGCTTCGCAACGACCGCCCTTGACGTTGAACGAGAAGCGCCCCGGGCCGTAACCACGAGATCGGGATTCGGGCACACCGGCGAACAGTTCGCGAATCGGCGTGAACAGCCCGGTATAGGTCGCCGGGTTGGAACGTGGCGTACGACCGATCGGGCTCTGGTCGATGTCGACGACCTTGTCCAGATGCTCCAGGCCCTTGATGCTGTCATGAGCTGCCGCTTCCAGGGTGGTCGCGCCATTGAGTGCCGTGGCGCTCAAAGGGAACAGCGTGTTGTTGATCAACGTCGATTTGCCCGAGCCGGAGACACCGGTCACGCAGGTCAGCAAGCCGATCGGGATTTCCAGGTCGACGTTGCGCAGATTGTTGCCGCGCGCCCCCTTGAGCGACAGCACCTGCTTCTTGTTACGCGGCGTGCGCTTGGCCGGTACTTCGATCTTGACCCGGCCCGACAGGTATTTGCCGGTCAGCGAGTCCGGGTGCGCCATGACTTCGTCCGGCGTGCCTTCGGCGACGATCTGCCCGCCATGAACGCCGGCACCCGGGCCGATATCCACTACGTAGTCGGCCAAGCGGATCGCGTCTTCGTCATGCTCTACCACGATGACCGTGTTGCCTATGTCGCGCAGGTGTTTGAGGGTGCCGAGCAGGCGATCGTTGTCGCGCTGGTGCAGGCCAATGGACGGCTCGTCGAGGATGTACAGAACACCCACAAGGCCCGCGCCGATCTGGCTGGCCAGACGAATCCGCTGCGCTTCACCGCCAGACAACGTATCGGCACTGCGATCCAGCGACAGATAGTCCAGACCGACGTTGACCAGAAACTGCAGGCGCTCGCGAATTTCCTTGAGAATCTTGTCGGCGATTTCGCCACGGCGGCCGGTCATCTTCAGCGCGCCGAAGTAATCGCAGGCGTCGCCGATCGGCAGGTTGGTCACCGCCGGCAGGGTTTTTTCGCCGACCCACACGTGTCGCGCTTCGCGACGCAGGCGAGTGCCGCGGCAATCCGGGCACGACTGGGTGCTGAGGAACTTCGCCAGCTCTTCACGCACGCTCGCCGATTCGGTTTCGCGGTAGCGGCGTTCGAGATTCGGCACGATGCCTTCGAACGGGTGCGAGCGTTTGACGATGTCGCCCCGGTCGTTGAGGTATTTGAAATCGACGTTCTGCGAGCCACTGCCGTGCAGGATGTATTTCTGTTGATCGGCCGGCAGCTCGTTGAACGGCTGCTCCAGGCTGAAACCATAATGCGCGGCCAATGAGCCGAGCATCTGGAAGTAATAGACGTTGCGCCTGTCCCAGCCACGGATCGCGCCTTCGGCCAGGGTCAAATCACCGTTGACCAGTCGCTTGATGTCGAAAAACTGCTTCACTCCCAGACCGTCGCAGGTCGGGCAGGCGCCGGCCGGGTTGTTGAAGGAAAACAGCTTGGGTTCCAGCTCGCTGATTGCGTGGCCGCAGATCGGGCAGGCGAAGCGCGCGGAGAAGATCATCTCTTCGCCCGGCTCGTCGTCCATCGGCGCCACCAGGGCGATGCCGTCGGCCAGCTTCAGCGCGGTCTCGAAGGACTCCGCCAGACGCTGCTGCAGGTCGGCGCGAACCTTGAAGCGGTCGACCACCACTTCGATCGTATGCTTCTTCTGTTTATCCAGTTTCGGCAGTTCGTCCAGCTCGCAGAGCCGGCCATTGACCCGGGCCCGGACGAAGCCCTGGGCGCGCAGCTCTTCGAACACCGACAGGTGCTCGCCCTTGCGCTCGCGGATCACCGGCGCCAGCAGCATCAGCTTGCTGCCTTCCGGCTGGGCCAGTACCAGGTCGACCATCTGGCTGACAGTCTGTGCTTCCAGCGGAATGTCGTGATCCGGGCAGCGCGGCGTACCTACGCGGGCATAAAGCAGGCGCAGGTAGTCGTAGATTTCGGTGATGGTGCCGACCGTGGAGCGGGGGTTGTGCGAGGTCGACTTCTGTTCGATGGAGATCGCCGGCGACAGGCCTTCGATGGTGTCGACGTCGGGTTTTTCCATCATCGACAGGAACTGCCGGGCATAGGCCGACAGGGATTCGACATAGCGGCGCTGACCTTCGGCGTACAGCGTGTCGAAGGCCAGGGACGACTTGCCGGATCCGGACAGGCCGGTGATGACGATCAGTTTGTCCCGTGGCAGGGTCAGGTCGATGTTCTTCAGGTTGTGGGTGCGGGCCCCACGAATCAGGATCTTGTCCAAAATGGCCTCGCTCGGCGGGCGTCGAAAACACAGGAGTATACGGCCAAATACTGGATGGATGCACACTATCAAGTGAAGGGTTTTTTGCCCTACATGAAGAGAGTTTCATCTGTACGCGTCAAAGCGTCGCGATATACCCCGTCTCTCGATGGGACTGGTAGAATCGCCGCCGGTTCACACGAGGTTTTTCCATGCACGATCCCCACAGCGAACGCATGAGTGGCAGCGAGACCCGCGCGGCGAGCGGTCTGGCCCTGGTGTTCGCCTTCCGTATGCTTGGCATGTTCATGGTGTTGCCGGTACTGGCGACCTACGGCATGGATCTGGCGGGAGCGACCCCGGCCCTGATCGGGCTGGCGATCGGCGCTTACGGCCTGACCCAGGCGATTTTTCAGATTCCGTTCGGGATCATTTCCGACCGCATCGGCCGGCGTCCGGTGATTTACCTGGGGCTGATCGTCTTCGCCCTTGGCAGCGTGCTGGCGGCTCAGGCCGATTCGATCTGGGGCGTGATTGCCGGGCGGATCCTGCAGGGCGCCGGCGCTATTTCTGCGGCAGTCATGGCGTTGCTTTCCGACCTGACCCGCGAACAGCACCGCACCAAGGCCATGGCCATGATTGGCATGACCATCGGCCTGTCGTTCGCCGTAGCGATGGTGGTCGGCCCGCTGCTGACCCGTGCGTTCGGCTTGTCCGGTCTGTTTCTGGCTACGGGCGGCATGGCGCTGGTAGGGATCGTGATCGTGATGTTCATGGTGCCGAAATCCACCGGGCCGCTGAGCCACCGCGAGTCCGGCGTTGCACGTCAGGCGTTGATGCCGACGCTCAAGCACCCGGACCTGCTGCGGCTGGACCTGGGCATTTTTGTGTTACATGCGATGTTGATGTCGAGCTTCGTCGCACTGCCCCTGGCGCTGGTCGAAAAGGCCGGTCTGCCCAAGGAACAGCACTGGTGGGTCTACCTCACCGCGCTGCTGATTTCTTTCTTCGCCATGATTCCGTTCATTATCTACGGCGAGAAGAAACGCAAAATGAAACGAGTTTTGCTCGGTGCCGTGATGACGCTGATGCTGACTGAGCTATTCTTCTGGCAGTTCGGTGACAGCCTGCGGGCTCTGGTGATCGGGACGGTGGTGTTCTTCACCGCGTTCAATCTGCTGGAAGCATCGCTG
This sequence comes from Pseudomonas sp. B7, assembly GCF_016735645.1. Classification (NCBI taxonomy): domain Bacteria; kingdom Pseudomonadati; phylum Pseudomonadota; class Gammaproteobacteria; order Pseudomonadales; family Pseudomonadaceae; genus Pseudomonas; species Pseudomonas sp. B7. Next base: position 40,857 of record NZ_JAERRE010000012.1, read on the forward strand.
CCGTCACTGATCAGCAAGGTTTCACCGGCAGGTGGCAAAGGCACGGCCATGGGCGTGTACTCCACCAGTCAGTTCCTCGGTTCGGCACTCGGCGGGATTCTCGGCGGCTGGATGTTCCAGCATGGCGGTCTGTCGGTTGTGTTCCTCGGATGTGCCGGGCTGGCTGCACTTTGGCTGGCCTTTGCTGTTACCATGCGCGAACCTCCCTACGTGACGAGCCTGCGCCTGCCGCTGTCGCCCGAAGCGATCCGCGAAGCGGGTCTGGTCGAGCGTCTCAAGGCCCTCGTAGGGGTAACTGATGCAGTGATAGTCGCTGATGAAGCGGCGATCTACATCAAACTGGACACCGAATTAATGGATCGCACCACTCTCGAACGCCTGGTGAACAACCCGGCGCAGACTGCGTGCGAAGCCTAGGAGAACGTTATGGCCCGTGGGGTTAACAAAGTCATTCTGGTCGGTACTTGCGGCCAGGATCCCGAAGTACGCTACCTGCCCAACGGTAACGCCGTGACCAACCTGAGTCTGGCGACCAGCGAGCAGTGGACCGACAAGCAGACCGGTCAGAAGGTCGAGAAGACCGAGTGGCACCGCGTATCGATGTTCGGTAAGGTTGCCGAAATCGCCGGCGAATACCTGCGCAAAGGTTCGCAGGTCTACATCGAAGGCAAGCTGCAGACCCGTGAGTGGGAAAAAGACGGTATCAAGCGTTACACCACCGAGATCGTGGTCGACATGCAAGGCACCATGCAACTGCTCGGCGGCCGTCCACAACAGGGCGACCAACAAGGCGGTGGCAACAACTATCAGCAGCAGGCGCCACGCCAACAGGCTCCGCGTCCGCAGCAGTCGGCACCTCAGCAGCGTTCGGCCCCGGCTCCACAGCAGGCCGCACCGCAACCGGCTCCGGATTTCGACAGCTTCGATGACGACATTCCGTTCTGATTCGCTGCTGTATCCGCGCTAAATAAAAAAGGCCCGTCGCTGAATGCGACGGGCCTTTTTCATGTGCGCGGGTTTTCAGTCAAGAATCAGATGCGGCAGGAACCGACTCGAATCCTTGGTGATCAGGCTGTTGTCTTCGCGCACGCCAATCCCCGCCGCCTGATCGCCGATCACCCAGGAGCCGATCAGCGTGTAGCTGTCGTCGAACTTCGGCAACGGGGCAAGTTCCTGAAGGATGAAGGGCGCGTCGGTGTAGGGCCCATCCTCTTTGACGATCAGGCCTTCGGCTGTCTGCAACTCGATGTTGGCGCCTTCCCGGGAGAAGTACGGTTTGCGTACCCAGCCCTTGGGCACCGCGCTGCCCGGGCTCGGGTCGAGGTGCGCAGCCAGCAGATTCGGGTGGCCTTTATGAAACTCCCATAGCAGGGGCAAGGCGCCCTTGTTGGAGAGAATGGATTTCCACGCCGGTTCGAAAAACTGGGTGTCGCATTCGGCGATTGCTGCGCCGAACGGTTCGTGGAAGATGAACTCCCAGGCGTGCAGTTTGAACAGGTGCGGGATCCAGCGATCCTCGAGATCCACGAAACGACCGTCAGCACTCAGGCCAATGTCTTCGATATCGATGTGCCGCGATTCGATGCCGACCTTTTCTGCGATCAGCCGCAGGTAATCCGTGGTGCCCTTGTCTTCGACCGAGTCTTTCATCGAGGCGAAGTAAAACGGCCGCGTGAGTTTCAGGTGGGCAAAGGCTTCGTGCAGCCGGGTGTCGATGCTGTTGAACTGGTCGGCATGGCGCGGCAGCATCCCGCGCTCGATGCATTGCTCCAGCCAGCCCCACTGGAACGCCGACGCTTCGTAAAGACTCGTGGGCGTGTCGTAGTTGAGCTCGAGCAGCTTCGCCGGGCCATTGCCGCTGTAGGAGAAGTCCATGCGCCCGTACAGATGCGGATGACCTTCCAGCCAGGACGTTCGGATCATGTCGTAGTACGACGCCGGAATGCTCAGGCGACCCAGCAGTTCTTCGCTGTGCACGACGCGGTCGACCAGGTCCATGCACATCTCGTGCAGCTCGGTGGTTGGATCCTCCAGATCGTTTTCGATCTGTGCGAGCGTGAACTGGTAATAGGCGCGCTCGTCCCAGTACGGCTCGTCGTCGATGGTATGAAACAGAAAGCCGAGGCTTTCGGCGGTCTGCTTCCAGTCGTGGCGCTCGGCGCAGTGGATCTTCTTCATGGTCAGCTGCTCGAACGGCCCCAGCCGCCCCAACCACTGCGTGCGCTGGACTGGCTGCCGAAGCCGCCACGGGAGGTGGACGCAGCGACGTTGACCGGTTTGCGGTAATCGCTGTCGTAGTCCCGCTGGCTGCGGCTCGGCGCCGATTCGATGCGACGGTTCAGCGTCGAGGTGTCGTAGGTCTGGCGGGTATTGCGCTCACGATAAACCGGCCGCGAGTCGATCGCGCGGTTGTTGCTCATGGCATTGCCGATCAGCCATCCGGTGAGCCAGCCGTTGCCTGCACCGCTGGACGAGTGCGAAGTGCTGGTCTGATTGCTCTGCACGGCGGCGGCGTCGCCGGCGGGCATCTGGGCATTGGCGATCGCATCGAGGTTCTGCGCCGGCTCACCGTCCTGCGGCACCTTGAAGCCGCCGAGTTTCGGCACGAAACGGCCGGCGGAATTTTTCTGACACCAGTCGGCGGCAAAGTCCGCGTCGCAGGCAGCCTTGTCGTCGTAGGCCGGGGAGATCCGCCGGTGTTCGGCCAGGGCGGCGACGTAGGCATTCGAGCAAACATCCGGCGCCACTTCGGCGTCGACGCATTGTTCGACGCTCTGGAAGTTGCGTTGCTGCTCCTGGGCGGCCACTTCAGCGGAAATCGCCAGGGCCACCGAAGCGGCCAGCGACAGTTGAACGTACTTGCTTCGTTTCATCTCAGGCTTCCTGCCGATCAGTAGGACGGGGTCATGCACGCGGCGTTGAGCATGCCGACGCTGATCGCAACTGCCGCCACATAGATGCCTGCGGCGATTTCACCGTTGGCGATGCGCTGTGACGTGCCTTTGAGCACCAGGCCGGTCGCCAGGAAGGCCAACAATTGCACCACGGCCGCGATCACCGCCCAGAGGACGAAGTCGAGGACGTTGATCGAATGAGCGATCACGTTGCTGGCCGGAATCGCGAAACCGATGATCGCGCCGGACAGGGCAATGGCGGCGGCGACGTTGCCGGAACGGATCAGCTCGAATTCCTTGTGCGGCGTGACGCGGGTGTAGACGAACTGAAACAGCATGAACAGCAGCACGGCGCCGATCAGGTAGGCGACGAAACCGACCAGTGCGGCTTTGTTCAGGGAAATGGACAACGCTTCCAGCATGGAAAAATTCCTTTTAGATGGTGCTCAAATCGGTGGTGTACAGCGAGATGCCCAGCGAGGTGCTCAGGCTGACGGTGCCTTCTTCGTCCTGTTCGACGGAGAACAGCAAGAGCTCGCGGCGATCGGTCAGGCCGGTCTCGCGGGCGTAGAGCATCGAGTGATGGTTGATGGTGTAGGACTCGTCCGGGTTGATCACCTGTTCGGTGAGCGGCACCAGTTCGGTCTGGCCGCGTTCGGTGCCCCATTCACGAGTGTATTCGACACCTTCGTGACGATAGGTCGGCAAGCCGATCTGACTGTTCGGGCCGGCCAGACGCTGCAATTCGGCGTCACTGTTGACCGTCACGTAGCTAACGTAGTTGAACAGCGTCACCGACTCGATCTGGTCATCACCGGTGACATGGATCTGTACCCAGAATTCTTCATCGTTCAGATAGTAGCGATGCAGTTTGTTCGACTGGCCGAGGTCGATCCAGCCGGCGCTCCAGATGGCCTGGGCGTCGGGAACCCGCACTGATGTGCTGCCGTCGAGCAACAGGCCGAGGGTCGTGTCGAAGCGGATCGCCTTGCCCTGCGCCAGTCCGAGCGGGCCGCCGGCAGACTCGGACGCCGGCGCGGCCGACTGCCAGTTGCTGGTGCCGAGCAAATCTTTGAACCATCCCATGGGTACATTCCTTGAAGCGGGTATCGATATTCGTTGGCAAAACGCCGCTAGTGTACCGGGCCGCGCGGCGAACGAGCAGGCAAAAAAGAAGGGCACCCGGTGCCCTTCTGTTTTTCTCGCCGCCGTTACTGGGCGGACTTCTGCTTCAGACGCTCGAGGATGGCGTTGGCGCTGCCTTCGTTCGGCGTGATGCCGGCTTCGCGCAGCTTGCGATCCAGGTCGTTGCCGGTCGAAGCATCGGCCAGCTCGTCGGCAGCGCTCAGCTCGGCAGCGCGTTGCTGCTGCTTGGCTTGCAGACGGTTCAGAGTACCGACAGCGGTTTCCAGCTTGCCGTTGGCGCCGCCGCTGGCGATCGAGGCGCTGACCTGCGCTTTCTGCACGCTCTCACGGGCCTTGGCCATGTCCACTTGCTGGCGCAGGCTCTTGATCCGCGCTTCGGCCTTGTTGATGTCCTTGCGCATGTTGTCGGCGTAGGTGCCGAACTCGTCGGTCTGCTTTTTCTCGACGCCCAGGTCGTTGGTCAGGGTCGAAATCGCTTCGGCCACTTCCAGCGCCAGGTCTTCACGGCCGGCGTTCAGGGCGGAAACGGCCTTGGCTTCCAGGTCCCCGATCTTGGCTTCGTACTCGCTCACGCGGTCGGCGGAGAGTTTGTGCTTGGCCATGATGGTGACCAGTTCGCGACGGGCATTGGACAGCGCGCTGTCGGCGTCACGGATTTCCTGATCGAGTATGCGCAGGGCCTGTTGGTCGGCGATCGCTTCGCCGACTTCGTTGGCGCCGCCGCGCAGCGCGGTGAACAACTTGCTCCAGATGGACTGAGTCATTGGATATTCCCTGTTGATTACTTGAAGAAGTGTTCGAAGGCTTCGCTGGCGCGCTGCACGTTGTCGACCAGGGTTTTCACCTCGGTGACCACGTTGGTCAGGCTCGAATCGGCACTCAGTGCGCCGAACATGTTGTAGACGGTCTGGCCGTTGGGCATGGTCTCGATGCCGATCGACGACAGCGGGAACATTTCCCGGCTGCGCAGTACGGCGTCGTTGAAGGCGCGCACATCGGTGATCGAATCGATGTCCACCAGCACGGTGTCGACGATGATCTGCTGACCGGCGAGGGCGATGTGAATCGGCAGACCGCCGAATTCGTTCATTTCCAGCTTGAGGCTGGGTTCGGAGCTCTGGATCAGAGACAGCGTGATCTCTTGCGAAGCCACCTCGTCCAGCGCCTTGAAAGCGTTGTAGAGGCTATCGATGTTCCAGTTGTTGCCTGCGCTCATGTAATTCTCCGACATGAAAGAGCCAGCCAGAATCGGTTGGCGTAGCTGTTGCTCCATTTGCTTGAGCAAGCTTCGGTTTTCCGGAAGCACCCAAGTTTCGTGTTTCACATAACCGGCGGCAGCCAGGCCCGCGCGCATCTGCTTCATGTAGAAGCTCGACGGTTTTTTCGCGGACGGTGTCGAGCGCACTCCCTTTGGGCTCTCTGACTTGGTGACAGGGGAGCGGCTTTTCATGGCGATGACTCCGTTATGAACATCTCACGCGTGAGCCACACTACAACCAAATCAAAGTGCCATCAATGGCTCACGCGTGAGATTTTGATGACACGCGAAAAAACGCCCGCAACGTGGCGGGCGCAGATTTTTCCGGGTGTGTCGGAGCAGGGCTTAGCGGCTGGCAGCGAGGAACTCGTCGGTGGATACCACGCTGGCATAGGCAAACCCCAGCGCCGACATGAACGCCGCATGCACGTGGGCGGCGGGCACGGTCAGACCGTTGAATTCCAGGTCACGGCTGGCGCAAGCATCGTGGATCACCGTAACGGTGTAACCCAGATCGGCCGCCGCGCGAGTAACGCCATCGACGCACATGTGGCTCATGCTGCCGACCACCACCAGCTCCTTGATGCCTTGCTCGTCGAGGATCGATTGCAGCTCGGTTTCGCGGAACGAGTTGACGAAGTGCTTGAGGACCACCGGCTCGTCGGCGCGGTTGAGCACTTTCGGATGCAGCTTGGCGCCCTCGGAGCCCGGAGTGAAAAACGGCGCCTCGGGCGAGGTGAATTCGTGGCGGATGTGCACCACCGAATCGCCGGCCTCGCGGAAGGCCGCGATCAACCGGGCGGCGTTGTCGGCGGCGGCGTCGGCACCGGCCAGCGGCCACTTGCCTTGGGGGAAGTAGTCGTTCTGGATATCGACTACGATGAGCGCTTGCTTGGCCATGGGTGTGTCCTCGAAGTGTGGGTGGGTGTGGGTTCAGTATTGGCGCTGGCCACGGTTTCGAGGATTGGCCGCACCGACAATACACAGGGGAAAACTGACAATGGGTGCAGAAAGGACCGTCGCGGAACTGGGCGTGCTGATGTATCCCGGCGCGCAAATGGCGGCGGTGCATGGCCTGACCGACCTGTTCGGGGTCGCCAACCGGATCGCCGCCGAACACCAGGCCACGCAATTGCCGCTGCTACGGATCAGCCACTGGCAGGTCGATGACGACCACCCGCCCGTGCGGGTTTACGACAGTCATCCCGGAGCCGACAACGGTTTGCTGGCGGTGTTGATCCCGCCGTCCATTGCCGGTTTTTCCGCGGCACAGATGCCTGCCGGGCTGCTGCCCTGGCTGCGTGAACAACATGCGCGTGGCGCGACGCTTGGCGGGGTGTGTGTCGGCTCGTGGCTGCTGGCGGAGAGCGGGTTGCTCGACGGTCGTAGCGCTACCACGCACTGGACCTCGGCCAAGGCTTTCGCCGAGTGTTACCCGAAGATCAGGCTCAAGGCCGACACGCCGATTGTCGACGACGGTGACCTGATTACCACGGCGGGGCTGATGGCCTGGTCAGAGCTTGGTTTGCGACTGGTGGACCGATTGCTCGGACCGAGCATCGCCAGCAGCACCGCGCGGTTTCTGGTGGTGGAACACAGCGACAGCGCGAGTGCCTGCGGCAGCAATTTCGCCCCGATCCTCAATCACGGCGACGCGGCGATTCTCAAGGTTCAGCACTGGCTGCAAGGCAACGGCGCGACCGATGTCTCGCTGACGGCGATGGCCGAACGTGCGGGCCTCGAAGAACGCACATTCCTGCGCCGTTTCCGCGCGGCGACCGGCCTCAAACCCACCGAATACTGCCAGCACCTGCGGGTCGGCAAGGCACGGGAGATGCTGGAGTTCACCAATGGCACCATCGACCACATCGCGTGGACGGTGGGTTATCAGGATCCGGGAGCCTTTCGCGCAACGTTCAAGAAAATCACCGGGCTGGCGCCGAGTGAATACCGCACGCGATTCGGCGTGAGTCCGCCGGCGGCCGTGGCGAAGTAAAACCCATCCGTCGTGCAGAATACCGGAGTCATCGAGCCGGTCGTGCAGATTGAAACAGGCGCGGTGCCAGCACGGTTTTTTCAAGTGGCTGATTTTCAGCGTGTTTCACGCCAGCGCCGGTTGGCCTGATCTCTGCACCCTCTGACCTACATTCACCCAGCCATTGGAAGGGGGACGCATGACCCCGACATCCCGCAGGAAAGTGGTCGTCGCCCATTCGGTTCGGCCCGGCGCACCACAACATGAAGTGCAGACCAACAAGGCCCTCGCGCGATGGCTGGCGCAGATCCTCGGCCTCAAGTTCGGCGGCAGTTACGACGCCGAAAAGCATCGCGGCCGGGATATTTATCTGCTGCCGACCCAGACCCTCGTCGGCGCGGCGGCCCGCGAACTGGGGGTGAGCGGCCCGGACGATTTGTGGGGCGGTTTCGTCGAGCACGATTTCATCTGCACCAAAGCCATCAGCCACGGTTTGCGCAGCCATCAGGCCCATGCGCCGCAAGGCTGGTCGCCCTTGTTTTCCGAGCGGGTGCGCACCGTGGTGCTGGACGGGCTGAGTGTTTTTGCGCTGGAGGATGCACGGCCCGCCGCCGAACATCTGTTGTACAGCGGGCCGATCCGGATCAAGCCGATTCACGCCTGTGCCGGGCGGGGGCAGGAAGTGATCAAGAGCCTGGATGCGTTCGACGAAATCCTCGCCCGACCCGAGGCTAGAGAATTGTTCAGCGATGGCGTGGTGCTGGAGCAGGATTTGAGTCAGGTAGTTACCCACAGCGTCGGCCAGTCGTTCATCGGCGGCAGGGTGCTGAGTTACTGCGGTGATCAATACTTGACCAAGGACGCCCACGGCGAAGAGGTGTACGGCGGCTCGAACCTGCTGGTGGTGCAGGGCGGTTACGAGGATCTGCTGGCGCTGGATCTGCCCGACGACGTGCGTCTGGCGATCCAGCAGGCGCAGGTGTTCGACCGGGCGGCGGACGAGGCCTATCCGCGTTTCTACGCCTCGCGGCGCAATTACGACATCGCCCAGGGCCTGGACAGCGAAGGCCGGCCGCGCAGTGGCGTGCTCGAGCAGTCCTGGCGCATGGGCGGCGCCAGCAGCGCGGAAGTGGCGGCGCTGCAAAGTTTCGTCAACGATCCTTCGATGCGCGCGATCCGCGTGTCGTCGGTGGAAACCTATACCGATCAGGCCCTGCCGGCGGATGCCATCGAGGTGTATCGCGGGCCGGCCGAGAACAGCGACTTTCTCCTCAAATACGTAACGGTCAAATCCTATGACGGCTAGAAGCGAAAGCATTCAAATCGACATTGATGATGAACAGATGAGCGGGACGTTCCTCAGTCCCAAATCGAAAGTCCCCGGCGTGTTGTTCGTGCACGGCTGGGGCGGCAGTCAGGAGCGCGATCTGGAGCGGGCCAAAGGCATCGCCGGCCTGGGTTGCGTGTGCCTGACGTTCGACCTGCGCGGGCACACTGGCGGCACCGGCATTCCGCTGAGCCGGGTCACTCGCGAAGACAACCTGCGTGACTTGCTGGCGGCCTACGACCGGTTGCTCGCCCATCCGGCGCTGGACACTTCGGCCATTGCGGTGGTGGGCACCAGCTATGGCGGTTACCTCGCTTCAATTCTGACCTCGCTGCGCCCGGTGCGCTGGCTGGCGCTGCGGGTGCCGGCGCTGTACCGCGACGAGCAATGGCACACGCCCAAGCGCGATCTGGACAAGGCCGACCTGCGCGATTATCGCGGCACCCTGGTGCGCGCCGACAGCAACCGCGCCTTGCACGCCTGCTCGCAATTCACTGGCGACGTGCTGCTGGTGCAGTCGGAAACCGACGACTACGTGCCCCACGCGACGATCATGAGTTACCGCGCCGCGTGTCAGCAGACTCACTCGCTGACCCACCGCATCATCGATGGCGCCGACCATGCCCTGAGCGATCCGACCTCGCAGCAGGCCTACACCTCGATCCTGGTTGACTGGATCACCGAGATGGTGGTGGGCGAGCGGTTGAGCATCATTCAGTCCCGCTGATCAGATTTGGGTTTCTTCTCGATCCGCAATGCCTTGGCCTTGGCTTCCACCACCAGGTACATCAGCACTGTGATCAGCAGCGGCAGCAGGAAATAGATTGCCCGATAGGCCAGCAATCCTGCCACCAGACTGCCGCGCGAAGCCTCGTGTTGCAGCAGCGCCACGAACACCGCTTCCAGCACGCCGAGCCCGGCGGGAATGTGGGTGATGACCCCGGCAATCGCGCTGATCAACAGCACTCCGAGCACCAGCGGATAGTCGAGTTTGCTCGGCAGCAAGGTGAAAATCACGGCTGCCATGAGCGACCAGTTCAATGCCCCGAGCAGCAATTGCAGGACCGCCATGCGCAGCGACGGCAGGTTGATTTCCACCCCGCGAATCGACCACTCGCGCCGCCGGGAAAACTGGCAGGCGACCAGATAGCCGACACTGACCAACAGCAGCAACACGCCAATGCCCTGCAACGCACCGCTGCTGATTTTCCAGCCCGGTGGCATCCGCACCAGCCCGCTGGCGAACACCACGCCGGCGATGGTCATGTAGCCGAACCAGTTGGTCGCCAGGCTCAGGCCGAGGATCTTGGCGATGTTGCTTTTGCTCACCCCGAGCCTCGAATACAACCGATAACGCATGGCGATCCCGCCGACCCACGCGCTCAAATTGAGGTTGAACGCATAGCTGATGACGCCCACCGGCAGGATCTGTTTCCACGTCAGGTCCTGACGAATGTAGGTGCGGCCGATCAGGTCGAAACTGGCGTACACCAGAAAGCTCAGCAAGGTCAGGCTGGAGGCAATGATCAGGGTGCGCACCTTGAAGTCGGCGAGGGTTTGCAGCACTTCGGCCCATTCGATGCGACTGGCGAACATCGTCAGCAAAACGATCAGCGCCAGAAAGAACAACAAGGTCAGCGGACGTTTCCAGCGACTCCAGCGGGACTTGCCCGCCGGTGTCGGATGCACCGCCGCGTGGGCTTCGGATTGGCTCATGAATGATCGCTCCCGGCGGCATGGGAAAAGGGTTTGAGTCGTGGCTTGTGCGCCGGCAGCCAGCCGGCCATGGCCGGAAAATGCCGCAGGAAGTGAAACACCAGAAAGCCCACGGTCATGTGCCAGATTCGCCCGCGTGGCGACTTCGCGGCGTCCATCGCTTTGCAGTGGTTGTGGCTGAGGTCTTCGAGACGTTCGAACAGGTGGCGATTGAAGGCGCGGTCGCGAATCAACACGTTGGCTTCCAGGTTCAGCGACAGGCTCAGCGGATCGAGATTGCTCGAGCCGACGGTGCTCCATTCCTCGTCCACCAGCGCCACCTTGCCGTGCAGCGGCCGCTCGCAATATTCGTGAATCTGCACCCCGGCCTTGAGCAGGTAGTCGTAGGTCATGCGCGCGGCGAGTTTGGCCACCAGCATGTCCGGCTGCCCCTGCAGAATCAGCCGCACCTCGACCCCGCGTCGGGCGGCGTTGCGAATCTCGCGCAGCAGGCGATAGCCGGGAAAGAAGTAGGCGTTGGCGATCACCACCCGCCGTTGGGCGCGGCGCAGTACCTGCAAATAAACGTCTTCGATATCGGTGTGGTGCCGGTCGTTGTCGCGGAACACCAGGCGCACCTGACCGTCGTGATCGTCGAACGCCATCTCGGCACGCCGTTGCCGGCGACGCTGCCACCAGAATCTCGCCCGTCCCGGTCGGCCGCTTTGCAGCAAAGCGAAATGATGGATGTCGGTCACCGCCGGGCCCTGAATCTCCACCGAGTAATCCTGCTTCGCTTCGGGGCCGAAATCGGCCAGGTGATCGCCGGAGAAATTGATCCCGCCGATGAACGCGATCAACCCGTCGACCACCACGATCTTGCGATGTAAACGACGGAACCAGTTGGTGCGAATGCCCAGGCGTTTGGGGGCCGGATCGAAGATTTGCAGATGCACGCCGGCTTCACTCAGCGCGGCGAGATAGCCGGTGCTCAGTTCGCCGCAACCGAAGCCGTCGAGGCTGACGGTGGTGCGCACGCCACGCCGAGCAGCATCGATCAGAATCTCCTGCAATTCCTTGCCGACCTTGTCTTCGAAGACGATGAAGGTCTCCAGCAGGATTTCGCTTTTCGCCGCGCGCATCGCTTCGAACACCCGGGGAAAATATTCCTCGCCGTTTTCCAGCAGCTCGATCCGGTTGTTGCCCTGCCAGCGATACTCGACATCGACGGTGCCGGGCTCGCGCACGGGCGGGGTGATGCTGACGGGCTCCACGGCGGATTTCTCCAACGGTGCACTGCTCATAGTTCAATCTCCACCGATAGCGGTGCGTGGTCGGAAAGGTGTGACCAGGGACGGTTCGCCAGTACTTTTGGCTGACTGGCCTTGAGGTTGCTTACGTAGATCCGGTCCAGGCGCAGCAATGGCAGACGTGCGGGAAAACTGCGTGCCGACCGGCCGTGATGCGCCGCAAACACTTCACGCAGGCCACAGGGTTCAAGCAAGGCATCGGCGCGCTGGCGCCAGTCGTTGAAATCGCCGGCGACGATCACCGGCGCATCCTCGGGCAGTTCGGCCAGGCGCTTTTTCAGCAGAGCCAACTGAGCGTTGCGATGGCTTTCGCGCAGGCCCAGGTGGACGCAGATCGCATGTACTTCACGGTCGTCTCCCGGCAGGCGCAGCACACAGTGCAGCAGCCCCCGGTTTTCATGGCCGCTGATCGAAACGTCGAGGTTGTCATGGCGCACGATCTGGAATTTCGACAGCACTGCATTGCCATGATCGCCCTCCGGGTACACGGCGTTGCGCCCGTAGGCGAACTGCGGCCAGAGACTGTCGGCGAGAAATTCGTACTGCGGCATCGTCGGCCAATTGTTGTAGCGCTTGGGATGATGTTCGTGGGTGCCGTGGACTTCCTGAAGAAACACCACATCGGCGGACACGCTGCGCACCGCTTCGCGCAGTTCCGGCAGGATGAAACGCCGGTTCAGTGCGGTGAAACCCTTGTGGGTGTTGACCGTCAGCACGGTGAAACGGCGCACCGTGGTGATGACCGTGGACTGCTCGTCGGTGAAGCCGAGCGGCTCGGGAATGCTCATGCGAGTACTCCATCGGCGGGCAGTTCACCGGGCACGGTTTCGAGGTGTTTATCCAGATCGAAGCGCTGCAAAAGGCTGCGGGCATCGAAAGGCGCGCGAACCTTGATGTCGTTGTCGAAGTAGCAGAAAACCTCGCGGGATTTGCGGGCCCGAGGTTTCAGGCGCGGCGCGATCAAATGGGCATCGCGCGGTTGCCGGCCATGGTGCCAGGCATCGATCCGTTCGGCCCAGCGTTGCAGCGCTGCACGGGTGTAACCGCTGGCGTAGAGCTCTTCGGCACCGTGCAGGCGCAGGTAGACGAAATCGCTGGTCAGGTCTTCGCGGTACGGCCATTTCCCGGCGGTGTCGGCAATCACCAGCGCGGTGTTGTAGCGTTTGAGCAGGCGCACGAAGTCGGGGTCGATGAAACTGTCGTTGCGGATTTCCACGGCATGGCGCAGCGGTTTTTTGCCGTAGGCCTTCATGCTCGCATGGCCGTGCAGGTGTGAATCGTGCTGGCGGGCGAGGTCGGCGGCAGCCTGGGTGTCGTGGGGCAACTGGTCGAGAAAGGCTTCGAAACGTTCGGGGTCGAATGTGAAGTTGGGCGGGAACTGCCAGAGGATCGGGCCGAATTTTTCCTTCAATTCCAGCACCCCGGAGGCAAAGAAATTGGCCAGGGGTTTCTCGATATCGCGCAGGCGGCGGATGTGGGTGATGAAGCGGGGCGCCTTGATGCTGAACACGAAGTCATCCGGCGTTTCGGCGTACCACTGGGCGTAGCGTTCGGGCCGTTGCAGGGCGTAGAACGATCCGTTGATTTCGATGCTGTTGACCGCCCGTGAGGCGAACTGCAATTCGCGTTTCTGCGCCAGCCCCTTGGGGTAAAAGTCCCCGCGCCACGGGGCGTAACGCCAGCCTGAAATACCGATGTGAATCGTAGCCATGCCGCCTCCCGTCGAAAGTCCCCATACGGCCTCTGTCAGTGGATGACTGCGGGCGGTCGGGGAAAGTTTCGACGGGATTACGGACGGTCGGGCTGGCTTGATCAGTGCCCGGTGACGATCCGGGCCGAGCCTTCGGCGGGTTCGGCGTACACCGGGCCCAGGCGATCGAGGCGACCGCTCCAGGCGGTCAGGGCCAATGCCACCAGCACCACCAGACCGCCGATCCATGCGGTATGGATCAGGCCGATGTGCTCGACGATCAAACCGCCACCCCACGCGCCACCGGCAATACCGAGGTTGAACGCGGCAATGTTCAGCCCCGATGCGACGTCCACGGCGTGCGGTGTGTGGTGTTCAGCCTGACGCACCACATACACCTGCAAGCCCGGCACGTTGCCGAAGGCGACAGCGCCCCAGACCAGCACGGTGGCCAGTGCCAGCCACGGGTTGCCGGCGGTGAAAGTGAGTACGAACAGCACGGCGGCGAGCAGGGCGAAGATGATTTTCAGCGCACTGATCGGCCCGCGCTTGTCCGCCAGTTTGCCGCCCCAGAGGTTGCCGACTGCGACCGACACGCCGTACACCAGCAACACCAGGCTGACGGTGCCGGCGCTGAAGCCGGAGATGTCCTGAAGGATCGGTGCCAGAAACGTGAAGGCGATGAACGAGCCGCCGTAACCGATGGCCGTCATGGCATAGACCAGCAACAGACGCGGTTGCTTGAGCACCTGCAATTGCTGCAACAGCGACGCCGGTTTGCTGTGGGCAATGTTGTTCGGCACATACAGCAGGCTGCCGATAAACGCGATCACGCCCAGTGCTGAAACGGCAAGGAAGGTTTCACGCCAGCCGAAATGCTGACCGATGAACGTGCCCAGCGGTACGCCGGTGACCAGCGCCACGGTCAGACCGGTGAACATGATCGCAATCGCACTGGCGGCTTTTTCCTTGGGCACCAGGCTGGTGGCGATGGTCGAGCCGATGGAGAAGAACACGCCATGGGCCAGACCCGTGACGATCCGCGCCACTACCAGCGATTCATAACTTGGCGCCAGCCAGGCCAGCAGGTTACCGAGGGTGAACAGCACCATCAGCGACAGCAGCAACAGTTTGCGCGGGACTTTACCGGTGAGGGCGGTCAGCACCGGCGCACCGATGGCTACGCCGAGGGCGTACAAACTGACCAGAAGACCGGCGGACGGCAGGCTGACGCCGAGATCGGCGCCGATGGTGGGAAGCAGGCCAACGATGACGAACTCGGTCGTCCCGATGGCGAAGGCGCTGAGGGTCAGCGCGAGCAGGGCAATGGGCATCACGGCACTCCGGTGGGGGATTGAATGGAGCGCAGTGTCGGGGTTTGGTGGGGGGTGGAAAAATACAGGGGTGGGCATTTGATATTTGATCTGGGCGCAAAGATCAAAGAGCGGCTCTCAAGGCGTTCTTGAACTTTGCCAAGCCAAAACCGATCAGTTCCTTACAGGTTCAACCAAGGGAGCTCTGCGTTTTGACCAGGTTCAGGATCGCGATTCTATTGGGGGCATTGCTGTTGTTCGGTGGCAATGCAGTGCAAGCCGCCAGCCTGCCGGGTGTTCCGGCGGCCAGTGAAGAGCCGGCCAAACCGGAACCGATCGTGCAGGGCGGACTGCTCGGCGCCATCAGTTCCGGCATCGACGACGTGCAGGACAAACTCGATCTCAACGAGCATCTGGTCGACGCCTGGCGCCTGCGCGCCGACCGGGCGGCGGATGAGGTCGACAGGCTGGTCAATCAACCTTCGAACCGCTCGGGCTGGAGCGTGGCGGGGGATTTCCTGATGCTTTCAGGCGTGTGGCTGGGCACGTTTGCCGTGTTGACGGTGCTCGGCAGTGTGCTGGGCAAGCGTCTGCGGGAAGGGCGCTGGTTGCGCACACGTCAGCGCAGCCAGGATTTGCTCGGTTACCTGTTGCCCTACACGCTGCCCGCACTCATCTGTCTGCCGCTGACCCTGTACGTCAGCCATTTTCTGTCGGCCTCGGTCGGTCGGGCGCTGGCGCTGTGTTTTGCCTACGCCACCAGCAGCGGGATATTTTCCACGTCGATGCTGTTGTGCGTGGTGGTGATGTTCAACGTCGGCCACAAGCGCCGCGCCGTGCAGATCATCCGCGACTACTGCCCGAAACCGCTGTTCCTGATCGGCTTTCTCGCCGCGTTGAGTGACGCCCTGACCAGCCCGCAGATCGCCCGGCAACTGGGCGGCAACATCACCAGCAGCATTGCGGTGTTCACCGGTCTGCTGGCGTCGATCATCTTCGGCCTGCTGGTGATTCGCCTGCGTCGTCCGGTGGCGCACCTCATCCGTAATCGCCCGCTGGCCCAGCGCCTGAAGCAACCGTCGCTGCAGGAATCGCTGCGGATTTTTTCCGGGCTCTGGTATTGGCCGATCGTGCTGATGGTGCTGGTCTCGGCGGTGAATCTGATAGGCATCGGCGAGGACAACCAGAAAGCCCTGCGCTGCGCGTTGCTCACCACGGTGCTATTGATCGGCGCGGTTTTTCTCAGCACCGTGCTGCAGCACCTGTTCAAGTCGCGCAGGGCCGAGGCGATTCAGCGCAGCAGTGCCTACAAGGAACGTTTCCTCAGCCTGTTGCACGCCTTGCTGCGGATCGTCATTGCAATTGCATTCATCGATATTCTCGGGCGGATCTGGGGCGTGTCGCTGCTCGACTTTGCCCAGAGCAGCACGGTCGGGCGGGCGATCAGCAATGCGCTGAGTAGCATCGGCCTGATCATTCTCGTGACGTGGCTGCTGTGGGTGGTGCTCGACACGGCGATTCAGGAGGCGCTGAAACCGCCAGTCAGCAAACGCTCGGCGCGCCAGCCCAGCACTCGGGTGAAAACCATCCTGCCGCTGCTGCGCAACGCGATCAAAATCATCCTGGTGGTGATCTGTGCGATCACCACCATGGCCAATCTCGGGATCAACGTCGCACCGCTGCTGGCCGGTGCCGGGGTGGTCGGCCTGGCCATCGGTTTCGGCTCGCAGCAATTGGTGCAGGACGTGATTACCGGGTTGTTCATCATCATCGAAGACACCCTGTCGATCGGCGACTGGGTGGTGCTCGATTCCGGGCACGCCGGCACGGTCGAAGGCCTGACCATTCGCACCCTGCGCCTGCGCGACGGCAAGGGCTTCGTGCACTCGGTGCCGTTCGGCCAGATCAAGGCCGTGACCAATCAATCGCGGCAGTTTGCGTTCGCGTTTTTCTCGGTGCAGTTCACCTACGACACCGATGTCGACAAGGCCATCGAACTGATCCGCGAGGCGGGGGATTCGATTCGCGAAGACCCGTTCCTCAAGTACAACCTGCAAGGGCCGCTGGATGTGTTCGGTGTGGACAAGATGGACCTGAACGGTGTGGTGCTGACCGCGCAGTTCCGCACGGTCTCGGGCGGGCAATACGCGGTGAGCCGCGCGTTCAACCAGCGTTTGAAAAAGCTTGTGGATAACAGCCCGTGGGTGCATTTCGCCCAGACTTATCCACAGCAGGTTTTGTTGCCCAAGCGCCAGGAAGAAGAGGCGCCGCCGGCGCATTCGTCGGTGGTGTTGCCGGAGCAGGTGCGCACTCAGTGACGGGTCAGCCTGTTGCGGATTTCGATCATGGCGGCGGAGTCCAGCTCCACCCAGAATTGCGGCTTGCCCGCGACCTCGGCAGCGACCGGCAACCCGTCGCGATACACCAGCCGATTGCTCGCCAGCGCCGGCACTTTCGCCCCCGGCAGCAAGGTCCCGGCGAGGTTCAGCGGATCGACGCCGCACACCGCAATCAGGCTGCCGTCATGGGGGCGCCGGCGGACTTCGCGCAGCAGCGGAATTGCCTCGGGCAGGGCGAATTGCTCGCCGGCCAGACCGCTGACAAACCGCCCGCCACGAATCTCGCCGCGCGCCTCCAGTCGATGGAACGTGCGCAGCAGTTCGCGCCAGCTCGGCAGCCAGTCGGCCTCACGTTCCAGCAGGCGCCAGAACACCACGCCATAGCGGCGCAACAAGGTCATGGCGATGTGTTCTAGGGTTTCGGGCGACGCCGTTTGACGGCTTTCCACCACCGGCCCGCGACGCAAAAGCGCCCAGCGCCCGGCGTCGTCCATCCCACCGACAAACGCCCCGCGCCCGCGTCGACTGCTGCGCTGCTGGCGCTTGCTCGCCGGGGTGATCAGCGCCCGCAATCCGGCAAAGCTGTCGGCATTCACCAGCCCGGCGCCGACCAGTTCCTGCAAGGCGATTTCCAGCTCGGTGCGCAGCAGGTGCGCTTCATGTATCAGCTCATCGAAAAACAGCGCGCCGTGCTGGTTCAGCGCGTCGAAAACCTTGCGGGTCTTGGGCGACAGTTCGCTGACCGGCGTCTGCTCGGCCAGTGCACTCCACAAGCCGACCTGACTGCGTGGCAGCAACACGATCGGTGTACTGCGCAACGCCGTGCCGCTGATGTTTTGCCGGGCGCTGAGGCGCGTCCACACCAGTTTGCCGCTGCGGCACAGATCGTCCAGCCAGCTCGGTGAATAGTCCTTGAGCCGCGCGGGAAGGAGGTCGCTGTCCCAGGCTGAAGCAGCGGCCGGGTAGCCCTCGAACTGAGCGACAATCGCCGGCAATACGGCGTTGCCCTGACCACGGGTGGACGGGGACACGTGCTGCCAGTCGAACAGAAACCGCATGAATTCCTGCAACGCCACCGGCTCGATTTCCCGGCGCAGACGCTTGACCGTGTAGCGGTGAATGCGCGCCAGCAGATGGCGTTCGCACCATTCCTCAACGGTCGATCCAGGCGTGAACTGGCCGCGTAGTACGTAACCTTCGCGCTCCAGATGAGCGAGGGCTTGATGAACAGAGGCCGGCATCAACGCCAGCGGAACGGCAATCGCCGCCAGCGGTAGCGGTCCGAATGCGCCGAGCCGCGCGCGGATCACTTCGATCAGTGCGTCATCGGCCGTCCATGCTTCGTCGAAACCGGTCAGCGCGGGCAGTGCCGACTGCGCCTGTGGATAAAGCGCTTGCAGACAGGTCAGGCGTTCTCTTGCCAGCCACAGTGAATGCTCGGGACCGATCTGCAATCGGCAGGCTCGCCCGGTATCGGCCAGGTCATTCAGCCAGTCGTGCCACTGCGGATTTGCCTCGACTTCGCGGTCGCTGATGCAGGCCAGGCTCATCAATGCTTCGTGCATTTCATCGGCGCTGTTCGGCGTCGGCCAGGCTTCTTCGCGCACGGCGTTGATCGCGTCGGCGTCCAGCGCGCCGAGGTCATCGGCGGATTGCGGATCACTCCAGCGGCGGTTGAGCACTGCCTGGGTGCGACGCTCTTCCAGCGGCGCATCGTCGAGAAAGGTGTAAGGGCGGGCACTGAGGATTTCCGCCGCCAACGGCGAGGGCGCCGGCAGGTCACGGGCGATCAGGCGCACTTCGCCGCGCTCCATGCGCCGCAGCAGTTCGAGCCAGCCTTCGCTGTCCATCGCTTCGTGCAGGCAATCGTCGAGGGTCTGTTCCACCAGCGGATGCTGGGGAATTTCCCGTTCACCGGCGAGGTTTTCCAGGCAGGCGATCTGATCGGGAAACACGCTGGCGATCAGGTCTTCGCTTTTCATCCGCTGCAATTGCGGCGCGACCTTGCGCCCGCCGGTAAACCGCGGCAGGGCCAGCGCCACCCCGGCATTCCAGCGCCAGCGCACGCCGAACAGCGGCGCATCCAGCACCGCTTGAATCAGAATGTGCTCGGCGCTGTTGCTGTGCAGGTAACGCCAGACTTCATCGAGTTCGAAACTGTGGCTGGTGGACAGCGACAGCACGATCGCGTCTTCGCTGGCGGCTGCCTGCAATTCGAAGTTGAAAGTGCGGCAGAAACGCTTGCGCAGGGCCAGGCCCCAGGCGCGGTTGATGCGGCTGCCGAACGGCGAATGGATGATCAGTTGGGTGCCGCCGGACTCGTCGAAAAAACGCTCCATCAGCAGCGTGTCCTTCGACGGCAGGGCGCCGAGGGCGAGGCGGGCGCGGGCCAGGTAATCCACCAGTTGTTCGGCGCTGGCCAGGTTCAGGCCGAGGGTGTCGGTCAGCCAGTCGAGGGCCGGTTGCAGGTTGCCGGGGCTGGCGCTGAGCAATTGATCGAGCTGCGCGTGCAGGCGCGCCACGGCCGCCGACAATTCGTCGCTGCGCCCCGGCGCCTCGCCGAGCCAGAACGGAATGGTCGGTGGCTGGCCTTGAGCGTCCTCGACCCGCACCTTGCCGGCCTCCACCCGCAGGATCCGATAAGAAGCGTTGCCGAGCTGGAACACATCGCCGGCGATGCTTTCCACGGCGAAGTCTTCGTTGACGCTGCCGATGTTCAGGCCCTGAGGTTCGAGCAAAACGCTGTAGTCGGCGTTGTCGGGGATAGTGCCGCCGCTGGTGACTGCCGTCAGCCTTGCACCGCGTCGTCCGCGCAGGGTTCGGCTGACGGCGTCGCGGTGCAGGTAGGCGCTGCGGATGCCCTGACGGCCGTTGTAGCCCTCGGCGAGCATGCCCAGCAGTGCCTGAAAGTGTTTTTCGTCGAGGCGGGCGTAGGGCTCGGCTCGGCGCAGCAGCGCGAGCAAATCGTCCTCGGCCCACTCCTGGCAACTGACCTCGGCGATGATCTGCTGCGCCAGCACATCCAGCGGCGCTTCGGGGATGTGCAGCGTATCGAGTTCACCCCGGCGCACGCAGTCGAGCAGCGCGGCGCATTCGATCAGGTCGTCGCGGGTGGTGGCGAACAGGCGCCCCTTGGGTGTGCCGCCGACCTGGTGCCCGGAGCGGCCGACCCGTTGCAGAAAACCGGCAATCGAGCGCGGTGAAGCGATCTGGCAGACGAGGTCGACTTCGCCGATGTCGATCCCCAGTTCCAGCGACGCGGTGGCGATCAGCACTTGCAACTCGCCGCGCTTGAGCCGCTGTTCCGCATCGAGTCGAAACTCTTTGGCCAGACTGCCGTGGTGCGCCGCCACCGCCTGTTTGCCGAGGCGTTCGCTCAGGTGTCGGCTCAAGCGTTCGGCCAGACGTCGGGTGTTGACGAAAATCAGCGTGGTGCGGTGTTCACGAGCCAGTGTGGCGAGGCGGTCATAAACCAGTTCCCAGACGTCATTGGCCATCACGGCCGACAATGGCACCGGCGGCACTTCGATGCCCAGATCCCGTGGGCGCGCGTGGCCGATATCGATGATTTCGCACGGGCGGTCATGGCCGACCAGAAACCGCGCGACCGCATCGATCGGTTTTTGCGTGGCCGACAGGCCGACGCGGGTCAGTGGTTCGGCGCACAGCGCCTGCAAGCGTTCGAGACTCAAGGCCAGGTGACTGCCGCGTTTGCCGGCGGCGATGGCGTGGATTTCATCGACGATCACCGTGCGCGTGGTACCGAGCATTTTGCGGCCGGACTCGGAGCCGAGCAGCACGTAGAGCGATTCCGGGGTGGTCACCAATATGTGCGGCGCGCTCTTGCGCATGGCGGCGCGGTCTTTCTGCGGGGTGTCGCCGGTGCGCACGGCGGTGGTGATTTCCAGCGCTGGCAGGTCCATTTGGCGTAACTGGTCGGTAATCCCGGCCAGAGGATTCTGCAGATTGATGCGGATGTCGTTGGACAGCGCTTTGAGCGGAGAAATGTAGACCACCAGCGTCTCGTCCGGCAGACCGTCCGGGGTTTCCAGGCCACGGTGGACCAGATCGTCGAGCACCGCGAGGAACGCGGTGAGGGTCTTGCCGGAACCGGTGGGCGCGGCGATCAGCGTCGAGCGGCGCTGGCGGATCAATGGCCATGCGCGAGCCTGGGCGGCCGTCACCGTCGGGAAGGTGCTGCTGAACCAGGCGCTGACGGCGGGGTGGAAGCCTGCCAGGGCCGCGTCCTTGGGGAGGGGCAGATTCATGGCTTCAGTTATGCGGGCGGGCGGACGAAGTTGCAAGTACCGCTCGGGATCTACACTTTACGGGTGACGGTTGCGCACTAAACCCGCAAAATGCAACGATTCCGGCAATTATCGACGACGCTGCAACGAGCATCGTCGCCAAAGCCATCGTTCCAATCAGACTGGGCCTGCTGACTCTATGCGAATGCGCCTTATGTTACTGGGCGGCGGAAATGCCCTTGGGCAGGCGCTGATTCGCCTCGGTGCAGAGGAAGACATCGGTTTCCTCGCCCCCCGCCCGCCCGAAGACGGCTGGGATGCCGCGAGCCTGACCCAATTGCTCGACGACACCCGTCCCGATGCATTGATCAACCTTGCCTACTATTTCGACTGGTTCCAGGCCGAGGCCGTCAGCGAAAGCCGTCTGGCCGGACAGGAACGCGCGATCGAGCGTCTGGCCGAACTGTGCCAGCACCACAACATCGTGCTGGTGCAGCCGTCCAGTTATCGGGTGTTCGACGGTTCCCGCGCCACTGCCTACAGCGAAAAGGACGAGCCAGTGCCGCTGGGCCTGCGCGGCCAGGCGCTGTGGCGGATCGAGCAGAGCGTACGCGCCACCTGTCCGCAACATGTGCTGCTGCGTTTCGGCTGGCTGCTCGACGACAGCCCGGAAGGAATACTCGGACGCTTCCTGGCCCGTGCCGAACAACCGGAAGAATTGCTGCTGGCCGATGACCGCCGTGGCAATCCAACCCCGGTCGACGATGCGGCGCGGGTGATCATTTCGGTGCTCAAGCAACTCGATTGCGCTGCGCCGCTGTGGGGCACTTACCACTACGCCGGCCACGAGGCGACCACGCCGCTGGCGCTGGGCCAGGCGATTCTCTCCGAAGCGCGCAGCCTGCACCCGCTGGCCATCGAAGCCCCGACCGCCCAGGCCCACGCCGCGCGGCCGGATGCCGCCGAAGAACCGCAACACGCGGTGCTCGCCTGCAAGAAAATTCTGCACACCTTCGGGATCAAGCCGCGCGCCTGGCGTGCCGCGCTCCCGGGCTTACTGGATAGGTTTTATCGTCATGGCTGAAGGCCCTGTTCTCATCACCGGCGGCGCCGGTTTCATCGGCTCGCACCTGACTGACGCGCTGCTTGCAAAGGGCCATTCGGTGCGGATTCTCGATGATCTGTCGACCGGCAAGCGCAGCAACCTGCCGCTGGATAATCCCAAGGTCGAACTGATCGTCGGCGATGTGGCCGATGCTGCTCTGGTCGCACAAGCGATGCAGGGTTGCAGCGCGGTCGCCCATCTGGCCGCCGTCGCTTCGGTGCAGGCGTCGGTGGACGATCCGGTGAAAACCCACCAGAGCAATTTCATCGGCACGCTGAACGTCTGCGAAGCCATGCGCGAGGCCGGCGTGAAGCGTGTGTTGTACGCCTCCAGCGCAGCGGTCTACGGCAACAATGGCGAAGGCGAGTCGATTGACGAAGACACGCCCAAGGCACCGCTGACGCCTTACGCGTCGGACAAACTGGCCGGCGAGCAGTACTTCGATTTCTACCGCCGCCAGCACGGTCTGGAGCCGGCGATCTTCCGTTTCTTCAACATCTTCGGACCGCGCCAGGATCCGTCCTCGCCGTACTCCGGGGTGATCAGCATTTTCAGCGAACGCGCGCAGAAAGGCCTGCCGATCACCGTGTTCGGCGATGGCGAGCAGACCCGGGATTTCATGTACGTCGAAGACCTGGTCGATGTCCTGGTGCAGGCGCTCGAAAAGCCGCAAGTGGATGTCGGTGCGGTGAACGTCGGCTGGAATCAGGCGACCAACCTCAAGCAGATGCTGGCCGCGCTCGAAGCGGTGGTCGGCGAGTTGCCGCCCGTCAGCTACGGCCCGGCGCGCTCCGGTGACATCCGTCATTCGCGGGCGAACAACCGCCGGTTGCTTGAGCGATTCAAGTGCCCCACGCCAACGCCGATGAACGTCGGCCTGGCCCGTCTGCTCGGCAGCTGAGCTTCTTGCGGACATGAAAAAGGCGCCTTTTGACAGGCGCCTTTTTCACGGCCGGAATTCGGCTTTCAAACCGGTTTCCTGTAGCGAGGGAGCTTGCTCCCCGGTCGATGGCGTAACATCGCCGCCAGTTCTGAGCCTGCTCGCCACCAAGCCTCATTCACCACCACGTGAACGTTCTTTAGAACTTGTAGCCTAGACCAACCATGTAGATGAAGGGATCAACGTCCACATTCACCCGTGCACGGGTGCCCGGGGCCACGGCGTTGTTCTCGACGGTGGCGCGGGTGTCGATATCGATGTAGCGCACCTGGGCGTTGAGCATGATGTTGTCGGTCAGCATGTAGTCGGCGCCAACCTGCCAGGCCAGGCCCCAGGAGTTTTTCGCCTTGAAGTTGCTGAAGCCGTTGGACTGGGCTTCGCTGCCGACGTGCTCGTCGTAGATCCAGGTGTAGTTGATGCCGCCGCCGATGTACGGCTGGAACGGCGACTTCGCGTCCAGCGGGTAGTAGACGACGCTCAGGGTCGGCGGCAGGTGTTTGAGGGTGCCGAGTTTGCCGTTGGCGGCTGGCAGGGCGGTGCCCTTGATCTTCACGTCATGCTCGAACGGCGAGGCGGCCAACAGCTCGATACCGATGTTGTTGGTCAGCATGTAGGCGAAGTTCAGACCCAGTTGGGTGTCGCTGCTCATGGTCGCCTTGCCGCCCAGGTTGGTGCCGCTCAACGGACCCTGATCGACCTTGACACTGGAGCTGTCGGCCTTCGGGTTGACGGTGATCGCACCGGCACGAACGATGATGTCGCCGGCTTCGTGGGCGTGGGCGAGCGGGGCTGCGAGCGCGAGGGCAAACAGCGAGGCGCTGAGCAAGGACTTGTTCATGGAAGCTCCCAAAGGACGTTAAAAATGTTTGATGTCCTATGGTACGAATCCGTCTGATACGGTCTTTTGACTCAGCTCAATGAAACAGTGATGCCCCGGTTTTTTGTGGAACTTTCATGGCCTCATCGCTGGCAAGCAATAAAGAACCCGCAGGTTTACTCCGGTAGCTCGTACACATAAATCTTGTCCGCTTCCATCTGATACCCGGCATCGGCCAGTTCGCTGGTGGACTGCTTGACCTGCAACGGCCCCTCGACCCAGTACGGCTGATACAGCTCGTCGAGCTTCACGCCGAGTTCGCTTTTCACGTGCACGATCTGGTTCGAGGGTGGCGGCGGCACGTGGATGCAGGCGCCGAAATACGGCACCAGCAGGAAGTCCGTGGTGCGACCTTCTTCGCTGACTTCCAGCGGTACGATGTAGCCCGGCAGGCGGATGTTCTGGCCGTCGAGGCTTTGCACCACGGGGGCGTTGGGCATGTCCTGCTTGGCCGCTGGCGCAGACTCGGCGGACAGCGCATCGCTCATCTTCGACAGGTCATGCAGCGGCGTCATGTTCGGCACTTCGGGCGCTGCGTCCGGCGGGATCATCTCCGACCAGGTCAGGTCTTTCGGCGCCGCCGCCCACACGGGCAGGGCGACCAGCAACAGCAGCGCAAGGGCAGCGCGGGGCATGGTGAACATCCTCATAAACGGATCGACAGGCCATCGGCCAGGGATTGGCGATACGCGCGCCAGGCCGGCACGCTGCCCATCAGCAGCGCGGCAGCCAGAATGCCACCGAGCAGCGTCCATTCATACTCGCTTGGCCACGCCAGCGGCAGATACAGCCCGTAATTGGCCTGCACATAACCTTGTGCCGCAGCGATGCCGAGGTACAGCAACGCCAGCCCGGCGATCACCCCGGTCAGTGCCAGAGCAAACGCCTCCAGCACCAGCAGGCTTGCGATGTGCCACGGTCGCGCGCCCACCGAACGCAGGATCGCCATTTCGCGGCGACGCTCGTTGAGGCTGGTGAGAATCGCGGTGAGCATGCCGATCAGCCCGGTCAGCACCACGAACAGCGAGACCACGAACAGTGCTTTTTCGGCGGTACTCATCAGGCTCCACAACTCCTGCAAGGCCACGCCCGGCAGGATCGCCAGCATCGGCTCGCCACGGAATTCGTTGATTTCCCGTTGCAGGGCAAAGGTCGAGATCTTGCTGTTGAGGCCGAGCATGAACGCGGTGATCGCTTGCGGCGTCAGGTCCATGTTGCGTGCCTGATCGGCACTGATCCGCCCGTTGCCACGGGCCGGTACGCCGTTGTGCCAGTCGATGTGGATCGCCTCCATGCCGCCGAGGCTGATGTGCAACGTACGATCCACCGGGGTGCCGGTGCGCTTGAGAATCCCGACCACGGTGAACGGCTTGTCATCGTGCTTGACCAGACTGATCGCCGCCACGCCGTGGGCCAGTACCAGTTTGTCGCCGAGCTTGTAATGCAGCGCCTCGGCCACTTCGGCACCGAGCACCACTTCGAACGGATCGGTGGCGAAGGCGCGGCCGTCCGCCAGTTGCAGATGCTGCTGGCGACCGTACTGGTAATGCTCGAAATACGCTTCGGTGGTACCCATCACCCGGTAACCGCGATGGGAATCGCCGAGGGACATCGGGATCGCCCACTTCACCTTCGGGTTGCTGGCGAAGTGTTCGAAGCTGTCCCAGCGAATGTTGTTGGTGGCGTTGCCGATGCGGAATACCGAGTACAGCAACAGGTTCACCGAACCGGAACGGGCGCCGACGATCAGGTCAGTGCCGCTGATGGTGCTGGCGAAACTGGCCTTGGCTTCGGTGCGCACCCGCTCCACCGCCAGCAGCAGGCAGACGGAGAGGGCGATGGCGAATGCGGTAAGCAGGGCAGTGAAACGCCGGTTGGCGAGGCTGGCCATGGCCAGACGGAACAGATACATCTCAGACCTCGGCAGACGTGGCGGCGCGATTGAGTTCGGCCAGGGACAGGTGACGGTCGAACAGCGGCGCCAGGCTCTGGTCGTGGCTGACGAACAACAGGCTCGAGCCGGCCTCACGGCACTCGGCGAACAGCAGGCGAATGAAGTTTTCCCGGGCGTCGTAATCCAGTGCCGAGGTCGGTTCGTCGGCGATTACCAGTTCCGGTTGACCGATCAACGCACGGGCAGCGGCGACCCGCTGTTGCTGACCGATCGACAGCGAATCGGCGCGGCGACTCAGGATGCTTTCGTCCTTCAAGCCCAGGTGGGCGAGCAGGGTGGCGGCGGCCTGATCGACGCTGCCGTGGCGCTGTTTCGCACGCTCGGCCCGCAGCTTCGAAAAGTGGCACGGCAGCTCGACGTTCTCGTGTACCGAGAGAAACGGCAGCAGGTTGAACTGCTGGAAAATGTAGCCGGTGTGATCGACCCGAAAGCGATCACGGGCGCCGGCACCCAGGTCGGTCAGTTCCTGGCCGAGCAGGCGAATGCTGCCGCGACCGGGTTTCTGCACCCCGCCCAGCAGGCCGAGCAGGGTGGTCTTGCCGCTGCCGCTGGGGCCCTTGAGGAACAGGGTTTCGCCGGCTTCCAGACGAAACGTCGGGATGTCCAGCAGCGGCGGGTGACCGGGCCAGTTGAAGCCCAGGTCGGACAGTTCGATGAGTGCTTGGGTCATGGCGCCGTTTCGTGTCAGAACTTCAGGGCGGCGGCCTTGGCCGTTACTTCCGTGCCTTGCTGGCCGCTCGGGCCGATCAGTTGTACCTGAATTTTCTGGGTGGCCGGGAAGGTATTGAACAGGTTCGCCAGATCCAGGGTTTTCAACGCACCCGGCGCCGCACAGCTGAACTGGTAGTGGGCGTGGATTTCGCTGTGGTCGTGATGATGCTCATGACCATCCTTGCCGGCTTCTTCTTCTTCGTCGTGGTCGTCGGCATCCGGCTTGTCGCCGAACAGCGGGCTTTCCAGTTCCTGACGGGTGACTTTGCAACCGGCGGCGGCCGGCAGACTGAACAGCGCCAGCGGTTTTTCCAGCTGAGCACGCGCGGCTGCGACCTTGGCCTTATCGGCATCGCTGGTGGCGACGTGCTCAAAACCCACGAGGTTCATCGCCGGGCTTTCCAGCTCCAGTTCCAGAGTCTGCCCGTCGAGGGCAGCGTTCAGGCGACCGACGCCATGTTCGTGGGCACCGAGGCTGCCGTGCTCATGGTCGTGATCATGTTCATCGGCAGCCTGGGCGATGGCCAGCGGCAACAGGGCAAACGGCAAAGCGAGGAGCAGACGACGCATGGCGGTCTCCGGAAAGTAAAGTGAAGAGCTTGTTATGTAATCTTATAACGAAAGTGCGCAGAGTTTGCCCGCCCGCTTGGCGTTACACAAGTCCCATGGGAGCATGCAGGTCAGAAAAGTGCGGGAGCAAAGTTATGTTGCGGATACGCGGAACCGTCGGCGAGTTGCCGGTGGATTTGACCCTGGAACTGGATGAAAGCGACTGGGCGCGGCTCGGTGCGCAGTTTGGCGTGCAGGTGCAGACGGCCCAGCCGCAAGCAGCAGCGGCGGCGCCGGTGGCGAAACCGGTGAATCAGGATGACGCGTTGTGGCAGGTCGCCAGGGATTTGCTGCGCAAGGCCGGGCAGCTCAGCGGCCCGGATCTGCTGGATCAGCTCGAAGGACTGACCGGCAGCGCGGCGGCGGGCAAGCGATTGCTGGTGCGCCTGCGCCATTCATCCGATGTGAAAGTGCTGAGCGGCGGGGATACGCCGCTCTACAGCTGGATCGAGTAAGCAATTAGTACAGCGCCGCAAACACCTTGCGCCGGTAAGCGGTCACCAGCGGGTGATCGTTGCCCAGCAGTTCGAACACTTGCAGCAAGGTCTTGTGCGGCAGGCCTTCGCCGTAGCTGCGGTTGCGGATGAACAGCTTGAGCAATGCGTCCAGCGCCGCTTCGTATTGCTGACGGGCCAGTTGCTGGATCGCCAGTTGATACACCGCTTCATCGTCCTGCGGGTTTTGCGCCAGACGGCTCTTCAGGTCGGCGGCGTCCGGCAGGTCACGGGCCAGGCCGAGGAACTTGATCTGCGCCTTGGCACCGGCGAGTGCAGCCTTGTGTTCGTCGCTCTTGACCGCGTCGAGCACGGTTTGCGCTTCGCCCAGCTCACCGCGTTCGGTCAGGCAACGAGCGTAAAGAATCAGCGCCTTGGCGTTGGTATTGTCCTCGCCCAACAGCACGACCAGCTTTGCTTCCGCGTCGGCGTAACGGCCCTCGTCGAACAGTGCCTGAGCCTGTTCGAACGGATCGGCGGCGGACGGCGCCGGCATCTGCACATGGGGTTCGAGCAGGGCGCGTACGGCGGACTCCGGTTGTGCACCGGCAAAGCCATCCACCGGTTGACCGTCCTTGAACAGCACCACGGTCGGCAGACTACGGATGCCGAAGCGGGCGACGATGTCCTGCTCGATATCGCAATTGACCTTGGCCAGCAGCAACTCACCCTGATAGCTTTCGGCGATGCCTTGCAGCATCGGCATCAGCGCCTTGCACGGCGCACACCATTCGGCCCAGAAATCCACCAGCACCGGTTTTTGAAAGGAAGCCTCGATCACCGACTGGTCGAAGTCGGCCGTCGTGGCGTCGAAGATGTACGGCGTTTGCTGACTCATGGGGTCTCTCGTAAAAGCGTGAATGGGGCAACTATACGGTCAGGCGCGGGCCGCATGGTAGAGGCTGACATGGCGAAACTCTTCGGGCTCGGCCAGATCCGGCAGGGTCATGGCTTCGAGCATTTCGATGCGCCGGTACAGCGGATGACGGAAATCCCTGACCCGTGAATCCGCCACCAGCGCTTCGCGGCCACGGCTCAGGAAGGCGTCGAGCAGCGGCAGGTTTTCCCGGTCGTACAAGACGTCGGCCACCAGGATCAGATCGAAGCGATCGGCCTCGGCGAAGAAGTCCGTGGAATAGCTCATTTGCACATCATTGAGTTCGGCATTCGCCCGACAGGCGGCAATCGCCAGCGGGTCGAGGTCGCAGGCCACCACCTCCAGCGCTCCGGCTTTCACCGCTGCGATGCCGGCGATTCCGGAACCGGCGCCGAAATCCAGCACCCGCTTGCCCCGGACCCACTCGGGAAACTCCGCCAGATAGCGCGCCACCGCCAGACCGCTGGCCCAGCAGAAACTCCAGTACGGCGGTTCATGCAGGATGCGTTGGGTTTCTTCCTGGCTGAATTCGCGGGCCATGTTGTCGCCATCGATCAGCCATAGCTGCAAATCGGTGTTCGGCAACGCACAGGCTTTCAGTCGCGCGTCGCCGAGTAATTCGCCCAGCGACTGTTGCAGGTCTAGCGGTGCATTCATGGTGCTTTGACAAATTGCAGCTGGCCCAGCGCCTGGGTGGTCGGCTGAGTGATGGTCTGCGACGGCAGGTGCAGGATCAACTGGCCGGACTGGCTGGCGCGGCCGCGCAATTCAACCCGCGCGCCGGTCGGGAAGGATTCGGGGTTGAAACGCAGGTGAAACGGCAGAATCTGGTTGTTGCCGATCAGGCTGGAGCTGGCGAGCAATTGCTGCGGGCGATCCTTCTCATCGATCACCAGCAGCGCCAGCTCGACTTCGGCACCGGCCGGCACGCCTTGCAGGGTGCCGCTCAGTTCGCGCTGATACGCCGGCAGCGGGCCGAGGTCGGCGGCTTCCCGGGCTTTTTTCTGCGCCTGTTGCGGCGCCGGGCCCGGCGTAGGCGGCTGAGGCTTGGGCGCGTCGCTGCCACAGGCCACCAGCAGGCTGAAAACACTGAGCAAAACGAGCGGTCGTAGGGACATTGGTGGCTCCAGCAAAATGAAATCCATGGATCAATCGATCATGGCAGTCTGTATACCGCAAAGCCTATGGCTTGTCTTGCCACCGGGATGCGCTACCATGGCCCTCCCTTTTTTTGTTGCCAGCCACCATGCACTGTCCCTTCTGCGGTGCCAACGACACCAAGGTCATCGACTCGCGTCTGGTCGCCGAGGGCGAACAGGTGCGCCGCCGGCGTGAATGCCTGGCCTGCGGCGAACGTTTCACGACGTTCGAGACGGCCGAACTGGTGTTGCCGCGCCTGATCAAAACCGACGGCAGCCGCCAACCATTCGACGAAGAAAAACTCCGCGCCGGCATGCAACGCGCCCTGGAGAAACGTCCGGTGAGCGTCGAGCGCCTCGAATCCTCGCTGGTTCATATCAAGCACAAGCTGCGCGCCACCGGCGAGCGTGAGGTCAAGTCCCTCGTGGTCGGCGAACTGGTGATGGCCGAGCTGCAAAAGCTCGATGAAGTCGCCTACATCCGTTTCGCTTCCGTGTACCGCCGCTTCCAGGACCTCAACGAATTCCGCGAAGAGATCGACCGCCTCGCACGCGAACCGGTGAAAGAATGACCGCCGCCGCCGAGCAGGCCATCCTCGACGCCCACTTCATGGCCCGGGCTCTGGAGCTGGCGCGCAACGGGCACTACACGACTCATCCCAATCCACGGGTCGGCTGCGTGATCGTGCGCGACGGGCAGATTGTCGGCGAGGGCTGGCATGAACGCGCCGGCGAACCCCACGCCGAAGTCCACGCCCTGCGCGCCGCCGGTGAGCTGGCCCGGGGCGCCACGGCTTATGTGACCCTCGAACCTTGCAGCCACCACGGCCGCACGCCGCCGTGTGCCGATGCACTGGTGAATGCCGGTGTTGGCCGAGTGGTTGCGGCGATGCGTGATCCGAATCCACAAGTCGCCGGACGCGGTCTGCAGCGCTTGAGCGATGCCGGCATCGCCAGCGAAAGCGGCGTGCTGGAAGGCGAAGCCCGCAAGCTCAATCAAGGTTTTCTGAAGCGCATGGAACACGGCTTGCCGTTCGTGCGGGTCAAGTTGGCCATGAGCCTCGACGGCCGCACGGCAATGGAAAGCGGCGAGAGCCAATGGATCACCGGCCCTGCCGCGCGTTCGGCGGTGCAGCGTCTGCGCGCCCAGGCCAGCGTCGTGCTGACCGGCGCCGATACAGTGCTGGCCGATGGCGCACGCCTGACCGTTCGCGCCGAAGAGCTGGGGCTGGATGCCGAACAGACCGCGCTGGCCCTGAGCCGTCCGCCGCTGCGGGTACTGATCGACGGACGTCTGCGGGTGCCGCTGGATGCGCCGTTCTTCAAGGCCGGCCCGGCGCTGGTCGCCACCTGCGTGGCCATCGAAGAACAGTACGCCCACGGCCCGGAATGCCTGATCGTGCCGGGCGATGACGGTCAGGTCGATCTGCACCAATTGCTGATCGAACTGGCCAACCGTGGCGTCAACGAAGTGCTGGTCGAGGCTGGCCCACGACTGGCCGGCGCCTTTGCCCAGTTCGGTCTGGTCGACGAGTTCGTGATCTTCATTGCCGGCAAGTTCCTCGGCTCCACGGCGCGTCCGCTTCTGGACTGGCCGCTGGCCTGTATGAAGGATGCGCCCGAGCTGAAAATCACTGAAATTCGCGCGGTTGGCGATGACTGGCGAGTCACTGCCATCCCTGTCCCATCGGCGAGCGTATAATTCCCGGCCATCGCGTTAGCGCTGGCTTCGTTCTCAAGGAGAACCCCATGTTTACCGGCATCATCGAATCCATCGGCAGTATCCGCGCACTGACCCCAAAGGGCGGTGATGTGCGGGTGCATGTCGAAACCGGCAAGCTCGACCTGAGCGACGTCAAACTCGGCGACAGCATCGCGGTCAACGGCGTGTGCCTGACCGCCGTGGAACTGCCGGGCAACGGCTTCGCCGCCGACGTCAGTCGCGAAACCCTCGACTGCACCGCCATGAATGACCTGAAAAGCGGCAGCCCGGTCAACCTGGAAAAAGCCCTGACCCCGACTACCCGTCTCGGCGGCCATCTGGTCAGCGGTCACGTCGACGGTGTCGGCGAAGTGGTTTCGCGCAGCGACAATGCCCGTGCCGTGGAATTTCGCATCCGCGCGCCGAAGGAGCTGGCCAAGTACATCGCCCACAAAGGCTCGATCACCGTCGACGGCACCAGCCTGACCGTGAACGCGGTCGATGGCGCCGAATTCCTGCTGACGATCATTCCGCACACCCTGAGCGAAACCATCATGGCGTCCTACAAGCCAGGTCGCCGGGTGAACCTGGAAGTCGATCTGCTGGCGCGTTATCTGGAGCGTCTGCTGTTGGGCGACAAGGCTGCAGAGCCAACGTCCGGGGGCATCACTGAAAGCTTTCTAGCCGCTAACGGCTACCTCAAATCCTGACTGAAGGGGGTGCCTTGTGGCGCTCAATAGCATCGAAGAACTGGTTGAAGACATCCGCCAAGGCAAGATGGTCATTCTCATGGATGACGAAGACCGCGAGAACGAAGGCGACCTGATCATGGCCGCCGAATGCTGCAAGGCCGAGCACATCAACTTCATGGCCAAGTACGCCCGTGGCCTGATCTGCATGCCGATGAGCCGCGAGCGTTGCGAAACCCTGAAGCTGCCGCTGATGGCGCCACGCAACGGTTCCGGTTTCGGCACCAAGTTCACCGTCTCGATCGAAGCCGCCGAAGGCGTGACCACCGGCATCTCCGCCGCTGACCGCGCACGCACCGTGCAAGCGGCCGCTGCGAAAGACGCCAAGGCGGAAGACATCGTCAGCCCGGGCCACATTTTCCCGCTGATGGCCCAGGCTGGTGGCACCCTGGCCCGCGCCGGTCACACCGAAGCCGCCTGCGACCTGGCGCGCATGGCCGGTTTCGAGCCAAGCGGCGTGATCTGCGAAGTGATGAACGACGACGGCACCATGTCCCGTCGCGCCGAACTGGAAGCGTTCGCCGCCGAACACGACATCAAGATCGGCACCATCGCCGACCTGATTCACTACCGGATGATCCACGAACGTACCGTTCAGCGGATTGCCGAGCAGCCGCTGGACAGCGAACTGGGCCAATTCAACCTGGTGACCTATCGTGATTCCGTGGAAGGCGACGTGCACATGGCACTGACCCTGGGCACCGTTTGCGCCGAAGAGCCGACCCTGGTTCGGGTGCACAACATGGATCCGCTGCGCGACCTGCTGATGGTCAAGCAGCCGGGCCGCTGGAGCCTGCGCGCCGCCATGGCTGCGGTCGCCGAGGCCGGCAGCGGCGTGGTGCTGCTGCTCGGTCACCCGCTCGATGGCGACGTGTTGCTGGCGCACATCCGCGAAACCGGCGATCAGGCGGCGGTGAAAAAACCGACCACCTACAGCATCGTCGGTGCCGGTTCGCAGATCCTGCGTGACCTCGGCGTGCGCAAAATGCGTTTGATGAGCGCGCCGATGAAGTTCAATGCGATATCCGGTTTCGATCTGGAAGTTGTAGAATACGTGCCTTCCGAATAATGACCGGTTGTTTCCGGCTCCGAATTCGCGGCAAATAAATCACTGAGGGACGCGAAACAGACGCGTCCCGGCTCTTTAAGAGATCTGACGAATGACCCTGAAGACCATCGAAGGTACCTTCATCGCCCCTAAAGGCCGCTACGCTTTGGTAGTGGGCCGCTTCAACAGCTTCGT
Organism: Pseudomonas sp. B7; assembly: GCF_016735645.1. Taxonomy (NCBI): domain Bacteria; kingdom Pseudomonadati; phylum Pseudomonadota; class Gammaproteobacteria; order Pseudomonadales; family Pseudomonadaceae; genus Pseudomonas; species Pseudomonas sp. B7. Next base: position 74,451 of record NZ_JAERRE010000012.1, read on the forward strand.
GGTTGAAAGCCTGGTCAGCGGTGCAGTTGATGCCCTGGTTCGCCACGGCGTGAGCGAAAGCGACATCACCATCATCCGCGCACCTGGCGCCTTCGAAATCCCGCTGGTTGCGCAGAAAGTCGCCCAGAAAGGCGAGTTCGCAGCAATCATCGCCCTGGGCGCGGTCATTCGTGGCGGCACTCCGCACTTCGAATACGTGGCTGGCGAGTGCACCAAGGGCCTGGCCCAGGTGTCCATGGAGTTCGGCGTACCGGTCGCTTTCGGCGTCCTGACCGTTGATTCCATCGAGCAAGCCATCGAACGTTCCGGCACCAAGGCCGGCAACAAAGGTGCTGAAGCTGCCCTGTCCGCTCTGGAAATGGTCAGCCTGCTGGCGCAGTTGGAGGCCAAGTGATTAGCGACGAAAGCGATCGTTTCAACCCGCGCGATCCGAAACCTGCGGATGCCGGCAAGCCATCTAAAAGCGCCAAGCGCCGCGAAGCCCGTCAGCTCGCGACTCAGGCCCTGTATCAATGGCACATGGCCAAGGCTTCGCTGAACGAGATCGAAGCGCAGTTCCGGGTCGATAACGATTTCACCGATGTCGATGGCGCGTACTTCCGCGAAATCCTCCACGGGGTTCCGCAGTTCAAGACCGAAATCGACACCGCGCTCACGCCTTGCCTGGATCTGGCGATCGAAGAGCTGGATCCGGTCGAACTGGCGGTTCTGCGCCTGTCCACCTGGGAACTGCTCAAGCGCGTCGACGTGCCGTACCGCGTTGTGATCAACGAAGGTATCGAACTGGCCAAGGTGTTCGGTTCGACCGACGGCCACAAGTTCGTCAACGGCGTGCTCGACAAGCTGGCTCCGCGCCTGCGTGAAGCTGAAGTGAAGGCGTTCAAGCGCTGATCCGCGCTTGAATACTTTTTCTCGGCATGGGCGAGTTTGAGCTGATCCGCAATTTCTTTGCCGCCGCGCCTTGTGCGCAGGGCGGCGAAGGCGTTGCACTGGGGATCGGCGATGACTGCGCCTTGCTGGCGGTTCCTTCCGGGGAACAGCTGGCGGTTTCCACCGATACGCTGGTGGCCGGCGTACATTTCGCCGATCCCTGCGATCCGTTTCTGCTCGGTCAGCGCTCGCTGGCCGTGGCGGTCAGCGACCTCGCTGCCATGGGCGCCACGCCCGTCGCCTTTACCCTTGCCCTGACTCTGCCGACGGTGACTGCCGATTGGCTGCAAGCCTATGCCCGCGGTTTGAACCGCATGGCGCAGGGCTGCGGCGTGGCACTGGTCGGCGGCGACACGACTCGCGGGCCGTTGAGCCTGACCGTCACCGTTTTCGGTCGCGTCCCGGCCGGCAAAGCGCTGACCCGCAGCGGCGCGCAGCCGGGCGATCTGCTGTGTGTCGGCGGCGAACTGGGCAATGCAGCCGGGGCCTTGCCGCTGGTGCTGGGTCAGCGTGACGCCGAACCACACATCGCTCAGCCGCTGCTCGATCATTACTGGTCGCCGCAACCGCAACTCGCCCTCGGTCAGGCCCTGCGTGGCAAGGCCACCTCGGCGCTGGACATCTCCGATGGGCTGCTCGCCGATTGCGGTCACATCGCACTGGCCTCGAAGGTCCGCCTCGAAGTCGAGCGCGAGCGCGTTCCGTTGTCGGAGGCGCTGGTGGCGTTTCTCGGTCAGCGCGGCGCCGAACGTGCGGCGTTGAGCGGTGGCGATGACTACGTGCTGGCCTTCACCTTGCCATCCGTCGAGTTGCCGGCGCTGCTCGCCGATGGCTGGACGATCCATGTGATCGGCCGCGTGACGCAAGGGCAGGGCGTAGTGCTGCTGGATCGCGACGGGCAGGACATCACCCCGCAAATCCGGGGTTATCAACATTTTCAGGAGTCACCGTGACAGATCACCCGAAACAGGTTCCGGCCGAATTCGTTCCGCCGTCGGTCTGGCGCAATCCCTGGCATTTCCTCGCGTTCGGTTTCGGCTCGGGCACCTTGCCCAAGGCGCCGGGCACTTGGGGCTCGTTAGTTGCACTACCCTTTATTCCGTTGTGGCAGATGCTGCCGGACTGGGGGTACTGGCTGATGCTCGGGATCACCATGCTGTTCGGCTTCTGGCTGTGCGGCAAAGTGGCCGACGATCTGCGGGTGCACGACCACGAAGGCATCGTCTGGGACGAAATGGTCGGGATGTGGATCACCCTGTGGCTGGTGCCGGAAGGCTGGTACTGGTTGCTGGCCGGGTTCCTCGTGTTCCGCTTCTTCGACATTCTCAAGCCGTGGCCGATCCGCTGGATCGACCGGCATGTTCACGGCGGCGTCGGCATCATGCTCGACGACGTGCTGGCCGGCGTGTTCGCCTGGCTGGCGATGCAGGGACTGGTGTGGGTTTTCGCCTGATTTCCAGGCGTGGATGAGGGGCACAGGGATGACTCGACGCTTGTTGGCGATAGTGGTTTTGACCTTGCTTGGCGCCGTGGCCCAGGCACAGGACGCACCGCCGTCGGTCATTCACCTGGCCAGTGAAGATTGGGAAGACTACACCGCCGCCGATGGCCATGGCCTGGGCTGGGACGTGTTGCGCAAAGTGTTCGAGCCGGCCGGCGTGACCCTGGATATTCGCACCGTGCCCTACACCCGCTCGGTGGGTCTGGTGCAACTGAAGGAAGCTGACGCACTGGTCGGCTCCTATCGCGGTGAAGCCGAGCAGGTGCTGTACCCGAAATGGAATTTCGATTCCGACCACATCTACGCGCTGGGTCTTGCCAGCAACCCATCGCCGACCCAGGCGACGCTGGGCAAGTATCGATTGGCCTGGGTGCGCGGCTATCGCTACGAAACCTACCTGCCGAACGTCAAACGCTTCAACCAGATCGAGCGCCGCACCGGCATCCTGTCGATGCTCAAGCAGGGGCGGGCGGATTACTACATCGATGCGCTGACGGAAATCGAAGCGGTGCTGCGAAACGCCGCCGATCCTTCGCCATACCGTTATTCGCATCTGGCCGAGTTGCCGCTGTACCTCGGCTTCGCCGACACCCCGCAAGGCCGGGCGCTGATGTCGATCTACGACCAGCGCATGGAGCAACTGGTGAAAAGCGGCGAGTTGAAGCCGATCTTCGAGCGCTGGAAGCAGCCGTATCCGTTCGAGTAAAGGCGATAGCGACGAGCCTGTCATCAAACTTTTTGATAGTTATCCCCGATAATTCAGCCTAAGCGCCTCTGGGAACCTGCTGTTACAATGCCGCCCAGCGAATCTCGGACTTTTCAGATCAGGAGCACACCGGTGCCTGTCGTTTTTGTCGCCGCTTCCAAGCTGCCAACGCCTTTTGCGCAATTCACCATGCACGGTTTTCTCGACGAAGCCACCGGCCGCGAGCACGTCGTGCTGAGCCTGGGCGAGATTGCCGACGGTGCCCCGGTACTCGGCCGTCTGCACTCCGAATGCCTGACCGGCGATGCCTTGTTCAGCCAGCGTTGCGACTGCGGTTCGCAACTCGAAGGCGCCCTCAAGGCCATCGCTCGCGAAGGCCGTGGCGTGTTGCTGTACCTGCGTCAGGAAGGGCGCGGCATCGGTCTTTTGAACAAGATCCGTGCCTACGAATTGCAGGACGGCGGCGCCGACACCGTTGAAGCCAACGAGCGTCTGGGCTTTGCCGCCGACCAGCGTGACTACGCCATGTGCCTGCCGATGCTCGAGCATCTGGGCGTCAAATCCCTGCGTCTGATGACCAACAACCCGCGCAAGGTCAAAGCCTTGACCGACATGGGCATCGTCGTCGCCGAGCGCGTGCCGCTGCACACCGGTCACAACCCGCACAACAAACTCTATCTGGCGACCAAGGCCAGCAAGCTCGACCACATGATGGGCAACGAGCATCAGGGCGAGGTAGACCGGGCGTGACCCGCGGGCAAGTGCGGCGCCGTCTGTCGATCGCCTGGTGGAAATACCTGGCGCTGGCACTGGTGCCGCTGTTCGTGATCAACGGTGTGTTCGGCCAGGGCGAGGCGATTCTGCCGGTCTTGGCGATGCCTTTGTTTATCGCTGGCGTGGCCTCGATGTTTGTCAGCCTGAAATTTTTCGGGCGCTACAAGCACGCGCTGATCGCCACACAAAAAGCCCTCGATACCCCTGAAGAGCCCGCTGCCTGGATCGCCCTGGCGGCCTGCCTTCGCAGTGCATTCGTGGTCGCGGCGCTGCCGGCATGGATTGGCGCGCTGGCGGTGTTCGTCGGCCTTGAAGCGGTGCCGTTGATGTTGTTGGCGCTGTCCACGGCGGTGCTGTTCTACCTCTATCGTATCCCGCGTCAACTCGCTTGATGCGGCGTCTCTGGCTGGCGGTTCTGCTGCTGGCCGTCAGCGGTGAAACGCTGGCCGCTCTGCGGGTGGTCAGCCTTGCGCCATCCCTGTCTGAAATCGTTGTCGAACTGGATTCGGCCGACCTGTTGGTCGGGGTGCTGGATGGCGGTGAGCGGCCATCCGCGATCAAGGACGTGCCTTCGGTGGGCCGTTATGGCCAGCTTGACATGGAGCGGCTGCTCAGCCTCAAACCTGACTTGTTGCTGTTGTGGCCCGGCAGTGTCGGCCCGGCTCAACGCGATCAGCTCAAGCGCCTGAATATCCCGACTTTTGTTGCCGAGCCTCACAGTCTCGAACAACTGATCGCGCAGATTGAAGCCATCGCGATACAGCTCGGTCGTCCTGAGCGTGGGGTCGAATGGGCTGCGGCGCTGCGGCGCAACCTTGATGAACTGCGCCAACGCTACCGCCGGGAAGCGCCGCTGCGGGTGTTCTATCAGGTCTGGGACGCGCCGCTGTACACCGTCGGCGGCGGGCAGATCATCAGCGATGCGCTTGAAGTGTGCGGCGCGCGCAATGTGTTTGCCGATCTGAGCCTGCCCGCGCCGCAGGTGAGCATCGAGGCGGTTTTACAGCGTGATCCCGAAGTGATTCTCGCCGGCGATCAGCCGCAACTCGATGCTTGGAACGCCTGGCCGCAGGTCACAGCGGTAAAGCATCGGCAATTACTGTTGGTCACCGATAAAGGTCTGGAGCGCCCGAGCGGGCAGATGATCGAGGCGACCGCCAAACTCTGCCACCTGATCGCGCCAGATCGTTAAAGCTGCGGTGTCCAGGTCACGCCGAACATGAACGCCCGACCTTCCTCGCGATAGTCATACTGACTGCCGTCATGGCTGTACAGCGCCCGGCTGTAACCCTTGTCCAGCAGGTTGTCGATCTTGAAATCCAGCTTGATCTCGCGGTTCAACGCCCAGCTGCTGCGCAGTCCGAGCAGTGCATAACCGCCAAGCGGCTGCTGATTGTTCAGGTCGTCATAGCTGCTGCTCACGGCCTGCCAACTGGCGCCGAGGCCAAGGCGATCGAACTGTCGATCCAGATCCCAGCTCAAGGTGCGACGGGCACGACGTGCCAAGGTGTGGCCGGTGTCGCGGTCGCGGGGATCGATGATCGCCACGCCGAGGTTGCTCTGCCAGCCGAACAGCTCCTGTTTTAGCGTTGCTTCGAAGCCGTTGATTCGCGCCGAGGCGACGTTCTCTGGAGGGTTACCGTCAGCGGCGATAATGGCGTCCTTCAGATCTGTACGATAAATCGACGCCTCTAGACGGCTGCTGTCAGTCAACTGGCTGCGCCACTGCAACTCATAGCTTTTGGAGGTTTCCGGTTTCAGATCCGGATTGCTGTACTTGGGGTAGTACAGGTCGTTGAAAGTAGGGGCACGGAAGCCTTCGCTGTAGCTCAAGAGCAGATCGTTGTCGGGATTGACCGGCAACGTCAGCGTGCCGCTCCAGCTGTTCTGACCGCCGAACTGCTGGTTGTCATCGCGACGCAGGCCCAGTTCGGTGGAGAAGCTGTCGGCCTGATAACGATGCTGGATAAATGCGGCGCGGTTCCAGCGACTGTCTTCGTCGAACGCGGTGCTGCTGTTGATCCGGTCTTCGTACCAGTCGCCACCAAGGATCAGGCTGTTGCGCGCATCGAGGGTCAGGTCGTTCTGCCAGGTTACCGAATCACGGTAGGTGTTGAACACCGAGCGTTCATCGCTGAGCTTGTCGAAGGTTTTTTCACGATTTTCGCTGTGGCCGAGTTCCAGGCGCGACCTCCAGCGCTCGTTGATCCGCGCATCGATGTAGCTGCTGAAACTGCTGACGGTGAAATCGCTGTAAGGTTGCTCTTCATAGGATCGGTCGGTTGCTTCAACGTAACGTCCCCATGGACTGTCGAACTCGCTTTTGCCCCTGTTATCCAGCAGATTGGCGCCGACTTCGATGTCATCGGTCAGCGCATGGCTGAGGCTCAGGCTGATGGATTTGTTGCGGTAGGCATCGTGATCGCTGTCGCTGGGGTAGGACTCATGGGTGCGGTCGAGGCCGGCGGTTTCATCGAGGCTGGCGCCGAGGTTGAAGCGGGTTTTCTCGTCTCCGCCGGAGAGGCCAATACTGCGTTCCCAGGTCTGGTTGCTGCCGAATCCGACATGCATCCGCGGCTGCAAGCCTTGTTCGCCGCCGCGCCGGGTGAAGATCTGAATCACCCCGCCAATCGCATCGCTGCCGTAGATCACCGAACGCGAACCGCGCAAAACTTCGACCCGCTCGATCTGCTCGATGTTGAGGTGTTGCAGATTGCTGTCGCCGGAAGTGGAGTTGCCGATGCGCTGGCCATCGACCAGCACCAGGCTTTGCGCCGATTGCGTGCCGCGGATGTAAATACCCGGAAGACTCCCGCGTCCGCCGGTTTGCGTCACTTGCACGCCCGGTACCCGTTGCAGCAGATCGGTGACGCTGCGCGGTTGCAGACGCTCGATGTCTTCGCGGGTGAACACGGTGTTGGCGGCGCTGCTGTCGTTGCGCGCTTCGACCTGACGGTTGGCGCTGATCAGCACGTCCGGCAGCTTCAGGGCCTGGTCGCGTTCGAAATTGTCAGCGAGGGCGTTGGCGGAGGGCAGCAGCAGGAGGGGCAGGGCGAGGCGCGAGAGGTTCATCGGTATTCCGTTGGTATTTCTGGTGGCACTAGATTTCCAGCGGCACAAAACACTGTGGGAGCGGGCTTGCCCGCGATGGCGTCGGTACATCCAACATCAATGTTGACTGTGCCGACCTCATCGCGGGCAAGCCCGCTCCCACAAGTTTCGAGGAGTGGCGAAGATTACGGCATCACCTAAAAACCTGTGGGAGCGGGCTTGCCCGCGAAGGCGTCCGCTCAGTCGACATCAAATCATCAGACTTTCCTCGGCCGCAGAGCCCTCCGTCAACCCCCAAATCCCGCCCACAAAAAAGGGGACTTTCGTCCCCTTGCGGTGTTGCCTTCTCAAGCCCTGCGTCTCAGTAAATATCCTTCGACAACAGGGTGAACGGCGTCTTCACCAGGATCTTCACATCCAGCCACAGCGACCAGTTGTTGATGTACTTCAGGTCGATCTCGACACGCTTTTCCATCTTGTCGAGGGTGTCTGTCTCGCCCCGGCAACCGCTGATCTGTGCCAGGCCAGTGATGCCCGGTTTGATTCGGTGACGGGCCATGTAGGCGAGGATCTTGCCCGAGTAGTAGTTGTTGTGCGCCACGGCGTGCGGACGTGGGCCGACCAGCGCCATGTGGCCTTGCAGCACGTTGAACAGTTGCGGCAGCTCGTCCAGCGAAGTGCGACGGATGAAGCGACCGACTGGCGTGATGCGCGAATCGTTGCGGCTGGCCTGTTTGACCTCACGGTCATCGTGCACGCGCATCGAGCGGAATTTCCAGACCTTGATCACCTTGCCGTTCCAGCCGTGGCGATCCTGCTTGAAGAACACCGGACCCGGCGAGGTGAGCTTCACCGCCAGCGCCACGGCCAGCAGCACCGGGCTCAACAGGATGATGGCCAACAGGGCGACGGCTTTTTCCACCAGACTCTTGCTTAGCGCGGCGGTCGGGCGGCTGGTCAGCGGGCTTTCGTTGAGGTAGATCGCCGGCAGACCGTCCACGACTTTCACCGAGTGGTTGAGCAGCGTCAGGCTGTTCAGGTCCGGCACCCAGACCACGTCAACGTTGGCATCCAGCAGATCGACGTACATGGCTTCGATCTTGGCGGCTTCCGACAGCGGCAGCGTGATGTACAGGCGGCGGATGTCGTGGGTCTGGATCAGCTCAAGCAGTTCGTCCTGAGCGCCGACAACGCGCGGAGCGTCCGCTTCCAGCGACGGGGTATCGCCGTTGCTGACCAGGCCGACCAGCGGCAGGTTTTCGTGCTGGCTCAACTTCTTCGCCAGGCCCAGTGCCAGTTCGCCGGTGCCGACGATCAGGGTCTTGTGTTCGCTTTTGCGCGAACGCTGGTAGAACTTCGAGAACGCATGCAGCGGTGCGTACAACAGCGCCTGACCGAGGAAGCCGTACACCGCCCACTCAAGGATGACCTGGCGGGAGAACAGCGCATCGGCCTTGCAGATGAAGGCGATGAACGCCAGCCCGGCCATGGTCATGAACCAGCCCACGAACAGTCGACCCAGCCCGGTCAGGTAATTGTCTCGCTTTCGGTACGCGCCGCTGAAGGTATAAGCCGGCACTGAGGCCAGTACCGCAAGGATCGTGCACATCCGATAGTAGAACTCGACGGTGCCGGTGTGCTGTTCGGCCAGTATGAACAACAGTGAAACAATGAAAGTCTGTGCCAGCGCCCATTGGCCCCAAAAGGTCAGTCCCTTGAGGCCGGTGTTTCGATTGATACGAAGAGAAAGATCCATACGATATCCCCAAAAGACGTCCATTCAGGTTTCGACAGTAGAAAACCGAGTTGTTAAGCAGACTTGTTATTGTTGTTTGAGCCAGTGTCCTGAGGTAACAACGCCGGAATGCGGAACTGTCGTCAGTCAATAGACTAAGTTATTGCCGGGGATGCTGTCTGACGAGTTCTAACAAGATGGCACAATGCCAACTTATTTGAATTTCCAATATTCAAACGTTAGAAAAGGTCGAAAGGCAGGGGGTGAATAATCAATATTGTGTTTGCTATCGTAGGTGGGGTCAGGAGGCGGGTATAACCAGGGAGGGGTGAAACCAAACAGAGTGCTTTTTTATTTTTGTAATCGCACTTGTATCTGTTTGTCTTGTAGTGGGGGATGCTGTTTAGGCAACAACTTCCTGGATCAGGCAATAACCGCGATTGCGCACGGCACGAAACAATCGTTCACCGTTGCTGGCGTTCTTGAATTTGTCTTGAAGACGGCTCAGGCACATTTCCAGTCCCCGGTATTGCTCCGGCTCGCGGCCGATGCTGAGGATCAGATCGTCCCGACTGACAACACGCTCTTCATGGTGAAGCATTTTGCGCACCAGGGCGGTTTCGAGCCCGGTGAGACTGATCTCGACACCCTCTTTCGTCAATGCACCCTGATCATTGTCCAGATGCCAGGCTTCAGTGCAGGGCGCGTCGGACTCGATCGTTCGGGAAGTGTCAGTGGGGTCTTCGGACATGGCCGTGGAGTTGTGGAATGAATGCGCCGATTGTGCTGCCAGCCATTCCGATTCGAGGGTGGCCAATATGCGCTGGGTATCATGTTCAATGCTGGGTGCGACATGCTTCCTTGTGCCGCGTGGGTAAGTGAACTCCATCAGCATCGGAGTGGAAGAGGGCGAAGCAACACCTTCAATAAACATTTGTGCCTGAGACGTGCCAAACGAATTGAAACGCTCACTGGAGAGAATGCTCTCGAGTTCGCGCTGCGACGCTGAGCTGTTAGTCACGACAACAAAGTATTTTCTTGGGAGGGTCGTGCTGGTTTCCATGTCTCTCTCCTAAAGTACACACCAAATTTGGCGAAAAAATAATGGCAGGCGAGCAATGTTTTCCTCGGAATTAATCGATCAGGCAGGGTCTGGGCCCAAAGATGGCCTCGATAAGTTCCACTCGGTCTGCGTTAGAGTAATGGTTTATTGTTATGTTTAAGTGTTGCAGCGCTCATGCAATTGACAGCTTTTTATTAGATATGTGACGCGGTTAAAACTATGAGAAAGCGGATGTTTGAAGCGTTGCATCAGACGTTCCCTCGTATGCTGCAAAAGAGTGTTTTCCCTGAATCAAGGAGTTGAGATCAACCCCCTCATCAGACGATAGCCATACCCGCGAATGCTCTGTATGGCGTTCGTACCGTACACGTCCTTGATTTTCCCACGCAAGCGGCTGATGGATTTTTCCAGCGCCCGAGGGTCGTAGAATTGGGTGTTCAGCCCCATGATGCTGGCGATTTCATCGTGGCTGAGAATGTGATTGCCGGTCTGCGCAAAGGCTTGCAGGATCTTCATTTCGGCAAAGGAGATATCGAGTTTCTTGCTGGTGTCCGAGAGGCAGATGCGGGTGGAGTCCAGCACCAGGCTGATATCCCGCTGCCATTCTTCGCTGTCGAAGAACTCACCCAGCAGTTCCGCGCTTTCATCGGACAAGGTATTGAGTTTGATACAGAAGTCGGCACCGGCCAGAAAGTACTTGATCTTGTTGTGGGCGCCGCGACCTGTGATCACTGCACAAATAATAGGCTTCAAGTTGTCGTTGCGCAGGTTTTCCACCAGCGCAAGGTTATCTTCGAGTGCCTGAGGGCTGTCGATGATAATGAAGATCGCCCGATACAGGCCGTGATATTCGTTGTGCTGATATGAACTAATGTAGGCGTCGGCTTCAACAGCCACACCGCTCTGCACATGCTTCGCGATTAGCGCGCTAAAGTGTTCAGCCACGCCACGGGTACGACCCAGGGTGAGAACACCTGGTTCGTCGCTTGTGCGGCGCGGGCTTCTAGTCGCTAAGTTACCTGTGAGCATCATGCATTGACTCGAAAAGGTGCTGACATCGGGATGTTAAAGCACCGGTTCTCATCTGTGACTGACAATTGGTAACATTTGGACGAATTTTAGACGTGGCTCCCGAGTTTTCTAACAATAATTAAGCGATTCAAGCTTTTAGTTGATTTTTTCGGGGCTGTGAACTAACGGAATTGAGGTCGTTAGATGGTGGCAATATGGAATGGTGCCACTATTTTGTAATTATCGCGAGCTGTTTTTATGTCCCTTGGCCATCACTCAACTGCATACGTATCAGAGCAGTGTGAGGTGGGTCACATTTTAGGGGCAGGCCTGTCTTTTGGCTATAACGTCGACAAGTTCACACACGGACGTTTATTAACATGCCTTGAGTGTGGCTTTTGATAAGACATATTCTCCGTCCCCGAGTCGGGCAATGGGTGTGCATCTGCCAATTGTTTTACTTCAGATACTCAATGCCTGAATGCATTTAACAGGGCGCCCGCAAAGAGCGCTCTGACGGAGGATTAATGGATTTACTGACCTTGTTCAAGGTGCTGATTCTTGGGGCGGTAGAAGGCCTGACCGAGTTCCTGCCCATTTCCAGTACGGGCCACCAGATTATTGTTGCCGACTTGCTGGAGTTCGGCGGCGAACGCGCCATGGCGTTCAACATCATCATTCAACTGGGCGCCATTCTGGCCGTGGTCTGGGAGTTTCGCCCGAAGATCTTCGAGATCGTCAAAGGCCTGCCGACCCAAAGCAATGCCCAGCGTTTTACCCGCAATTTGCTGATCGCCTTTTTCCCGGCGGTCATTCTCGGCGTGTTATTCGCCGACACGATTCATGAATACCTGTTCAACCCGATCACCGTAGCGGTTGCATTGGTCGTGGGCGGCATCGTGATGTTGTGGGCCGAGCAGCGGGATCATGTAGTGAATGTCGACCATGTGGACGACATGAAGTGGGCCGACGCGCTGAAGATCGGTTGCGTACAGTGCCTGGCGATGATTCCAGGCACGTCGCGCTCCGGTTCCACCATCATCGGCGGTTTGCTGTTCGGCCTGTCACGCAAGGCCGCCACGGAGTTCTCGTTCTTTCTGGCAATGCCGACCATGGTCGGTGCCGCAGTGTATTCCGGCTACAAGTACCGCGAACTGTTCCAGAGCAGCGACCTGCCGGTCTTCGCCCTGGGCTTCGTCGTAGCGTTCATCTTTGCAATGATCGCCGTGCGCGGCCTGCTGAAGTTCATTGCAAACCACAGCTACGCCACCTTCGCCTGGTATCGGATCGGCTTCGGCTTGCTGATCCTTGCCACCTGGCAATTCGGCTGGGTGAACTGGACGGCTGCGGCGGCAAGCTGATTACTGACTGCTGAGCAGCGCAGCGACGGCGAGGTCATTCAATTCAGAGTCGGGCGAATCCTGACGAAACCGCTGCAACGCCGAGGTGAAATACGCGGCTTGCAGCATGCCGTCACTGGCGAGGAAATAACGTGCCGCTTCTATTTCCTCTACCGAATACACACGTTTTTTCAGTCCGGAAATGTCCGACATCCCGTCGACTGTGACCATCGTCGTCGTGAAAACCAGAAAACCAGACATTTGGGTAGATTGAAAAGGGCCATTTTCCCCGTTGCCGCACCCCTTCGAAAAATCACAGGATGCATAGGCGCTTGCATAGAGAGTCGAGAGTAAAGCGAGGAGGGTGAAACGCTTGAATAAAACACAGCTGAACGCGGGCATAACCAAAAGACATCCTGTCAGTACAGCAAAACACCGGGCAACGCTCATTCGTTGCCCACACGCTCCAAGCGTCGATCAACGCCCGGCCAGCAACTCCGCCGCCTGATCCAGCAACGCCAGCGGATCCTTCGCCTTGTGGATATCCACCGACAACAACTGACGAAACTTGCGCGCGCCCGGGAACCCGGTGCCCAGGCCCAGCACATGCCGGGTGATGTGATGCATCGCGCCGCCGGCCAGCAAATGTTCGGCTATATAAGGCCGCAACTGCGCCAGCGCCTCGGCCCGGCTGATCACCGGCGCGCTGCTGCCGAACAACTGCTGATCCACCTCGGCCAGCAGATACGGATTGTGATACGCCTCGCGCCCTAGCATCACGCCGTCAAAGGTCTGCAAATGCTCATGGCAGGCCTCCATCGTCTTGATCCCGCCGTTCAGAATGAACTCCAGCTCCGGAAAATCCGCCTTCAACCGCGCCGCCACGTCATAACGCAACGGCGGAATGTCCCGGTTCTCCTTCGGCGACAACCCCTCCAGAATCGCAATCCGCGCATGCACCGTAAAACTGGTGCACCCGGCATCCCGCACCGTGCCGACGAAATCGCACAGCTGCTCATAACTGTCCCGCCCATTGATCCCGATCCGATGCTTCACCGTCACCGGAATCGACACCGCATCACGCATCGCCTTCACACAATCCGCCACCAACTGCGGATGCCCCATCAGGCACGCCCCGATCATATTGTTCTGCACTCGATCACTCGGGCAGCCAACGTTCAGATTCACCTCGTCGTAACCGTGCTCCTGCGCCATACGCGCGCAAGCGGCCAGGTCCAGCGGAACACTACCGCCCAACTGCAACGCCAGCGGGTGCTCGGCTTCGTTGTGACGGAGGAAACGCTCGTGATCGCCGTTGAGCAGAGCGCCGGTGGTGACCATCTCGGTGTAGAGCAGGGCGTTTTTCGACAGGATGCGTAGGAAGTACCGGCAGTGGCGGTCAGTCCAATCCATCATCGGCGCGACGGAGAAACGGCGGGAGAGTGGGGCAGGTGTGGCGGTGATTGGGGGCATTGGGGGTACGGAATCGGTGTGGCTGGGAGGTGGGGGAGTTTATCAGGAATGAAAAGCCGGGCTGGCACATACCGACTGAGTAAATGACAATTTTCTGATGTTTTTCTGCTTTGCTTTTGAGGTTTGTGAAGGCTCTGTGCCATTATTGGGTGGGCATAAGAGTGGATGGACTCATGAAAGATAATGAAGGAATCGGTTCTGTATCGCAGTTGATAGAAAGGCTAGAGGAAGATTTTGGCCGATACAAAGGACCCGTTTGGTTCCGAGGACAGGCTGATGCAAAGTGGGGATTGATGCCTAGCTTTTGTCGTCAGGAGTCTAAGGTCTCTGAGTCAACGATCCTGAAACGATTTAAACAAAATGCAAATATGCTATTGGAGAAGGATCCGGGGAGTTCATTTGCTTGGATGTTTCTTATGCAGCATTATGAACTTCCTACACGGCTTTTAGATTGGAGTGAAAGTCCGTTAGTTGCGTTATATTTTGCTGTTGAAAGCTATGCTAGTCATCAGGGAGCTGATGCGGTTATCTGGGCGCTGAAGCCATGTGAGTTAAATGGTCAGGCAAGTATCCGTGATGAGCAGGAGGAGTTTTTTATCCCTTCGTTTGATGATCAGGAATTGATAAATTATTCAATTGAAACTCTGGCTCAGGGGCCAAATAGGACTAAGCTTTCACCGATTGCTACTATAGCTACTAGGAATAACCCTCGTATACAAGCACAACAAGGCGTATTTACTATTCATCATCGGGAAATATTACCTATAGAAAAAGTTGGTGATGGCAGTCATTGTGTGAAGTATGTAATTCCCCAAGAAAAAAAGCAGTTGTTGTTGTCGCAGTTAAATCTTCTAGGGTTTTCTAGATTTAGCTTGTTTCCAGAGCTGGCTAGTATAGGGCACAATATTCGGAGGGATCTGGTATGAGCTATATAGAAACATTTCCAGTTCAACACAGTACTATCCTTAGAATCTACTCTGAGAAGGACCAAATTAGATTGGATCCTGACTATCAACGGATGGGCGGGGTTTGGACGCTAGAGAAAAAGCAACTTCTTATTGACTCCATACTTAATGATTATGATATTCCTAAAATATACCTTCATGAGTATGATCGCGCTGAAAAAAAAGCGTCTGGATTTCAGTATGCCGTGATCGATGGTCGGCAGAGGCTTGAGACAATCTGGCAGTTTATTGAAGGGAAGTTTACTCTTTCTGATGATATTCAATATCAAGCTGATGCTGATGTTAAGATTGCTAGTCTTGGTTATTCGGATATCGCTTCCGAGTATCCGAAAATTAAAATTAAATTCGACTCTTTCGTTTTGCCGATCGTAGGCGTAGGAACCGACGATGTTGAATTGATCGAAGATATGTTTTCACGATTGAATGAAGCAGTTCCACTGAATGCTGCTGAAAAAAGAAATGCGTTTGGTGGTGGAATGGTTAAAGCGATTCGTGAAATATCTGAACATGATTTTTTTCTTGAAAAGATTTCTTTCAATAATCGCCGATATCAGTACATGGAAGTGGCCTGTCGGTTGCTGTTTGTGGAAGAGTGTATTGGTAATGAAGGCAGAATACTTGATACGAAAAAAGTCTACCTTGATGCGATGGTAAAAAATTACAAGTCTGGTAGTGCTAAAAAGATTAAAGCATTAAGCGATAGTGTTACTTCTGTCCTTGATTATATGTCTAGTGTTTTTGTTGATCGTGATGAGCTGCTAAGAGCTCAAGGTGGGGTTGTTTTATACTATCTTTGTGCAAAAAGCGCTTTGATTAATGCACAGACTAAGAGGTTTTCTAGAAAAGCATTAATGAAGTTTAGGGATGAGGTTAAATCGAATAGAGAGGTTGCAGAAGATAATTATCTTGATGCTAAATTTGATTTGTTGGAATTTGATCGACTCTCTCAGCAGGGAACCAATGATGCGTCAAATATCAAAGATCGGTTGTCAATTATATGTAAAACCATCGGTGTGACTCAGTTGGAAATTTAACGAGTGATATTGAGAAAGGGGGCAGGTTTATTTTGTTGTGGTTTCATAGGTGGTAGATAAATCTGGTCCAATTGTTTGGTACGTACAAGGATTGGAAGTGGAAGCCTTGTAAGTTAAGTAATAAACAGCTATGAGTCTACATAGCTGTTTATTACGGGAGGCGTTAGTCCGCGGTGAGTAAGTATCGCAATATTGGAAGTACTTCATCTCGCATTTGGAATGCCTCCAGCTTACTGATTGGCTGAAAGTGACTGTGGACTGCGCTATTAAGCTTTTCTTTGTGCTGTGCGAATTTTTTTAAGCTGTGTTTGATGCTTTTTCGATTGGCATCATCCCAAACAGTTTCATTTGCTTCTAAGTAAACTATTATTTCGTCGAGAGTAGGGCTTGCGTTGTTCTCTTCAACTTTGCTCAGCGGTGCCCTGTCTGTCTTTTGTCGCTCGGAGTTGCGTTTTTCAATGATAGATTTTTTTAATGGCGTGTACATTTCTTTTCGGATAAGGAACCAGATGGAGCTTACTTCGAATAGGGTTCTCATGAGCAAGAGTGCTGAGTAACTGGTTCGATTGAGATTTATAATTTTCGCTTCATGAACCAGTGCGAGATGTTTGTCATCGCAATATAGCTCGTCCATCTCAATTGGTAGTAGTGTTTCAAATGTATTGTGATCTAATTTATGTGTTGGCTGCTTTATTACAGGTTTGGCAGCGGGAGATTTTGTAGTCGTCGGATTGCTTGGCGCAGTGGCGGTCGGAATCGGTTTGGGAGGTGTAGATATAGCAGCAGGCGTGGGGATTGGTGGAAGTTTTCCACGCCCAGCTCTGATTTCCTTCATCTTGTCAGAAAAGACTCTCCATTTTTGGGTGAATTTTTTCATTTCCTCAAGTGTGGTTTGATAAGCGGGGTTGTTGAGGTCCACATCAGTCTTGGTGGTGCTCCAAGGTAGTTTCTCAGGATGCTTGCTGTAAAAGTATACGTTTCCGACAAAACCATAAAATTGAGTGTGGAACTTGCCAAGCCAACCTGTTTTCCATGTTTGATCAGAAACTATTACCGCTCTATCATTACAAAAAATTGTCCAGCCATACTGCTTGGTTAGTTCGCGTGAGTTGTTTTTATCTCCTCCTGTCTCTACGCTGAATTTGTGCTTGATATGTTGGCCTGCTTCAATGTGTACCGATACCTCATCCGAGGGCTTGAAAAACTTTCGGTCGGTATCATAATGGCTGTCGGTGCGAATTTTGATTAGTTCGCTTTGTATTTCTACATCGTTAATGCTGATGTCGAGACCTTTTTCTAGATATTTTCCGTAACGTCTGCCAATTTCAATTATGAAGTCTGCTTCCCAGGCCGCGTCTGAAAACTTACGAGAAGTTTCCCCAGCAATTTTATTTATGGACAGTGTCGTGCCAACCTTTCCTTGAGAGGGAAGGCTTGTAGCGGGCAAATTCCAGTTCTCAGTTTTGAGATATTCCGTGGTGTCTAACGTAAGCGTACAGCGCTCTCTTCCAGTATCTGAGTCAAGATTTATGTCACGGCCCAACTTGAAAATCGCTCTGTTGAGTCCTACTCCGAATACACCGATACCTGAATCGTGGCTCGAGCGTTGTCCGAACCGAAGCGCCGCAGTGGACAAATCAAGTTGAGATATTCCCCCACAGTTATCAGTAATGATGAATTTTTCACCATCGATGGTTAGTTTTATTTTGAAGTTTTCATAGCTGGCAGGAGAAGAGTCGCGTGCAAGTGCTGGGTCAAGTTTGTATAGAGTGTCGCGAGCGGCATCTATGGAATTGTCTATTAGATCGAAGATGCAGGCTTCAATTGTTATGTCACGGATTAAACTGTCTACTACGACCTCTTTGCTTGGCCGAGTATCAACTGTGAACTCTTCACCAATGGCACTCATTGCGGCTGCTCTCCCTTGCTCTCTCAAGCTACTTTGTTCTGGTTGTTTTGTGTCATGGCGGTCATGATTACGCTCATAATTCCTAGCGAAACTAAGGGCGAGACACTATTTCCAATCATTCGGAAACTATGCCACTTTGTTGGATGAAATACGAACCAATCGGGAAATCCCTGAAGTCGAGCTGCCTCTCGTACATTGATGACTCGACCTTCAGACGGGTGCAAGGGTCTGACTGCTTGAAATGACCCTTTATCCGACCCTGTACCAGCCCGGAGTGTTGGGCTCAGACCGTCCCAACTTAATTTATGCGACTTGCTAATAAGGTCTGGCTTGCCATTTGGTGTATTTTTGTATCGTAGCGAAATCTCTTCAGAGTGCTTAGTCTCCGTTAGACCAGAGATAAAACCATCTTTAAGTTTTTTTACGCTTTCCGGCCATCCAATACCTTTAGGCGGAGGTGTTCTCATTTTTTTTGCGTAAGGTGATAAGTTTTTCTTATCTTGACTTGGGTAAGGGGTCCAAGAGTAATCGTTGTAGTTTTTAGTATCTTTAGTTGGGGCCGGCAAATCGGAAATTGCGTCTTTTACAGTTGTATATTTTTTTACTTTTTTTGTGATAAATTGCTCGATTGTCAAGGATGATATTTCTTTAGGGTCATAGCCAATTACCAATACTCGGTATCGATTTGTTGGCGCGCCGAAGTCTGCGGCATTAATGACGAAAGGCCCTAATATTGTATATATTTCGGAAATTTGTCCGATGCCATTTGTTAACGTTTCAATGTTTTCTTCGTCTAAGATCCCTTGGACATTTTCCATCACAAAAAACTTAGGGCGAAGCTCTTTAACATGGCGATAAAAGTGATGAACCAGATCGTTTCTCGGATCATCCTTCTGCCTTTTTCCTATGCGACTAAAGCCTTGGCATGGTGGGCCGCCTATAATTCCATGGGGGCGTTTGTTGCCAATTAAAACCTTCCAGTCGTTTAGTTGTATGTCGGCTACATTGCCTTCAAAAACTTTTGTATTGGGGAAGTTTTTTTTGTAGCCTGATTGAAGAGTTGAGTCAATATCAATTGCGGCAAGCGTATGAAAGCCCGATAGTTCGGCACCTAACGAAAAACCGCCACAACCAGAAAATAGGTCAACGATGCTGGGCGTGTCCGTGAACGTTTCCATTCAAACCTCAAAGTAAAAACTGCGCGTAGCATACCTTCGGATTTTTCGTTTGTCGTCTTCAGGTATGGCTTTGTGCCGCTTTGCCCTTCATGTGGCGCGGCGCTTAATGCTTGTCTCCGAAGTGCAAGGCCGGCCACGTCCCAGCAGCCTGTTTTGCTCCTCTGTAGCTCTGGCGTTGGCGATCAATGTAGTCGGCGAGGTCCTGTATATGCAGACCAAAGAACAAAAAGGGACGGATCTATTTATTTTTAGTTTTTCATTCGTTTAAGTGAGCCTTCCCGTAGTCATCCAAACCCTACACATCCTTGCGCCACCCCCTACACCTAAGACAGAATCCGCCGGCTTGTGCGTCTAGCCCGTGGCTTTTATCGTTCTCGGGTCACTGAAAACCAGTGGCCGGGTTTGGTAGCCCGTGTGTTAGATGTACAGCGTCATCGTCTCCGGTCGTGCTTTCGGCCGGGGTCTATGGTGGTCATGTACAGGGCGTCTTCGGGCGCGCCGGCTCCTAACACCCGGTCTACCAACCTGTTCATGGCCGCCACCCTTCGTTTGGTAGCGAAAGGGTGAAGCCTTCACTAAAAGTGTTAGGAGTTTCATCCATGTTCAAACCAACACCCAACCCACCAGAAACCGATCCGGTTTCCCCCTACAAATTCCCCGATTCACGAACCCTGAACGAAGCCGCCGAACGCGCCCTCGATCATTACCTCACCCCACAGCAACGGATCATGGGCAGCCACACCCAACATGACCCGATGTACTTCGCCAACCCGGCCTACGACACCGAATCCCTGCTCGCCAACGCCAGCGAATCCCTGGGATCAGCCTCCGAAATGCTCAACAATTTCGCCGCCACCCTGGAGCCCGCCCACCGCAAAACCGCCATCGGCATTGCGCAGTTGGTGATGTTGGGGTCGTTGGCGGTGAATCAGGCGTTGGATAACGTCGAGCCGAAGTAGGTTCGGGCAACCCTCTGCGGTGGAGGGTTGATCGTCAGGCGTGGGTTCAACCTGAACCCACGCTGAAAACCCCACAAGTTTCATCTTCCCGCTACCCGCACAGGCCTACGATCCCTCTACAAGATCCCGACCCCACCCGAGCGCCACACACCATGAACAATCCACTCAAAGCGCTGTTGATCGTCGCCACCGTCTCGGTTTTAAGCGCCTGCTCCGGCTCCGGTGGCTTGACCACCACCAGTTGTTTCTCCAGTGACTGTCAGTCGCTGCAGGCGCGGAACGTGAATACGTTGAAGTTCGGCGGGAGCAATATCGGTAACAGTTTCAACCAGTACAGCTCCGGCCTGATGCATGACGATTGAGGGTTACTGGGCCGCGGGTACGGCGATCCATTCGCTCAGGACTTTCTGGTATTTGCCGGTGACTTTGCTCAGGTGCAGCCACTGGTCGACGTAGAGTTTCCAGCTGATGTCGTCGCGCGGCAGCAGGTAGGCTTTTTCGCCGTATTGCATGAACTGGCTCGGGTTGACGGCGCACAGGCCGGGTTTGAGTTTTTGTTGGTAGAGGGCTTCGGAGGCGTCGGTGATCATCACGTCGGCCTTGTTGTCGAGCAGTTGTTCGAAGATGGTCACGTTGTCGTGCAACGCCAGTTGCGCCTTGGGCAGGAAGGCGTGGACGAAGGCTTCGTTGGTGCCGCCGGCGGGTTCGACCAGGCGCACGTTCGGCTGGTTGATCTGGTCGATGGTCTGGTATTTGGACTGGTCGGCGCAGCGCACCAGCGGGATCTTGCCGTCGACGTCGAGGGTGTTGCTGAAGAAGGCTTTTTTCTGGCGTTCGAGGGTCACCGAAATGCCGCCGACGCCGATGTCGCATTTGCCGGCCTGCATGTCCGGCATCAGGGTTTTCCAGGTGGTCTGCACCCATTCGACCTTGACGCCGAGGCTGTCGGCCAGGGTTTGCGCCATGGCGATGTCGATGCCTTCGAATCCGCCGTCCGGGCGTTTGAAGGTGTAGGGCTTGTAGTCGCCGGTGGTGCAGACACGCAACTGGCCCTGTTGCTGAATGGTGTCGAGGTGCGAGGCCGGTTCTTGTGCCTGGGCGGCGCCGGCGATGGCCAGCAGGCCGCAGAAGATCATCGTGCTTTTTGGAATTGTCATGGAGATCGGGCTTGTGCAGTGGGAGTGCGGGCCAGTGTAGTGAATGCGTTTGCCGGGTGTCATCCCGGTTCCGGGCTCAACGTGCCCAGCCACGCCACCAGCCCCACGATCAACAGCGCAATCACCAGCTCCAATGCCACGCTGCGGCGCAAGGCGTTTGCCGCCACTTGATGCTGCCCGGCGCGCAACGATTGTTCGAGCAACGGCCCGAGGTGGAAGCGGTTCAACGCGGCCAGCACCAACATTCCCCCGAACAACGCAACCTTGATCGCCAGCAGAATCCCGTAGGTGCCGAGCAGGACTTCGCCCAGTGTCGGGCCGACGATGAATAGGTAATTCGCCACGCCGGTGATCGAGAGGATGAGCACAATTGCCGCGCCGACGCCTTCGAAGCGTTTGACGGAATCCGCCAGCGAGCGAATGCGCGCTTCGCTGCACAGTGCGTCGAGCCGCGCCATCAAGATCAGCGCGAGCATCGCGCCCAGCCACGCACCCGCCGCGAGCAGGTGCAGGATGTCGCTGAGCAGGTGCCACGCGTTATCCATCGCGCCGTGTCCGCTCCAGGTCAGGGAGGCGAGGGCGACGGCGCCGGCCATCGATGCCAGCCACAATCCCGGCCAGATCACCACGGCGATCAGCGCAATCATCCGCAGCGTCCACGCCAGCCCGACGTCGGTTTCCAGCACCATCATTTGCAGGTGCGGCCACAGCGCCGCGAACTCCGTTTCGCCACTCATGGCGCGGGTCATCAGCACCAGTCCCGCCACTGACAGCAGCGCCCCGATCAACGCCATCCCGCGCAGCATCGGCCGAAACCGCAGCACCGCGTCAACGCTGTACAGCCCGAACAACGCCAGTCCGAACAACATCAGCAAATCCACATACAACGCCAGACGCAGGAGGATGTTGATCAGTTCAGCCATCGCTCACTTCACTTTGAACGTGACGTTGCCGGTGATCGGGTGCGTGTCCGACGACACCGCGCGCCATTCGACCTTGTAGGTGCCGGCGGGTAGCGGTGCGAGCGGGGTGACGAGCATGGTTTTCGGGTCGCTGCCGGCGCTGACTTTGGCCTTCATCGGCATCGGCGAGTGGGCCATGCCTGGCATTTCGGTCATCACCAGTTTGGCGCCGGAGAACTGGGTCAGCAGATCCTCTGAAAAACGCAGTTCGATCTTGCCGGGCGCCGCGCCGTCGGCACCTTCGGCCGGGGTCGACGACAGCAGTTTCGGATGGGCCTGGGCCAGGGTGCTCAGGAGCAAACCGCTGGCGAGGACGAGGGAGATTTTTAATGTGCGCATGCAAGACCTCGGTGTTGTTTTTTGATGGGATTCAGAACCACAGCCGCACGCCGAGGACGAGTCGCGCTTCGCTGCGATCCTCGCCTTCTTCCCGTGCGTAATCGGCGGTGCGGCCGTAGGTACGGTTCCAGGTCACGCCGATGTAGGGCGCGAATTCGCGGCGGATTTCATAGCGCAGGCGCAGCCCGGCTTCGGTGTTCGCGAGGCCCGAGCCGATCCCGCGTTGCGGGTCGTTTTTGCCGTAGACGTTGAGTTCGGCGGTGGGCTGCAGGATCAGGCGATTGGTCAGCAGGATGTCGTAGTCGCCCTCCAGCCGCAGCGCGCTCTGACCGTTTTCGCCAAGGAACGCCGTGGCTTCGGCTTCGAAGTTGTACAGCGCCATGCCTTGCAGACCGAACGCGGCCCAGGTTTGCGGGGCGCCGGGTTTGAAGTCCTGGCGCACGCCGCTGACCACGTCCCACCACGGCGAAATCGCGTGGCCCCACAGCGCCTGGATTTCCGCGTCTTCGGTCTTGCCGTTGCTGCGTTCGCCCTCGGAGCGCAGCCACAGCCGATCGATGTCGCCGCCGATCCAGCCGGACAAATCCCAGGCCAGGGTGCTGGCGTCGTCGGCGTCCTGCCATTCAAGTTTGTCGGCGAGGAAGTACGTGTTGATGGCGCTGTCGTGGACCTGATGCCCGGCGTGGCTGGTGAACACGGCGGCGCGGTCGGCGTCGGTCAGCGCCGGGATCGGCGTGCGGCTTTCGGTCGGCGCGGCGGGCTGCATCATGCCGTCGTCCATGCTTTGCATGTCGGTCATTTGACTGTGATCCATGCCTTGCATGTCAGCCATCCGGCTGTGATCCATGCCCTGCATGTCGCTGGCGGCGAAGGCCTGGGCCATCGACAGGAGTGACAACGAAAACGCGGCAAATCGAGTCATGGTCGGCGTCCTCATTCTTCCACCCGCACTTCGCGGAACATGCCCATTTCCATGTGGTACAGAAGATGGCAGTGATAGGCCCAACGGCCGAGCGCGTCGGCGGTCACGCGGTAAGTGCGGCGGGTGCCGGGCGGCATGTCGATGGTGTGTTTGCGCACCTGGAAATTGCCGTTTTCGTCTTCCAGATCGCTCCACATGCCGTGCAGGTGGATGGGGTGGGTCATCATCGTGTCGTTGACCAGTACCAGGCGGATTCGCTCGCCGTACTTCAAACGTAGGGGCTCGGCGTCGGAGAACTTGATGCCGTTGAATGACCAGGCGAATTTCTCCATGTGGCCGGTGAGGTGCAGCTCGAGGGTGCGGCTCGGGTCGCGGCCGTCCGGGTCTTCGAACGTGCTGCGCAGGTCGGCGTAGGTCAGCACGCGGCGACCGTTGTTGCGCAGGCCGAGGCCGGGGTCGTCGAGTTTCGCGGCGGTGGTCATGGCTTGCATGTCCACCAGCGGGTTGTCCTTTTCGCTGTCGGGGTGCGACTGCATCGGACCCATGTTCATGCTTGAGTGATCCATGGCGCTCATGTCCATCGAACCATGGTCCATGCCGCCCATACCCATGTCGTCCATGGTCACCAGCGGGCGTGGGTCCAGCGCCGGCACCGGAGCCGACAAACCGGCGCGGGCGGCGAGGGTGCCTCGGGCGTAGCCGGTGCGGTCCATGGCCTGGGCGAACAGGGTGTAGGCGTCGGCGGCGGGTTCGACGATCACGTCATAGGTTTCCGCCACGGCGATGCGCAACTCGTCGACGCTGACCGGTTTGACGTGCAAGCCATCGGCGGCGACCACGGTCATTTTCAATCCGGGAATGCGCACGTCGAAGTAGCTCATGGCCGAGCCGTTGATCAGTCGCAGCCGCAGTTTTTCACCGGGGCGGAACAGGCCGGTCCAGTTGTTATCCGGGGCGTGGCCGTTCATCAGGAAGGTGTACGTGGCGCCGCTGACGTCGGCGATATCGGTGGGGTTCATGTTCATCTGCGCCCACATTGTGCGATCGGCGACGGTGGCGCCCCAGCCTTTTTCGCCGACGTCGTGGATGAAATCGCCGACGGTGCGTTTGTGGAAGTTGTAGTAGTCGGACTGTTTTTTCAGGGTCTTCATCAAGCTGGCCGGGTCTTCGTCGGTCCAGTCACTGAGCATCACCACGTAGTCGCGGTCGTACTGGAACGGCTCTGGTTCCCGCGCATCGATCACCAGCGGCCCGTAGACCCCGGCCTGTTCCTGCAAGCCGGAATGGCTGTGATACCAGTAGGTGCCGTGCTGGCGAACCTTGAACTGGTAAACGTACACGCCACCCGGCTCGATGCCCTTGAAACTCAGGCCGGGCACGCCGTCCATGTTGGCCGGCAGCAGAATGCCGTGCCAGTGGATCGACGTGCTGTCCTTGAGCCGGTTGCGCACCCGCAGCGTCACGGTGTCGCCTTCGCGCCAACGCAACAGCGGGCCGGGCAGGCTGCCGTTGATGGTCATGGCGGTGCGGGGCTGGCCGGTGAAGTTGACCGGGGTTTCGCCGATGAACAGCTCGAAGTCGGTGCCGCTCAGTTCATTTATCTGGCCGGGGCTGTTCAAGGCCCAGACCGGCGTGCGCCACAGGCCGAGGCCGCCGAGCAGACTGCCGGCGGCGAGGCCTTTGACGAAGGTGCGTCTTGAGGTGGTGGATGGCATGCGCTGGAAGTCCCCGTTTGACCAATGACGGGGAGGCTAACCAGCGGCAGCTTTCAGCTGGCTGAGGCGCGGATTACAGTTGTGTCAGGTTCAACCTACAGACCGAGCCCTTCCTGGACTACCAACAGCAGGTTGTTTTCCGTCAACGCAATCGCATCCAGCTGTTGCCCGGTTTCGAGCGTCTGCAACCACCAATGGCTTTCGCCGTGCTCATCGACCGTGCGCAGCAGCGATGCTTCGCGCCCCGGCAGGACGATTTGCACGCGCCCTGCGCCGTCTTCGGTGAAACGGGCGATGGGATCGAACGTCAGGCTGTGGTGGTTGGCTTCGATGATCAACTGGTCGATGGCGTAGTCGTGGGTCTCGCCGTCCGGCGAAGTTTCGCAAACATGGGTAGGATTTCGCCGAATCTTCAGGCCTACCTCGGTCACCGGTTGCAACCAGCCCTCGATGCGGTGATACAAGGCGTAGACCTGAGCCGGCCAGCAATCGATCTCCAGTTCGGCGCAGGTGATTTCGTCAGCATGGGTGTGCCGGGTTTGTTTGAGTTTCGCGGCGAGTTCGTCTGCTTTACTCATGTCGGTTCCCTGTGTTG
Organism: Pseudomonas sp. B7; assembly: GCF_016735645.1. NCBI lineage: Bacteria > Pseudomonadati > Pseudomonadota > Gammaproteobacteria > Pseudomonadales > Pseudomonadaceae > Pseudomonas > Pseudomonas sp. B7. Next base: position 99,770 of record NZ_JAERRE010000012.1, read on the forward strand.
AGTTCAACAACATCGTAGTCCTTTCAAAGTAATGCAGGTTTTGCCCTGCGTCATGCGTCTGCAACACAAGCGTGACTCAATCAGCCCCTGACCACGTGACGGTCAGACCACAGAAACCACGGACGCACGCGTCCCAAGGAACGGGAACATGAAAAAGCTTTTTACAATTATGGCGCTGATTGCGCTGACGGTCGGTAGCATCGGCCTGAGTTCGGCACGCCAGTCGTCTGCCAGCAAGGCGGAATCGGTGGCGGGGGTGTTCGATTACTACCTGCTGACGTTGTCCTGGTCGCCGACCTTTTGCCTGACCCACAAGGACGACCCGCAATGCACCGGCAAGGGTTACGGTTTTGTCCTGCATGGCCTCTGGCCGCAATACGCTAAGGGCGGCTGGCCGGAATCCTGCCCGCCGCTGACCAACCTGTCGGCCGCCGAAACGGCCAAAGGCCTGACGCTGTTCCCGACCAAAAAACTCCTCGACCACGAATGGAGCAAACACGGCACCTGCAGCGGCCTCGGCGCGATGGGCTATCTGGACGAAGCGGACAAAGCGGTGGGCGCGGTGAAAATCCCGCAAGAGTTGCAACCGTTCAGTAGCTCTTATTATTTTGAAGCGCAGGAAATTGCCGACCTGTTCCGCAGGAGCAATCCGGGCATCCCGTCAGACGGCATCGCCGTCATCTGCAACGGCCCGGAACTCTCGGAAGTGCGCGTGTGCATGGGCAAGGACCTGCAATTCGGCGCCTGCGGCAAGGGCGTGAAAACCCAGTGCCGGGCGGGGGATATCCGGGTGCCGCCGTCGCGTTGACCGGAGCGGTTACCGTCCATGGAAAACAGGCGCCTCTTCAGGCGCCTGTTTTTTTGCGTGCGGGTTTGAACAACGGAAGGACTTTGTTCAAGCTGCGCGCCCCACGGATGATGACGTGATACTGCAAGGAGCCTGCTTACGCACGTATCGCGGAAAACTGCTGTTTGACTCGATCATGGAGGAATTTTCCTGATGTATAGACTGTTCGCTTGCCTGCTTTTCGTGATTTGTTCTGGTTGTGCAAAAGACCATGTATGGCCTCCAGCGAATTTGAGCTATGTGTCTGTTGAGAGAGACAGATCTTTATATGTAATCAGATATCAGTCGAATATTGATGTGTTGGATCTTTTTGGTCGGGGAGAGAGGGTTGGAATGGCTTCAGGCATGCTTCATTGTGCCTTGGCTGAAGATCAGGATTTCTCGGTTGGTAAAGCCATTCGGTTTTCAGCGTTTGGATTGATATCGCCGGATAAAAGAGACGGAGCCCCGGCGGGATACTCTTATCTGACCCATGCTTTCATTTCCGAGACCTCCAGCAACCGAAGCTCGGAAAGATATTTGTCAGTGGCAGAAATCAACCAACTCCTCTCAGGCAAACAACAAATCCCCTGCAAAGTCGTCGTCACCGCTTACGGCTACAAACCCTACTACTCAAACACCATGAACCTCCCGGTCGCAGACCTGCTGCGCGAAGTCAACAAGCCCTGAGCTCAGCGCCATTTGGGGGGATCAAGCAAATCCCCCTGCATCCACCCCCAATTCCCCGCGCAAAAACTCCACCAACCCCCGCTGCAATCCGCTCAACACCCCCTCGCGGCTGACCAGCGCCAGCTCCGTCGGCGGCAGCGGCGGCAAGTCCGTGCACACCCGATGCTCCGGCAACACCGCCGACGCCGGCAGCACCGAAACCCCAAGCCCTGAGGCCACCGCCGCTTGAATGCCGGTCAGACTGTGGCTGCCGAAGGCCACCCGCCAGGGGCGTTGCGCCACGTCAAGCAGGCGGATCGCCCGTTGCCTGTAAAGGCAGCCTTGGGGAAACAATGCCAGCGGCAACACGCCAATGGATGAGTCGAATTCCGTGCCTTTGACCCAAACGAGTCGCTCCGGCCAGGTCGCCCAGGCCGGGCCGCTGTCGGGTTCGCGTTTGATCAGGGCGATGTCGATTTCGCCGCTGTCGAGGCGTTGGCGCAGGTCGAGGCTCATGCCGCTGACGGTTTCCAGCCGTGCTTGCGGGTGGCTGCGGGTGAAGCCGGCGAGGATCAGCGCCATGCGTCGGGCGTCGAAGTCTTCCGGCATGCCGATGCGCAGGATTTCCAGATCCAGATCGCTGGCCAGGGCTTCGCTGGCCTCGGCCGACAAGGCCAGCAGGCGGCGGGCGTAATGAATCAGCAGTTCGCCGTGCTCGGTGACGCTGACGTTCAGCCCGGTGCGGTCGCGCAACAGCAGCGCGTGGCCGACCAGGTCTTCGAGTTTGCGCACCTGTTGGCTGACCGTTGACTGGGTGCGGTGGACGCGTTCGGCGGCGCGGGTGAAGCTGCCTTCATCGACCACGCAGACGAAGGTTTTCAGCAGTTCCAGATCCAGCATGGCGGCGCTCTCGATATTTGTTTGGCAACTGACGGTCGGCTATTTATTTAATTTCACACTATCACCCCGAGTTCATAAGCTGAAGCCCTCACTTGCAGAGGAATTCCCATGACCTTGATCAACACACCGCGCCCGCAATGGCTGACATTCGATTGCTACGGCACCTTGATTCAATGGGACGAAGGCCTGCGCGCCGTGGCTGAGCGGATCCTGAGCGAGAAGGGCGAACACCGGGTCGACGCCGGGCGCCTGATCGAGGTTTACGACCGCCACGAACATCGCCTGGAACAGACGCCACCGCATCGCTCGTTTCGCGAACTCAGCACACTCGGCCTGCAACTGGCCCTGGAAGAACTGGGGCTGGCGAGTGCCAGCCAGGACAGCCAGCGCCTGGCCGCCGCGATCCCGCAGATGCCGCCGTTCCCCGAAGTCGTCGAGACCCTCGCGCAGCTCAAGGCCAAGGGTTTCAAGCTGTGCATCGTCTCCAACACCGATGACGACATCATCGCCGGCAACGTCGCTCAATTGGGTGGCCACATAGACCGGGTGATCACCGCGCAGCAGGCCGGCGCCTACAAACCGGCGCCGAGGCTGTTCGACTACGCTCATGAGCAATTGGGCGTCAGCCGCGATCAGGTGGTGCACATCTGCGCCAGCCCGATGCTCGACCACACGGCGGCCCGCGACATGCATTTTCGCTGCGTATGGATTGATCGAGGGACCGGTCGTCAGTTGCTGCCGGACTATCGGCCCGACGCGATCCTCAACACGCTGGACGAAGTGCTGCCGCTGTTCGCATCCCTTGGCTGGTCATAAAGGAGGTTCGCCATGGCCCATACCCTGACCGGCAGCGCCCGACCCGCGCGTTACGCCTCGGTGAACCTCGACAGCGAAGCCATCATCACCGCTCGCCAAGAGCTGGCGGCGTGCTTTCAACTGGCGGCGCTGCACGGGTTGGAAGAGGGGATCTGCAATCACTTTTCGGCGATGTTGCCGGGGCACGATGAGCTGTTTCTGGTCAATCCGTACGGCTATGCTTTTTCCGAAGTCACGCCGCATAACCTGCTGGTCTGCGACTTCGCCGGCAACGTGGTGGACGGCGAGGGTCAGCCGGAAGCGACTGCTTTCTATATTCATGCGCGCCTGCACCAGCGACTGCCCCGAGTAAAAGTCGCGTTCCACACCCATATGCCGAACGCGACGGCGTTGTGCCTGCTGGAGGGGCCGCCGCTGTTGTGGCTGAGCCAGACCGCGCTGAAGTTCTACGGGCGCACGGCGGTGGACGAGCATTACAACGGGCTGGCGCTGGATGAGCGTGAAGGCGACCGGATTGCCGAGGTGATGGGCGAGGCCGACATTCTGTTCCTGAAAAATCACGGGGTGATAGTCGCGGCGCCGACCATCGCCGAAGCCTGGGACGATCTGTATTACCTGGAGCGTGCCGCGCAAGTGCAACTGCTGGCGATGGCCACGCAACGGGTGTTGAAACCGGTGCCGCACGCGGTGGCGCAGCGGGCGTACGAGCAGATGCGCGAGGGCGATCCGGAAAGTGCGCGGGCGCATTTGCACAGTGCAATGCGGCGGTTGGCCCGTCAGGGCTGATGCGGGTAAAAACGGGCAGGCAAAAATAATTTGCGTCGCAGGTCATCCAATTGCCCTGCGCGCCGATAGCAACTGGGTCGGGATCGTAGCGAGGGCACTTGGTTGCCCCACACAACCCGGTGGGCTACGCTCACAAGAACAAGGGTTTCGGGCTTTTGCCCCTGTCGTACCTGCCCAGGACACGCTTTTGCCTATCCCCATTCACGATCCGCATCAGGCCCCCGGCGGCACCCTCAAGCGTTTGCCCCTGCGCAAGGCGGCGGTGTTGTTCATCGTTGCCGTGTGTCTGTGCCTGTCCGGTCTGCTGTATTTGCAGATCGAACAGTCGCGGCGCCAGGATCTGGCCAACGCGCAGGTGTCGTCGGCCAACCTGACCCGGGCGATGGCGCAGCAGGCTGAAGACACGTTTCTGGCGGCGGATCTGGTGATGACCAGCCTGGTCGACTGGGTTCAGGAAGATGGCTACGGTGCGGCGCAGAAGCCGCGATTGCAGCGAACCTTCGCGCGGCGAGTGCAACAACTCGAGCAGTTGCACGGCATGTTCCTGTTCGACCGCGAAGGTCAGTGGGTGATTACCTCGTTCCCGGATCTGCCGCGCGGCAATGGCGTGGCCGATCGCGAGTACTTCAAGTTTCACCAGCAGAACGTGTCGGGTGTGGCGCACATCGGCCCGGCGATCCGCAGCCGCGAGAACGGCGAGTGGATCATCCCGATCTCGAAACGGGTAAACGACCGCGCCGGCAATTTCCAGGGCGTGTTGCTGGCCGGGATCAAGATGTCGTACTTCGACAAGTTCTTCAAAAGCTTCAGCCTGGATGACAACGGCACGATGTTTCTCGGCATGACTGACGGCACGTTGCTCGCCCGTCGGCCGTTCGACGAGTCTCTGATCGGCACCTCGCTGGCCAAGGGCGAGATCTATCAGAAGCTGCTGCCCAACGCCTCCGCCGGCACCGCGATGATCGATTCGGTGGTCGACGGTGTGGCGCGTCTTTATGGTTACCGGCAGCTGGAAAGCTACCCGTTGGTGGTCGCGGCGTCTTCGTCCCGGGACACTATCCTCCAGGGCTGGTATGACCGGGCGTTTCAGTCCAGCGTGATCGTGGCGCTGGTGATGCTCGGCGTGGGGCTGTTCGGCTGGGTGTTCATTCATCAGGTACGCGATGGCGAGCGGATCGAAAAAAACCTGCGCAAGGCCCAGCAGGCGCTGGAACAGATCGCCACCCACGACAGCCTGACCGGGCTGGCCAACCGGCGTCTGTTCGAGCGCTCGCTGGAGGTGGAATTTGCCCGCGGTGCGCGGCAGTCGAGCCCGGTCAGCCTGATCATGCTCGATATCGATTTTTTCAAACGCTACAACGATGCCTACGGCCACGTGGCTGGCGACCATTGCCTGACGCAGGTCGCGCAGGTGGTGAAAAACTGCTGCCAGCGCAAGTCAGATCTGGCGGTGCGCTATGGCGGGGAAGAGTTCGCGGTGTTGCTGCCGGATACCGACATCAATGGCGCACTGGCGATCGCCGGGCAGATTCGCCGCAGCGTCATGGACAAACACATCACCCACAGCGGTTCGCCCACCGGGTATCTCACGGTGAGCCTGGGTTGCTACGCGTTTATTCCGACCGGCAACGACAGCCCGGAACTGTTCATTCAACGCGCGGATGCGGCGCTGTATCAGGCCAAGAACGCCGGCCGCAACCGCGCGGCCGTGCTGTCAATGGACGTTGGCGTTGGCGAACTGATGCGTTCGGATCGCTGACAAAATCGAATCGGTTCAGACACAGGCCATGGCCTTCACCATGACCTGCTCTTGTTCGTTCAGCCGCCCGTGCCACCGCCGGCACCGCCCGTGCCGCCACCGGCCGAACCGGTGCCACCTCCCGCTCCCGAACCGGAACCGCTGGCGCCGCCGTTGGTGCCGGTGCCATTGCCTGCGCCGCTGCCGCCGGACGGCGAGCCCGGCGTGTTGTCCGGTGGCATGGGCGAGCTGTTGGTGGAGCCGGATTTGGTGCCCGTGGCATCGGCGCCGTCATTGGCGGCGAACGTGACGGCCGAGCCGCTGGCCAGCAGGCCGATCAGCAACAGCGAAGTGAGTTTGCGCGTCATCATGGTCTGTCTCCGGAAAGGGGATTTACTTGATATTGGTCAGACGCGCCGAACCCTTGGTGCCGGCCGGATGACGAGCGGTCAGAAGTCCACGGTCGCCGACACCTTCAGCGTGCGCGGCGTGCCCTGGGTCAGGTAACCGCCGTTGGCCGAGGCCCAGTAAGCTTCGTTGGCGACGTTCTCCAGATTGGCCCGCAGCGTGATCTGCTTTTCATCCAGTTTGAAGGCGTAGCGCGAGCCGAGGTCGAAGCGGTTCCACGCTGGAATGCTTTGAGTATTCGCCGCGTTCAGGTACTGGCCGCCGGTGCGCAACATCCGCGCGCTGAGGGCCGCGCCTTCGAGGCCCGGAATGTCCCAGTCGGCGCCGAGGTTGAACTGGAAGCGCGGCACCCCGACGGCGCGATTACCGTCATTCACACCGTTGCTGCTGCCTTCCAGTTCAGTCTTCATCACGGTTGCGCCGCTGAGCAGGCGCAGGCCGTCGAGCGGTTCGCCGTAGACGTTGAGTTCCACGCCTTTGTTGGTCTGCTGGCCGTCGACCCGGAAGATTCCGTCCTGGGTGTAGCTCGACGGTTGCTCGATGCGGTAGACGCCGAGGTTGGCGCCGTAGCTGCCCATGTCCAGGCGCACGCCGGCCTCGATCTGCTTGCTGCGCACCGGGGCGAAGGTTTCGTCGCGGTTGATCGCCGTGGTCGGCGGCGTCGGGCCCTTGGCCAGGCCTTCGATGCGGTTGGCGTAGAACGACACGTGTTCCCACGGCTTGATCACCAGGCCGTAGACCGGGGTAGTAATCGACTCTTCATAACTTGAGGTGCGGGCGCCGGTGGCGGTGCTCCAGCCGTCGACTTTCAATTCCTGGCGACGCACGCCGAGGGTCAGCAGGATGCGGTCATCGACGAAGCCGAGGGTGTCGGAAATCGCCTCGCTGCGCAGGGTGTTCTTGCCGGTGATGCGCGGGTCGCTGATGTCGCTGGCGAACGAGGTGGGCGCCGGGCGCGGTTTGTCGGTGACGTTGTACAGGTTGGTGCTGTAGCGCCCGGCGGTGCCGATGGTTTCGAACGCCGAGCGCTGCTCGCCCCAGATGCCCGCCCAGCCGAGGTTCAACTGGTGCGTGACGGGGCCGGTGTCGAAGCGGCCGTTGAGCCCGGCCATGGCGCTCTGGTTGTCCTCGTCGTGGGGCGAATAGAGCATGCCGCCACGGGCGTTGCCGTTGAGGTCGGTGACGGTCAGCGACGAGTAAACCCCGTTCTCGCGGGTGTGCTTGGCGCCGCCGGACAAGTAGGCGGTCCAGTTGTCGTTGAGGTCGTACTCGGCGCGGGCCATGCCGAAGGTGTCTTCGAGTTGCGAGTAGCTCCAGCTCTGGGCGTAGCTGGCGTTGGCGTGCGGCACCTTGGGCGCTTTTGCCAAGCTCGAATCGACATAGACCACCGAGCGGCCCTGGTTGATGACCTGCTTCTGATAGCCGAAATCGGTCGAGACTCGCAGGCGATCGCCACGATAGTCCAGGCCGAGGCTGAACAGCGACGAGCGCTGGTCTTCGTCATCGACGGCAGTATCGCCTTCGCGCTGCATCAGGTTGACCCGCGCGCCGAAGCGGTTGTCCTCGCCAAAGCGCTGGCCCAGATCCAGATGGCCGCCGACCCGACCGTCGGCGCTGTAGTCGAGGGTGACGCTGCGGGTCGGCGTGTCCATGGCGCGTTTGGGTTGCAGGTTGATCCCGCCACCGATGCCGCTGCCGCTCGGGGTTACGCCGTTGACGAATGCATTCGGGCCCTTGAACAGTTCGACCCGGTCCAGCGCTTCGACGGCAATGATCTGCCGGGGCAGCACGCCATAGAGGCCGTTATAGGAAATGTCATCGGAGGCCAGCGGCAGGCCGCGGATCATGAACATCTGCGAGAAGTTGCCGAAGCCGTTGGACTGGCGCACCGAGGCGTCGTTGAGCAACACATCGCCGACGGTCTGGGCCTGTTGGTCGGCCATGGTCTTGGCGGTGTAACTGGTGACGCTGAAGGGCAGGTCGTTGACCTCCTGGTTGCCGAGCATGCCGATCTGCGCGCGGCGCGCGACCTGTTCGCCGCCGTAGGTGTCACCACTGTCGTCACGCAGGGCGCTGACGTTGGTGGCGCCCAGTTCCAGCGCGCTGTCCGCCGCAACTTTCGGCGCCACGGTGTAACCGTTGTGCCCGGTGCTGATCAGCTCGAAACCGCTGCCTTCCAGCAACCGGGCAAAACCGCTCTGCGCGGTGTAACTGCCTTGCAGGCCGGGGCTCTGGCGATTGCCCAATTGCGCCGGATCGAACGACAGCGGCACGCCGACGCTGACCGCAAATTGCGCCAGCACATGGCTGAGCAGGCCGGGGCCGATGTTGACGCTGCGGCTGGCGCTTTCACTGACGCTGTCGGCGGCTTGGGCGGCGCTCGGCAGCAGTGCGCTGAAGGCCAGGGCCAGGCTCAGGTTCAGGGCCTTGAGCGCAAACGTGGCGGGGCGGGGCGATGGCATTGCGGTCATTCGGTGTTCCTGTCGGGGGCGTGGAATCGGAAGGTCTATCCACTCACCGGACGAGTCGCGAAAAGGTATCAGGGAATATTGAAAATATTGTCCGAGGGCTCAGACACGGGGCTCCACCGACAGCCAATAGCGGGTCAGGCTGTTGATGTTCAGCGGCAACGTATCGCTGAGCAGACGCAGGCTGGCGTCGGTGTCGCGCAGGGAAAACGCCCCGGACACGCGCATCGCCGCCACGTCCGGATGACAGCGCAGCACGCCCCGGCGATAGCGGCTCAACTCGCCGAGCAATTCGTCCAGACGCATGTTGCTGGCCAGCAGCATGCCTTTGTCCCAGGCCAGGGACGCGGTGTCGAAGGTTTCGCTGCTGTCGAAGCTGTTGAGCTTGAAGCGCTGCCGTTCGCCGGCCTGGAGAATCGCGCTCTGCTTGAGCAGTTGCGGGGTGATCTGGACCTGGCCTTCGAGCACCGACACCAGGCTGCGCGAACCCTCGGTGCGCACGCAGAATCGTGTGCCCAGTGCGCGAGCCACGCCCTGCGGGGTTTCGACAATGAACGGGCGGGCGCTGGCGTCTGCGGCGGTGTTGATCAGCACTTCACCGTTGAGCAGCAGGACGCGGCGCTCTATCGGACTGAAAGTGATGTCCACGGCGCTGTCGGTGTTGAGCACCAGTTGAGTGCCGTCCGGCAGTTGCAGGTTCTTTTGTTCGCCGACGGCGGTGCGCTGGTCGGCTGCCCATTGCTGCCACGGCACATGCTGCGAAGCGATGCCCAGCGGCCCGGCCATCAACAGCAAGCCGAGGCGGGTGAGTGTCTGGCGACGGCTGAGGCCTTCTTTGCGCGAGGCGCGTTTCAAGGTCTGGATCGCGACGTTGGCCGGCACGCTGCGCAAATCCCCCAGCAGCGCTTCGGCCCGTTGCCAGGCCATGGCGTGCTCGGCGCTGCGGCTGCGCCATTGGGCGATGGCCTGATGGTCGGACGGGGTGGCGGTGCCGGAATGCAGTTGCACCAGCCAGTCGGCGGCTTCGCCGAGAATCTGCGGATTGATCATCGACGAACTCATCAGGCGACACTCAGGCAGGCAATGAACGCAGCACGCATGTGGCGTTTGACGGTGATCAGCGAAACATTCAGGCGCGTGGCGATCTGCGCGTAGGTCAGGCCTTCGATCTGCGACAGCAGGAAGGTCTCGCGGGTCTGTTCCGGCAGTTCGCGCAGCAGCGCTTCGATGCGCCACAGGGTTTCGAGAATCAGGTAGCGGGTTTCCGGCGACGGCACTTCGGCGGCGGGCAGGTGCGCGATGGTTTCCAGGTACGCGCGCTCCAGGTCCTGTCGCCGCCAGCGGTCGATCACCAGACCTTTGGCAATGTGCGTCAGCAGCGCCCGGGGCTCGTTGCCCAAGGGCTTGATCACCTGCCGGGTGAGCAGGCGCAAAAAGGTATCGTGCGCCAGATCGGCCGCATCGCAGCGATTGCCCAACTTGCGCTGCAGCCAGCCCTGCAGCCACCCGTGGTGTTCGCTGTAGAGCGTCTGGACTTGCTGATTCAACGGCTGATCGAGGGACGACATGGAGGGCAGATACTCGTTTCGGGCGTCCGTTGCCAGAGATGCAATCGAGAGTGCGATTAGGGTGCAATTAAGAATTGATCGCATTCTAGTGGCGCGCAACGAGTGATGGCAATTGTCCTTTCACACTTTCTTTTCTGACACCGACGCAGTGGCCTACCCATCTTCCGGGAGATTGGCTATTTGCCGGTCCGGGCGCCGGGACTAACGTAGCCCCACATTCACTTGCCCCGGAGAGTCGCCATGAAACCTCGTATCGATTTCTACACCGCGTCCCCAGATGCCCTGAAAGCGATGATCGCCCTGGAAACCGCCGTCTCGAAACTGCCGCTGGAAAAGACTCTGATCGAACTGGTCAAGCTGCGCGCCTCGCAGATCAACGGCTGCGCGTTCTGCATCGACATGCACACCGCCGACGCGATCAAGGGCGGCGAAACCCCGCGCCGGTTGTTCGCCGTGACCGCGTGGCGTGAAGCGCCGTTCTTCACCGAACGTGAACGCGCCGCGCTGCTGTGGACCGAATCCCTGACCCAACTGAGCCTGACCCACGCCCCGGACGAAGACTACGAAGTGGTCGCTGCGCAGTTCTCGCCTCAGGAAATGGTCGACCTGACGGTCGCGATCAGCACCATCAACAGCTGGAACCGCCTGGCCGTGGGCTTCCGTAAAACTCCGCAAGCCTGATCGATCAATGTGCATCGGCACTCGGCGCGGCCGGTGGTTGCACCTTGCGCATCAAGGGCACCATCGCCGTGGCGATGCCGAAGCACACCATGATCATCAGGAACGTGTCGCCGTAGGTTTGCGTCTGCGCTTCACGGTAGGTCAGCAGCCATAGCTGACGCAGGCTGGCGGTGAGGCCGACGTCGCCGCTCTGACCCAGCGCGGCAAAGTTGCCGCCGGCCTGGGCCAGCCACTGATTCACCGCTTCGTTGCTGCTGTTCAGATGCTCCGCCAACCGGGTGAAATGCAGGTTGGTGCGGTCGTTGAGGATGGTCGCGCAGGCGGCAATCCCGATAGCACCGCCCAGATTGCGCATCAGGTTGAACAGGCCCGACGCATGCTTGAGCCGCGCCGGTGCCAAGCCCCCTAAAGTCAATGTCACCGCCGGCGGCACCGCCAGTTGCTGGGCAATCCCGCGCAGGGCTTGCGGCAGCAGCAATTCTCCGGCGCCCCAATCGTGGGTGATCGGACTGAATTCCCACATCGACAAGGCAAACAACGCCAGGCCCGCCATCATGATCCAGCGCAGATCGATGCGATTGGCGAGAAAGGCGTACAGCGGAATCGCCATGATCTGGAACACCCCGGTGGAGAAAACTGCCAGACCAATATCCAGCGCGCCGTAGCCGCGTACCCGGCCGAGAAACAGCGGCGTCAGGTAAATCGTCGCGAACAGGCCGATGCCGGTGACGAAGGAAAAGAAGCAGCCAAGGGCGAAGTTGCGATCCTTGAGCGCGCGCAGGTCGACGATCGGATTGGCCACGTGCAGTGTGCGGCCGACGAATGCCACACCGGCCAGCGCACTGATCCACGCCGTGGTGAGGATGGTCTGGTCGCTGAACCAGTTCCAGCGCGGGCCTTCTTCGAGGGTGTATTCCAGGCAGCCGAGAAACAGCGCCAGAAACACCATGCTCAAATAGTCCGCGCCTTTGAGCAGCGACAGTTCCGGCTGGTCGATCTTCACCAGCATCGGCACCGCCACGGCGACGAAAATCCCCGGCACCAGATTGATGTAGAACAGCCAGTGCCAGGACGAAATATCGGTGATCCAGCCGCCGATCACCGGGCCCAACGTCGGTGCCAGCGAAGCCACGGCGCCAATGGTCGCAGCGGCGATGACCCGCTGCTTGCCGGTGAAGAAAAAGAACGCGGTGGTGAACACCAGCGGAATCATCGAGCCGCCGAGAAACCCTTGCAGCGCGCGAAAGGCGATCATGCTCTGGATGTTCCAGGCGATGCCGCAGAGCAGGCTGGCGAGGGTGAAACCGACCGCTGAAGCGCAGAACAGCCAGCGCGTCGAAAACACCCGCGACAGCCAACCCGACAATGGGATCACGATGATCTCGGCGATCAGGTAACTGGTCTGCACCCACGCCGTTTCATCGGTGCCGGCGGACAACCCGCCGCCGATATCGCGCAGCGAAGCCGAGACGATCTGGATGTCCAGCAGCGCGATGAACATGCCGATGCACATGGTGGCGAAGGCGAACACTTTGGTCGCCGTCGTCATGTCGGCGGCATTGAATGGCTGCGCGGCGGCGGTGAGGGCGGTGCTCATGGCGCGCTGGCCACAGCCGTGGTTTCGGGTTGGGCGCGGGTGTCGACTTCAGCGGTCACCGACAGGCCTGGACGCAGGTGGCCGAGCACGCCGTCCGCCGGGTCGAGCAGGATCCGCACCGGTACACGCTGGACGATTTTTGTGAAGTTGCCGGTGGCGTTTTCCGGCGGCAGCACGCTGAATTGCGAACCGGTGGCCGGGGCGAGGCTGTCGAGGCGACCGTGGAATTCCTGGCCGGACAACACGTCGGCACGGATGCTCACGCGCTGGCCGGGTTTCATTCGCGCCAGTTGATCTTCCTTGAAATTGGCATCGACCCACAGACCGCTGGCCGGCACTACCGATAACTGTTGCGAACCGGCCTGTGCATAGGCGCCGACCCGCGCGCGGCGGTTGCCGATCACGCCGTCGACCGGGGCGCGCAGCTCGGTATAGCCGAGGTTGAGTTGCGCCAGATCCCGTTCGGCCCGGGCTTGCTGGAGGGCGGCGCGGGCCTGTTGTTTCTGGGTTTCGATCACGGTGAGCTGGCGCTGCGCGGCCAGCAGTTCAGCCTGGGCCTTGGCGCTCAAGGCTTGTGCGGTCTTGAAGGTGGCGTCGGCCCGTTGCGCGCTTTCTACCGAGACCGCGTTGGTGGTCACCAGACGTTTATAGCGCGCGTTGTCATCCCGCGAACGAGCGGTTTCAGCGCTGGCGGCATCAATGCCGGCGCGGGCCTGACCGATCACCGCTTGCTGCAGTTGTTCGGTGGCGTCGAGGTTGGCCAGCAGCGCCTCTTCGGCGGCGACCGCGCCTTCGGCCTTGGCCAGATTGGCGCGGTAGTCGCGGGCGTCGAGGCGAATCAGCACGTCGCCGGCCTTCACCTTCTGGTTGTCGCTGACCAGCACTTCTTCGATGTAACCGGCGACTTTCGGCCCGATCACCGTGACGTCGCCGCCGATGTAGGCATCGTCGGTTTCCTCGAGAAATCGCCCCGTGCCCCACCAATGCACGGCATATAGCCCGGCGAATACCAGCGCAGCCAGTCCCGCAGTCGGCAACAGCAGGCGTTTGAGCAGGGGAGGTTTGGGGGCGCTGACCGGAACGGCGAGATCGGGTTCTACGGTGGGCATGCTGGTCATGGCGTAATACCTGAAGAAGCGGAATGGCTATTACGACCGTAATATGACGTGAGTAATATTTTGTGGCAATTGATTTTTATCGCCGGTCGTCAGATGAATCTTGTTGAAAGCAAAAGCTGATCATTTGTTTAAGAAATGTAAGCGCTGTAGGAAGCGTCTTGCATTTGTGTAGGAAGGCTTTGACTATCACCGCAATTGATGGGGTGGCATTACGCCAGTTGATTGCAAGGATGTTGAGTGCCGTATTCGCTTTGCGTTGTTTCTCGTTGTCGTTCCCTGCCGCGCCCGCTGTTGTCGGCCTTGTTGTTGAGTGTGTGCGCGCCCAGCGTTCTCGCCGCCGAAACTCCAGCCCCTGGCCAGGAAGTGCTGCGTCAGCAGCAACTGCAACAGCGTGACCTGCAACAACTGCAACTCGAACAGCGCAAACGCCAACTGGAGCGCGGCGCGTTTGGCCCGACGCCGGTCAATCCGGACATTCCTGAGTCGATCAAACCTGATGAGCGCTGCTGGCCCTTGAGTGGTACGCGCATCGGCGGTGTGACGCTGATCGATAAAGACAAACTCAACGCCCGGATCAAACCGCTGTTGGCGCCGTGCATGGGCGTCGGCCAGATCAACCATTTGCTGGCGACCATCACCGCGCTGTACGTGGAGAAGGGCTATATCGCCAGCCGGCCATACCTGAGCAGCGCTCCAGCGGCGGGGCAATCGCTGGATATCCTGATCGACGAAGGCTACATCGAGTCCATCGAGCTGGCCGACCAGAGCCTGCCAGTGTCGCTCGGCGGGGCGTTCCCCGGAATGCTCGGCAAACCGCTGAACCTGCGGGATCTGGAGCAGGGGCTGGATCAGTTGAACCGTCTGCGTTCGCTCGATCTGACCGCCGACATCGCCCCCGGCGGCCAGCCCGGCGCGTCGAAAATCATCCTGCGTTCGCGGACCTCCTGGCAGTCGCGCTGGGCCCTCGGTGCCGGTTTCGACAACCTCGGCAGTGCCAGCACCGGTCGTGACCGTGACACCCTGAGCCTGACCCTCGACAGTCCGCTCGAACTCAACGACCTGCTGAGCCTCAGCGCCAGCGACACCCTCAATCAGGGGGATCGCTACAGCCGCAACGCCAGCCTCTATTACGCGATTCCCTACGGTTACTGGACGTTCAGCGCTTTCGCCAGCCACGCCGAATACCGTGCGCCGTTCAAACTCAGCGCGGCGACCCTGCACAGCACCGGCATCACCGATCAGCTCAGCCTGCGCGCCGACCGGGTGTTGTGGCGCGACCAGAGCCATCAGCTCAGCGCCAACCTGCAACTGGCGCACAAGGACGTCGACAGTTATCTGGAAAACGTCCGCCTCGGCATTCAGAGCCCGACCCTGACCGTGGCCGAAGCCGGGCTCAATCTGTTCTGGCTCGACCGCGCGGTGTGGAACCTCGACGTCAATTACGCCCAGGGTTTAAGCGGGTTCGGTGCCGACGACGATGCCGATCGCCAGGTCAAAAACCTGCCCAAGGCACAGTTTCGCAAGTACCGCGCCGGCCTCAGCCAGTGGCGCAACGGCCAGCTCGGCGCGCAAGCCTGGCAATGGCAGAGCCAACTCAATTTGCAGTACAGCCCGGATCCGTTGCCGGCCATCGAACAACTGCTCGGCACCGACGATTCCGCCGTGCGCGGTTACCGGGTCAGCAGCGCGTCCGGCGCCAGCGGCGCGATCTGGCGCAACACCTTGCGCCTGCCGCTGCGCAGCGATTTGCCGGTGCAGCTCACCCCGCGCGTCGGCCTCGACCACGGCTGGATCAAGGCCGATCACGGCGCTCCGGTTCAACGCCTGAGCGGCGCCAGCATCGGCCTCAACCTGGGCTGGAAAAACCTGCAGGTGGACGTCGATTACCAACGCAGCCTGAACACCCCGACCGGCCTGCACCGCGAACCTGAAACCTGGTTGATGCGGGTCGGATTACAGATATGAACGTCAGTGAACAACAGCCATCGGACCTGAGCGCGACAGCCGTGGCCTTCAACTTAACGCGCAACGTGATGCCGCACTACATGGAGAGTTTTTTATGCCAATGAATACCTTTGCGTTTCATCTTTCCCCACGGGGCAAACTGCGCTGGGCGATTGCCAGCCTGTTTCTGGTCGCTCACCTGCCGGGCGCCATGGCCGGCGGTGTGGTGGTCGCGCCCGGCCCCGGCGGCACCGCGCAATTGCAGACCCAGGGCGGCGTCCCGATCGTCAACATCGTCGCGCCCAACGGCTCGGGCCTGTCGCACAACCAGTTCCTCGACTACAACGTCGACCGTCAGGGCCTGGTGTTGAACAACGCCTTGCAGGCCGGCCAATCGCAGCTCGCCGGGCAACTGGCGGCCAACCCGCAATTGCAGGGCCAGGCCGCGAGCGTAATCCTCAACGAAGTGATCAGCCGCAACCCGTCGGCCATCAACGGCGCCCAGGAAATCTTCGGTCGCGCCGCCGACTACGTACTCGCCAACCCGAACGGCATTTCGGTGAACGGCGGCAGCTTCATCAACACGCCGAACGCCAATCTGCTGGTCGGCCGTCCCGAGCTGAACGACGGCAAACTGCAAGCCCTGAGCACCCGCGACGCCACCGGCCAGTTGCAGATTCAGGGCGGCGGTCTGCGTAGCGGCGAAGGTTCGATCAACCTGATCGCCCCGCGCATCGACAGCCAGGGCGCGATCACTGCACGCGATCAACTGAACCTCACCGTCGGACGCAATCAGATCGACTACGCCAGCGGCCAGGTGAAAGCCGTGGACCCGGCGGGCAACACCACCGATCAACGGATCGACGCCAGCCTGTTCGGCGCGATGCAGGCCGGGCGCATCAACATCGTCAGCACCGCAGAAGGCGCGGGCGTGAAGGTCGGCGCTGTGCAAGTCGCCGGACGCGACGGCGTACAGATTGGTTCGGCGGGCGACTTGAGCGTCAGCGGTCAGGCGATCCCGGACAGCCTCGACGTAACCCGCGCCGGCATTCGCAGCAGCCAGGGCGACGTCGGCCTGCACAGCGGCAAGGACCTGACGCTGGCCGCCACCGATGTCAGCGGTCGGGACGTGAAGGTCGAGGCCAAACGCAACCTGACCCTGACCACCGTCGAAAGCCGCAAGCTCCAGGAGCAGCGCGAGAACTGGAACAACAGCACCATCGGCATCACTTGGGAAACCTACGAACGCACCAAGACCGACAGCGATTCGCGCCAGCACGGCAGCCAGATCGTCGCCAGCCGCGACGCGCAACTGTCGTCCGGCAAAGACAGCGAACTGAAAGCCGCCAAGGTCGAGGCGAAGAATAACCTCAGCGTGCAAAGCGGCGGCGACCTGCGCCTGACCGCTGCCACTGAAAGCCACACCCAGACCGACCAGGGCAAACACCGCAAACACCTGTGGAAAGCCGATTGGGACAGCAGCAGCGAAGAGCAGCGCAGTATCACCAGCGAGCTGAAGGCCGGCAACATTGCCCTGCAAACCGCGGCACTGTTGCGCTCCGAAGGCGCTGAACTGAACAGCGCCGGCGATCTGCAACTGGCCGGCAAACAAGTGGAAATCACCACCGCGACCCGCACCAACCGCAGCAGCGACAACCGCTATTCCGGTGATCTGGTCGGCGGCGGTTTCTTCGGCAAGACCGGCGACGCCGACAAGGGCCAGACCCAGCATCAGGGCAGCAAGATCAACGCGGCCGGCAAACTGCTGGTCAAGGCTGACGACGTGCGCATCAGCGGCAGCCAGGTGCGCGGCGCCAAGGACGCGAGCGTGATCAGCGACAACGGCTCGCTGACCATCGACGGCGTGCAGGACACCTCGCACAGCAACAACCACGACAAGGACAGCAAGTTCTTCGGCATCACCAAGGACGAGTCCCGGCAGAACAGCAAGGACAGCACCACGGTGCGCAGCGAGCTGGCTTCCGACAGCAACCTCAAGCTCAAGAGCGCCAAGGACATCGAAGTCGCCGGTTCCACGGTCAAGGCCGGCGGTTCGCTGACGGCAGATGCGGCGGGTGATGTGGAGGTGCATTCGACGCAGAACACCCACGACAGCAGCAACAGCACGCAGACCCGTGGCTTCGACGCCTACGCCAAGGAGCAAACGGCGGAGCAGTATCGCGCCGGCGTGCATTACCAAGACAAGGCGCAAACCGTCACCGCCAACGACGTCACGCAGCAGGGTTCCAGCCTCAGCGGCGGCAGCGTGCAAGTGAAGGCGGGCGGCGACGTGACGCTCAAGGGCGCCGAGGTGAAATCCACCACCGGCGACACCACCCTGAGCGGCAAGAACGTCTCGCTGCTGGCCGAGCAGGACAGCCACAGCACCTCGACCGAAACCCGCAGCACCGGCGGCGGTTTCTACTACACCGGCGGCCTTGACCGCGCGGGCAGCGGTGTGGACTTCTCGCACAGCACTTCTCAAGACACCACCGCTAAAACTACTGCGCAAACCACCGGCGTGCAGAGCAGCGGCAGCCTGAACATCGACGCTGACAAACTCGCCACCGAAGGCGCGCAACTCAAGGCCGGCAACGGTCTGAACGTCGCCGCCAACGAAGTCGACAACCGTGCTGCGAGCAACACCGAAAGCAGCACTCACAGCGAGAGCAACTGGTCGGCGGACATCGGTGCCAATGTCGAGTACAAAGACATCGCCCGGCCGATTGCCGGCGCGGTGAAAGAAGTACTCGACGGCAAAGTGCCGGACAAGGACGCACTGGCCAATCTCGGTCAGCCGAACGTCGGTATTGACGTGGCAATCGGTCATGCCAGCGCCGATAAAACCGAGCAGGGCAGCAACGCGGTGGTCAGCCGGTTCGACGGCCAGACCGTGGACGTGAAGGTCGGCGGCGCGCTGCGCGACCAGGGCACCCAGTACAACGCCAGCGCCGGCAAAGTGAATATCAGCGCCGACAAACTGGTGGCCGATGCGGCGAACAACACCCACAGCAGCACCGAAAAATCGGTGGATGCCAAGGTCGATGTGCGCGTCTACACCAAGACCGGTGAAGACGTGAACGTGGCCGGCAGCGGCGCGGGTGGCAGCAGCCAGTCGAGCAAGGACAGCTCCACCGCGGTGGTCGGCGGTTACGCTGGCAACCAGGGCGTGAACATCCATGTCGGCGGCGATGCACAGTTCGAAGGCAGCCGTTTCGACGGCGGGCAGGGCGGTGTCAGCGTCAAGACCGGCGGTGATCTGGCCCTGAATCAGGCCAACGACCGGCAGAGCAGCGACAGCTCCAGCCTGCGTGGCAACGGCTCGTTGACCGTCGGCACCTTGCCGGGCACTGACGGCACCAACATCGATCTCGGCGCCGGGTTCCAGCTCGATCACAAAGGCCACCAGACCACCGACAGCCAGGCCCACGTCGCCAGCCTCAGCGGCAACGGTCCGGTGCGATTGAGCAGCGGCGGCAATCAGGTTCAGCAGGGCACGAAGATCGACAGTGCTGGCGCAATCGATCTGAAGGCTGGCGGCAAACTCGACCTGCAAGCAGCTACCGATTCGCACGTCGCCACCGGCAGCAATCTTGGCGGCGGCCTGAACGCCGGCGGCAGCAAAACCAGCAGCGAGAAGAGCCGCGATCAGGGCGGCAACCTTAGCGGCAACTTCAAGATCGGTCGGGTCAACGAAAACACCCAGACCCTCAGCGGTGGCCAGCTCAACAGCCAGAACGGCATCGCCTTGAGCGGCGATTCGGTGCACCTGCAAGGCACTCAGGTCAGCGCGCCAAACGTCAGCATCGACGCGCAGAAGGGTGGTTTCGTTCAGGAGTCCGCGCAGTCCACCGACAACCGCAACAACTGGAACGTCGCGTTGAATGCCGGTGGCAATCTGAGCAAAAGCACACCGACCGCCGCCGATGAAAAAGTCAGCAGCGATCACGGCTTCAGTGCCGGGGCCAAGGTGGGCGTGGATTACCTGCAAGGCACCACTCAGCAGAACAGCCAGATCAAGGCCGACACGGTGGTGTTGAACAGTGGCGGTGATGCGAGCCTGAACGGTGCGCGGATTGATGCGCGCAATGTCAGCGGCAAAGTGGCCGGTGATCTGTCGGTTGAGAGCCTTCAGGACTCCAGCTCTCACGCCAAGGTCGATGTGGATCTGGGCCTGACCGCCAAGAAGACCCCGGCCGACGACAAGGGCAAACTGGCTGGCACCGACTACAAGCCAACGCTGAAAGTCGATGGCGAATACGCGCACAAGGACAGTGTGAAACAGGCTTCCGGTATCAGCGGTAGCCAGGGTGTGAATCTCACGGTCGGCGGCGCTACCCAACTGACCGGCGCGCGGATTTCCGCCACCGAAGGCAAGGTCGATCTGGGTGGTTCGAAGGTCAGCAGCAGCGATCTGAGCAACCTCGACTACGGCGTAGAAGCCGGCCTCGACCTGCCACACAAAACCGAAGAAAACGCACCGAAGGTGTCCCTTGAAAACGGCAACCTGAAAGTTGGTCCGGTGACCCTGAGCGGTCATCTGGACAGTCAGCCGCTGCAAGCGGGGATCGACGAAAAAGGCTGATTCACCGTCAGTGAAACCGGCGGGAGCGAGCCTGCTCGCTCCCGTTTCTGGATGGATGCCCCGCTCAAAACGGCAGCCACTGTCGTTTCCCGTCAAGTCGATGAAAACACGCGCTCTACACTCGGGTGAAACCGGGAGGCCGCGCCATGCACGACAACGTCGAACACCTGAGAATCCAGCTGGCCTGCCTGAAGGACTCGCGGCTGCCACCGATCGAGCAGAACAGCATGCGGTTTTTCGAGCGGATGGCGATTGATGACGGCTTTGACGGCATGGGCCTTGGGGAAGAAGCGGAGCGGGGGAGCAGGCTGCTCGGTGACAAGCCGATCCTGCTGATGGGCAATCACGGCTTGTTGGTCGCGGCACCGAGCGTGGCCCAGGCGTTTGATGATCTGTATTACTTCGAGCGGGCTTGCGAGGTGTACATCACCGCACTGGCGACCGGGCGCGAGTTGCACGTGGCCAGCGATGAAGTGGCGCGCAAGACGTGTCGGCAATGGCTGGAGTATCCGGGGGTTACGGATAAGCATTTCAACGCATTGATGGAAATCCTCGACGAAGAGGAACCGGTCTACCGCCAGCTGAATTAGCGCTGAGTTCTCGGATAGCCGATCTAAAATCCGCGCGGATTCGTGCCACAGTGAAACTGAGTTTGGCTGGAAAGAACAAATTGTTATAGCGAATGGGTCTTGAATGACTGTCAGTTCTGACAGTGTGCAAAAAGCTGATAAGGGACGACGATTGGCTTGAGGCGCGTGGTTCCGATTGAACCTGCGCTGACATTGAGCCAATCAATTCAGGGAACTGAAAATGAGCAACATTACTTTTCCAGGCGCATTTAACGGTGCGATCATTTGCCGTTCTGACCCAATGAACGGCATCAAGGTAAAAATTGGACCACTTACCGGTGCGCAAATCGGTGGTGTGCTGACAATCACATTGCAGGGATACAGTGATCCAGGTGGCTCAGTACCCATCCCCGGCACTCAGACATCGCTGAATCATTTTATTACCCAGAATGACGTCGACAACGGGTTGGAAAAAACCATCGGTGACTGGCTCGCAAATATCAAACCCATTCAAAACGGCTCGGCTCGCGTTGACTACACGATCAATGGCGGTGGTGGGAACAATGCGTTGGTAGCGGTCCGGTTATTGAACTCAATTGGTCAATCGTGCGACGAAGTCTGAACGCACAGCTGAACGTTCGAGTTTCAACAGTGCCTGCCTGTGGTAGGCATTTTTTTGCCAAAAGCTTGCGCAACGTCTCGGGTGAACGGCCGCTCTTCGTTTCAAGGTGCCTTGCCCAGCGGCTGGCGCATCACCGGCGCGCTCCACGCCTGACGCCGATCCTCACTCGGCGGGCAACCAAACCGCGCGCGGTAAGTGCGGGAGAAATGCTCCAGTGAGCCAAACCCTGAACACGCCGCCACCTGGGCCACGCTCATCTGTGTCTGTTGCAACAGGTTGTGTGCCCGAATCAGGCGCATGTCGGCCAGATCCGGAAACACGCGGCGTATTTCCTCATCGACCCCAGGGTACAGATCCCGCGGCGACAGTGCATTCGGGTCGAGGTTGAAGTAGATGAAGCCGCCGAGTTCTTCGGTGCGCACTTGGGAAATGTTGAACTGTGCCAGCTCGAAATTCTTTATCCACTTGCAACGCGGCGTACCGTGCGGAACGGGTGTGGGGTTGATGGATTGCGACCAGTCGATGGGCGGAATGATCAATCGCCTGCTTCACGCGAGAGCCTTGACAGCCCTGCGATAATGAAACTTCGCCGCGATCTGCGCGGAGCATTCGATCATGATGCAGAGGAAGGTTTTCCATGGACAATCAAGCACTCAAGGCCTTGTTCGACCAGCAGTCCGCCGTCTATGACAAACAGTGGAGCGGCATGGCGCCGCTTCGTGATGCCCTGTATTTGCTGCTGGATTCGGTGTTTGCGGGCCTGCCGGAGAATGCCCGGATACTCTGCGTTGGCGTGGGCACCGGTGTGGAAATGGCCCATCTGGCGCAGCAGTTTCCCGGCTGGCGATTCACTGCAGTCGACCCTTCGGGCGCCATGCTCGACGTGTGCCGTAAGCGAGCGAAAGAGGGTGGTTTCATTGACCGCTGCCGGTTTCACGAAGGCTACCTCGATACGCTGACGGATGAATCCGGTTACGACGGCGCGACCTGTTTTCTGGTGTCGCAGTTTTTGCTCGACCCTCAGGTGCGTATCGGCTTTTTCCATGAGATTGCCCGTCGTCTGGTGCCGGGTGGAATTCTGGCTAACGCTGATCTCGCCTCGGATACCGAATCACCGGCCTATGAAGCATTGCTGCGTCACTGGATGACGCTGATGGCATCGGCCCAGGTGCCAGTGGAGATGCTCGAGCGAGCGCGTTCGGCCTATGCCCGGGATGTGGCGATTCTGCCGGCGCCGCAGGTCGCCGGTCTGATCGAGTCGGCCGGGTTCGAGACACCGATCCAGTTCTTTCAGGCGGGTTTGATGCATGGGTGGTTCTGCCCACGCAAGGCAGGGATTGCCGCGAATTAGAGCGCCGAAGGGATAGAGGAAAACAGCTTCGTCGGCACACCCGAGGAATCCATTGCTTCGCCTTAATAGGAAGCATTACTATTCACGCCCCTTTCCTCAGCACGCCGCAATGATCCCCATGCTGCCCCGCAGACCCGGCTTTCTCGAGCATTACGAAGAGTTGATCGGCACCTGGACCCGTCGCCTGCGCAATCGCTCGCAGGCCGAGGATCTGGCGCACGACACCTTTGTGCGGGTGCTCGAATCCGATTCGTCGGCGGTGCAGCAACCTCGGGCGTATTTGCACCAGACCGCGCGCAACATTGCGGTGGACGGCTATCGGCGTGAGGACCGGCGGGGCGCCATGGAGTCGGAGGCGATCGATCTCAGTGAGTCGCCGACCGGCGACCCGGAGCATTACATGCATGCGATCCAGCTGGCCGATTCCATCGAACGTGCGCTCACGGAGCTGCCGGTCAACTGCCGACGAATCTTCGTCTGGCAGAAGATCGAAGGCCTGACCCAGGCGGAAATCGCCGAACGCCTGGGCCTGTCCAGGAACATGGTGGAAAAGTATATGATCCGCACCCTGCGGCATCTGCGTGATCGCCTGGACGGGGCGCAATCATGAGCCGTGGCGTCTTTTCATCCCCAGCCAAACAGGACATTCCATGATGGATACTCGTGATTGCGCGTGCGGGCAAACAACGGTGCGCGATGACGCGGCACGCTGGTTTGTGCGTTTGCAGGAGCCGGCCGTCAGTGCCGACGAACAGCAGCGCTTCGATGCGTGGCTGAACGAACATCCCCAGCACCGTGACGAATTCCAGTTACTGCAAGGCTTGTGGTCAGCGGCGGATCTGCTGCCGGCGCCACGGCTTAAAGCTTTGTGCGAAACCCCGCCGGCGCGGCGCGAACGCCGTCCGCTGTTGCGTTATGCCGTGGCGGCCAGCGTGGTCACGGTGGCGCTCGGGCTCGGGCTGTTCAGCGGCTTGAATCATCCGCAAGGTTACAGCGCCGAATTCGCCACCGCGTTGGGCGAGCGCAAGCATGTGGCGCTGCCGGACGGCTCGATGATCGACCTCAACAGCCGCAGCCGTTTGCAGGTGCGTTTCGAAAAGGATCGGCGGCTCATCGAGCTGACCGAAGGCGAAGCGATGTTCAGCGTCGAGCACGATACGTCCCGCCCGTTCGTGGTCGAGGCCGGCAGCGGCAAGGTCACGGTCACCGGCACCCGTTTCGATGTGCGGCGCGACGTGACCCAGACCCGGGTCGCGGTGGAGCAGGGCACGGTCAAGGTGCAGGGCCGTGATGCGGCCGATGCCGATTTCATCAGCCTGACTGCCGGCCTCGGCACGCGGATCGATGCCCAAGGCAAAGTGGCGCCAGCCTACGCGGTCAACCCGGCGGAACTGACGGCCTGGCGCAGCGGCAAACTGGTGTTCAACAACGCCAGCCTCAGCGAAGTGGCCGAGGAAGTGTCGCGTTATCGCGACAAGCCGCTGAAAGTCGCCAACCCGGCCGTGGCCAATTTGCGCCTGACCAGCGTGTTCAAATCCGACAACACTGAGGCCTTGCTCAAGGCGTTGCCGAGCATCCTTCCGGTGGCCGTGCGCACCCTTGCCGACGGCAGCCAGGAAATAATTTCAAAATAAAATTCAGGTTTTTTTCGAGTTCGTCGTCTTCCTGTTCAACTGCAACTGGTTTGCATTAACAGCCGCATACTCTTGCGATCCACAGGACTCCGTTCGACGTGAAAAACTCCACCGCCAAAAACAAAAAATCCCCTTGGTTGCCGCTGGCGCTTGCGCTGGCGGTCAACGCCGCCGTGCCGATGGCCTTCGCCGCCGAAGCCATTCACATCCGCGCACAGCCGTTGGGCCAGGCCCTGAGCGAACTGGGCCAGCAAACGTCGTTGCAGGTGTTTTTCAGCCCGGACCTGGTTGCCGGCAAACAGGCCCCGGCGGTGGACGGCAATCTTTCTCCGGAGCAGGCCCTGCGCCAATTGCTGCAAGGCAGCGGTCTGGATTATCAGATCAATGAAGGCTCGGTGACCTTGTCCCCGGCCCCGACTTCCGCCGCCAACGGCCCGCTGGAGTTGGGCGTGACCGACATCAAGGTTGTCGGCGACTGGCTCGGCGACGCCGACGCCGCCGTGGTGCAGAACCACCCCGGCGCGCGCACGGTGATCCGTCGCGAAGCGATGGTCGAGCAGGGCGCGATGAACGTCGGCGACGTGCTGCGCCGCGTGCCGGGCGTGCAGGTGCAGGAAGCCAACGGCACCGGCGGCAGCGATATTTCGCTGAACGTCGGCGTGCGGGGTTTGACGTCGCGTCTGTCGCCACGCTCCACCGTATTGATCGACGGCGTGCCGGCCGCGTTCGCCCCGTACGGTCAGCCACAACTGTCGATGGCGCCGATTTCTTCCGGCAACCTCGACAGCATCGACGTGGTCCGTGGTGCCGGCTCCGTGCGTTACGGGCCGCAAAACGTCGGCGGCGTGATCAACTTCGTGACCCGCGCGATTCCGGAAAAAACCACCGGTGAAATCGGCACCACCCTGGAAACCTCGCAGCACGGTGGCTGGAAACACATCGACACCGCGTTCCTCGGCGGCACCGCCGACAATGGCATCGGCATGGCGCTGTTGTATTCGGGCGTCAACGGCAACGGTTACCGCGAGCGCAACAACGGCAACGACATCGACGACGTGATCCTCAAGACCCACTGGGCACCGACCGATCAGGACGATTTCAGCCTCAACTTTCACTACTACGACGCCAGTGCCGACATGCCCGGCGGCCTGACGCAGAAGCAGTACGACGACAAACCGTTCCAGTCCGACCGCGACTACGACGGCTTCAGCGGCCGCCGCAAGGACGTGTCGTTCAAGTGGATCCGGCAGATCGACGAGCGCACCCAGGCGGAAGTGCTGACCTACTATTCCGACAGCTTTCGCGGCAGCACCATCGCCGCTCGCGATCAGAAAACCCTCAGCTCGTTTCCGCGTTCTTACTACACGCTGGGCATCGAGCCGCGTGTTTCGCGTGTGTTTGACGTAGGCCCGACCACCCAGGAAGTCAGCGTCGGTTACCGTTATTTGAAAGAGGCGATGCACGAGCAGTCGAGCCGTCTGGCGCTGGTCAACAATGTGCCAGTGGTCACCAAGACCTCCGACGGTCACGTGTTCCAGGATCGTACCGGCGGCACCGAGGCCAACTCGGTGTACATCGACAACAAGATCGACGTCGGCAACTGGACCGTGACCCCGGGCATTCGCTTCGAACACATCAGCACCGACTGGCATGATCGCGCCGTGCTCGATACCGCAGGCAAACGCGTGCCGGAAAAAAACCGCAGCATCGAAAGCAATGAGCCGCTGCCGGCCCTGAGCGTCATGTATCACCTGTCCGATGCGTGGAAGCTGTTCGCCAACTACGAGACATCGTTCGGCAGCCTGCAGTACTTCCAGCTCGGTCAGGGCGGCTCGGGTGACCAGACCGCCAATGGTCTGGAGCCGGAGAAAGCCAAGACCTACGAAATCGGCACGCGCTACAACGATGACGTGTGGGGCGGGGAAGTGACGCTGTTCTACATCGACTTCGATGACGAACTGCAATACATCAGCAACGACGTGGGCTGGACCAACCTCGGCGCGACCAAGCACCAGGGTATCGAAGCGTCGGTGCACTACGACATGGCGGCGCTTGACCCGCGCCTTGATGGCCTGACCGCCAACGCCGGTTTCACTTACACCCGCGCGACCTACGAAGGCGAGATCCCGGGCTTCAAGGGCCGCGACCTGCCGTTCTACTCGCGTCAGGTGGCGACCGTCGGCCTGCGTTACGACATCAACCGCTGGACCTACAACATCGACGGCTTCGCCCAGTCCAAACAGCGCTCGCCTGGCACCGGCGTGAATGCTGATGGCAGCTTCAATGGCAATTACATCACCGAAGGCACGGCGGACGGGCAGTACGGCGACATTCCGGGCTACGTGACCTGGAACTTGCGCGGCGGCTATGACTTCGGTTCGCAGCTGTCGAACCTGAAGCTCGGCGCCGGGGTGAAAAACATCTTCGACAAGCAGTACTTCACCCGCTCCAGCGACAACAACTCGGGGATCTACGTGGGCACGCCACGGACGTTCTTCGTGCAGGCCAGCGTCGGTTTCTGATTGGCAGGGCAGGCGGCTGGTGACAACCGCCTGTTTTTCATTAGGTTTGAACGAGCCAGTTGCCGGTCATCACTGACTGGGCAACGCAAAATCACTAATTGGAGAGGGATTGCCTGCCATGTCTGTGGTCTTGAGGCAGACTTTTTTCGGGCCGTCCCCCACCGAAACCTTAAAGTCCAGCAGCGGCGGCCTGACCGACTTGTAACCCTCACTGCTTTGGCAGTCGACCATTTCTGGTTCACCACTTTTGTATTGGTAGCGACTGACGTCCAGATCCGGCGTTATCCCGAGCGGTTGTACGGTGAACTCATCCTTTGCACTTTCAAATGCGCTGTAGGCAGGCGGCGTCTTGACGGGTTCTGCCAGAGCCCAGCGGTAATAGATTCTTGCATTGCGGCCGGCCCATCTTTCCCCGGGCCCTGCATTATGTTGTTGCCCGACCACACACAGGAAATACAGACCCGGTCCATCGCGCAGCGTCTGAGTCGAACTGTCTGAATCGTCTCCATGGCTCGGTTGTACCGGATCGTAACCGACGTCCGACGCACAGTCGGCCAATGTCTTTACAAGCCTTACCCGATAGAACGGTTGATCGCTGGTGAACGATTGCTTCCATTGCAAAGGGATGAATTCCCCATTCGCGCCACGGACCAACCTCATATAGACGTCACCAAATATGGGATCGAAATTTGTCGCGCGGCCCAATGGGCACTCCGGGTTTTTCGGGTTGAAATGAGTGGCTGTAAAACACTGGTTCAGCTGCGCTGCTCCGGTGGCGTAGTTGGTCTCCGGTATTTTTATCGATTCCCCTTTGTTGACTTCGCACGGGGCGTTGCGAGTGCAACGTGAGAGCCCGCTGCCTTGCGTTGTGGTGCCGACGATCGCCACGATTTCATTGCTGTACCGATTCAAGACAGGTGAACCCGAAATGCCGGGCCGTACCTCCCGGCAACGGTTGCTGAATTGTCCGGGCCATGCCCAACCCGCTTCGAAAACATCCGCGCGGTGCTCCTGAGGGCAGGCGGCGCGTTGCACATGGCCATCCATCGGTGCGCCAACCACCAGCACATCACTGTCGACAGTCAGCGGTTGCGACGCCACTTTGAGCGGCGTGATGCCATCGGTCATCAATTGGTTGAGTGTGCGATCGAGCCTGAGAATTGCAATGTCGAGACCTCGCAGGGTGCTCCACTCGATTCCAACGATCGGGTAGCGCTTTTGTTGGGACTGGGTGTCCTGGAAAAAGTTGAAGGTAACGAGACCGGACGCCGGGGCGTTTTCGACGTACTGGTTAGCGTCACCTTTTGCGCAATGTCCTGACGTCAGGACGTAGGCCGGGCCACTGCGGTCATCGTTTGAGCCTCGGGTATCGATCAGGCTGCCCGAGCAGACAGAACTGCCTTCAACCTTGACGCGAGCAATGGCTTGCCAGTGATCGTAGCGCCCGGCTGCGTTGTTCAGAATTTCGGCAGGGGAGAGGTTGACTGCGCCTTCTCCCCAATCCTGAGTGGCCGCACCGTCGAGCGTGGTGCAACCGCTCAGGGCGATGAGGAACGTCAAGGCAATGGACTGATGCGCGATAGGAGGTTTCATGGTTTCAACACCAGTAAGGGTTCCTCTCATGCTGGAATCCCAGGCTACCGGTGTCTACTGTCAGATCTGACAGTCAGTTCAGCCAACATCGGCCGCTTGATGTTTGTCGGCTCAGACCTTGAGCGCTTTGCCGCCAATCGCCACCGCCACCAGCAACGTCGCCATCAACCCGAAGGCGAAACTCAGACTGCTGGCATGGGCGACAAACCCGATCACCGCCGGCCCCGCCAGAATCCCCGCATAACCCAGCGTAGTGATTGCCGGCACGGCGATGCTTTCCGGCATCACCGTCTGCTTGCCCACCGCCGTGTACAGCACCGGCACGATGTTCGAACACCCGGCACCGACCAGTGCATAACCGACCAGTGCGGCTTCCCAGCTCGGGGCGAATGTCGCCAGAAACAAACCCGCCGCCGCCAGCAGGCCACCGAACAGAATGATCCGGGTTGCGCCCAATGCGCGAACGATCCGGTCACCGGTCAAGCGGCCCGCAGTCATCGTCAGCGCGAACGCGGCATAACCCAGCCCTGCATACGCCGTATCGATCCCGCGTTCCTGCGCCAGAAACACCGCGCTCCAGTCCAGCGCCGCGCCTTCGGTGAGGAACACGATGAAGCACATGCCGCCGATGAACAGCACGATCCCGTGGGGCACCGCGAACGCCGGCCCCGAGCTTTCACTGCCGTAAGGCAACATGTGCGGCACCGCCTTGAACAGCGCCGCGATCAACACCACGACCACCACCAGCATCGCCGCCAATGGCGACAGCCCGAGACCGAGCAGGGCGCTCACGCCCGCTGCACCGACGATCCCGCCGAGGCTGAACAGGCCGTGGAACCCCGACATCATGTTCTTGCCGCTGGCCCGCTCGACGATCACCGCTTGCAGGTTCACCGTCGAATCCACCGTACCGAGCCCGGCGCCGAACATGAACAACGTGGCAATCAACGCCGGAATCGACGACACCGTCGCCAGCAACGGCAACGCCGCGCAGATCAGCAGCGTGCCGCCGGTGGCCACCTTCCGACAGCCGAACCGGGTGGCCAGAATCCCCGCCAGCGGCATTGCCAGAATCGAACCGACGCCCAGGCACAGCAACAGCAACCCCAGCGTCCCTTCATCGAGCCCGGCGCGCGCCTTGGCGTACGGCACCAGCGGCGCCCACGCGGCGATGCCGAGCCCGGCGATGAAGAAGGCGATGCGCGTGGACATCTGTTCGAGGCGTCCGGGAACGAACGTGTCTTGAGGGGTGAGGCTGGTCATAACGATCCTTGGCAAAAAACGTTTCAGCAGCGGACATCCTTGCACAGCTCTTTCGATGGAGCGAGCCCGCTCGCGTCGGCAGGGCGTTGCGATTTACAGTGGCGTCCCTGTCGACGGGAAAAACAAGGGCGGGTTCATGACGCAGTTCTACGATGCACGGGGCAATATCTACGGGGTCGTTTCGCCGCGAGTGCTACGCGATGCCGGTATCGATTTACCGACCAGCGCGGCGCAGTGCGCGTCGTCGCGCCAGACGTGGAGTACCGCAGCCATCGCGCAGTGTTGCGATTGGCCCGACGGTCAACGTCCCGTCGGCAGCAAATCCCATCGCAGCGATGGCCTGTTGATCGGCCCGTTTCAATCCGCGCCCCCCTTCGACCTGCTGATCGTCAACACCGACGGCACGCTGGCCGAGCGCAGCGGCAACGGCCTGACGATTTTCTCCCGGGCGCTGCTTGAACAAGGGTTGATGCCGGAGGAGGGGGCGACGCTGCGGGTGCATCACGACAAACAGGACTCGCAATCGCCAGTGCCAACCTCGGTGAAACCGGCGCAAGTAGCGGGCGTGCACGGCTTTTGGCTGGACCTCGGCCAGCCCGGTTTCGGCCCGGTGGCCGTCGGTGCGCTCGGGGTTGAACCGGTGCCGTTCAACGGTGTGGAGGTCAACCGTGTTCGGCCGTTGGCGCAACTCGATCCCGCCTGGGCGCACAGCCAGTTCGTGCGGATCGGTAATCCACATTGCGTGACGCTGGTGCAGGATGAAGCCGCATTGCCGAGCAACGCGCAGATGCTTGAACCGCCGCTGACGGACAATCTGACGGCCATCGCCTACGCCATGCCCACCGGCGCCGGCCAGCCGTGCCCGGCCGGGGTCAACCTGCAATGGGCGACGCGCGCCGGGGATCAGCGCATTGTGGCGCGGGTGTTCGAACGGGGCGAGGGGCCGACGGCGTCTTCGGGCACCAGCGCCAGCGCGGTGGCCAGCGCTACGTGGCGAGTGGGTTGGGTGTCGGCGGGAGAGGTGCAAGTGCTGATGCCGGGCGGTACGGCGCCGATTTTACTGGAAGAGCGCGATGGCGAGCTGCTCGGCGTGCGTCTGTTCGGCACCGCGCATCGGACAAAAAGGTGAAGTCCCTTTCATGATCGTCCCCCCGGGAACGATGGATCCCTTGGGGCTTACTGTGGGCCTGCGCGCAGCGCTTGTCGCCTGTCAGATCTGACAGGTCGACGCTATCGTTTTGCGATAAAACCGACCCGTTCCATAACCATGAAACCGCTCATTGGGCCTTGAACAGTTTTACGGCGACAACAGTGTCATCGACCACCGTCGCATACAGCAGGGCTTTGGGTTGCGTCTCGGGGCTTTGAAAACACTCGACGATTACAGCCTGCGCTGTGCAGGCTTGCAGCGCCAAACGGTCCGCCTGACGTAACTGGCGTTTCACTGCGGCACTCAGCGGAATCGGTGGATGGCCCGCGCGAACGTCTGCGCAAAATCTCGAAGTGACTTCTCTCGGGGTGGGGGGAGGTGGTGATTCAAGGCCCGCTTCTGCAAACAGATGATTGAGTTGCTCCGCCGCACTGACCGCTCGGGGGAAACCGGCGAAGGCCGAAGCCTGCAGCAGTATTTCAGTCAATTCACCCGGTGCGAGGCCCGATGCCAGGCCGGTTTTGAGGTGCACGCTCAGCGGAGGTCCGACCATGCCCGAGGCGACAATGGCGGCAAGGGACACCGCTTCGCGCAATCGCGGATCAAGACCAGGCCGCGAGTGTAAATGTCCGTACACCACGCCGACGGCCAGTTGGCCCAATGCGGGAACGGTATGGAACAAGGCGTCGAGCCTGGCCCCGCCATCGGGTACGAGTTCGACAAACGTGTGGCGGCCTTCCTGGTAAAGCGTGGCCATGGGATCGGAAGTGGTCTTTTGATTCATGTCGCGTCCTCACGGATCAATGAGGATGGCAGCGGAGCAACAGCGCGCGAACTACGGCATGACAGGCGTCCATCGGAAGCAGTCGGCGACGTTGCGACGCCGACTTCTACACCTTAGACGAATTCCACCACCGGCATCTGCCGCTTCATCAACACCTTGCCATTACGGATCGAGTACAGCGGCAGGCCTTGGCTGCGGATCACTTCGTAATCGCTGTCCGCCGACAGGATCAGCAGGTTCGCCGGGCGGCCCTGTTCCAGACCGTAGCGTTCGCCAAGATGCATGGCTTTGGCGCTGTTGTCGGTGACCAGATCCAGCGCGCTTTGCAGGTTGCGATAACCGAGCATGTGGCAGATGTGCAGCCCGGCTTCGAGTACCCGCAGGATGTTGCCGTTGCCCAGCGGATACCACGGGTCGACGATCGAATCCTGACCAAAGCAGACGTTCATGCCGGCTTCAAGCAGTTCGTTGACGCGGGTCACGCCACGGCGTTTCGGGAAGTTGTCGAAGCGCCCTTGCAGGTGAATGCTTTCGGTTGGGCAGGAGACAAAACTGATCCCCGAATGCCCGAGCAGGCGGAACAGTTTGGCGCAGTAGGCGTTGTCGTAGGAGCCCATCGCGGTGGTGTGGCTGGCGGTCACGAGGGCGCCCATGTCGCGGCTGCGGGCCTCTTCGGCCAGCACTTCGAGGAAGCGCGAATGCGGGTCGTCGGTTTCGTCGCAATGCACGTCCACCAGGCAGCCGGTGCGCTCGGCCAAGTCCATCAGGAACTTCACCGAGCTGACGCCTTGGTCGCGGGTGTACTCGAAATGCGGAATCCCGCCGACCACGTCCGCGCCCATGCGGATTGCTTCTTCCATCAGCTCGCGGCCATTGCGGAACGACTCGATGCCTTCCTGGGGGAACGCGACGATTTGCAGGTCGATCAGGTGACGGCTTTCCTCGCGCACTTCGAGCATCGCCTTGAGTGCGGTGAGTTGCGGATCGGTGACGTCGACGTGGGTGCGCACGTGCTGAATGCCGTGGGCGGCGAGGGTCTGAATGGTTTTCTTGGCCCGGGTCTTGGTGTCTTCCTGGGTGATGGTGACCTTGCGCTCGCCCCAGCACTCGATGCCTTCGAACAGCGTGCCGCTCATATTCCAGCGCGGCTCGCCGGCGGTCAGGGTGGCGTCGAGGTGAATGTGCGGCTCGACGAAGGGCGGCACCACCAGGTTGCCGCCGGCGTCGAGGTCGTCGGGGCCCAGGGTCGGCGCTTCGGTCTGGCGCGCGATGCTGCGGATCAGGCCGTCTTCGAGGTGCAATTCGTGCAGACCTTCCTGGTTGCGCAGTCGGGCGTTGATGATGTGCATCGGGCGAATCCTTTTATAGATCTTGTAGAGGGGCGGCCGCGTTGCGGGCGCCGAGCAGACCGGTCACTGCGATATACGTTAACGCGGCAACGGCGATCCCCACCAGCGGCGCGACCCACGGCGAGCCGAACGCGGCGACGGTTCCGGCCGCGTAAGCCGCGAGCCCCGGCCAGTTGAACGCCGGTAACCGTGCGTCGGCCAGACGCGGATAGCGTCCGCGCCAGCGGAAGAAAAAGTCCGCCATGATCACCCCGCCAATCGGCGGGATCACCGTGCCGAGCAGGATCAGATAAGGCACCAGCATGTCGTACATGCCCAGCAACGCGAGCGCCGTGCCGATCACGGCGCCGGCCAGGGTCACGGTCTTGCGGCGCCCGGTGCGCAGCAGGTTGCAGCCGGCGACGGCGAAGTTGTAGATGGTGTTGTCCTGGGTGCTCCAGATGTTCAGTAACAGCATCGCCATCGCCGCCGTGGCGAAGCCTTGCAACAGCAGCACTTCGACCACGTCGGGCTGTTGGTAGACAATTGCGCCATAGGCGCCGATCAGCACCATCAGGCCATTGCCGATGAAAAAGCCGATCAGGCTGGCCAGCACCGCAACGCGCGCCGAACGGGAAAAACGCGTCCAGTTGGTGGCCTGGGTCGCGCCGCTGACGAAGGTGCCGAACACCAGTGTGATGGCGGTCGACCAGTCCAGCGAACCCGTCGGTACGACGCTGAGCAAACCGTCGAGGCCGCCGACTTTCACGGTCGCGACCCACATCGACAGCATCAGCAGCAACATCATCGCCGGCACCGCGATGTACGACAGAATCTCCAGCCCGCGATAACCGACGTACGCCGTGGCGCAGAACACCAGGCCGAACAGCACCATCAGGCCCAGCACCGTGGCTTCGTTCAAGTCGAAATACTTGCCGAGCACCACCGCCGCCGTCGCGGTGCCCCAGGCGTACCAGCCGATCTGGGTGAACCCGAGGATCAGGTCGCTGAGCTTGCTGCCGACTTCGCCAAAACAGAAGCGCCCCATCAGCACCGAATTCAGCCCGCTTTTGAAGGCGATGTAACCCAGGCCTGCGGCGTACACACCAAGCAGCAGGTTGCCGATCACGATGACGGCGAGCATTTCGCCGAAGTTGAATGCCACGCCGAGCTTGCCGCCGGCAAACATGGTCGCCGTGAAGAAGGTGAACCCCAGCAGCACCATCGCCGTGGAGGCCAGGCCTTTGCGCGCGTGCATCGGCACTTCACTGAGGGGGTAATCGTTGCCGGGATCGTTTTGCGTCATGGGGGCGTTCCTTGCTGGAAAGGGGAGGACGCGAAGAGGTTGCAGCGGTCGTGCCAGTCACGGATTGACGGGGTTATGTATAGACGAGGTGGCGGATTTGGCGCGAAAGCGGTGCGCCTGCATCCACCAAAGCACAATGTGGGAGCCAGCCTGCTGGCGAAGCCGGTGTGTCAAACAGCGCAAACGTTGAATGTGCCGGCCCTATCGCCAGCAGGCTGGCTCCCACGGGTTATGTTTCGGCTCACAGAAAGCGCAGCAGCGCGGCGACTATGGCTTCAGGCGCATCTTCCTGCACCAGATGCCCGGCATTCGGGATCGGATGAAACAGCGATCCTGGAATCATCTTGTGCAACTCGCGTCCGCGTTCGATGGGAATCCACTGATCCTTTTCGCCCGAGAGAATCTGCACCGGGCAACGGATCGTAGGGTACAGCGGCTGCACTTCCAGCGTGTAGCGCTGATCCATCTGCGCGATCTGCCGGTAGAACGCCGCTTGCCCCGGATCGCCCAGCCATGGCTGCACGTAGGGCGCCAGTTCGTCATCGGGAATTTCCCGGTGAATCGCCCCGCGAATGTAGGTCGGCACGATGGCGCGCTGGATGTAATCGGGCAGGCCGCTGAACGCCGCTTCATGAGCGGCGGGCCGTCGCCGCGCACCCCGTGGCGAATCTGTCGCCCGTTGAAATCAAAGACCTGATCCAGCAGCCAGTCCGTCATGGGCCTGTCCTCTTGGCGGGTTCGAGCCAAAAAGCATAGGCGTAAAAAAACCACCGGTCTCGGTGGTTTTTTGTGTCGCGGGAATTACTCGCCGCGATAGATGCAACCGCTGGTGCAGGTCTCGTGGATGCGGATCGCACTGAGTTCCGGCAGCAGGGGCTTCAATTCATTCCAGATGAATTTGGCCAGCACTTCGCTGGTCGGGTTCTCGAGGCCCGGAATGTCGTTGAGGTAGTTGTGGTCCAGACGCTCGTACAGCGGCTTGAAAATCGCCTTGATCTCGGAGAAATCACGGATCCAGCCGGTGTGCGGATCGAGGTCGCCGCTCAGATGAATCGCCACTTTGAACGAGTGACCGTGCAGGCGTCCGCACTTGTGGCCGTCCGGTACGTGGGGCAGGCGGTGGGCGGATTCGAACGTAAATTCCTTGAAGATTTCCACAGTGATTTCAGCTCTGTTCAGATGGCGTTCGCCGCAGCGAATTCGGGCAGGCGGCGAGTTTATCAGCTTGTTCCCGGCTGTGCTGACTAAAGGGTCAGCAAGCGCTCGGCGAGGCGACCATTGGCAGTCAGTTCGAGGAATTCGTCGCCCAGCCGTCGGCTCTCGTCCATCGCCGCGCGCCAGTATTTCTGTCGGCTCGGCGCATCGCCCATGAAGCGTTTGAAGTCGTTACGGTCGGGGAGTTTGCCGTAGGGCAGGCGCGCCAGGTATTCCTTCGATGGCGCGAGTAATAGCACGTCCTGCAAGCGCTCGACGGAAGCTTTGCGCCACGGCAGAGTCTTGTCGAACCAGCCCGGAATCACCCGGTCGGTGAAGTGCGGATACAGCACGATGCCGTCGCCGCTGTAGGGCAGGTCGAGGTGATAGTCCAGCAGACCGCCGTCGCGGAACGTGCCGGCACCGGCGCCCGGCAGGTCGCGCACGCCTTCCATGACCATCGGGATCGAGCCGGACGCCAGCAGCGCCTGACGCAGGTTGCTGGCATCGAGGGCGACGAAGCGCGACGGGAAGTCGTGCAGCGCATGTACCGGCGGTGCCAGGCGCGGGTCGTGGATGATCAGCCGTTCGAAGTGCCGCGACAGCCGCGCGCGGCCCCGCAGGTTGTCGGCGATCACCGAGCCCAGCGCCAGCCCGAGCCGGCCGCGATGGTCGTCCGCCAGCCCGCCGTGGCTTTTGACCACCATGATGTTCAAGCGGTAATGGGCGTTGGTCAAAAGGCTGGCATCGCGTCCGTCGAGCAGGTCATCAAGCATGCGCTGCGAGCTGCGGCTGACCTCGCCGATGGTCACGCCTTTGTTGAAGTTCTGCTCGTTGTACAGATGACCGAGGCGGCGTATGCCTTCGGCGGCGTCCGGCAGACAAGCGCTGGCGAAGCGCCAGGAGCCTACCGACGCACCGATCAGCGAACGCTCGCGCGGCGCCGCCGGCAGCCACTCGCCGAACAACGCCAGATCCAGCCCCTGAATTCCCAATGCCTTGGGCCCACCGGCAGCGCCGGGCAGGGTGCCGACGTCTGCAGCGTTCAGGCCTTGGGCACGAATGCGCGCCATCGCCCGAGGGCCGGCCTTGAGGGTCAGGGAAGGGAACTTGATGTGAATGGCGGTCATACCGGTCTCGATCGTTAGCAAGCGAAAGATTATAAGCACATGTTGCCGTGACTGCAGGAGCAGGCCCAATGATGGCCATTCAGTTTCAGTTAAGTTCGCACCGTTAAGGTGCCGCCCGTAGCGACACATAAAAATACGGAGACACCATGAAAACCCTGACTGCCCTGACCCTTGCCTCGATCATCGGCCTCACCGCCGGCACCGTTCACGCCCGCGATCTCGGCCCGGATGAAGCCCTGCGTCTGCGCGACGCTGGTACTATCGTCTCCTTCGAGAAGCTCAACGCCACCGCGCTGGCCAAACACCCGGGTTCGACGATCACCGACACCGAGCTGGAAGAGCAGTACGGCAAGTACATCTACCAGATCGAACTGCGTGATCCGCAGGGCCTGGAATGGGATCTGGAACTGGACGCGGTGAGCGGGCAAGTGCTCAAGGATCATCAGGATACGTAATGAAGGTGAATGTTCGCGCCACCCGCTGTACAGCATTGGCGCTGGTGATGTTTTGCTCGACGGCCATGGCCCGCGACCTGGGTCCCGACGAAGCCCTCAATCTGCGCAAGCAGGGTGTGATCCTGCCGCTGGAGCAGGTATTGCAGCAGGCGATGGACCGTTATCCCGGCGCGAAACTGCTGGAAGTCGAGCTGGAAGAAAAACACGACGTCTACATTTATGAAGTCGAGTTGCTGACCGTCGAAGGCGTGGCCCGTGAGCTGCATCTGAAGGCCGACACCGGCGAACTCGTGAAAGACAAGGAAGATTGACCGATGCGCTTGCTTCTGGTGGAAGACCACGTACCGCTGGCCGACGAACTGCTCGCCGGCCTGCAACGTCAGGGCTACGCGGTGGACTGGCTGGCGGACGGGCGCGACGCGGTCTATCAGGGCAGCAGCGAGCCCTATGACCTGATCGTCCTCGACCTCGGTCTGCCCGGCGTGCCGGGGCTTGAGGTGCTGGCGCAATGGCGCGCTGGCGGTCTGACGATTCCGGTGCTGATCCTCACCGCCCGCGACTCCTGGGCCGAGCGCATCGAAGGCCTGAAGGCCGGCGCCGACGATTACCTGACCAAACCTTTCCACCCGGAAGAACTGTACTTGCGCATCCAGTCGCTGCTGCGCCGCTCCAAGGGCCAGGCCAACCAGCCGACGCTCAAGGCTGCCGGGCTGCACCTGGATGAGGGCCGCCAGTGTGTCGTGCGCGACGGTGCCGACATTCAGCTGACCGCCGCCGAATTCCGTCTGCTGCGCTACTTCATGCTGCACCCGGAGCAGATCCTTTCCAAGAGCCACCTCGCCGAACACCTCTACGACGGTGAGACCGAACGCGATTCCAACGTGCTGGAAGTCCACGTCAATCACTTGCGGCGCAAGCTCGGCAAGAGCGTGATCGAAACCCGTCGTGGTCAGGGTTATCTGTTTGGCGGACAGGCTTCGTGAGATCGATCCAGCGCCGCTTGAGCCTGGGGTTGATCAGTGTGCTGGTGGTCGTCGGCGTGCTGCTGGCGCAAACCAGTCTGTGGTTGTTTGAAGTCGGATTGCAGCGCTATCTCGAAGCCGGCTTGCGTAACGACAGCGAGAGCCTGCTGGTGGCGCTGGTTCGCGGGCCGCAGGGTTTGCAGCTGGATGAGCGGCACTTGTCGCCGGCCTATCAGCGACCGTTTTCCGGGCATTACTTCCGCATCGATTTCGCCGACAGCCATTGGCGCTCCCGCTCGTTGTGGGATCAGGATCTGCCGTTGCTCGAACGCTCCGGTCTGCACAGCAACCTGCAACTGGGGCCGGACGGCCAGCAATTGCTGGTGCTGCGTTCGGACTACCGACGGCTCGGTCAGTCGATTTCCATCAGCGTCGCCCAGGATTACACGCCGGTGCGCGAGAGCTTCCAGCGCATGCGGCAGATCGGTCTCGGCCTCGGGCTCGCCGGGTTGTTGCTGATTCTATTGCTGCAACGCCTGACCGTGCGCCGCGCGTTGCGTCCGCTGGAAAAGGCTCGCGAACAGATCGCCCAGTTGCAGCAGGGCCAGCGTTCACAACTCGATGAACAAGTGCCGGCGGAACTGGAGCCGCTGGTGGCGCAGATCAACCATTTGCTGGCACACACCGAAGACAGCCTCAAGCGCTCGCGCAATGCGCTGGGCAATCTTGGGCACGCGCTGAAAACCCCGTTGGCAGTGCTGCTCAGTCTGGCGTCGAGTGAAAGGCTCGATGCACACCCGGAGCTGCGCAAGATTCTCAAGGAACAACTGGAGCAGGTTCAGCAGCGACTGAACCGTGAGCTCAATCGTGCGCGCCTGTCCGGCGATGCGTTGCCGGGAGCGCTGTTCGATTGCGATGCGGAGCTGCCGGGGCTGCTGTCGACGTTGAACATGATTCATGGCGAGCATCTGGAGTTGAGTTATGTGGCACCGCCGGGCCTGCAATTGCCGTGGGATCGTGAGGATCTGCTGGAACTGCTCGGTAATCTGCTGGACAACGCCTGCAAATGGGCGGATGCCGAGGTGCGACTGAGCGTGCTTGAGCGGACGGATGGCTTCGCCCTGAGCGTTGAAGATGACGGGCCGGGAATTCCCGAATTGCAGCGTGCTCAGGTGTTCAGTCGTGGTACGCGACTGGACGAGCAGACCGACGGGCATGGCTTGGGCCTGGGGATTGTGCGCGACATCGTCGACACCTGGGGTGGGTTGCTGGTGTTGGGTGAGAGTGAGTGGGGCGGTTTGAAGGTGGTGATCGAATTGCCTAAACGCTGATTTCCGTCATTCCACAAACCTGTGGGAGCAGCCAGGCGGGCTCCCACAGGGACTTTGCGATGAACCCTAGACCCGAAACTGATCCATCAGACTCTGCTGCTGATTCGCCAGACTATTGAGCGACTGACTCACCCGCGCCGATTCATTCGCCTGCCCCGACAGCGATTCCGTCACATCACGAATCGTCGCCACGTTGTTGTTGATCTCTTCGGCCACCGCGCTTTGCTCTTCGGCAGCGCTGGCGATCTGCAGGTTCATGTCGCTGATCACCGTCACCGCATCGCCGATCTGGCGCAGCGCGGTAACCGCTTGACCCACCTGTTCGACACTGCCCTGGGCCTGGCGATGGCTGTTGCCCATCGAGCCGACCACGTCCTGGGTGCCGTTCTGCAGTTGCTCGATGACCTGACGGGTTTCTTCCACCGACTCTTGAGTGCGGCGGGCGAGGTTGCGCACTTCGTCGGCGACCACCGCAAAACCACGTCCGGCCTCGCCGGCACGGGCGGCTTCAATGGCGGCGTTGAGGGCCAGCAGGTTGGTCTGTTCGGCGATGGCGCGGATGGTTTCCAGCACGGTACCGATCTTCTCGCTGTTGGCGGCCAGGCCTTCGACCTGCACCATCGCTGCGCTCATGTCGGCGGCGAGGGTGTCGATGCTGGCGGTGGTGCGGTCGATCACGGTCAGGCCCTGACGGGTGGCGCGGTCGGCGTCCTTGGCGGCTTCGGCGGCTTGTGCCGCGCTGCGGGCCACGTCCTGGGCGGTGGCGCTCATTTCGTGGGACGCGGTGGCGACCTGATCGACCTGACGGTATTGCTGCTCCATGCCGGCGCTGGTCTGGGTAGCGATCGCGGAAGACTGATCGGCAGTGTTGCGCGCGTCCTGCACCGAGCGTTTCACTTCGGCGATGATCGGTTGCAGCTTGTCGAGGAAGCGGTTGAACCAGCCGGCCAACTGGCCAAGCTCGTCCTTCTTGTCATAGGCCAGACGCCGTGTCAGGTCGCCTTCGCCGCTGGCGATGTCTTCCAGCATGTGGGCCACGCCGAGGATCGGTTTGGTCACGCTGCGGGCCATCAGCCACACCAGCAACAGGCCGATCAGCGCCGCGAGTACGCCCAGGCTCAGTTCGATCAGGGTGCCCGACGTGTTGCTGGCATCCAGTTGTTGCTTGAGCGCTTCGGCGCGCTCCACCAGGACTTTCTCCGGCACATCAAGCAGCACGCCCCACGACGGGCCACCGGGAATCGGCTGGAACGGCGACAGCACTTTCAGTTGCGCGTTGCTGTGCAGGCTGCTGACGGCGTTGCTCGAGGCGAGCAGACGCAGCAGTTCGGCGCCGCTGGTGGTGTCCACGGCATCCAGGCGCTGGCTGAGTTTGTTGGCGTCCGGGCTGTAGCCGGCGAGCAGGCCGGCGGGGCTGATGATGCTCACGGCGGTCTGGCCGTCGTAGAGCTTCTTGCTGGCGCTCTGGCTGATCGCTTGCAGGCTGTTGAGGTTGATGTCCACCGACAGCGAGGCGATGACTTTGCCGTTGACCATCAGCGGGAACACGATGCTGGTCATCAGCACCTTTTGCCCGTCGATCACATAGAAATAGGGTTCGATCACGCATGGCTTGAGCGTGGTGCGCGGGCAGGTGAACCAGGCGTTGGCGGCCTGACCGCTGGGGCCGGTGCTGGTGTCGGCCATGTCGCTTTCCGGCAGCGCCATCGAGGTCACTTTGCCCGGCGTCGGTTGCGACCAGTACAGGGCGAAGCGGCCCTTGTCGTTGCTGCCCAGTTCAGCCTGACCGGCAAACAGTTCGTCCTTGCCGTCCAGCGCATTGGCTTCGAACACCAGCGACAGGCCGAGCAGATCCGGGTTGGCCTGCAGTGCCGATTTCACCTGACGGGTCATGTCCTCGCGCAGGTCGAAGGCATCGAGGAAGCGCTTCTCGGCCTGCTCACGCAGAAACAGCACCTGACGCGAGAAACCGTGGCCATATTGATAGGCGTCCATGAACTGCTGGCGAATGCCCGCCGCCTGAACTTCGCCCTGGGATTCGATGCGAGCCTGGGCCGATTCGGTGAGCATTTCCATGCTCGAAGCTTTCACCAGTTCGGAACTGTGCTCCATGCGATACAGCGAAAGACCCACCAACAGGGTCACGATACCGGCCAGGCAGAGCCCGGCGAGCAGGGTGATTTTCCATTGGATGGAAAGTTGTCTGAGTGACATGGAAACGTCCTTATTCGATAAATATCTGAGACTTTGCACTGTAACGGCCGCGTTTCGGCTTTCTTTATGGCGTCAATGCAATAGGGCGAATTGACGCATGTTGTGGCGGATATGCCTTGTTCAGCGGATTGATCATGGAAAGTTACACAGTGTTGCGCCCCGTCGCTTTGACACTGCGCCCGCGCTGCGGCACAGTGCGCGCCCTTCTAATAAGACCCTCTATGCAAATCCGCTGGCGACCTTCGTGGCTTGTCGGCCGGACTCATTCTGTCTGGCGGTGAATGGCTTTACCGTCGTGTTTTCGAGGTAGTGAAATGAATGCAGTGATTGCTGCGGTCGGCGTCATGCTGATCCTCAGCCTGTCCCGGGTGCATGTGGTGATCGCGTTGATCGTCGGTGCGCTGGTCGGTGGCCTGACCGGTGGTCTGGGCATTGACGCCACGCTCAAGGCCTTCAACAGTGGCCTGGGTGGCGGGGCGACAGTGGCGTTGTCCTACGCGTTGCTCGGCGCTTTCGCCGTGGCGATTGCCAAGTCCGGTCTGGCCCACGCGCTGGCCGACAAGGCTCTGGCGATGGTCGACCGCCAGCATGCGACCGGTGGCGGCAGCGTCAAATGGATGCTGATCGGCCTGCTGTGGGTGGTGGCGATCGCGTCGCAGAACATCCTGCCGATCCACATCGCGTTCATTCCGCTGCTGGTGCCGCCGCTTTTATATGTACTGACCAAGCTGCAACTGGACCGCCGGCTGATCGCCTGCGTCATGACCTTCGGCCTGATTACGCCGTACATGTTCTTGCCGGTGGGCTTCGGCAATATTTTCCTAAACGAGATCCTGCTGGCCAACGTTGCCCGCAGTGGCGTGGATATCAGCGGGATCAACGTCACCCATGCCATGGGCATTCCGGCGCTGGGCATGCTGGTGGGGCTGGGCATCGCCTTTATCAGTTATCGCAAGAAGCGCGTCTACGACCTGGGGAAAATCGAGCAGGTCGAGC
This sequence comes from Pseudomonas sp. B7, assembly GCF_016735645.1. Taxonomy (NCBI): domain Bacteria; kingdom Pseudomonadati; phylum Pseudomonadota; class Gammaproteobacteria; order Pseudomonadales; family Pseudomonadaceae; genus Pseudomonas; species Pseudomonas sp. B7. Next base: position 142,278 of record NZ_JAERRE010000012.1, read on the forward strand.
AGGTGGCGGTGCAGTACAACCCGCGAAGCCTGTTGATCGCCGGTGTCGCCATTGCCGCAGCCTTCATTATTCAGTTGCTGCTGGATTCGATGATTATCGGGGCGCTGACCGGTTTCCTGATCTTTTCAGCGTCGGGCATCGTCAAATGGCGCGAGACGGATGACCTGTTTACCGAAGGCATGAAGATGATGGCGATGATCGGCTTCATCATGATCGCCGCTTCCGGATTCGCCGAAGTGATGAAGGCCACCGGCGAGGTGCAGACTTTGGTCGAGTCTTCGGCGTCGTGGATCAATCACAGCAAGGGCATCGGTGCCTTGCTGATGCTGCTGGTCGGGCTGCTGGTGACCATGGGCATCGGCTCGTCGTTTTCCACGGTGCCGATTCTGGCGGCGATTTTCGTGCCGCTGTGCGTGCAACTGGGCTTCAGCCCGATTGCCATTGTCTGCATCGTCGGCACGGCCGGTGCCTTGGGCGATGCCGGTTCGCCCGCGTCCGACTCGACCCTTGGCCCGACCTCCGGTCTGAACATCGACGGCCAGCACCATCACATCTGGGACACCGTGGTCCCGACTTTCCTGCATTACAACCTGCCGCTGCTGGCGTTTGGCTGGGTGGCTGCGATGGTCCTTTAACTCCCGTGATCGTTCCCACGCTCTGCGTGGGAATGCAGCCCGGGACGCTCCGCGTCCCAAAGCGTGACGCAGAGCGTCACAAGAGGCATTCCCACGCAGAGCGTGGGAACGATCTGAGGTAAACCTCAACTTTTGGTTTCGCGTGCCGTTAAAGCCTTTAACCACGCCAATAAAACCAAAAGAGTGAGCCCCCATGCGCCTGAGTCTCAAGGCTAAAGTCCTGTCCCTTGCCGTCCTTCCGGTTTTGCTCTTTGCGCTGGTGATCAGCCTGACCACGCTGTTCATCCTCCAGGAACAGGCGCGCAATGAAGTCCAGCAGACCCGCGAACGCCTGCTCGGTGACGCCAAAGCCACGCTGGCCAGTTACGTCGCCGTGGCCATGACCACCATCAAACCGTTGTACGACGCCGCCGCTCCCGGTGACGCCGATGCGCGGGCGCAGGTGATCAAGCTGCTGTCGAGCATCAAGTACGGCAAGGACGGCTACTTCTTCGGCTACGACTCCGAGACCGTGCGCCTGTTCAAGGCCAACGACCCCGAAGGCGTGGGCAAGAGCTTCAAGGACAACCGCGACCCGAACGGCGTCTACGTCAACCGCGACCTGGTGAAAGTCGCGAAGGACGGCACTCACTACCTGCAATACAGCTCGCCGCTGCCGGGCAACGCGCAAGTGCTGGTGCCGAAACTCGGTTACACCGAATACCTGGCGAAGTGGGACATGGCGGTCGGTACGTCGGTCAACCTCGATGGCATCGAAGCGCAAGTGGCGGTGGTCGAGGCCAAGGTGCAGGAACGCATGCAGGGCGTGGTGCTGAGCATCGTCGGCGTGGCGGTGGTGGTGCTGCTGGTGATCGCGGCAGCGGGGATGCTGCTGGCCAACACCATTCTGCGACCGCTGACCCTGATGAAAGCCAACCTCGACGACATCGCGGCGGGCGAGGGCGACCTGACCCGGCGCCTGACCATCACCAGCCAGGACGAACTCGGCGAACTGGCCGGCTCGTTCAACCGTTTCGTCGACAAGATCCACGGCCTGGTGCGGCAGATCACCGAGATGACGTCGCAACTGACCGGTTTGGTGACGCAGGTGTCGGATCAGGCCCAGCGCTCCGATCAGGCCATGGAGCGTCAGCGCCACGAAACCGATCAGGTCGCCACGGCGATCAACGAAATGTCCGCGGCCGCGCAAGAAGTCGCCAAGAGCGCACAGAACGCCGCCGTCGCCGCGCAGCAGACCGACGAAGAAGGCCAGACCGCCAAGCGTGTGGTGGCCGGCAGCATCAAGCAGATTCATGCGCTGGTGGACGACATCCGCAGCAGCGGCGTGTCCCTCGACAGCCTTCAGCAGGACGTGTCGTCGATTGTCGGCGTGCTCGGGGTGATCCGCTCGATCGCCGAACAGACCAACCTGCTGGCACTCAACGCCGCAATTGAAGCGGCCCGGGCCGGCGAGGCCGGGCGCGGGTTTGCGGTGGTGGCGGATGAAGTGCGGGCGCTGGCTTCGCGCACGCAGATCAGCACTCAGGAAATTCAGGGGATGATCGATCGCTTGCAGGCGGGGACGCAGTCGGCGGTTGAAGCGATGCGCCGTTCCAGCGAGGCGGGTGACGGCACGTCGGCCCAGGCCAATCAGGCGGGGGCTTCGCTGGATGCGATGGCGGATCTGATTGCGACCATCAACTCGATGAACGCGCAGATTGCCAGTGCCGCTGAAGAGCAGACGGCGGTGGCGGAAGAGATCAACCGCAGCGTGCATCAGATTGCGGTGGCGGTGGATAACGTGGCGGATGAGACACAGTTGGGGGCGCAGACATCGCGCAGTCTCGCGGAGTTGGGGCAGCGATTGGGCAAACTGGTCGGCCAGTTCCGTATCTGACCCCCAAAGGCCCCCTCACCCTAACCCTCTCCCGGAGGGAGAGGGGACTGACCGCAGTGTCTTGCGTCATACATCGACCTGAAAAATCGTGTCGATTATGGATTCACAGCCGATCGCTCATGTCGGCGTATCTCTCGAATATCCCCCGTTCGGTTCCCTCTCCCTCCGGGAGAGGGCTAGGGTGAGGGGGCTTTTGATCTTCAGGGACGATCCCAATAAGGAACCTCCCCAAAACACTCAACAAAGAAATCAATCACCGTCCGCACCTTCACCGACAACCGCCGGCTCCCCGGCCACAGCACCGCAATCTGCTGCGGCTCCACACTGTTCGACACCTGATACTCCCCCAGCACTGGCACCAGCGTGCCCTCACGCACCGCCTCGCCGATCAGCCATGACGGAAACATCACCAGCCCCAGCCCTTGCACAGCGGCCTGAGTCAACGTGTCCGCGTGGTTGCCGGTGATCGGGCCCTTGACTGCATACGGCGCCCACTCGCCCTGATCCTGACGGAAGAACCAGCGTTGCTGGCCGGTCGCACCCTTGTAGGCCAGACACTGGTGGCGGGCGAGGTCGTCGGGATGCTGTGGCGTGCCATAGCGCTTGAGATACGCCGGGCTGGCCGCGACCTGAAAGCGGTGCGGCGCGAGGATCCGCGCCTGCATGCTCGAGTCGTGCAGCGGGCCGATGCGAAACAGCAGATCGGCGCCTTCCTGCAGCGGATCGATGTAGTGGTCGGTTTGCTGGATGTCCAGTTGCAGCTTCGGATAGCGCTCGCACAAACGGCCGAGCCACGGCGTCAGATGGCGCTGGCCGAACACTACCGGGGCGTTGATCCGCACCAGGCCGGTCGGTTCGCTTTGCTGTTCCTGCAACGCCTGTTCGGCTTCCTCCAGTTGCACCAGCACCAGCCGCGCGTGGTGGCCGAGCATGCGCCCGGCTTCGGTCGGCGTCACCGCGCGGGTGTGGCGGTAGAGCAATTGCTGATTCAGCGCTTGCTCCATCAACTGGATCTGCCGGGAAATCGAGGAGGGCGCCACGCCCTCGCGGCGGGCGACTTCGGAAAAACTGCCGTGGTCGAGCACCGCCACAAACAGCCTTAGCGCCTTGAATCCCAGTTCGTTGAGCCCATGCATCGTCTGTCCTGCTGTGCGATTTACGCAAAAGTGTTGTCCGGATGCTCCCATTTATCGCACAGCTGCGCCAGCCGATAATCCGCGCCATCGTTTCCTTCAGAGGTTTTTTGGATGCAGTCGTTTGATGAAGTGAGTGCCGCGCCGGCCCCGGTCGCCCGGCCGGGTTTGCGTTTGTTGCTGTTGCCGCTGGTGATTCTGGCCGGCATGGGTTTGTCGGTGGAAGCGGGGTTGCTGGGGCCGTTGGGTGAGCAGGTCGGGCACTTGTGGGCGACCTTGAGCATCTTCGGGGTAGGTTCGGCGATTCTGTTTTTGCTGTTGCTGTTTGCGGGGCCACAGAAGGGGCCGGCGCTGACGGACCTGCCGCGTTGGCAGTTGATCGGCGGGTTTCTGGGGCCGATGTATGTGGTGGTGTTGACGCTGGCGACGCCGCATATCGGGATTGCGATGACTATGATTGCGATTCTGTCGGGGCAGGTTGGCAAGAGTGTGCTGATTGACCATTTCGGGTGGTTTGGGGCCACGCGCAAGAAGGTCAATGCTGAGCGGTGGCTGGCGTTGGGGTTGATTGTGGCGGCTTTGGTTTTGATTGCGCGGGGGTGAGTGATGAGTCTGGTTATTTTGTTGGCAGTGGTGGTGTTGGCCGGTGCGGTGTTGAGTGTTCAGGCGGCGATCAATGGGCGTCTTGGGGAAACCGTTGGTGTGTTGCGCAGTAGCCTCCTGACTTTCGTGGTTGGCGCGGTGAGTACAGGGCTGCTGATTCTGTTTTTCGAACCGGCCCATGCGGTCAGCCTGCTGGATGTGCCGAAGTGGCAGTTGAGTGGGGCGCTGTTTGGGGTTGTTTATATGATGGTGATGGTGGGGGCGGTCCCTCGGGTGGGGACGGCTGTGGCGACGGTGGCGGTGATTGTCGGGCAGTTGGGGATGGGGATGTTGATTGATAATTTTGGCTGGTTGGGGAATCCCGCTATTGAGCTGTCTTCGAGTCGGGTTTTGGCGATGGTTTGTTTGGGGTTGGCGTTGGTGTTCATGTATCGCAGTAGCGTGCGTCAGGCTGTTTGAGCGTGGCGGCCTTTGGGCCGACCAGGCTTTTGTTCGTTTTGCGTGTATATCCGTTTCTTCGGGGGTTGCGGCTGGCGGTTTCGCCCTTACGGCGAGTCACCTTTTCCAAACGCCGAAAAGGTAACCCAAAAGGCTTTACCCTGACGTACGGCCCTCGCTGTGGCTCGGGTTCCTTCGCTCCGGGATTGATCCGGGGGCATCGCCTACGGTTTGCTTCGCTGCACCTCCTCTCGATGCATGCGGCTGCGCCGCACGGTCGCTGCGCTCCCACCCCCGGATCAATCCCTCCACTCAGCCTGCCGACGGGCCTTGCGATCAAAAGCTTTACTCGAGCTAACGCTCATCGTGGTGGGTGGTGTGGGTTGGGAGGTTAGGTGGTTTTCACGTTCTACACTGGTAGCACGGCTGTTCTTTCGGCCTCAGACAACCACCACCAGAGGAGTCTGTTCCATGGCAGATAGAAAATGCGATTGTCCGGGATGTCGTTGCACGATCAAGGAGGGTGAGCATTCTTATGTGGCGCACGGTAAGCACTATTGCTGTGAGGCCTGTGCGCATCATCACAAGAGTGGTGAGGAGTGTTCGGGCAAGGGGTGTCAGTGTGCGCATCCCAAGTAATCTCGGGTATTGAAAAGGTGGAGCCTAGTCAGGCTCCACTTCCAGTTTCAGGCTGTCGTCGTCCAGGCGTTCGGTGTGGCGGACGTTGCCTTGCAGGCGGCGGCCTTCGACGTTGACGACGATGGTTTTGGCCTTTTCAAGGTCTTCCGGCAAGGGGGCCGGTACGCGCAGGGCGAAGCGGTAGGGGTCGTTTTCGACGGGTTCCAGGCCAACCGGGCAGTCGACGCTTTTGGTGATGCGGCCGAACAGGGTGTCCAGGCCGTAGTCCAGGTGCGCCGGGCTGTTGATGGTTGTCATGTGTGTTCCCCCGAAAGTGTCCCCACCGCGCGCAAGCTTAGCTTGCCGGTCGCCATGTGACGTTTTCCACGCCGAATTTTTCGGCCATCGGCTTGCTGGTCTTTTGCACTTTCTCCCGGCCGAAACGCGGGATGCGGCCGACCCCGGCGTCGCAGCTTGCCCAGTGCCACGCCTCGGTGTTGTCCATTTTGTCCGAGCGGATAATGAACGACTTTGGCGCGCCGTGAAGGGTGTAATCGATGACGTACAGTTTTGCGTTGTTCATAAAGCCCATCTTCCTCCCTGTGGTAATAGAAGGATCGCTGGGCTGCGGGAAAATTCACTCGGATTGTCAGACGGTATCTATCAATGGCGAGGTTCCGGTCGGACTGGTTACCATGGCGCTTTCGCCCACCCCGATGAATGTTCGCCATGGCCCTCGCTGCGCCCCCTGATCTGACTGATACCGATGTGCCCGTGCAGCCGCTGGCGCGCACCTATCCGCGTGGGTTGTTTATCGAGCCGCACGAGCATGTGTGGGGGCAGTTGCTGTATGCGATGAGCGGGGTGATGTGGGTCGAGACGCCGCACGAGGCGCTGGTGGTGCCGCCGCAGCGGGCGGTGTGGTTGCCGCCGGGGGTTCCGCACGGGATTCGGGTGGTGTCGGATTTGCAGATGCGCAATATCTACCTGCGCCCGGCGCTGGCGGCGACGCTGGATGAGACGGTGCAGGTGATCGAGGTCGGCGGGCTGCTGCGCGAGTTGATTGTCGGTCTGGTGGCGCAGGGCGACAGCGGTGATGCCGAGTATTACGAGGCGCTGGTCGGGCTGGCGCTGCTGGAGCTGAAACGTGCAAGGCGTTCACAGCTGAAGATCCCGTTGCCGGATGATGCCGACCGGCGGTTGATGAGTCTGTGTCAGGCGGTGATGGCCGCGCCTTCGCTGGACGTTCCCTTTGAGCAGCACGCCGAAAACGCCGGGGCCAGCGTGCGCACCCTGGCGCGGTTGTTCAAGGAGGGGCTGGGCATGGGCTTCGCCGAGTGGCGGCGTCAGGTGCAACTGGCGACGGCGGTGGCGGAGTTGATCCAGGGCGTGCCGGTCAGCGCGATTGCCCGTGAGCTGGGTTATTCGCCGAGCAGTTTCAGCGACATGTTCCGCCGCGAGCTGGGTGTCGCCCCTTCGCAATTCGATGGCGGGCCGCTTGCCGGTTGATTTGGCAGAAATTCAGAAGTCCTTGGCCGATGCCGGTCGCCGCCTTTCCCTAGACTTTGCCCATTCCCTTTGTGTGGCGGAGTGATCCCATGAATTACCTGATTTCACTGGGCGTCGGTCTGGGTGTCGGCCTGCTGTATGGCGCGCTGGATGTCCGTTCTCCGGCGCCGCCGACCATCGCGCTGGTGGGCCTGCTGGGCATGCTGGCGGGCGAGCAGTTGTGGCCGATGGGCCGGCAACTGGTCAGTGGCTGGCTGTCCTGAATCCTGTCTTTTTCCTTTGGTGGAGATTTCCATGAAAGCACTGCAATTCGATAAAACCGGCGACCTGTCGTCCCTGCGCTTCGTCGAGGTGCCGACGCCGGTGCCGGGCGCTGACGAGGTGCTGGTGCAGATCAAGGCTGCAGGCCTCAATCCCAGCGACGTGAAGAACGTACTCGGGCGTTTTCCGTACACCACGCTGCCGCGTATTCCCGGTCGTGACTTTGCCGGTGTGGTGGTCGAAGGGCCGCAGGCGTTGATCGGTCAGGAAGTCTGGGGCACCGGGCGTGAGCTGGGTTTTTTCGCCGATGGCTCCCACGCGCAGTTCGTCAAACTGCCGGCCAAGGGCGTGGCGCATAAACCTTCGCATTTGAGTTTCACTCAGGCCGCCAGCCTCGGGGTGCCTTACACCACGGCGTGGGATGCGCTCGAGCGCAGTCTGGTCAGTGCGCAAACCCGTCTGCTGGTCATCGGCGGCGGGGCGGTGGCGACGGCGGCGCTGGCGCTGGCCAAAGTGCGCGGCGCGCAGTTGCTGGCGGCGGCGCGGCGGACGGAGCAAGTCAAGGATCTGCAGGCGCAGGGTTATCAGACGATTCAGCTGGACAAGCCCGAGGAGCTGGGGGCGCAGGTCGATGCGGTGTATCGCGGCGGTGCCGATGTGATCTTCGACACCACCGGTTTCTGGCTGCCGGCCTCGGTCGCGGCATTGGCGACCTTCGGACGGATCGCGATCATCGCCGCACCGGTTGACGGGCATGTGCAACTGCCGGCGCTGGCCCTGTATCGCAAGGGCGGTTCGGTGGTCGGCATCAACTCGTTGCTGTATGGCGTTGAAGCCTGCGCGGCGATGCTGGATCAGTTTGGCCGGTTCTTCGACGAAGACCTGCTGCCACTGCCGCAAGGGTTGGTGGAAGCGCCGCTGGCCGAAGGGCTGGCGCGGTATGCCGATGTGAATCAGGGCAGTGGCGACAAAGTGATTCTTGTCCCCTGACGGTCTCTGTTTTTCATGACATCACAAAACGGTGGGAGCGAATTCGCTCCCACGGTTTTTTGGGTCTCAGGATTGCGGGACGCCGTTCTCCCACGCCGACCAGTTCTTCAGGATGTCCTGCACCAACGGATTGCCCGCGCGGTAGAGGTTTTCCAGTGCCGGCACAAATCCGCCCTGATCGGCATACTTGAGCAGGTTGTCCACTTCGCTGCCGCCGGGCGCCGGACGGTCGAAGTCGGAGCCGGCGCGCACCACGGCCAGGCGCTGCACGTCCACCAGGCCCTCGCGGCTGGCGCGCAGCAAGGCTTCGTAGGTGGAGTTGTCTTCCTGTTGGGTGGTGCAGTATTCACCCTGGTTGTCGGTCAGCAGTTTGGTCCAGACCTCGGCGCGTTCGCTCAGACGCGTGCCGGAGAACCAGGTATTGCCCGCCAGCGTGTCGCAACGGGTGACCACCGGCGGCTGATTGGCCGGCGCTGCCGGGTATTTTAGGCGCCACACCGCCGATTCCTTGCTCTCGCTCAGTTCGACCTTGTGGCTCAGGGCGTAGGCCTTGGCCTGCAGTTTCGGGTTGAGTTCGAAGACTTCGGTCTTGTAGTCCAGCGGTGGTTTTTCGTTCGGGCCCTTGGTGTTGATGCCCAGGTATCCGGTCGGCCAACTCGATGGCGCGTCGCGGGAATCCAGTTCCCACTGGGTGCCGAACTCGACCAGGTAATGCGCCCAGGCGGCAGTGCCGATGGTCCCGTGTTTCGGGCTGATACCGGCAATCCCGGCGATCAGGAAGTAGCTTTTGCGCAGGTCGAATTTCGGTGACAGCGCCAGTGCCAGGGTCGAGGCGGCGGCGTTGGTCTGGCCCATGCCGGTGGTCAGCAGGCACACTTGCTGCGTGTTGCAGCGGATGGTCGGGTATTCGGCCGACAGGCCCGGCACGCGGATTTCCTGTGTGAGCTCGAGGCGATCGATCCAGTGCTGTGCCTCCGGGGCGAACATGGTGATCAGCACCACTTTCGGCTGAATCGGCGCCTCGGCCGCCCATGCGCTGGAAGAGAACAGGGCGGCAGCGGCCAGTGATACACGCGTCATTGCTTTCATGATTGCTCCTGGATTCAGAACTGATTACCGATGCCGGCGTAGTAACCCCAGCCATTTGAGCGCGCCCGGAAGTTGCCGTCGCCGAAGTTCAGCTCGCTGCCATCCTCCCAGTTGCCGCCGTTGTGGAAATAACGGCCGACCAGGGTGAAACGCAGGTGTGTGAACGAGTACAGCAAGACGTTGGTCGCCACCGTGGCATTGGCAGTGCGCGCCGGGTTGTCCTTGTGCAGGTCCGAGCCGAAATCGAAGTTGGTGAAGCCGATGTAGGTCAGCGAGGCGCCATTGCTGAATTTGTCGATCGGCACGATGTACTTGAGCTGCGCGCGGTAGCCGTCCCACGAATACTCGTTGCTGGCCCCGTAGTTTTCCCACTGGTAGCGTCCGTACAGGTTGGCCGACAGATTGACCCTTGAATGGGTGTCGATGTCGGTGCCGAAGCCGCTGTACAGTGTGTTGGCGCGGTTCTCTTTGCGGCTGCCGTGGTCGTAGATCCAGTCGAACTCCACGTACCATTCCTTGAACGGCCCGATGGCCAGGCTGCGGCCGGCGAGGTAGTCGATGGAGATCCGCGGTTCGTGCTCCATGAACACCGGAGAGCCATGGTCCCACACGCCTTTGTCGTGGCTGTTGCCGATGTTGAAGATCTTCGGAATGTCGATGTAGCCGTACAGCTCGAACGGACCCTTGCGCCCGAAGTACTCGTATTCGAGGTAGATGTCGTCGGCCGGTTGCGGACCGAAACTGATGTCCTTGCTGCCGATCAGCATCAGATCCTGGTTGTACCAGTCCGACAGGTACGCGCCTTTTTTCGGCGGGCTGGCTTCGGGGCTGAGGGCTTCACCCTGGGCGGATTCCTCGGGCAGGGCAGGTTGCGCCAATGCGGTGTGACTGAGAACTCCAGTAACGCCGGCCAGTAGCAGGGAAACAGCAAAGGTGCGTGCACCGCGACGGCGGTGGCAGGAAGAAACGTACATTCAAAGTCCTTTTTGCAGATCAAGGCCCGAAATGATGGGCCCTGTACGGTTTTGTAACGAAAACGCAGTCAATAGCGACTAGCAAACGTTTGCACAAGCCGTACCAGTTTCTCAAGTCGCTGAAAAATCGATCGATTCGCGGGTTTACCTGGCGACTCGGTCAGCTCCTGAAAAGGGCCTGCGAAAACCCTCATCACCTTGCTCAGAACGGCCGGAAGTATCGACGCAGGGCCTTATCGCACAAAAGTATTAACACTATTTAACCGGTGCCCCATCGAAGGGCATCAACTAGCGTGTGTCTGGAAAGCGACGGTTTATCTGATGACCGTCATACGCTTGATGCGTGCTGGGTCTTGCTGCATTCGCACGCCTTCAAGGACGAAATTGGCCACGCAAGGAGTAGCCCGTGGAAGCAAGGTTTGGTGTTGCCCTCGTCTCGCGTTTTTCCCCTCTGTCCCTTGCTGTGCATCTGAGCGTCGCCGGGCTGCTGTTCGGTGGTGTCAGCGAGCAGGCGTTCGCCACCTGTTCGGCGGCGGGTTCCACGATTACCTGTTCGGGCGTCCCGACCCTGCCGCTGTTTCTCAATGATTACAGCAGCGCCACCAGCGGCCTGACGGTCAACGTCACCAACGGCGCGCAGATGAACGCGACGCTGGGCGGCAAGGTGATCAACCTGACCGGGGCCAACATCAACCTCAACAACTCCGGCACCCTCGACCCGGCCTTGCTCGGCCTGGTGTCGATCCTCAGTGGCGGTGCGTTCATCGGCACCGGTGCAACCAGCACGGTGAGCATCGTCAACAACACCACCGGGCTCATTCGCGGCACCGGCATGTTGCTCGGCCTTAACCTGACCAGCATCGACGGTCTGGGGATTGGTGTGAACAACTCGGTGTCGGGCACCACGACCATCACCAACGACGGCACGATTACCTCCACCGGGCTGTCGGTCGGCGGCATCACCCTGGCCGATACCCCGGTGGTCGGGGTGTATGGCGGCTCGCAAGTCAACATGACCAACAGCGCGAGCGGTACGATCAACGGCCGGGTCGCGTTCGAGACGTCGGTGGCGGGCAACACCTTCACCAACGCCGGTAACATCACCGGCGGCGTGTCGATGGGGGCGGGCAGCACCAACACCTTCTACGCGATCACCGGTTCCAGCGTTAACGTCGGTGACGGCGTGCAAGTGTCCGTCGGCCTCGGTGGCCTGATCGGCATCAACCTGACTTTCGCCCCGACCGGCACCATCGATGGCGGCGCGGGGGGCACCAACACGCTGATCCTGCAAAACCCGATCGGCGTCGGTGGTGGCGTCACCGGGACCGGCACTGCGTCCAGCGCGACCTATGTCAACTTCAACAACCTGACCCTCAACAGCGGCACCTGGACCTTGCAGGGGCCGTTGGTCAGCGGGGCGACCACACTCAATGGCGGTGTCGCGCAGTTCAACGACAACGCGGCGTTCGGCAGCGGTGTGCTGACGTCCAACGGCGGGATCCTTCAGGCCAGCAATGCCGGTTTGACGCTGGGCAACCAGATCAACCTGGGCGCGAGCGGTCTGACCCTGCAGGGCATCAACGGCATGACCCTCAACGGGGTGATTTCCGGCACCGGCGGTCTGACCAAGATCGGCAGCGGCCAGATCAACCTCAACGGCATCAACACTTACACCGGCAACACTGTGCTCAACGGCGGCACAGTGCTAGTGGGTAATAACTCGGCATTCAGCACTGGCGGCATTACAGTCGGCGGCGCTTCGAGCATCTCGGCAACGACGCCGATTTCGCTGGCGAACGCGATCACGCTCAACAGCACCCTGACCGCGACCGGCACCGGTGCGCTGACCCTGGGCGGGGTGATCAGCGGCGCCGCCAACCTGACCAAAACCGGCAGCGGCAGCCTGACCCTCAACGGCATCAACACCTACACCGGGATCACCAGCCTCAGCGCCGGGACCTTGCGCGTCGGCAACAACAACGCATTGGGCACCGGGGTCCTCAACACCAGCAACGGCACCAGTCTCGACAGCACCGGCAACGTGACCTTGGCCAACAACGTCGGCATCACCGGTACGTTGAATGTGCTCGGCAGCAATGCCCTGACCCTGGCCGGCATCGTGTCCGGCACCGGCTCGATCACCAAGAGCGGCAGCGCCAGTCTGACCCTGACCGGCAACAACACCAACAGCGGCAGCACCGCTCTCAACGGCGGCAGCTTGCTCGTCGGCAGCAACACCGCCCTCGGCACGGGCGCGTTGAACGCGGCGGCCGGCACCACGCTGGATGCGACCACCGCCGTGACCCTGGCCAACGCGGTGGCGCTGGCGGCGGATCTGACCATCGGCGGTACTCAGGCACTGGGCTTGAGCGGGGTCATCAGCGGCGCCGGCAATCTGATCAAGGGCGGCACCGCGAATCTGACCCTCAGCGGCAACAACACCTTCTCCGGCGGTACAGCGCTGAACAACGGGACGCTGATCATCGGTTCCAACACCGCGCTCGGCACCGGCGCACTGACCACGGCGGCGGGCACCACCCTCGACGCCAGTACCAGCGTGGCGTTGAGCAACGCGGTCGCCCTCGGCGGCAACCTGAATATCGCCGGCAATGCCAATCTGACCCTCGATGGCGTCGTCAGCGGCAGCGGCGGGCTGACCAAGAACGGCGCGGCGAACCTGATTCTCAACGGCACCAACACGTTTCTCGGTGCTATTGCATTGAACGCGGGCACCATCACAGCGGGTGCCAACGCTGCGCTGGGCAGTGGCAATATCACTGTCGGCGGCGCGGCGACCCTCGACAGCAATACCGCGGTGACGCTGAACAACAACGTCATTCTCAACAGCAATCTGGGGATCGGCGGCAGCAATGCACTGACCCTTGGCGGGGTGATCAGCGGCGCCAGTCAATTGATCAAGAACGGCACGGCCAACCTGACCCTCAACGGCGCCAACACCTTCACCGGCGGCACCGCACTCAACGCCGGAAGCTTGACCGTCGGCAACGGCGCGGCGCTCGGCACCGGCACGCTGACCGTGGGCGGGTCGGGCGGCACGCTCAACAGCAGCGCCAACGTGACGCTGAACAACGCCATTGCGCTGAACGCCAACCTCACTACCGGCGGCGCCAACCCGCTGACCCTCGGCGGTGTGATCAGCGGCGCCAGCAACCTGATCAAGACCGGTGCTTCAACCCTGACCCTGACCGGCAACAACACCTACACCGGTGCTACGTCGCTGAACGCCGGGACTCTGCTCGTCGGCTCCAACACCGCCCTCGGCACTGGCGTACTCAACGCCGCCAATGGCACCACGCTGGATGCCAGCACCGCGACGAGTCTGGCGAATAACGTAAACCTCGGCGGTAACGTGACCCTCGGCGGTAGCAACGCGCTGACCCTCGCGGGCGTGGTCTCGGGTGTCGGTGGTCTGACCAAAAGCGGCCCCGCCGATCTGATCCTCAACGGCGCCAATACCTATTTCGGCAACACCGCACTCAACGTCGGCAAGCTGATTGTCGGCAGCAATACCGCAATCGGCAGCGGCGCATTGAACGCGGCGGCCGGCACCACGCTGGATACCAATACCGCCGTCACTCTGGGCAATCAGATCAACCTCGCAGGCGCGCTCAATGTCGGCGGCAGCGCGGACCTGACCCTCACCGGCACCGTCGCCGGTGCCGGCAGCCTGGTGAAAGACGGTGCGGCCAATCTGAACCTCAATGGCACCAACACCTACGTCGGCGGCACCACCCTGAACGCCGGTACCCTGACCGTTGGCAACAGTTCGGCGCTCGGCACCGGCGCCTTGACCGTCGGCGGGGCAGCAACCCTCGACAGCAGTTCGCCGCTGGTCAGCCTGGCCAACGCGGTCGTGCTCAATGCGGCGCTGAGCGTCGGCGGCTCGCAGAACCTGACCCTCGGCGGCGTGCTCAGTGGCACCGGCCAACTGGTCAAGAACGGCAGCGCCAACCTGACCGTCAATGGCACCAACACCTTCAGCGGCGGCACCACCCTCAACGCCGGCACCCTGACCCTCGGCGCGCCCGGCGCATTGGGCAGCGGCACGCTCACCGTCGGTGGCGCCGCGACGCTGGACAACAGCACCGCTTTCACCCTCGGCAACAACATCACCCTCGATGCCGGGCTGACCCTGGCCGGCAACAACGGCCTGACCCTCAGCGGCGTGATCGACGGCGCCGGCAGCCTGACCAAGACCGGCCTGGACGACCTGACCCTCAGCGGCAACAACACCTTCACCGGTGCGCTGAACATTGCCGCGGGCAGCGTCACCACCGTGAGCAGCGGGGCGCTGGGCAATACCTCCGGCGCCGACATCAGCGCCGGTGCCAGTCTCAATCTGGGCAGCAACGCCAGCCTCAATGGCCTGAGCGGTAGCGGCAGCGTGCAGATCGGCGGCGGCAACACATTGACCGTGGGCGGAGTCAGCAGCACCAGCACCTTCGACGGCGACCTCAGCGGCAACGGCGGCCTGACCAAGGTCGGCACCGGCACCCTGAACCTGACCGGGATCAACGGCATCATCGGCAACACCGCGGTCAACGGCGGCACCTTGAATCTCAGCGGTTCGCTGGCGAGTGCCCAGGTCAACGTCAATACCGGCGCGACCGTGACCGGCAGCGGTTCGATTCTCGGAGCCCTCAACGTCAACGACGGCGGCCACCTGGCGTTGTCGTCGGGCACCACCCTGTCTGCAGCGTCACTGGTTCTGGCCGCCAACAGCAATATCGATGCGAACCTCGCGACGCCATCGACCACGTCGCTGATGGACATCGGCGGCAACCTGACCCTCGACGGTAACCTCAACGTCACCGATGCCGGCGGTTTCGGCGTCGGTGTCTACCGCTTGTTCAACTACATCGGCGCGCTGACCGACAACGGCCTGACCGTGGCCGGAGTGCCGGTGGGTTATGGCCTCGGCGACATCCTCGTGCAGACCCTTGGCACTCAGATCAACCTGGTGGTGTCGGCGCCGAACACCAACCTGCGTTTCTGGGACGGCAGCCAGACGATCGCCAACGGCACCGTGGATGGCGGCACCGGCACATGGACTGCAGGCGGCACCAACTGGACCAATTCCAGCGGCACGGTGAACCAGACCTGGGCCGGCGACTTCGCGGTATTCCAGGGCACGGCCGGCACGGTAGCGGTCAACGGCACGCAACTGTTCACTGGCATGCAGTTCCTCACCGATGGCTACAACGTGGTCAACGGCACTTCGGGACTGCTGACCGCCGTCAACGGCACCGGCGGCACCACGGCGATGCGCGTTGACCCGGGCGTGACCGCCACGGTCGGCGTGAACATCGACGGCAGCGGCATCCTCAACAAACTCGACGCGGGCACCCTGGTGCTCAACGGTGCCAACAGCTACAGCGGCGGCACGCAACTGGACGGCGGCACCCTGGTGGTCGGCAGCAACACCGCCTTGGGCACTGGCGCGCTGATCGCCAATGCCGGCACGCAACTGGACAGCAACACCGCCGTGACCCTGGCCAACGCGGCCACGCTGAACGGCAACCTGACGATACTCGGCAGCAATGCGCTGACCCTCAACGGTGTCATTTCCGGCACCGGCGGCTTGATCAAGAACGGTTCGGCCAGCCTGACCCTTGGCGGCAACAACGCCTTCCTCGGGCCGGTGGCATTGAACGCGGGCGGTCTGATTCTGGCGTCGAACAGCGCACTGGGTTCGGCCACCCTGAACGCGGCCAACGGCACCACTCTGGATGTCAGCGGCGCTTTCACGGCGGGTAATGCGATCAACCTGGCGGGCAACCTCGGCATCGTCGGCAGCAACGATCTGACCCTCAGCGGCGCGATCAACGGCGCCGGCAGCCTGACCAAGAACGGCGCGGCCAACCTGATCCTGAGCGGGGCCAACAACTTCCTCGGCGGCATCACCCTCAACGCCGGCACCCTGACCGCCGGCAGCAACGGCGCTCTCGGTCTGGGCAACCTGACCGTGGCCGGCGCCTCAGCGCTGGACAGCAACACTTCGGTGTCGCTGGGCAACAACGTGGTGCTCAACGCCAACCTGACCAACACCGGCAACAGCGATGTGGCACTCAGCGGCGTGGTCAGCGGCACCGGCGGTCTGATCAAGAACGGCGCCTCCAACCTGACCCTCAACGGCATCAACACCTACAGCGGCGGTACCACGCTGAACGCCGGCACCGTGACCCTCGGCACCTCGGCGGGTCTGGGCTCCGGCGCGGTAACCGTGGCGGGCGCTGCTACCCTCGATACCACTGCGCCGCTGGTGCTGGCCAACGACGTCAACGTCAATGCCAACCTGAGCGTGGCCGGTAACAACAACCTGACGCTCGGCGGCGTGATCGCCGGGGCCGGCACCCTGACCAAGAACGGTCTGGCCGACCTGACGCTGTCCGGCAACAATACCTTCAGCGGCACCTTCGACGTGCAATCCGGCAGCCTGACCACCCTGGGCAACTCGGCACTGGGCAGCAATGCCGGAATCAATCTCGGCGCTGCGGCGACCCTCAACCTCGGCGGTTCCGGCAGCCTCGCCAGCCTGACCGGCAGCGGCACTGCACTGATCGGCGGCGGCAACACGCTGAGCATCGGCGGCAACAACGCCAGCAGCATTTTCGGCGGTGTGCTCACCGGCACCGGCGAGTTGAGCAAACTCGGCACCGGTACGCTGACTCTGACCGGCCTCAACAGCCTGACCGGCAACACCACGGTCAACGCCGGCACCTTGAACGTCAGCGGCTCGCTGGACAGCGCCAGTGTGCTGGTCAACAGCGGCGGCACCCTGACCGGCGGCGGCTCGCTCGGCGGGGCCGTGACCGTGGCGGACGGCGGTCATCTGGCAGGCGCCACCGGTAGCACGCTTTCGGTGAATTCGCTGGTGTTCAACGGCAACTCCAACTTCGATGTCGGCCTCGGTACACCGGTCTCCGGTGGCGGCAACGCACTGGTCAACGTCGACGGCAACCTGACCCTCGACGGCACCCTCAACGTCAGCGACATCGGCGGTTTCGGCAGCGGCGTGTACCGGTTGATCAACTACACCGGTGGCCTGACCGACAACGGCATGCTGATCGGCACCGTGCCGGGCAGCGTCAACCCGGGCGACCTGACCCTGCAAACCGCGCTGGCCAACCAGATCAACCTGCTGGTCACCGCACCGGGCGTCACCGTGCAGTTCTGGGACGGCAACCAGCTCGTCGCCAACGGTTCGGTGGATGGCGGCAGCGGCACCTGGGGCACCGGCACCACCAACTGGACCGACGTCAACGGCACCACCAATCAGGCCTGGACCAACAACTTCGCGGTATTCCAGGGCACGGCGGGTACCGTGACCGTGAACGGCGCGCAAACCATCACCGGCATGCAGTTCGTCACCGATGGCTACAGCCTGCAGAACGGCACGGCCGGTTCGTTGAATCTGGCCAACGGTTCGTTGGGCAACGCGACCGTACGGGTCGATCCGAACGTCACCGCCACTGTGGGCGTGGCGCTCAATGGAGCCGGCACGCTGGGCAAATACGACACCGGCACCCTGGTGCTGAACGCCGCCAACGGCTACACCGGCGGCACCGCGCTCAATGGCGGCAAAATCGTGGTCGGCAACAACGCGGCCCTCGGCACCGGCGTATTGACCGCCGCCAACGGCACGGCGCTGGACAGCAACGCAGCGGTCAGTCTGGCCAACGCCGTGGTGCTCAACGGCGGACTCACCGTCGCCGGCGCCAACGCATTGACCCTCGACGGTGTGGTCAGCGGCAGCGGCAGTCTGATCAAGACCGGCGCATCGAGCCTGACTCTCAACGGCAGCAACACTTACAGCGGCGGTACTCAACTGTCCGGCGGTTCGCTGATCCTCGGCAACAACAGCGCGATCAGCAGCGGCGCCCTCAGCGTGCTGGGTAACGGCACCCTGGATAGCACCAGCGCGCTGCAACTGGCCAACGCCATCAACCTGGGTGCGCAACTGACCCTGGCCGGCAACCAGAACGCCACCCTGATTGGTGCAATCACCGGCAGCGGCAGTCTGGTGAAAAACGGCGGTGGCGACCTCGTGCTCAGCGGCGCCAACACCTACAGCGGCGGTACGAAGCTGAGCGGCGGCAGCACCCGTGGCGACACCAGCAGCCTGCAAGGCGCCATCGTCAACAACGCGACGCTGACCTTCGAGCAGAACAGCGACGGCAGCTATACCGGCAATCTGACCGGCGCCGGCAACTTGAACAAAACCGGCATCGGTGCCTTGCTGCTGACCGGCAACAACACCTTCACCGGCAACACTGCGGTGCAGGCCGGTGCGCTGAACGTCAACGGTGTGCTCAACAGTGCCAACGTCAACGTCGCCAGTGGGGCGAAAATCGGCGGCAGCGGCGTGTTCGCCGGCGCCGTGCAACTGGCCAACGGTGCGACGTTGACCGGTGGCGGCAGTGCAACGCCGTTGTCGGTCGGTTCGCTGGCGTTGTCTTCGGGCACCAACCTGGACTTCACTCTCGGCTCGGCCGCCAGCTCTACAACGGTGGTCAACGTCGCCGGCAACCTGACCCTCGACGGCACACTGAACATCAGCAACGCCGGCGGCTTCGGCACCGGGGTCTATCAACTGTTCACCTACGGTGGCAGCCTGACCGACAACGGTCTGGTCTACGGCAGCCTGCCGGTGTCGGCGGCCAACCTGACCCTGCAGACCGCGCTGGCCAATCAGGTCAACCTGCTGGTGCAGAACGCGCCGAATGAAGTGCAGTTCTGGAACGGCGGCAAGACCAATCCGGACGGCAGCATCGGTGGTGGCAGCGGCGTGTGGGGGCCGGGCACCAACTGGACCGATCCGACCGGGACTCAGGCGCAGGCCTCCAGCGGTCAGTTCGCAGTGTTCGGAGGACAGGCTGGCACGGTCACCGTACAAGGCAACCAGAACTTCACCGGGTTGCAGTTCCTCACCAACGGTTACAGCCTGATTCCGGGCGCCGGCGGCACGCTGACGCCGGTCAACGGGCCTGGCGGCAGTCTTGCTCCGGTGCGGGTCAATGCCGGGGCGAGCGCGGAAATTTCCGTACCGCTGATTGGCAGCGGCGGGATCGAGAAGCTCGATTCCGGCACCCTGATCCTCAGTGGCGCCAATACTTACAGCGGGGGAACCACGGTCAGCGGCGGTACGTTGATCGGCAACACCACCAGCCTGCAGGGCAACATCCTCAACAACGCATCGCTGGTGTTCCAGCAAAACGCCAATGGCCAGTTCAACGGGACACTCAGCGGCCTAGGGGCATTGGCCAAACGTGGCAGCGGGACGTTGTTGTTGACCGGTAATCATCCGTTCAGCGGCACGGTGTCAGTGGATCAGGGCGTGCTGCAGGTCGGCAGTCCTGCGGCGAGGGCTTCCCTGGGCGGGCAGGTTACGGTGGCCAATGGCGCGGGCTTGAGCGGTAATGGCAGCGTCGGTTCAGTGGTCAACCACGGGGTGGTTTCTTCCGGTGCCGAGGCCGGTACGCTGAGCGTAACCGGTAACCTGACCAACGCCGCCGACGGTCTGCTGGCCCTGACCGTCAGTTCGCCAACGGCGACGCCGCTGGCCGTCGGTGGCACGGCGACTCTTGGTGGTGGCCTGCTGGTCAACAGCCTTGCGCCGTTTACCGGTAACGCCGTGTATTCGTTGATCACCGCTGGCGGCGGGGTAACTGGCACCTTCAGCGCCGCTGATCTGCCGCAATACGCGTTCCTGAATACGACGCTGGCCTACGATGCCAACGCGGTGAATCTGGTCGTCAGCCGCAACGGCAATTCGTTCGTCGACGTCGCCGCCACTGGCAACCAGGGCAACACCGCTTCGGCGTTGATGCGCAATGGCGCAGCCGGTGCGGTGTTGCAAAATGAAATCGTCAACCTAAGCGTGGCCGATGCACGGAACGCCTTCGACAGCCTGTCGGGGGAAATCCATGCCAGCACCGCCAGCGCAATCCTAGAGGATTCGCGGTACGTGCGGGACGCGGTCAACGACCGCATGCGCCAGCCGTCGTGCAGCGCACCGGACGATCCACGCCGCGCCCTGGCCCCGAGCGACAACCAGCTGACCAGCAACGGTTGCCACGGCGAAATGGTCGGCTGGGCCCGCGCACTCGGCGCCTGGGGCGAGTCGGACGGCGACAGCAACAGCGCGAAACTGGATCGCAACCTGAGTGGCTTCATGCTCGGCACCGACAAGCAGCTCGACGACCAATGGCGCGTCGGCATGGCCGCCGGCTACACCCGCAGCGATCTGGATGCCCATGATCGTCGTTCGAATGCCACGGTCGAGAGCTACCACCTGGCGGCGTACCTCAACTCGCAATTCGATGCGTTGGCAGTGCGCCTTGGTGCGGCGTACAGCTGGCATGACATCGAGACCAAACGCGACGTCAGCGTCGGCGCCTACAACGATCGGTTGAAGGCCAATTACGACGCCCGCAGCGCCCAAGTGTTCGGTGAAGTCGGCTATGCCATCGAAGCGGCCGGGATCGCTCTGGAACCGTTCGCCGGTCTGGCGTACGTCAACTACGACAGCGACAAGGCCAAGGAAAAAGGCGGGGTGGGGCGCCTGCGCGCCGAGTCCGATCAGGACATCACCTTCTCGACCCTGGGCGTGCGCGCCGGCAAGGTCATCACCCTGGCCAACGGCGGGCAATTCACCCCGCGCGCAGCCCTCGGCTGGCGGCATGCCTTCGGTGACACCAAACCCGACGCCGACTTGACCTTCATCGACGGCGGCGCCTCGTTCAACACCCAGGGCGTACCGATTGCCAAGGACAGCGCAGTGGTCGAAGCGGGCGTGGACTTCCAGATCAGCCCGACCGGCAAACTCGGTATCGGTTACTCGGGGCAGCTGTCGAACGAGAGCAACGACCATGCGATGACTATCAGCTTCAGCCTTGGGTTCTGATTCAGGAGCGAAGCACTTCAGCCGCCCGCAAGGGCGGCTTTTTTTTGCCTGCCGACCCCTCTGCTAAAATCCCTTCCACTGCCTCCCGGAGACTGCCCCATGACCGAGCCCATCCGTCTGACCCAATACAGCCACGGCGCCGGCTGTGGCTGCAAGATTTCGCCCAAGGTGCTGGAGGTGATTCTGGCCGGCAGCGGGGCGCAGAATCTTGATCCGAAACTGTGGGTCGGCAACGCGTCGCGCGATGACGCGGCGGTGTATGAAATCGATGCCGAGCGCGGGGTGGTCTCGACCACGGATTTTTTCATGCCGATCGTTGATGACCCGTTCGACTTCGGCCGGATTGCCGCCACCAATGCCATCAGCGACATCTACGCCATGGGCGGCGATCCGTTGATGGCGATTGCGATCCTCGGCTGGCCGGTCAATGTGCTGGCGCCGGAAGTGGCGCGGGACGTGATACGGGGGGGGCGAGCGGTGTGCGATGCGGCGGGGATTCCACTGGCCGGCGGGCATTCGATCGATGCACCGGAGCCGATCTTCGGTCTGGCTGTCACCGGGCTTGTGGAAAAGCGCTTCATGAAACGCAACGACACGGCCACCGCCGGTTGCCTGCTGTACCTGACCAAACCATTGGGCATCGGCATCCTCACCACCGCCGAAAAGAAGGGCAAGCTGCGCCCCGACGACATCGGCGTGGCCCGGGACTGGATGTGTACGCTGAACAAGCCCGGCAGCCGTTTCGGCAAACTGGCCGGGGTCACCGCCATGACCGACGT
This sequence comes from Pseudomonas sp. B7, assembly GCF_016735645.1. NCBI lineage: Bacteria > Pseudomonadati > Pseudomonadota > Gammaproteobacteria > Pseudomonadales > Pseudomonadaceae > Pseudomonas > Pseudomonas sp. B7. The sequence continues at coordinate 164,110 of NZ_JAERRE010000012.1, forward strand.
CACCGGTTTCGGCCTGCTCGGGCATCTGGTAGAAATGGCCGACGGCAGTCACCTGACGGCGCGGGTTTTCTATGACCGGGTGCCGCGTCTTTCGAGCATCGAGTATTACCTCGAACAGGGCTGCGTGCCCGGTGGCACCTTGCGCAATTTCGACAGCTATTCGAGCCGCGTCGGGCGGGTCCAGGAATTGCACAAGCGAGTGTTGTGCGACCCGCAGACCAGCGGCGGTCTGCTGGTGGCCGTGACGCCTGAAGGCAATGCCGAATTCCTCGCCGTCGCTGCCGAACTCGGCCTCGCGCTTGAGCCGATCGGTGAGTTGATCGGGCGACAGAGCCACGCGGTCGAGGTGAATTGATGTCCATCGACGTCACCGACTACCGCGACATCTTCCTCAACGACCGGCCGCTGATGGACGCCCGTGCGCCGGTCGAGTTTCACAAGGGCGCGTTTCCAGGGGCGGTCAATCTGCCGCTGATGAATGACATCGAGCGCCAGCGGGTCGGCACTTGCTACAAGCATCACGGTCAGCAGGCAGCCATTGAGCTGGGTCATCAACTGGTGTCCGGCCCGGTGAAGGAAGAGCGTATCCAGGCCTGGGCGGAGTTTGCCCGGACGCATCCCGAGGGTTATCTGTATTGCTTTCGTGGCGGCCTGCGTTCGCAAATCGTGCAGCAGTGGCTGAAGTCGGAAGCCGGCGTCGATTACCCGCGTATCGGCGGTGGCTACAAGGCACTGCGGGGTTTTCTGATCGACACTCTTGAATCAGCCTTGACCGACTGTGATTTCGTGCTGCTGGGCGGCATGACCGGCACCGGCAAGACCGAAGTGCTGGCGCAACTGCGCAACAGCGTGGATCTGGAAGGCCATGCCAATCACCGGGGCTCAAGTTTCGGCAAGCGCGCCACCGGTCAGCCGTCGAACATCGATTTCGAGAATCGGCTGGCCATCGACTTGCTGAAAAAACGCGCTGCCGGCATCGATCAATTTGTGCTGGAGGATGAGAGCCGGGTGGTCGGCAGCTGCGCGTTGCCCTTGCCGTTGTATCAGGGCATGCAGCAGTACCCGATGGTCTGGCTCGAAGATCGTTTCGAGCAGCGCGTCGAGCGGATCCTGCGCGATTACGTGGTGGATTTGTCTGCCGAGTTTCAGGCTGTGCATGGGGAGGAAGGCTTCGGGCGGTTTTGCGAGCGTTTGCTGGAGAGCCTCGACAACGTGCACAAGCGCCTGGGCGGCGAGCGGCATCGACGGATGCGGGTGTTGATGGAGGAGGCGCTGGCGGAGCAGGGCCGCAGCGGGGCGGTGGAGTTGCATCGCGCGTGGATCGAGGGCTTGCTGCGCGAGTATTACGACCCCATGTATGTGTTTCAGCGCGAGAAGAAGGGCGGGCGGATCGAGTTTGCCGGGGAGCGGCAGGCCGTTATCGAGTACCTGCGTCAACGGGGCAAATCCCAGGCCTGACGGGGCCCGAACGGGCCCCGGGCACTCTCAGGTCGGACAGCTTTCCTGGCCGTTATCCAGCCCCTGTTTGTAGCTGTGGCTCTGCAGGCTGGCCTTGCCGTTGTGCCAGGTCAGGGTCAGCACATACAGCGAGTCGTAGTCGCTGGATTCCCAGTCATCGGTGATTTTCTGTTTTCCGCCTACCGCATTGCCGGCAACCTTGTTGATCAATTCAGGAAGGTAACCATGGGACCACGCGGTGTAGATGGTCGAGTTGTGGTACTTGTCGTCGGTCAGTTCCCGGGCCAGGTCACTGGTGTCGTTGGCCGAGAACTCGATGTTCACCGGCAGGCCGAGTTTGATCGCGGCCGGGCTGATGGTCATCAGCGGGCGGATGTAGCTGTAGGAATTGTCCAGTTCGCCTTCTTCGACATTGCGCGTCGGGTTGGCGGCGAACACATAGTCGGCCTTGCCGAATTTTTCCGGCAGCAGGGTCGACAGGTCGATGGCCCGGTTCAGGCCCTGGCAGTTGAGCTGGCCGAGACCGCCGGCCGGTTTCTCTGCGTGACGCAGGAACACCAGGGTCTGGGTGCCGTCCACCGGTTGCGCACGGCTTTCGCTGGATTCCAGCGACAGGAACAGCGCGCTGACCGCCAGCAGGGTGGGCAGGGCCACATACGCGCGATGTTTGAAGCGGTTGGCGACTTTCATCAAGTTCGTCATGGGATAAGGCGTCTTCAGTCTGTTCGGTTAAGGCTGACAAACCTCTGCACCGGTGCATGCGCGCCGGGTGTTTTCCCTGTCATCACTGGCTTGCTTGGAGCCCCCTGAGGCCCGTTTGGTTCGATCCGCTTGAGTGCGCCGCACTTTACCGTTGAGGCTGTGCGGTTGGAGGGAAGGTTAACCACAGGATGTTGCGGATTTAAGTAAGCCGGCGGGCGAGGGCGTAAAGAACCCGAGCCAGAGCGCTGTTCGTGGATTATGCTCAGGCCTTTCATTTGTGACTGGATGCTACACATGACTGATCTGTCCGCGTTCCCGATCACCCAGAAATGGCCGGCGCAGTACCCTGACTGGATTCAGCTCTATTCCCTGCCGACCCCCAACGGCGTCAAGGTCTCGATCATGCTCGAAGAAATCGGCCTGCCGTACGAGCCGCACCGCGTGGGCTTCGACACCAACGACCAAATGTCTGCGGAGTTCCTGTCGCTGAACCCGAACAACAAGATCCCGGCGATCATCGACCCCCACGGCCCCGAGGACAAACCGCTGCCGTTGTTCGAGTCCGGCGCGATCCTGATCTACCTCGCCGACAAGAGCGGCCAATTGCTGGCCCAGGAAGGCGCGCTGCGCTACGAAACCATTCAGTGGCTGATGTTCCAGATGGGCGGCATCGGTCCGATGTTCGGCCAGCTCGGTTTCTTCAACAAATTCGCTGGCAAGGATTACGAAGACAAGCGTCCCCGTGACCGCTACGTCGAGGAAAGCCGCCGCCTGCTCAACGTCCTGAACACCCGCCTGGAAGGGCGCGACTGGATCATGGGCGAGCGCTACACCATCGCCGACATTGCCACGTTCCCGTGGGTGCGCAACCTGATCGGCTTCTACGAAGCCGGCGATCTGGTCGGCATCAACAACTTCCCGAACGTCACCCGGGTGCTGGAGCGCTTCCTGACACGGCCGGCGGTTGTGCGCGGCTTGACCATTCCTTCCTGACCGTGCGGCAGCCGGGTGCGCAGATTGTTGCGTGCCCGGTAATGCACTGTTGATTGATCCAGGTTTGTACCCCGTCCCCCGCAAGGCATAAGCTTCGCCCCCTACGACTTTCGTCTCATCCGCTGTTTTCAGGAAAGGCCCCATGTCCAGTCAGTTCCCCGAAGCACGTCCACGCCGTCTGCGCCGCAATGCGAGCCTGCGCAGCCTGTTCCAGGAAACCGAGTTTTCCCTCAACGATCTGGTGCTGCCGATCTTCGTCGAAGAAGAGATCGACGACTTCGTGCCGATCAAGAGCATGCCCGGCGTGATGCGCATTCCCGAGCGCAAACTGGCCGGCGAGATCGAGCGTTACGCCCGGGCCGGGATCAAGTCGGTGATGACGTTTGGCGTGTCTCATCACCTGGACGCCAACGGCAGCGACACCTGGCGTGAGAACGGTCTGGTGTCTCGCATGTCGCGGATCGCCAAGGACGCCGTGCCGGACATGATCGTGATGTCAGACACCTGCTTCTGCGAGTACACCGACCACGGCCATTGCGGCGTGATGCACAACCATGAAGTCGACAACGACCAGACCCTGATCAACCTCGGCAAGCAAGCGGTGGCGGCGGCGCGTGCCGGTGCCGACGTGATCGCGCCATCGGCAGCGATGGACGGCCAGGTGCGGGCGATTCGCCGGGCGCTGGACGATGCCGGCTTCTCGCAGATTCCGATCATGGCCTACTCGACCAAATTCGCCTCGGCGCTCTACGGCCCGTTCCGCGAGGCTGGTGGCAGCGCGCTGAAGGGCGATCGCAAAAGCTATCAGATGAACCCGATGAACCGCCGCGAAGCCCTGCGCGAATCGTTGCTCGACGAGCAGGAAGGCGCCGACGCACTGATGGTCAAACCGGCCGGCGCGTACCTGGACATCATCCGCGACATCCGCGAAGCCTCGACCCTGCCGCTGGCGGCGTATCAGGTCAGCGGCGAGTACGCGATGATCAAGTTCGGCGCCCAGGCCGGGGCTATCGACGAAGATCGCGTGGTGCGCGAAAGCCTCGGTGCGATCAAACGCGCGGGTGCGGATCTGATCTTCACCTACTTTGCGATGGACCTGGCCCTGGCCGGGATCTGATCCTTCAGGGGCAATTGAAAAACGGCCGGATCCCGTGATCACGGAAATACCGTTCGATCACCTTCGGATCCGCGCTGTTGTCGGCAATCGCCACGTAGGTATCCGGGCGCAGCAGGTAAAAGCCGTTGCGCCCCAGTCCCGCCGTTTCAAACGCCGGGCGCCAGTCGAACACGTGCAGCGGCAAGTGATGTTCATTGCACCAGGCGATCATCTCGTCGCTGGTGTCGCCGTACACATGCACCTGCCAGCACGGATGGCGCAACGGTTCGTAATTGTCCCCCTCGCCATCATGAGCCCACGGCAAGCGGTCACCGCCGTGGACGTGCCCGGCCACGCCTTCACTCAACGCCATGCCCCGATAGTTGAGGGTGATCTGCGACACCGTGCGAAACAGGAATTCGCGGCTGGTTTCGAACGAGGCCATTTTCGGAATCAGGAACGGTGCCAGCCGCGTGCGCAACAGGTCGGCCATTCGGCCTTCGGCGGTGACGAAGCTGAAGACCTTGTCGGTGGTCGACACCAGTCGCCGGGCGAAGGCGATGCGTTCGGTTTCGTAGCTGTCGAGCAGTTGGGGCGTGGCTGCGCCGCCGAGCACTGCCGCGAGTTTCCACGCCAGATTGATCGCATCGCCGATGCCGGTGTTCATGCCCTGACCGCCGGCCGGGCTGTGCACATGCGCCGCATCGCCGAGCAGAAACGCCCGGCCCTGGCGAAAGTGATCCGCCACCCGATGATGCACGCGGTAGGTGGAGAACCAGTTGACGTCCTCGATGTGCACGTTCAGATGTTCGATGGCGCGATTGCTGACATCGGAAAACTCGAGGGTTTCGGCGCGATCCGCACGTTCGTCACGCACCGTGCCGATCAACCGCGCACGGCCTTCGCCGGCCAGCGGGAACACCGCGAGAAAGTCCGCCTCATCCAGATCCAGATGCAACTCGCCGTTGAGCGCCGGGCCGCTGGCCTGCACATCCGCGACATAGAAAATCTGCTGATAAGTGCCGCCGGGAAAACCGGTGTCGAGGGTTTTGCGCACGACCGAACGGGCGCCGTCACACCCGGCCAGATAGCAGGCCTGGCAGATTTCCTGCTCGCCATCCGGCAGGCGCAAATGCGCGGTGAGGCCGTCGCCGTTTTCGGTGAAACTCTCCAGCGTCGTGTTGCGCTCGACGGTCACGTCGTAGTCTTCGAGGCGGTCGATCAACAGTCGCTCGTGTTCGTCCTGCGGGTACATTTCCAGAAAGGCATAGGGCGTCAGGCCTTCGCCGATCCGGTTCAGCGGCAGTTGTGCCACAGGTTTGCCCTTGACCCAGAAATTGGCCGCCGCCACCCGGTGACCGTTACGCACTATCGCGTCGGCCAGATCCAGTTGCCGGTACAGCTCAAGGGTGCGCGCCTGCACCGCCAGCGCCCTTGAAGTGGTGCCCGGCGCGGAAGCCTTGTCGATGATGCGCACCCGCACGCCCAGTTTGCTCAGCCACAGGGCCAGCACCAGCCCGGTGGGGCCCGCGCCGATGATCAGAACATCACTGCGGTTCATGGTCTGTCCTCCTCGCGTGTCCTGACCTGCGGCATGCCACTGAGTGTGCAGCAGCAAGTATGGATCAGACGGTGAGGGCGGCCAGTCGGCCTGCCAAACGGGGCGATGGAACAGCGCCGCTGGCCCGCAGTCCTATCCTGCACCCTGCGATTGAGCGTAGGGTTAACCCGGCTCAACGGACTGGATGAAGCGTTATGCACACCCCACGATTATTCGTCAGCCTCGCCGCGCTGCTGGTACTGGCCGGTTGCGCCGGTCAACGCAGCGAAGAACCGGCGCCGCGCCCGCCCGCCGAGGTCAAGGCGCAGATCGTGCGCCTGCTGCCGGCGAAAACCGTCGACCGCCAGGGCTGGGCCACTGACATCTACGCTGCTTTCGCCGCTCAGGGCATCAGCCCGACCACGCAGAATCTGTGTTCGGTGCTGGCCGTCACCGAGCAGGAATCCACCTTTCAGGTCGATCCGCCAGTGCCGGGCCTGGGCAAGATCGCCCGTGACGAAATCGACCGCCGCGCCGCCAAGGTGCATATCCCGAGCCTGTTGGTCAGCGGCGCCTTGCAGGTGCGTTCGCCGAACGGCAAGACCTATAGCGAACGCCTGAGCGCCGCCCGCAGCGAAAAGGAATTGAGCGCGATTTTCGACGACTTCATCGGCTCGGTGCCGATGGGCCGGACACTGTTCAGCGGTTTCAACCCGGTGCACACCGGCGGGCCGATGCAGGTCAGCATCGAATTCGCCGAGCAGCATGCCAAGGACTATCCGTACCCGGTGGACGGGACGATTCGTCGCGAGGTGTTCAGCCGTCGCGGCGGCATGTATTTCGGCATCGCCCATTTGCTTGGTTATCCAGTGAGTTATCGCGAGCCGCTGTACCGCTTCGCCGACTTCAACGCCGGCTGGTACGCCAGTCGCAATGCGGCGTTTCAGAACGCGGTCAGCCGGGCGTCGGGGATTCCGCTGGCGCTGGATGGCGACCTGATCCGCCCGGGCGCGATCATGCCGGGCAGCACTGAACTGGCGGTGCGCACCCTCGGCAAATCCCTGGGCATGCGCAATCCGGTGATCCGCGATCAACTGGAGAAGGGCGATAGCCTGGCCTTCGAGGAGACCAAACTGTATCAACGGGTCTTCGAACTGGCGGAGCGTGCGGAAGGCAAGACATTGCCCCGTGCGGTGCTGCCGGGCATCGTGCTGCAGAGCCCGAAGATCACCCGCAAACTGACCACGGCGTGGTTTGCCAAACGGGTCGACGAGCGTTATCGGCGCTGCATGGCCAAGGGCTGAGGACGATCAGACAGGCATAAAAAAACCCGGCTGACGGGAGCCGGGTTTTTTCTGGGTTGTTGCGATCAAGCCATTCATTCAGGCAACGCGGCGTTCGATCAGACGATCCGAGCCACCTTCGGCAACGCGGCGTTCAATCAGACGATCCGATCCACCTTCGGCAACGCGGCGTTCGATCAGACGATCCGAACCACCTTCGGCAACGCGACGTTCGATCAGACGATCCGAGCCACCTTCGGCAACGCGACGTTCGATCAGACGATCCGAGCCACCTTCGGCAACGCGACGTTCGATCAGACGATCCGAGCCACCTTCGGCAACGCGGCGTTCAATCAGACGATCCGAACCACCTTCGGCAACGCGGCGCTCGATCAGACGATCCGAACCACCTTCGGCAACGCGGCGTTCAATCAGACGATCCGAACCGCCTTCGGCGATCATGGTGTGGGCCGGTTTGGCGGCAAATGCGTTGAAGGCCAGAACCGAAAGGGCAATGCTGAGGATGACTTGGCGTTTCATGATTTTGTGCTCCGGGGGTGTTGTTTGTTTGGTATGGAGCCAATGTTACGCCCGGGATTTTTTAAGAGAACTTCATTGACGTGATGGTGAACATCGACGCCGATGATGGTTTGTCACAGCACCTTCACTGCGCGGCCAATTGCCTGGATCGGCCCGGTGGGTTTGCCGATCGGCGAACCGGTGGCGCCTTCCAGCGTCAGCTCGAACAATTGGTTAGGTTGCAGCGGCGGCAGTTTGTCCAGCGGGATCGACAGCGCTTGCCCTGGCTTGACCAGCCCCAGCGACACCGGACCCTGCCAGCCGTCGGCCTTGGTCCAGAACTCCAGCGCCTTGTCCGCCGGCACCTCGACCACGCCCAGCGGAATCAACTGAATCTCCCGTGGATTGCTGGCCTGGATCACCCAGCCCGGCGCCTTGTCCTGCGGGGCGACCAGCACCACCAGAAAGCTCGGTTTCGGCGTGGTCTGAGTTAGCAGGATCGAACCCAGCAACAAAGTCGCGGCCAGCCCGGCAGCGCTCAAACCGCGCCACAGCGACAGGCGGTTCCACCAGGAAATCTCGGGCGCCACCTTATGGGTGAGTTGCCCGACACTGCGTTCGATGCGTTGCCACAACTGCGACGAGGGCTGATGCGTCGGGGCGAGGTCGGTCAGTTCCAGCAGACGCCGCTCCCAGGCATCCACGGCCGCTTGCAGCTCGGGCTCGTTGGGCAAGCGCCGCTGCACTTCGGCGCGTTCTTCGGCCGAGAGGGTGCCGAGCACGTATTCGCTGGCCAGTTCATCGCGTTCCTGCGCCGATTCGGTGGTCATCCCATGCACTCCCGCAACGCATTGAGGCTGCGCTTGATCCAGGCTTTGACGGTGCCCAGCGGCGTGTCGAGGCGTTGGGCGATCTGTGCGTGGCTGTAACCGTCGACGTAGGCGTGAAGGATGCAGCGGCGGCGTTGCGGTTCCAGTTGATGCAGGCAGCGATGGATGCGGGTCGATTGCGCCAGCGCATCGAAGTCGTCATCAATCGCCGGAGATTCGTTGCTGTCGTTCAACGGCGTTTCCCGGTCGTGATTGCGCAGCACATTCAGCGCCAGATGGCGGGTCACGCTGAACATCCAGCCCCGGGCCGAACCGCGCGCCGGATCGAACCCCGCCGCGCCAGCCCAGATCTTGATGAATGCGTCGTGAACGATGTCTTCGGCCAGCGCAGTGTCGCGCACCAGACGTCGGGCCACACCGAGCAGCCGCGGGCTTTCCTGCACATACAATTCGCGCAGGGCCCCGCGCTCGCCGCGGGCACAGGCGGCGAGGCGGGCTTCGTAATCGAACGCGGTTTCGGGTAATGGCATGTCCTGCAATCTAGCAAGCATCGGCCAAACGTCCAGTCAGGCTCAGTTCGCCGCCCAGAAAATGTAGTCGGCCTGGTACTTCACCACTTCCTGTTTGCCCTTGTTGGCTGCCGTGCATTCGCTGCCCGGCGCCACGCCACCCTTGAGCGCGACGCGCTGGATATAGCTCACGCCGCTCATGGCGCCTTTGCCCTCGGCGGGGTTGGCCTTGACCAGTTGATAGGGCAGGTTGCCCGGGCTCGATGGCGCAACGGCCAGTTGCGTGCCGGTGACTTTCGAACCGTCCTTTGCCTGCCAGGTGGCGGGCGGGCCGAAGTAGGTACCGACCTGTTTGCCGCTGCGATCGTTGAGCACCGCTTTCGGGCCGACGAACACCCACTCGGTCTGGCCGGCGACATTGGCCTTGTCCCGGCATTCGTAGGTGATCTCGCCGACCCCGGTGGTTTCCATCGCGATCTTGTGGCCGTCCGGCACTTTGATCGCGTCGGGATAACTGCTTTGGGCAAAGCTTGTCGAGGCGACGGCGAGCAAACCGGTGAAGCCGATCAGTTGGGTGATGTTCATCAGTGTTTCTCCGAAAAAGGGTAAACCGCTGACAGCCGAAAGAGGGCTGTTACAGGGACTACCCGTGACGGAGGCGTTTGGATGCAGGGCCCGACAAATAATTTTGAAAACACTGCAAGCCCGCTCCCACAGGGATCTTCAGCATTGGTCAGATTGTTGTAACCAGCTCTTTCCCGGTTTTTGCCAATGCCAGGCCGGAGACCTTCAGGAGTTCCTGGGTGTAGGCATGCTGCGGCGCCGCAAAAATCTCCCGGGACGACCCCTGTTCCACCACCTTGCCGTCCTTGATCACCATCAAGTCGTGCGCCAGCGCATGCACCACCGCCAGGTCATGGCTGATGAACAGGTACGTCAAGCCATGGCGGATCTGCAACTGCCGCAACAACTCCACCACCTGTTTCTGCACCGTGCGATCCAGCGCCGAGGTCGGTTCGTCGAGCAGAATCAACGCCGGTTCCAGCACCAATGCGCGGGCGATGGAAATGCGCTGGCGCTGGCCACCGGAGAACTCATGGGGATAGCGATGCCGGCTCTGCGGATCGAGGCCGACTTCCTTCAAGACGCGGATCACCGCAGCCTCACGTTCTTCGGGCGTGCCGATGCCGTGGGTCAGCAGGCCTTCGGCGATGATCTGCTGCACCGACATCCGTGGGCTGAGGCTGCCGAACGGGTCCTGGAACACCACCTGAATCTGCCGGCGCAACGGGCGCATCAAGCGCTGATTGAGCAGGCTCAAATGCTTGTTGCCGAAGCGAATATCGCCCTCGGATTCCACCAGCCGCAGAATCGCCTGGCCCAGCGTCGACTTGCCCGAGCCGGACTCGCCGACAATCCCCAGGGTCTTGCCCCGTTGCAGCCGGAAACTCACGCCGTCCACGGCCTTGATGTATTGCTGGGTGCAGCTGAACAACGCCTTGGGCAGCGGGAACCAGACTTTCAGATCGTCCACCTCCAGCAGGTTGTGATCGTAGCGACTCTGCACCGGCGCGCCGGACGGTTCCGCCTCGATCAGCAGGCGACTGTAAGGATGCTGCGGGGCGCGGAACAGTGTTTCGCAGTCGGCCTGTTCGACGATCTCCCCGTGGCGCATCACGCACACCCGTTGGGCGATGCGTCGCACCAGATTGAGGTCGTGAGTGATCAGCAGCAGCGACATGCCCAGGCGTTGCTGCAACTCGATCAGCAGCTCGAGAATCTTCTGCTGTACGGTCACGTCCAGCGCCGTGGTCGGCTCATCGGCGATCAGCAATTCCGGTTCGTTGGCCAGCGCCATGGCGATCATCACCCGTTGCCGCTGGCCGCCGGAGAGCTGGTGCGGATAGGCCTTCAAACGCTGCAACGGCTGGCGAATGCCGACCAGTTCCAGCAGCTCCAGCGTGCGCTGGCGCGCGGCGCGGCCCTTGAGTCCCTTGTGGATCTCCAGCACTTCGCTGATCTGTTTTTCCACCGTGTGCAACGGGTTCAGCGAGGTCATCGGCTCCTGGAAAATCATCGCGATGCGATTGCCGCGCAAGCCGCGCAGTTGTTGTTCGCTGGCGTGCAGCAAGTCCACGCCGTTGTAGCGGATGCTGCCCGTGCTACTGACGGTCTTGCCTGGCAGCAAACGCAGGATCGAGTGCGCCGTCACCGACTTGCCCGAGCCGGATTCACCGACCAGTGCCAGGCATTCGCCACGGCGGATGTCGAGGTTCACGCCGTGCACCACTTCGTGCCCGGCGAAGGCGACGCGCAGGTCGCGGATTTCAATCAGGTTGTCGGTCATTTCAGCTCCGGGGATCAGGATCGCGGATCGAACGCGTCACGGCAGGCTTCGCCGATGAACACCAGCAAGGACAGAATCAGCGCCAGGGCAAAAAACGCCGTCAGCCCCAGCCACGGCGCTTGCAGATTGCGCTTGGCCTGGCCGATCAGTTCACCCAGCGACGCGGTGCCGGCGGGCATGCCGAAACCGAGAAAATCCAGCGCGGTGAGGGTGGCGATGGCGCCGGTCAGAATGAACGGCAGGTAGGTGAGGGTGGAGGTCATGGCGTTGGGCAGAATGTGCCGGCGCATCAGCTCGCTGTCCGTCAGGCCCAGGGCCCGCGCGGCCTTGACGTATTCCAGGCTGCGCCCGCGCAGGAACTCGGCGCGCACCACATCCACCAGTGCCAGCCAGGAAAACAGCGCCATGATCCCCAGCAGCCACCAGAAACTCGGCGAGACGAACCCCGACAAAATGATCAGCAGGTACAGCACCGGCAGCCCCGACCAGATCTCCAGCACCCGCTGCCCGAGCAAGTCGACCCAGCCGCCGTAATAACCCTGCAACGCCCCGGCCACGATGCCGACCAGCGCACTGACGGCGGTGAGGATCAGCGCAAACAGAATCGAAATCCGCGTGCCGAAAATCACCCGCGCCAACACGTCCCGCGCCTGATCGTCGGTGCCCAGCCAGTTGCTCGAGGACGGCGGGCTCGGCGCCGGTTCGGTGAGGTCGTAATTGACCGTGTCGTAGCTGAACGGGATCGGTGGGAACAGCATCCAGCCGCCCTGATCCTCGATCAGTTTGTGTACGTAATTGCTGGCGTAATCCGGCTGGAACGGCAGTTCGCCGCCGAAATCGGTTTCCAGATAATCGCTGAGGATCGGGAAGTAAAAGGCGTTGTGGTAGCGGATCACCAGCGGTTTGTCGTTGGCGATCAGTTCGCCGCCGAGGCAGATCAGGCACAGCCCGATGAACAGCCACAGCGACCAGCGCCCGCGACGGTTGGCCTTGAATTGGGCGATGCGCCGCCGGCCCAGAGGGGAGAGTGTGAACATCAGGCAGTCCTCGCCGAGAAGTCGATGCGCGGGTCGAGCAGGGTGTAGCAGAGGTCGCCGATCAGCTTGATCAACAGGCCGAACAGGGTGAACAGAAACAGCGTGCCGAACACCACCGGGTAGTCCCGCGACACCGCCGCTTCGTAGCTCATGCGCCCGAGGCCGTCGAGGTTGAAGATGGTTTCGATCAGCAGCGAGCCGGCGAAAAACACCTCGATCAATGCCGATGGCACTCCGGCCACCACCAGCAGCATTGCGTTGCGAAACACATGGCCGTAGAGCACGCGCCTTTCGGTCAGGCCCTTGGCGCGCGCGGTGATCACGTACTGGCGGCTGATCTCGTTGAGGAAGCTGTTTTTGGTCAGGATCGTCAGCGTCGCAAAACCGCCGATCACCAGCGCCGTCACCGGCAACACCAGGTGCCAGAGGTAGTCGCCGACCTTGCCCCACAGGCTCAGGCTGTCGAAATTGTCCGAAACCAGGCCCTGCACCGGAAACCAGTTGACGTAGCTGCCCCCGGCGAACACCACGATCAACAGAATCGCGAACAGAAACGCCGGCATCGCGTAACCGACGATGATCGCCGTACTGCTCCAGACATCGAACGCGCTACCGTTTTTGATTGCCTTGCGAATGCCCAGCGGGATCGAAATCAGGTAGGTGATCAAGGTCGCCCACAGGCCGAGGGACAGCGACACCGGCAGTTTCTGCACAATCAGATCGGTCACCTTCGCACCGCGAAAGAAGCTGCTGCCCAAATCCAGTTGCGCGTAGTTCTTGAGCATCAGCCACAGGCGTTCGTGCATCGGCTTGTCGAAGCCGTAGTGGTGTTTGATCTCTTCGATCAGCGCCGGGTCCAGGCCACGGCTGCTGCGCCCGGCACCGCCGATCGCGGTGACCTCGCTGGCGCCGCCCATGCTGTGCCCGCCGAAGCCTTGCAGGCGGGCGATGGCTTGTTCCACCGGGCCGCCGGGCGCGGCCTGCACGATGACGAAGTTGACCACCAGAATGCACAGCAGCGTCGGGATGATCAGCAACAGACGTCGACTCAGATAACGCCACATGTCACTGGCCCCCCGCGAGCTGGCGCAAGGCACTCATCTGCTGATTGGTCAGCGGCTTGGCCGAGACCTCCCACCAGGTGTCGAGGCCTTCGCTGTAAATCGGCTGCACAGGTGGCCTGCCAAAGCGGTTCTGATACACCGTCGGCGTGCCTTTGGAGTAGTAGTTGGGAATCATGTAGTCACCCCATTGCAGCACCCGGTCGAGGGCGCGGGCGTAACGCACCATGGCGTCGCGGGTATTGGCCTGGACCAGGCCGTCGATCAGCCGGTCCACCGCAGGATCCGCCAGCACCATCGAATTGGAACTGCCGACCTGCGTGGCGCTCTGTGAGGCGTACAGGCTGTACAACTCGCGGCCCGGCGAGACGATCGGATCGCCGCTGCGCGGGAAACTGGTGACGATCATGTCGTAGTCCCGGGCGTTGAGCCGGTTGATGTATTGCGCCGAATCGATACGTCGCAAGTTGAGGGTGATGCCGATCTGCGCCAGGGTGCGTTTGTACGGCAGCAGCATGCGGTCGAAGCCGCCCTGGCCGTCGAGGAAGGTGAATTCGAAGGGCTCGCCGGCGGCGTTCACCAGTCGGTTGTTTTTCGGCGTCCATCCGGCCTCGGCCAACAGCTTCAGGGCCTGCAACTGCTTGTCGCGGATGTAGCCGCTGCCATCGGTTTTCGGCGCCTGATAGACCCGGCTGAAAACCTCGTCCGGAATCTGTCCGCGCAGCGGTTCGAGGATCGCCAGTTCCCCGGCGTCGGGCAGCGCGGTGGCGGCCATTTCACTCTTCGGCCAGTAGCTGTTCTGGCGCACGTAGAAGCCGCGCATCATCTGCTTGTTGGTCCACTCGAAATCCCACAGCAGGCTCAGCGCCTGACGCACGCGGCGATCCTTGAACAGCGGGTTCTGCAGGTTGAACACAAACCCCTGGGCGCAGGTCGGTTTGTCCGGGGCGAGAATTGCCTGTTGCAGGCGACCGTCGCGCAGGGCCGGGCTGTCGTAGCCGACCACGTAGCCGGACGAGGAAAACTCGCGGTTGTAGTCGAACGCGCCGGCCTGCAGCAATTGTCGGGCGACATCGGTGTCGCCGTAGAAATTCACGGTCAGGCTGTCGAAGTTGTACATCCCGCGACTGACCGGCAGGTCTTTGCCCCACCAGTGCGGATCTCTCTGAAAACTGATGCTGCGTCCTGCGTCCACCTTGCTCACCCGGTACGGGCCGCTGCCCAGCGGAGGCTCGAAGCCGCCGCCGTTGGCGAAGTCGCGGGTTTTCCACCAGTGCTCGGGCACCGGTCGCAGCGACGCCAGATCCAGCGCCAGGGTGCGGTTGAGGTTGTTCTTGAAAGTGAAGCGAATCTGCCGCGGGCCTTCGATCAGCACGTCCTGCACGTCGGCGTATTGCTGGCGATAACTCAGGCTGCCCTTGGTCATCAACAGTTCGAAGGTGTAGCGCACGTCCTCGGCGGTGATCGGCGTGCCATCGGCGAAACGCGCCTCGGGATTCAGGTTGAAACGCACCCACAGACCGTCGGGATCGCGCTCCATGGTTTGTGCCACCAGACCGTAGACGGTGTAGGGCTCGTCCAGCGAGCGGAACGCCAGCGGCGAATACACCCAGTCGTTGACCTGCACCACGGAAATGCCCTGATCGGCATACGGGGTGATGTAGTTGTACTGACCGATCTCCATCGAAGCGCGGCTGAGCGAGCCACCCTTGGGGGCGTCGGGATTGACGAAATCGAAGTGCTGGAAACCGGCGGGGTATTTCGGCGCCTCGCCGTACACCGTCATCGCGTAGCTGCCGCCGGCCAGCGCAGCTGCCGCGTTGCACAGCAGCGCGCTGCCGAGCAGCAGGCCGGCCATGTTGCGCATGAATGTCATGAAGTCGTTCCTCTGAGCGGGAAAAGCCCGGAGCGGCGGCTGGCCGCTGCGGGATGCGAATTCGCAAGGGGAAGGGGCCGGCCGGAGTCTTGCGCGGCCCCGACCGGGACTCAGAAGTGGTACGTCATGCGCGCAAACAGCGTACGGCCCAGCGGATCGGTGTAGCGCGGGTCATAACCGCTCTGGAAGTTGTAGGCCTGGTTGGAGAACGGCGGATCGCGGTCGAACAGGTTCTTCACCCCGGCATCGACGTCCAGCACCTTGTCGAAGGTGTAACCGGCCGACAGGTCCCACACCGAGTACGACGCGACCCGCGCGTTGGTCTCGCGGTCGTAGTCGTTGTAGCCGGTGGTGAAGCGGTTGGTCAGTGCCGCGCGGGCGGCGCCGAAGGTCCAGGAACCGGTCAGGTTGTGTTTCCAGCGGGCGATCACACCGTCACCCCGGAAGTCGCCGACCTTGTCGGTGAACGGGCCCTTGATGGTGCTCTGGAAGTCGTACTCGTCGACATAAGTGCCTTGCAGGCCCAGGCCGAATTGACCGTACGGCGTGTTCGGGAAGCGATAGTCCAGCGACACATCGACGCCGTTGGTTTCGACGATGCCGAGGTTGGCGTTGCCGGTGACGATGTAATTGAGCGTGCCGTCGGCGTTGCGCACGAAGCGGTCAGGGTAGCTGCCGGCCTGATCGAACACGGTGGATTCCGGGAACGGCTGGATCTGGTTGGAGATGTGAATCCACCAGAAATCCAGGCCCACGGACAGATTGCTGACCGGCTGATAGACAAAGCCCAGCGTCACGTTGCGCGCCTTCTCCGGGGCCAGGTCTTCGTTGCCGCCGATCTGGTTGAGGAACTGCTGACCGCAATCGCGCCCGCCGTTGCCGCCCGGTTGCACCACGCCGCCAGTACACAGCACCGGGTCGTTGTAGTAGCCCTGGGTGAAGGTGATGCTGCGCGGCGAATACAACTCATACAGCGACGGCGCGCGGAAGCCTTCGCTGTACGCGCCGCGCACCACCAGCTCCTTGAGCGGCTGATAACGGAACGAATATTTCGGGTTGGTGGTGCTGCCGAAGTCGCTGTATTTGTCGTGACGCACGGCGGCGGACAATTCCAGGCTGTCGAGCACCGGCACGTTGATTTCCGCGTAGGCGGCTTTAACGCTGCGGTCGCCCTCGACGCTGCCGGCCGGGTCGATGCCCAGGCTCTGGATGTCGCCGGCGAAGGCTTCGAAGTCCTGGTGGAATTTCTCTTTGCGGTACTCGCCGCCCAGTGCCAGACCCGACGGGCCGGCGCCGAACCAGTCACCGATTTCGCGACTGATCCGCCCGTCGAAACCGGCGACCCGACCGACCGCCGTGGAATAGGCGCCGTGGTACGCGGCCTGGTCGATGTATTGCTGACCGGCGCTGGTCTGCGGGCCGAACGGGTTGAGCAGGCCGCTGGCCAGACCGTCGATCATCGCCTGATCGCTGACGTAGCCGCTGGTAACGCTGGAGACGATCTTGTTCTGGTTGTACGAGGCGCCGACGTTGTAGTCCCAGCCGCCCACCAGACCGTCGAAGCTCAGCAAAAAGCGCTGGCTGGTGTTCTGGTCTTTCGATTCACGCGGGCCGGCGGCGGTTTCGCGCCAGTTCACGTCCACCGGTTGCGTCGGGTCGAGGGCAAAATCGGTGGGCGCCGGGGTGATGCCGTTGCCGGGGTAGTAGGGCGAGGACGAATCCAGGCTCAGGCCGGTCAATGGCGCCGGGCCGACAGCGGTGGCGTTGTTGTTGCGCGACCAGAAGTATTCAAGGTTGACGTTGTGGTCGTCGGCCAGTTTGCCGGTGGTCTTGCCGAAGAACGACGTCTTCTCGGTCTGCGGCACCAGGTCGATGAATTCCCGGGTGCTGAAGCGGCAGAGGCCGTCGCGGGCCACCAGGTTGGGGCCGTTGCAATTGCTGTTGGCCAGCGGGTTGGTGGCGTTGCCGTTCTGGCTGTAGTTGCCGGGGAACGCGGTGCCGGAGGTCTGGTCGAGACCTCGGCCGGGCACGTAGTCACGGGCGAAGGAGCGGTCGTTGGCGTCGAGGTTCTGTTGCTTGTTGTAGTTGAACACGCCGAGCACGTTGAAGCGGTCCTGCTCCAGATCGCCGTAGCCCCAACTGGCGCTCATGTCCTTGGTCGCACCGCCGCCGCTGTGGGTTGGGGTTTCGCCGCCGAGGGTGAGCTGGCCGTCGGTCATGGATTTCTTGGTGATGAAGTTGATCACGCCGCCGATGGCGTCGGTGCCGTACAGGGCCGAGGCGCCGTCGCGCAGCACTTCCACGCGCTCGATCGCGGCAAACGGGATCATGTTCAGATCCACCGCGCCGCCGGCCGAGTTGGTGCCCGACAGGGCGTTGTTGGCCAGCCGGCGACCGTTGAGCAGCACCAGCGTCTTGTTCGCGCCGATGCCGCGCATGTCGGCAAACGATGCGCCGCCGGTGGCTGCGCCGACCGAGCCTGCGCTGTTGTTGATCGACTGGCTGCCGGTGATGCGCTGCACCAGTTCGGCGGTGGTGGTCACGCCCTGTTTGCGCAGTTCATCGGCCTTGAGCACGGTGATCGGCACCGCCGTTTCCGCATCGACCCGGCGAATCGCCGAACCGGTCACTTCGACCCGTTGCAGTTGCGTGGTCGGCGCAACCACCGCAGCGGCGGCCGGGACGCCGTTGTCGTCCTCGGCGGCCTGAACCCCGGCGCCCATCCCCATGGCCACCAGGTACAACGGAACGAAACGGTGGCGGGAAATCGTCGCCACCAAGGGTTTGAGCGTGAAGCGTGGAGTGTTCATCAGCATGGTTGTTTCCGACTTTGTTAGACGTTTATCGAAATGGCCTTGTGAGCCCTCTTTGCACGGAGCACGGTGGTGCCGCGCCGCGAAAACCACTTTCTTCAAGCAAGCCGATCCCCTCCGAAGACGCGCTGCGTTTTTTCGGTCGGCCGATTGCGACGGGATTCAACGAGCGGTGCCGGGCGCGGCCCACACGGCGCGCCCGGCCCCGCCGTCCGCGGGTGGTCATCACCGATATCTTGGTGATGCCCGAGCGCTCGATGGACGCCATGGCTTTGGCGACCTGGCCGTAATTCACGGCGGAGTCGGCCTGCAGCTGCACGCGCACGTCAGCATCTTTGGCCTTGACTTCCTTGAGGCTGGCCTCCAGTGATTCCGGCGCCAGCTCGGTCTTGGCCAGGAAGAACTTGCCGTCCTGATCGACGCTGACCACCACCGGATCCTTCTTTTCGGCGGGGGCGACGGCGTCGGTTTTTGGCAGGTTGACCTTGATCGCGTTGGTCATCAGCGGTGCGGTGACGATGAACACCACCAGCAGCACGAGCATCACGTCCACCAGCGGCGTGACGTTCATTTCGCTGAGCACTTCATCGCTGTCTTGAGTGGAAAAGGACATCAGCTGGCCTCCCGCACGGCGGCCGTGGATTTGGCGATGGCCTGGCGGCTGATGGAAAACGCACTGCGCGAGGCAAGGGCGTCGAAGTCGTGGGCGAAGTCATCCATGTCCGCCGAAGCCAGCTTCAGGCGCCGCAGGAAGAAGTTGTAAATCAGCACCGCCGGCACCGCGACGGCAATCCCCACACCGGTGGCGATCAGCGCGTGGCCGATCGGCCCGGCCACGGTTTCCAGGCTGGCCGAGCCGCTGGCGCCGATGCTTTGCAGGGCTTCCATGATTCCCCACACGGTGCCGAACAGGCCAATGAACGGCGCGGTGCTGCCGATACTGGCGAGGATCGCCTGGCCGTTTTCCAATGAGCGACGTTCCTTCTGGATCTGCTGGCGCAGGTTGCGTTCCAGTCGATCGGAACGGTTGATGGTGTGCGCCAGTTGTTGGGTGGTGCGCGGGGATTCTTCCACCAGCAGGGCTTCGAAACCGCTGCTGGCGATCCGCGCCAGCGAGCCCGGATACTGGCTGGCGTGTTCGGCGGCGGTCAGCAGATCCGGCGCGCCCCAGAAGGCTTTGCTGAACTGCTTGTTCTGGGTTTTCTGGCGCAGGTATTGCGCCGACTTGACCAGCAGGATCGCCCAGCTGACCACGGAAAACAGCACCAGCCCCCAGAGCACGCCGGGGACAATCATCGAAGACAGAGAATCGTTCATGGCTACACCTCGCTTGCGTTAATCGGTTGTGAGTTCGGTTGTCGTGCCGTCATTGCGGCAATTTGAAATCGATGGTCTGGGTGGCGAAGCCGTCGATCGGTGTGTCGCCGCGTTTGGCCGGGATGAACTTCCAGGCCTTCACCGCTGCGACCGCTGCGTCATCCAGTTGCGGCTTGCCGCTGGATTTGGTCACCGTCACCGAGCCGGCGCGACCGTTGGCCAGCACCTGAATCCGCAGCACAACGCTGCCTTCCCAGTTGCGCCGCAGGGCCAGCGATGGGTATTCCGGCGGCGGGTTGCCGAGGCTGGCGAGACCGGAAATCGCCGCTGACTCTTTCACCGGGCCCGGTGCCGCCGCAGGTGCCGGAGGCGCGCTCGGGGTGGCCGGAGCGGCAGGCGCGGCCGGTTGCGCAGGGGCGGGCGGCGCTTTCGGCGGCTCGGCCTTTTTCACCGGTTTGTGTTTCTCGACCGGTTTCGGTTTTTCGATCGGCTTGGGTTTCTCCACCGGTTTGGGCGGCGGCTTGACCGCGTCCTCGTCTTCCACCGGTTGTTCCGGTTCGGGCGGTGGCGGTGGCGGGGGCGGCGGTTCCGGTGTCGGCGGGGCCGGCGGTGTCGGGCTGGTCAGCTCGACGGTCATTTCCGGAATTTCCGGCGGCGTGGGCAGCGGCTCGGCCCGCGCTTGCTGGAAAAACCACCAGGCGCCGCCGTGTATCAGCGCCGACACCGCCACCAGCAACAGCATCTGCTGTTTGTTCAGGCCGCCGGGCTGCGACGTGTTGGCCTTGTAGACGGGCCGACCCGCCACCGACGCAAGCGCTGCGTTCGGTACTGACCCCGGCGGCGTTCTGTGCTTTACCGCATCGTTCATTAAAGCTCCCTCGGGTGGATGAAGGGCAATAAGGTGCCGTTCGAACAACACAGCGTTGTTCGAGTGAGTGGTCGCAACTTTCATACGGGTGTGCAGAAGCCGATAGTTGAACTATCTATTGAACAGGGCTTGTGCAGCTTATTGCTTCAGTAACGTCGACTTCGATAGTTCATTGATCCGGTCCGTGGCTGTTCTTTTATGACTGAGTGGCGAATGTCATTCTTGCCCTCATGGTTGATGCAATAGCAACCGCTGTGCCAAACAGTAAACAAATGTGTAGCGGTTATTTCACGGATGATACGTATGTCGCATTTATATAAGTTTCATCAGGCACGCCGGTTTTCATGGGCGCATAACCTCCCGACAGCCCTGTTTTCAGGGCTTTTTTCAGGGCGAGACAGGCTTGGCGCGGTATCGCGCTGTTCAGCGAGATAGAGCGGCTGTTCTCGTGTCGGCCAGGACGCGTGATGGTGCGTGGCGGACTGATTTGGTGCGGGTCAGTGTTTTAGCGGGTCACAGGCGATGTTCCTTGTTTTTGTCTAAATAAAGTCGGGCTCGGTGTAATGATTGAAAGTACAGTTTTGGTGCGCTTCGGACATTAACGCCGAACAGCAAAAGTTGTATCGGTGTGCTGTCTGAAAGTTATTGTCGAACAATGTGTTCTTGCATTCATTAATACAGCGCGCACGCAATGACTTCTTGCGTGCTATTTAAAAAATAAATAGTGCAAGCGGTTCAGGTAATAAAAGGTATGCACGGACTGTCCGCAGGACGAACACGGCGCAGGTACAGGGGCACGGAGAGAAGAGTGTGGCGCAGCAGATCAAGATTCACGCGGTGAACTCCTTGTTGCCAGCTCGGATACGCGAACTTTTGGTTCGGTATCGCACCTTACAAGAACGCGGATAGCGTTCGCTGATTGCTCTTGGTGCGGGATGGGCACCGCCAGCGCTGTTTTGCGAGATCAGGGATTCGCAAGCTGCCGATGAATGCGCAATCCGTGCCAAATTCGATACAACAGCTATAAATAGGGCCAGGCAGGATGCCTTTCGCAGTGGAGGAGGGGATATGTATCAGCTCTACGGACATCGCAATTCAGGAGCAGCGGCCATCGAGGCGGCGCTCGAGCTGTGCCAGGTGGCTTACCGCTTCATCGATATCGAGGCCAGTGCGGAAGCGGCCCAGGAGCTGGCGCGGCTCAATCCGCTCAAACAGATCCCGACCCTGCAACTGCCGGACGGCAGTGTCATCACCGAAAGTGCGGCGATTCTGATTCATCTGGGGCAAAGCTTTGCTCAATCCGGCCTGCTGCCGGCCAACGGCGCTGACCGCGATCAGGCGATTCGGGGCCTGGTGTACATCGTCAGCAATTGTTATGCGGCCATCGGCATCATTGATTACCCGGAACGCTGGCTGGTGATGCCGGACGAGGCCTCGCGACAGAATCTGATGGCGGGTGCGCGGGAACGACTGCACTGGAGCTGGGAGGTGTTTGCCGATCAGTTCTCGGCCGAGCTGTACCTGGACGATGAAACACCGGGCGCACTGGATGTGCTGGCGGCGGTGGTCACGCGCTGGGCCGGTGCCCGCGAACACCTGCGCCAGGCCCGACCCGGTTTCCATGCGTGGCTGCAGCGCATCGACCGGCACCCGGTGCTGGCGCCGGTCTTTGCGCGGCATTGGCCCGGCTGATCACTCTCCGCGAATGTACTGCTCCAGCTGTTTGATCAGCTCGGCCTGTTCGGCAATCGCTTCCTTGACCAGGTCGCCGATCGACAGCAGGCCGATCAGCTTGCCGTTCTCCACCACCGGCAAGTGACGCAGGCGTTTGTCGGACATGATGCCCAGGCAAGTATCGACGGTCTGGTGGGTGTCCACCGTGATCACGTTCGCCACCATGATGTCGCGCACCGGCGTGCCCACCGAGGAGCGCCCGTGCAGCACCAGTTTGCGCGCGTAATCACGCTCGCTGATGATGCCCACCACGTTGTCGTCTTCCACCACGAGCAGGGCGCCGACGTTCTTCTCGGCCATTTTCATCAGCGCTTCGAGCACCATGTGATCGGGTTTGATCTGGTGCACTTCCTGATTTTTCGGATCTTTGAGCTTGAGCAGCTGGGCGACGGTTTTCATGGCGGTTACTCAGGTGTTGTCGTTGTTCTCCAAGCATCGTAGACGCAGGCGCGCAGGGCAAGGCCGCAAAACGGCAGATAACACGCAAAAAACGTCATTTGACCGGGTTTTTCATGGCGAGGCCTTTGTCACGGGTTACGGCAATGCCGCGTAGAATGCCCGTCTGAATCAATTCCTGAGGTTGCAGTGGTGGATTTACAGCAGGGCTTCGTCCTGACCCGGCATTGGCGCGACACCCCGGCCGGCACCGAAGTCGAGTTCTGGCTGGCGACCGACGCCGGGCCGCGCCGTGTGCGTCTGCCGCATCAGCCGTCGGTGGCGTTCATCCCGGCGGCGCAGCGTGAGCAGGCCGAGCGGGTGCTGGCGGACGAAAAGAACGTCGAACTGCGTCCCCTGGCTTTGCAGGATTTCGAGCATCGCCCGGTGCTCGGTCTGTACTGCCAGCAACACGGTCAGTTGATGCGCCTCGAAACCGCGCTCAACCGTCACAGTGTCGATGTCTTCGAAGCCGACGTGCGCCCCCCCGAGCGCTACCTGATGGAGCGTTTCATCACCGCGCCGGTGTGGTTCAGCGGCACGCCCGATGCCGACGGCGTGTTGCTCGACGCCCACCTCAAGCCTGCGCCCGACTATCGTCCGCAACTGCGGCTGGTCTCGCTGGACATCGAAACCACCGAGCAGGGCGAGCTGTACTCCATCGCGCTGGAAGGCTGCGGCGAACGGCAGGTGTACATGCTCGGCGCGCCGAACGGCGATCACAGCATCGTCGACTTCGACCTCGAGTACTGCGAATCGCGGACCCTGATCCTCAAGAAACTCAATGACTGGTTCGCCCGTCACGACCCCGACGCGATCATCGGCTGGAACCTCGTGCAGTTCGATCTGCGCATCCTCCACGAACACGCCCGACGCCTCGGCGTGCCGCTCAAACTCGGGCGCGGCGGCGAGGAAATGCAGTGGCGCGAACACGGTAGCCGCAATCACTACTTCGCTGCAGCGGCGGGACGGTTGATCATCGACGGCATCGAATCCCTGCGTTCGGCGACCTGGAGCTTTCCGTCGTTCAGCCTGGAAAACGTCGCCCAGACCCTGCTCGGCGAGGGCAAGTCGATCGACAACCCGTACCAGCGCATGGACGAGATCAACCGCATGTTCGCCGAGGACAAACCGGCGCTGGCCAAATACAACCTCAAGGACTGCGAACTGGTCACGCGGATCTTCGCCAAGACCGAATTGCTGAAATTTTTGCTGGAGCGCGCCAGCGTCACCGGCCTGCCGGCGGATCGCATCGGTGGTTCGGTGGCGGCGTTCACCCATTTGTATATGCCGCTGATGCACCGCCAGGGGTTTGTGGCGCCGAACCTCGGCACTAATCCTCCGCAGGCCAGCCCCGGTGGGTTTGTCATGGACTCGCAACCGGGGCTGTACGAATCGGTGCTGGTGCTCGACTACAAGAGCCTTTATCCGTCGATCATCCGCACTTTTCTGATCGACCCGGTGGGGCTGATCGAAGGCTTGCAGCATCCCGACGACAGCGATTCGGTACCGGGTTTTCGCGGCGCTCGTTTCTCTCGCACCCGACATTGCCTGCCGTCCATCGTCGCCCGGGTCGCCGAGGGCCGCGAGACCGCCAAGCGCGAACACAACGCGCCGTTGTCCCAGGCGCTGAAGATCATCATGAACGCCTTCTACGGCGTGCTCGGTTCCAGCGGTTGCCGGTTTTTCGATACGCGACTGGCGTCCTCGATCACCCTGCGCGGCCACGAAATCATGCTGCGCACCCGGCAGTTGATCGAGGCCCAGGGGCATGCGGTGATTTATGGCGATACCGACTCGACCTTCGTCTGGCTGCGTCGCCCCCACGGTCAGGAAGAAGCGGCGCAAATCGGTCGGGCCTTGGTGCAGCACGTCAACGATTGGTGGCGCGAGCATGTGCGTGAGCAATACGGTCTGGAAAGCGCCCTCGAATTGCAGTTCGAAACTCACTACAAGCGCTTTTTGATGCCGACGATTCGCGGCGCCGAGGAGGGCAGCAAAAAGCGCTACGCCGGCCTGGTGACCCGCGCCGACGGCAGCGAGGAAATGGTCTACAAAGGCCTGGAAACTGTGCGCACCGACTGGTCGCTGCTGGCCCGGCAATTTCAGCAGGAACTGTACGAGCGGATCTTCCAGCGCAAGCCGTATCAGGATTACGTGCGCGAGTATGTGCGCAAGACCCTGGCCGGCGAGTTCGACGAGCGACTGGTCTATCGCAAGCGCCTGCGCCGGACTCTCGATGACTACGAACGCAACGTGCCGCCTCATGTTCGTGCCGCACGGTTGGCCGACGATTACAACGCGCAACACGGCCGCCCGCGGCAATACCAGAACGGTGGCTGGATCAGCTACGTCATCACCCTGGCCGGGCCCGAGCCGCTGGAAGTGCGTCGCGCGGCCATCGACTACGACCACTACATCACCCGCCAGCTGCAACCGGTGGCAGATGCGATCCTGCCGTTTGTCGACGACGATTTTTCAACCCTGATCGGGGGGCAACTGGGCCTGTTTTGAGTCCAGCAGTTGCAGGGTCCATTCGTCCTGAATACCGTGGAAATAACGCTCCAGCGCCTGATGCCAGAGGCTGTCGTCGTCAGCGAACTGAGCGAACAGGGTCATCGATGAGTGGAATTTCAGGTCGTCCGGATGGCCGAAAATCTCGGCAATCGAACGCTGCTGAACATTCAGTACAAGCTGCGTGCAAGTCCGCAGCCGGGCGCCGAGCAACGGGTGGTCGAGATAGGCGCGGGTTTCCGGCGCCGAGTTGATCGCGAAGCGCCGCGACATCTCGCTGCCGCCGAGCCCGGCGAACTGCGGGAACACGAACCACATCCAGTGGCTGCGCTTGCGGCCCTCGTCGAGCTCGCGCTGAACCCGTTCGAACACCGGGTCCTGGGCGAGCACGAAGCGTTGCAGGTTGAATGGATCGTCCTGATCAGTGCTTCTCATGGCGAAGCCCTCTGTCAGTCGGCGGTGGCTCAGACCATGGCCAGCCGCTGCTTGCGTTGTGGCGCATGAAACACCTGGTCCAGCGCCGCCAGATCCCCGCCATCGAGTGGCAGCTGCGCCGCTTGTGCATTGAGCTGCACGTGTTCCGGGCGCACGGCCTTGGGAATCGCAATCAGCCCATCCTGACGCAGAATCCACGCCAGCGAAACCTGCGCCGGGGTCACGCCGTGACGAGCGGCAATCTGTTTCAGCACCGGCTCGGCCAGCATCGCGCCGCCCTGGCCGATCGGGCAGTACGCCATCAACGGCATGCGCTGCTGTTGGCACCACGGCAGCAGGTCGAATTCGATACCGCGCTCTTCCAGGTTGTACAGCACCTGATTGGTGGCGCAGGCCGAATGCGACAGTTCTTCGAGATCGTCGACGTCGAAGTTCGAGACGCCCCAGCGACCGATCTTGCCGTCCTCGCGCAGACGTTCGAACGCCTCGACGGTTTCTTCCAGCGGATACTGGCCGCGCCAATGCAGCAGATAGAGGTCGATGTAATCGGTGTCGAGCCGGCGCAGGCTACGCTCGCAGGCCTGGGGAATGCCTTGGCGGCTGGCGTTGTGCGGGTAGACCTTGCTCACCAGAAACACTTGATCGCGCAGGCCGGCAATGGCTTCGCCGACGACGGTTTCGGCACCGCCTTCACCGTACATTTCCGCAGTGTCGATCAAGGTCATCCCCAGTTCGATGCCACTGCGCAGGGCCGCCACTTCACGCTTGTGCGCCGAACGGTCTTCGCCCATGCGCCAGGTGCCCTGGCCAATCACCGGCACCTGCACACCAGCCAGTTCAAGGGTACGCATTCAAACCTCCTATCTGAAAACGGTCGATACCTTTAAGTGGGCAGCAGGATAGCCCATGGGTTCCCATTGAGGCGTATCGGTCAGTTGAGGTTTTTATGGCGAGGTACTGTTGTTCCGATGTATTGAACTGGAATTTCGGAAGTGCGCAAGAAGTTGCGCACTTTTCGGCGAGCTCAGTGGGAATTTTCGCCGTATCTGCGAAGAAAACCTACCAAGCCCCCCGGCTTATAAGGGTCTGAAAAAGTTGGCATGCTAATTGATGGCCATTGGCCGCCTCTTGGGTGATATCACCGGTCGAGGCACTTTCACTACTCAAAGAATTTTTGCCGCCAGATCCTTAGCGATCTGGCGGCGTCGCAGCATTGCGTAAGGGACAAGGGAATGTTCTCACCGGCCAACCAGCCCCATTTCAATCTGACCATCGATGGCGCGGACAGCGATTTCCAGGTGCTGTCGTTTACCGGTCGGGAAGCCCTCAACACGCCTTTCGAATTCGAGCTGGAACTGGTCAGCGAAAAGGCCTCGATCAACCTCGAAAGCCTGCTGCACAAACTGGCGTTTCTTCAGCTCTCGCCGAGCGGAACCGGGATCCACGGGCTGATTTACAGCATCGCCCAGGGCGAGGCGGGCAAGCGCCTGACCCGCTACAAAATCTCCCTGCGCCCGCAGCTTGCGTACCTTGCGCACCGCTTCAACCAGCGCATCTTCCAGCAGATGACCGTGCAGCAGATCATCAGTCAGGTGCTGGAAGAGCACGGCATTCTGGCCAGCGATTACCACTTCCAGTTGAGTGCGGTGTATCCCGAGCGGATCTACTGCACGCAGTACGACGAATCGGACCTGCATTTCGTCCAGCGCCTGTGTGAAGAAGAGGGCATTCACTACCACTTCCAGCACACGTCCAGCGGCCACAAACTGACCTTCGGCGATGACCAGACGGTGTTCCCGAAACTCGCGCCCGTGGCCTATCAGCAGGACTCCGGGCTGGTGGCGGACCAACCGGTGGTCAAGCGTTTCGGCCTGCGCCTGGCCACCCGCACCAGCCGCACCAAGCGACGCGATTATGACTTCGTCAAACCGAAGATCGAGCTGGAGAGCGACGCCAAAAGCAGCGCCCAGCCGGATCTGGAGGATTACGACTACCCGGGCCGTTTCGTGGACCGCGAGCGTGGCAAGCACCTGGCCAACCGCAACCTCGAACGCCATCGCAGCGACTATCGCCTGGCCGAGGGCAACAGCGACCAGCCGATCCTGGTTACCGGACATTTTCTGGCCCTGACCGACCACGCCAACCCGACGTGGAACGACCTGTGGCTGCTCACCGAAATCTTCCACGAAGGCAAGCAGCCGCAAGTACTGGAAGAGTCGGTGACCAGCGACACCACCGACAACAAAGACGATTTCCATCAGGGCTATCGCAACCGCTTCAGCGCCATCCCGTGGGACGTGCCGTACCGTCCGCCGCTGGACCACCCGAAACCCAAAGTCCTCGGTTCGCAAAGCGCCGTGGTCACCGGCCCCGAAGGCGAAGAAATCTTCTGCGACCAATACGGCCGGGTGAAGGTGCAGTTCTTCTGGGACCGCGAAGGCCAGCACGACGACAAGACCTCCTGCTGGATGCGCGTGGCCTCCAGCTGGGCCGCCGAGACCTTTGGCTCGATCAACATTCCGCGGGTCGGCATGGAAGTGCTGATCACCTTCCTCGAAGGCGATCCCGACCAGCCGCTGATCACCGGTTGCCTGTACCACGGCGCCAACCTGCCGCCGTACAAATTGCCGGACTTCAAGACCCTGGCCACGGTCAAGAGCAAGGAATACAAGGGCAGCCGCGCCAACGAACTGCGCATCGACGACACCACCAGCGAGATCAGCATCGCGCTGCGCAGCGATCACGGCGCGAG